>JAMORY010000012.1 GCA_027063305.1 Sulfurovum sp. | reverse complement strand
TGCAAGTATCGTCTTCTATATTCCTGCCAATCTACTGCCGATGATGCATGTGCATACCTTCGCCGGTACGCAGTCGGATACCATCTTAAGCGGGGTGCTCTACTTTCTGGAGACTGGAAGCTACCTGATCGCAGCAGTGATATTCATTGCCAGTATTATCGTGCCTATTACGAAGTTGCTGATCTTGATCTATCTGCTGATTACCGTACGGAAGAAACGGGTGATGAACCCCAAAAGTAAACTGCATCTGTATGAGTTGACGGAGCTGATCGGAAAGTGGTCGATGGTCGATGTCTATGTTGTTGCCATTATGATCGCACTGGTACACTTTGGCGGTTTGAGCGAGATTCAAGCGGGTGCAGGGGCGAACTACTTTTTGTTGGTGGTCATCGTTACGATGGTTGCGGCAATGCGCTTCGATCCACGCTTGATATGGGATATTCCCTCAGAAAACAATCTTATGACAAAGGAAACGAACAACCATGCATGAAACGCAGATCAAAGATGCCGTATGGCATGAGAAGAAAAAAGGGATCTCCACTGTCTGGATCGTGCCTATCGTGGCACTGGTAATCGGTGCGATGCTCTTTTACCAATCTTTGAGTGAGAAAGGACCGGAGATCAAGATCGACTTTAAATCGGCTGCAGGTATTCAGGCAGGTAAGACCCTGATCAAATATAAAGATGTTGAAGTGGGGAAGGTGACCGATGTGACTTTCAGTCCTGACCTTAAGAGTGTTACGGTGAGTGCGGAGTTAAAAAAGAACATGAAGCCCTTCCTCTCTGAAAAGACACGCTTTTGGGTGGTCAAAGCAAAAGTAGGTATGGGGGAGATACAGGGGCTTGATACCCTGCTTTCGGGAGTCTATATTGTGATGGACCCCAGACAGGGTGAGCAGTACGTTACCCGCTTTAAAGGATTGGATCACATTCCAGTGGTCACTTCGGGTGAGAAAGGGCGAACCTTTATGCTGCAAGCAGACAGTATCGGCTCTTTGGATGTCGGCTCTCCCATCTACTATAAAAAGTTCAAAGCCGGAAGTGTCGCTTCCTATAAACTCGATAAGAACGGTAAGAAGATCGATATTGAGGTCTTTATCAAATCACCGTTCGATCAGCTTATTAATGATAAAACCCGTTTTTACAATGCAAGCGGTATCTGGGCGAACATCTCGGCTGATGGAATTGAGGTTCAAACTGAGTCGTTGGTCTCTGTGGTGATGGGAGGATTGGCGTTCGATAACTTCCCCTCTCATGGTAGAGGAAAACCTGTTCCAAAAGGCTATATCTTTACTCTCTACGATAACTTCAAAGAGGCGAAAAAACTTCACTATACTAAGGAGATCTTCTTTTGGATATACTTCAATGAATCGATCAGGGGACTTTCCGAAGGGGCACCGGTAGAGTATCGTGGAGTGAAGATCGGTGAGGTGGTCAGTTATTCGCTTGTAGGCAATGCCGATACCGCAGAGTTCAAGATACCGATCCTCATTAAGATCGAACCTGAGCGATTCAACATGCAAGGTCATGCCAAACAGGTAGGAAATGACGTGAATGTTGCGGTCTTTTTTAGACTCTTGAAAAAAGGTTTCAGAGCACAGCTTAAAAGCGGGAACTTGTTGACGGGTGAACTCTATATTGACTTTGATTTCTATAAAGATATACCTTATGTTGAACCGAAAAAAGAGTACGGGCTTTATGTGATACCGACTGTTCCGACCGAGATCGCATCGTTTAAGAGCAATGCGCAGAAGATCATGCAGCGTATTGCCGATATTCCGTTCGATGAGATCGGTATTGAGATGCGTGATCTGATGAAAGAGGTGCGTACCAGTACTATCCCAAAAGTCGATGATGCGGTTGACAGTGTGGACAAACTTATTAATGATACCAATAAAATGATGAATGCTGCACGCAAGAACTATGTCGACTCGACGGCGGAGATTAATCGTAAACTGTTAAAATTACTCGACGAGATGACACGAACGACCAAGTCGATCAAACACTTGACAGACTATCTTGAACGACATCCTGAGTCGTTGATCAAAGGAAAATAGATGAAACAGTTGGTTTTAGGTATCGTTGCGGCAGCAGTGATGGCAGGGTGTAGCTCCAAGTCGAACTTCTATCAGCTCCATCCGCAAATGCAACACAGTGCTGCGCAAACAGTACATCTTCGCGGTAGTATCGTAGGTGTTGCAGAGGTGGAAGTGGCGGACTACATAGATAAACCGCAGATCGTCACACGCCTCTCAAAAGGGCACCTGCAACTACATGAGGAGGAGCGATGGGTCGGTGCGCTCGATAAGAACATCCAGTCGATGTTAACGCATGATCTTTCAAAGCTATTGCCACATCACACTTTCCTTGCAAGTCCATGGGAAGAGCCTATCGATGACCGCTACCGCATCTATGTGAAGATCGACCGTTTTGACGGAGATGTCAACGGTACGGTCACACTGAACGGACGATGGAGCCTCACAGATAGAGAAGAGAACCGTTTGGTTGTCGGTGAAAAGGTGCACTATGTTGCACACGGCAGTAATACGCTTGAAGGCATCGTCACCACCCAAAGCAAAATGATAGACCGCCTCAGCCAAGAGATCGCCAAAAAGATCAGAGGGCATATCTGATCTTTCTCTTTTTATAAGGATCATCCTTGCAGGTTGAGATCAAGATAACCGTAGGGGCAACCCTTTGTGGTTTCCCCGTCACTATAAAGAAGTCAAAGCCTCTTCACACTGTAATGCGATCTCCAACTCCTCATCGGTCGGTACGACCAAAAGCAAAACACTACTCTCATGATGATGAAAACTCCCACCCTCAGTACAAATAGCTTTATTTTTGGCATCATCATATTTGGCACCCAGTATACCTAAGCCTTCACAAACCATCTGCCGTACCTTGATCGCATGCTCTCCGATGCCCCCTGTAAAGACAATGGCATCAAGACTCCCCAATGCTATGGCGTAAGCACCGATGTATTTACGGATGCGGTAGCAGAATATCTCCAGTGCGAGTGTGGCATCCGGGTTGCCTTGCTCTGCTAGGGAAATGACCTCGCGCATGTCGTTGGTGCCGCAGATTCCAAGCAGTCCGCTCTCTTTGTTCAGCAAGTTGTCGATGCTTTTTGTATCGTAGCCGTTTTGCTCAAGGTAGGGGAGGATGGCAGGGTCGATATCACCGCTTCTAGTACCCATGACAAGTCCTTCAAGCGGTGTAAAGCCCATGGATGTGTCGATGCTTCTGCCCTCTTGTATGGCACAGGCGCTTGCACCGTTGCCAAGGTGGAGGGTAATAAGGTTGAGGCTCTCCAGCGGTTTATCCAGCCTTTTTGCCGCCTCTTTGGCTACGAAGCTGTGCGATGTGCCGTGGAAGCCGTAGCGGTGTATATGATAGCGTTTGGCAATGGCAGTATCAATGGCATAGGTACGTGCGTAAGATGGGATGGTTGTGTGGAACGCGGTATCGAACACGGCAATATGCGGAATGTTCGCATAGGCACGGTGGAGCACTTTGATACCCTCTAAGTTGGCAGGGTTATGGAGTGGGGCGAGTTGTGAGAGGGCACGGATATGTAGAACACTCTCGGGTGTGATGCGTGTAGGGGTGCAAAACTTGTCACCGCCATGTACCACGCGGTGTCCAACGGCATCAAGTGCATCAAGCAGGTGGTGTTCTCCAGCTTCATCGAAGAGGCTTTGCATCGCCTCAAGGGCTGCTTGGTGGTCTTTGATGGAGGATGTTCTTTCGATGTTGCATACAGAAGAGTGAAACGAGATCCGGCTTCTCTCCTCAGCAATACGCTCTATATGTACGGTTACAATTGCAGTATGGTCACTGAAATATGCACATTTGAGGGATGAGCTTCCTGCATTGATAACGAGTATATTCATCACTTCTCCTTTAGATAGTGTGCTTGAATAGCGGTAATAGCTACGGTATTGACAATATCTTCTACGCTGCATCCACGGCTTAGGTCGTTGACCGGTAATCTAAGCCCTTGCAGTACAGGACCGATCGCAATGGCACCCGTGGCACGTTGAACGGCTTTGTATGTGTTGTTCCCCGTATTGAGGTCAGGGAAGATGAACACGGTTGCCTTCCCTGCAACCTGACTTTTGGGTAGTTTTTGACGGGCGACCTCGGGATCGATAGCGGCATCGTACTGGATGGGACCTTCAACAGGGAGTTTTGGATCGCGTTTACGAACGATATCGGTTGCTTGTCGAACCTTCTCGACATCAGGGCCTTTGCCTGAGTCTCCTGTGGAATAAGAGAGCATCGCTACTTTGGGATCGATGCCGAACTGCCGTGCCGTTTGTGCGGAGGAGAGTGCGATGTTCGCCAAAGCTTCGGCATCGGGATCGAGGTTCAAGGCGCAATCGCCGTAGACAAGCACACGCTGTTTGAGACAAAGAAAGAAGATTGAAGAGACCAGTGGGGTTTGCGGATCTGTCTTGATGATTTGAAGTGCTGGGCGCAGGGTGTCTGCGGTAGTATGTGTCGCCCCGCACACCATTCCGTCGGCATAGCCCTCTGCTACCATCATCGTGGCGAAATAGGTAGGGCTCTCCATGATCTCTTCAGCTTGCTGAGGGGTGATACCTTTGTGTTTGCGTAAAGTGTAGTAGCGTTTTGCAAAACGTGTCTTAAGCGTTGTATCGTCCGCATCAACATAGGTTGCACTCCCAAGAGAGATTCCCAGCCGCTTCGCTCTCTCTTCGATGCTCCGTTTATTCCCAAGAAGCATGACCTGTACGATATTACGCCGAAGTAGGGTCTCTGCAGCATGTAAAATACGCGCATCCTGTGTCTCCGGAAGTAAAATGCGCTCTTTTTTACGACGGGCTTGTTCTAAGATGCGGTACTGGAACATCATGGGGGTAAGAATGTCGGTATGTTTGGCATGGCAGTGGGATACAAGCACCTCCTTGTCGACATGCGCATCGAAGAGCGCTTTGGCAAAGGTGATCTTTTTGGTGGTCAGGTGGCTGATGGAGGGTTTGATCTCTTCGAGTATAAGGGGAAGATCGTAGCATGTGTGGTGTGTAGTAATGATGGGGAGTGCTATCTTTAAGTCTTGCACGATCGGTTCGATCGTTGTTGAGAGTGTGTTGGGACCATTTAGAAGAAGAGCGCAGATATGCGTAGCGGTGTGGCTTTGATATGCAAGCAAAGAGAAGAGGATGATCTCACTTCTATCTGCGGGTACGATGACAAGTGATCCCTCTTTGAGGCTCGATGCATAGCTCTCTATATCCATTGCCGCAATCTGTTTGTGCTTCACCCACTGTTGCATGGCATCGTCACTGCCGTTGATGCGTGTCGCACCAAGGTGTTCGATTACTTCCAAAAGAGTCGGTCGGTCAAGCTCCGGTGCATTGGGAATGAAAAAATACGGAGGTGTCGTACCACTTGAAAGTTGTAGCTTCTGGCACGCTTGGATCTGATCGTGTGAAACACGGTTGAGGAATGTCGCAATGTGATGGCACGCCTCTTTTTCTAGACGGTTATGAAGGGTTTGGATCTCCCTTTGGAGTAGCTGACAGCTTTTATTTTGGGCTTGTATGACGGCAATGTAGGCACTTGAGAGGTTCTGTGCGATGAGCACGTTCAGATCGAAGTCGAAATAGGGGCTGAAGTAGCTTCTGGGAAAGCCTTCGATAAGAACGAAGTCGTACGCGGACTCCAAGGCTTTATATTTCTCTATGAGCATTTCGATCTGTCCGTCGAGTGTTCCTTGGGTGTAGGCCTGCACATAGCTTTGTGCACTAAACCCCACACACGATGCGTAGTCGATATTGAGTCGGAAGTGTTCGATCATAGATCGGATGTTCTCATCTTCTATGTCAGGGTTCTCGATGACCGGCCTGAAAAATGCGACACGCCCGTAGTGTCCCTTGAGCATCTCCATGATGCCGATGGCGACAAGTAGTGAGCCTGAACGCGGTTGAGAGGATGCGATATAGATACTCTTATGTTCCATCATGACTACTTTTTGATAGGTTAGGAAGATTCTAACATAAAAATTATGGAAATCAAAAGTATAATGGCAGGATACTTATTTGAGCGAGGATAGAGATGCACTCCTATATTGAGATATTGAACTTTACACCCGATGCCACCTTCCGCCCTCTGGAGATGTTACGCCCTTTCGTAGCACAGAGCATGCAGGATCAAGATGCGCCCAAGAAGCTGGGAGAGAGGGGGCTTGCTGACTTTGAAGAGAGGGTGATGGCGTCTATCTCCTACTACTATGAACTCGTCGGTATCGATCCTCTTAGAGGAAGCGACATCCCACCGAACGGTCTGCTTCCGCGTTTTACGCAGAGTCTTATCGGCTACTTGCAGCAGTGTGCTGTGCAGCGCCCTTACCACAAAGAGATGACGGTACTGCGCCACTCTGGCGTAACAAGTGTGAAGATACGTTACAAATATACCGATAGTGTCATCAAGAAACTCATCAAACTTGGGTTGAAGAACCCGTCGATACTCGAAGCGCCTGAAAAGATCTTCTTCAAAGGGGGTGTATTGCATGATCTCATTGGGATGCAGTTTATCTATGCCAGTCCTTATGAGCGCGAATGGGTGGCGCGTGCGCTTTACAGCTTCTTCTCTTACGACCACCGTACCGACGACCATTTGATCTACGGTTTTTATACGGTTAAGCGAAAGAGCGGCTATCAGGGGCTTCACTGTGACCATAGCTGTTTTAATCCGCGTTTTGACGCATCGTTCGAAAATGCCGAGCCATTGGAGGCAGATGCCTATGCACTGTCAATGGACGATACGACCCTGCTTCGATCCTTCCGCCATCTTTTCAATGTGGAGCTGCAACTCCATACACAGTTCGAGAATATGTGGTCGAGCATGGAGCACCGAAACAGTTACAACATTCAGGCAAAAGGGGTGGGACGCAGTGAGAAGATCGCCGCACAATGGAGTCTGCTCTCCGATACGATGAAGAACCTTGAGATGCAGTTCGAACGGCTTCAGGTCGATACAGAACAAGCACAGTTCGAAGTGGGATATCGGCATGGGTACACCTTTGTCAAGAGTGTGCTTGAACGGCTGGATGAGGAGGCGTACCGAACCTACCTCTCCTACACTCAACGCAGTGAGGAGCTAGAGGAGCTTCTTAAGAGCCATGAGATATCCAGACGTGATTACGTACAGCGTATCGAAGCTTTGGCTAGCGAGCTTGAAGGGGTTGCCGCCATGCAGAAACACCCGACGTTGGAAATACTCTTTTTGATGCAGAGCGCTTTTGTGCGCTATGGACTGGCAAACCACCGAAGCTATTTCAACAGTGTAGATATCTACCATTTCGTCGCTACAGCACTGAAGAAATACCTCGCAATCTACGATAAGCTCAAAGCTGATGAGACCATCTATAAAAGCAATCTTCTGACGATCATCGTGATACTGCGCTACCAGCAGTTGGCACAGCAGTATGGATTGGGGCTTATTCACACAGGAGAGGGGGTGATGAGTGAGAGAGAGAGGCAGTTGGTCAGCTATGAGACCAATCTGCGTCTGTTTAAAGATGTACTGACACAGCTTAACGAACTGACCCCTGAAGAGCTGCATGAGATCAAGAGTGACGATGCGGCGTTCCTGAAGATCGTGCATCGTACCGATGTACTTGCGCGTGAATGGGAATTGCTTATTAATGAGTCACCGCAGGAACATGCCCGTATCGGCAATGAAGTAGCACGATTTAGAGAACGGTATATCACACCCGAACTTCTTACACACTTTCAAACCCTGCTTGCGCACAACAAGATCAAGAATGTTGGATATATTGTCAAGTTCTATACGACACTGCTTTGGCACGGCTTTATTCTCCCTATCAATGCGCTCAAACAGATCATCCGCTACTCCGCATACGACAAGATCAAAACAAGCGACCTTTTCTTCTATGAGTTGGCTGCATACAAATTTTTGGTGGTAGAGGGGTGTGAACGGCTGGAAGACTGTACCAAAGAGCCCTCAAAGCGAAGCATGTCGCCACTTAGTCGCCGCCACCTTGAGGCGTTCCATCAACAAAACATGATAAGACAACTCTTTAAAATATACAAGAACGAACCGCGCTTTACCTTTCTACGTGCAAAGTTCCGTTTTGAACAGTTGACCAAAACAGAGTTTAAAATGGATCACTTCAGTGAACATATATCTTAAAAGAGCGGAAACCTTGAGAGTATCTCCGTTTCTTTTTCACACATCTTCGCATTCGGTGCGGGTGCGTTGGCAAGTTCTTCTTTTGCCGCTTTCATACCCTCGATGAACTTTGGATTGTCATGCATGAGCGCCATTACAGATAGATCACGCTTTATTAGTCTGATGGCTTTTGGCATACCATACTGCCAAAGGCTGTGCACTGAGTCCATGCAGAATGATACTTAGCAAAATGCTTAGTGAAGCTACGGCAAAGATCTCTTCATGCCCTTTGATATCTCCTAGTTGACCGACGGCTACCAGAATGTAGAGGATCGAGGCGATCCCTCTTGGACCGAACCAGCCGTAAAAAAGGCGGGTAGCAAGGTCGACTTTAAAGAAACCGAAGCTCAAGACCACAGGCAACATACGTAGTACCGTCAGACTCAAGATAGCAAAAAGAAGCGCTTTGCCGTCCCAGTAGGTGATGGTGGCTGGGATGAAGACAAGACCAAAGATAAGGAAGCTTATCATAATAAGGAACTCCCCCTCGCTTTCGGCAAAGTTCTCCACATGCTCTCTGAGCAGTTCGCTTGTGTTGCCTAAGAAGAGACCTGCGAAAAAGGCGGCGATGTAGCCGTTGCCTTGGAAATGCTCGGCAAAGTAGAACGAGAAGATTGCAAGGGCGATAGGGGCGAGGTTACTGTATTGATACTCCATCCACCCCTTTTTCAAGGCTTTTACCATAAGGTGCGCTCCGCTCCAGCCTACAAATGCACCGGCGATCGCACCGATGACGATCTGCTGTGCGATGTATCCCATCCAGCCGCTTTGTGCGGTGTCGGCTCCTGAGCTTATCATGGTAAGTACGGTCAAAAGTACTGGAAAGACAATGCCGTCATTAAGACCACTCTCGACATTGATGGTGTTTCTTACTGTTACGGGGATACGAGTATCGCTTACAACGATCTTGCCCAATGCCGCATCGGTAGGTGCAAGAATGAGTGCTAGAAGAAGCACATAGAGTGTATTTTCTTGTGGAAAGAACCACATTGCGGTTAATGTTGCCAATATGATGGTAATGGGGAGTGCGATAAAGAGCAGTCGTGTCGGAAGCCGCCAGTGGGCTTTGAGTTGATTAAGGTTAAGCGCCGCCGCATCAGAGAAGAGGACGACGATCAGGGTGATCTCCGCTACGATCTGTACCGCTTCGGCATTGACCCTGATGGGCTCTCCGCCAAGAACAAGCGGAGAGAGGATCATCCCCACACCCGTAAAGACCATGGGACCGGAGATATTGTATTTCCCCAAGAGTTTGGAGAAGAGCCCGTATCCAAGGATAACGAGGCTGATCCCAAGAAAGACGAGATGTTCATGCATCTATTTCGCCTTCTTTTTGGGAGCGCAGTGGTCGAAACTACCGCCAAGTGCCAAGTGGAGGTTCACACGGTTGACAAGGCGCTCTTTGCGTACCTGTGTCTGAAGAATGCGCGCATTGATCCACTTGCTTTGTGCATTGAGCACGTCAAGAATGGTGCCCTGACCGATCTTGTAATTCTCGTTGGTCATATCGTATGCGGTTTTGAACTCGTGTACCATGGTATTGAGGTAGCGCTCTCGATGCATCAAGTGACGGTCGTTGGCAAGGGAATTCTCCACTTCGCGGTAAGCGTTGAGAACGACGCTTTGGTAGTTGGCCAGTGCCGCTTTTTGGTCGGCACTGGCTGAGGCGATAAGCGCATCGACACGCCCTGCATCAAATACCGGCATGAAGATACCGCCGATAAAACGTGCGATAGTATCTTGGATCACATCGGCACCAAGCTGTCCCTCAAGGGTGATACGCGGCAGTTTCAAGAGTGCCATACTCTCTGTCTTGTGGAATGCCGATGCCACACGAAACTGTGCGGCAACGATATCGGCACGGCGATTGAGCAGATCGAGCGGAATACCGCTTGGTACATTGCCCGTAACGGCACGCAGGCGTTTGGCTTTGATGGCATTGGCAGGGTAGCGTCCGATCAGTGTTTCGAGTGCACGTGTATCCTGCTCCATCATCATGCGTGCAGCAAGCACATTGTCCTGCGCTTCGGCGACCATACCGCGCATCATATGTACGTCTCGCATATTGCTTGCACCGATGTTGGCACGTTCTGCCAAGACCTTCGCCGCTTTTTTTTGGATATAGAGTACCTGTTTTTGGAAGTCATAGATCATCTTATCCGAGCCAAGCAGGAACCATGCTCTGGCTGTCTGTGCGGAGAGGGATTGTCTTGCCCACTCGAAGTCTGCCATGGTCGCTATGGTCATTTCGGCATCGGAAGCGACGGCATTGGCAACACGCCCCCAGAGGTCGGGCTCCCACCCCAATGAAAGGGCGATACTCCCGCTGTCATGGTGTCCGAACAGTTCTTTGTTCGCATAGGTGTACCCGCCGACCAGATTGAGTTGAGGCATCATACCCGAATGGGTGAGTGCCAGTATGGAAGCGGATTTTTCGATGCGTGTTGCCGCAAGCAGAAGGTCGGGGTTGTGCTGTTGCCCCTCTTTGACCAGTCTGTTGAGGATCGGGTCACGGAAGTTTCGCAGCCATCCGTCCTGCACTTTACCTCCGACAAAGCTGCTTTGAAAATGTTCGGGGGCTTGAGCGATGTTCTGATGGGTTGCTTGGTGTACCTCTTTTGCAGGGGTGACATTGTATTGGGTACAACCGCCAAGCAGTACGGCGGCTGTAGCGGAAAGTAGGATCTTACGTATCATCTATCTTCTCCTTAATGGAAGCGTAGGAAGTATTGCCAGCTCATCATACGGAGCAGGATCTTTCTAATGATCGCCACATGCGACCAGAACCCCTCTTGCACACCGTAGACCGCAGCGATGGCGTCAACCCCCATCGGAAGGCCGATTTCATTGAGTGGTGTATCGAGTTTGATGACCACGGGGATCTGCCCTTCGGGGAGTCTGGTGGTAAGCGAGTACATATTTCTGTTGGTCGTCAACTCTCCTTCTGCCAATGCTGGGAGTACACGTACCACTTTACCTTGGAAGGTACGCCCTGGAATACTCGGAAAGATCACCTCCGCAGGGTCACCCGGATCGATATTCTCCAACGGTTCGGGACCGAAGCCTGCGATGAGGGTTTCGGAACTTGCATCGACAAAGGTCATTGCAGGCAGGGCAGGGATGTTGACCGCCATCTGTCCCGGACGCACACGTACATGTGTCACGAAACCGTCAGCCGGTGCTTTGATGGTACAGCTTTCAAGGTCGAACTTTGCTTTGTCGAGCTGGGCTTTTGCCGTAGCGACCTCTTTCTCCCAGCGATAGACTTCGAACTTGGAACCGCCTGCGGTCTTTTGAAGACGGATGCTGTCCTCAAGACGCTGTTGTGCGAATTCTAGTTGTGCTCTGGCAGCGTCGTATGCCGCTTGGTAGGGTGTAGGGTCGATCTTGAAGAGCACATCCCCTTTGTGCAGAGGCTCGTTCGCTTTGGCATCGACTTCGATGACCTTGCCTTTGACATTTGAGACGATACCGGTGGTAACGAAGTAGGTACGTGCCGTACGGGAACCGGGATGGAAGTATGCCATTCCCATCAACATTGAACCAATAAGTACCACCCCGCCTAAAATAGCGGTTGTTAGCGACCATTTGTTAACTTCTATTTTAAAGACCTTGAAGATGATCCAACAGAAGGTGATGTAGGTCAGGAGCATTAAGGTTTCCATTAGGTGTTACCTCCTTTGCTCTGTGTCATCCCCTGTACCTCTTTGTCGTAGGTATCGAGGTTCTGCTCTGCGGCTGCGAGCTTCTTCTCAAGTCTCTCGACTTTCTCATTGAGTTTGTCAATGAGTCTGAGCTGCCCTTTGAGCTCTTCGGAGGGCTCTACCTGTACCGTCTCTGCACCCCAGCCCTGACCGGGTTTGTAGAGGTACGCCCATATCCAGAGGAACGGCCAGATGGTATGAAGCAGAAAGAGGCTCACCCAGCCGGCGACATGTATGGCGTCTCTGTGCGGATGTTCACGTTTTTTGGCTATCTCGTAAGGGATATCGTGGATAAAGATGATCAGATAGATCAAAAAGATCGATACCGTCACAAAGATACCAAGTGCAACATAATCGAGTGTTCGAGGGTCGATAGCTAAAGCCATAAGTTACCTTTCTTCGTATATTTTCATAAGATATTCTATTATATACAAAAAAGCCTTAGCAAAGTTCTCATTTTAAGATATGAAACATATTTAAGGGGAAAACCGATAGAATAATCCCATCATACTTAAAAATCTTGAGGAGGATCAATGAAGTGGATCAAACACACATGTATCGCCGCTGCTCTTGTGCTGAGCGGGTCGGCACTTTCGGCATCGTCGGATGTGCGAACACCTAGGCTTATGGCACAGGCAACTCCGGTACCGTCGGGGATCTTGATGAACTCGTATCGTTTTATGGGAAAGCTCAAACGTTTCTCCATCGATGCGATCACGACCAATGAAGATATGTACAGTGACAAGATGCTGGTAACCTATACCCATTACATCCACATGGATGTGATGCGTCCCAATCAACTGCACATCGAAATGGACGGGGATCTGAAGAACAGAAGTTACTACATCAACAACGGTCACTTTACCGTTTACGATAAAGATATGAACTACTACGGTACGCTGGAAGTGCCTAAGAAGATCGACGATGCGCTGGATTATCTCTTTGAAAAGTTCGACATCAAGACCTCTTTGGCAAATATCCTCTATACCGATCTGGATAAGCGTATCCCGCCTAAGAGCAAGGGGTACTACTTCGGTATCTCCGATGTCAAAGATACGCCGTGTCACCATATCGGTTTCTCTACACCGACACAGGAGTTTCAAGTGTGGATCGCAGTAGGAAAGTATCCGGTTATCAGACGTTTTACCGTGATCGACAAGACGGAGATCTTCCGTCCGAGAAGTTCAACGGTCTTGAAATGGGATCTCAAACCATACCTCAAAGCAAATGATTTTATCTTTGAGAAGCCAAAAGGTGCGGTTCAGATCGATATTGAACCGGCAAATGAGTGGGAGGCACAGTAATGAAAAGAACGATCAATGTAGTTAAATATGCAGTGGCGTTTATTGCACTTGGGCTCTTCTCTCCTTCTGTCCATGTCTCAATGAACCTCTCTGATGCAACGTATGAGGTGGAGTATAACATCTTACAGCAAGCAGAAGCCAGACGCGGAGGCGGAGGCATGCGTGCGGGCGGTATGAGAAGCGGTGGATTTAGTCGAAGCCGCGGAGGCTTCAGTAGCAGCCGTATGCGTGCACCGAGCCGAAGCCGTTACCAAGGCGGGAACTTCCATAGAAGTACACGTCCAGCAGTCAGTCGTCCAACATCGAGCCGTCCGATATCGAGCAGACCTGCAAGTAGACCGGCTAAGCGACCAACCACACGTCCGGTGAACAGACCAGGAAAACCGGGTGCAGGAAAACCGGTCAAGCCTATTAGACCGGGGAATGGAAACCGTCCACCGCATGCTAAGCCGCCACATGGAAAACCACCACATGGAGGGCATCCTCCGCATCATCGTCCACCCCATCATGGGCATCATCCGCATTGGCATCATCCGCCGCACTACTATCCGGGTTGGGGCGGTTACTGGCCATGGTTCTGGGGTAGTGCCATTGTCGTAGGTGCGATCGTATCGACTATTCCTGATGATGATTGTCGGGATGTCAATATTGACGGCAAATTTTATAAAGAGTGTGAAGGTGTGCTTTTCGAACCGGTTTATGAAGGTGATGATGTAGGTTACAAAGTTATTAAGATCAAGAAATAACATGCTTATCGTGCCGCTCTTGTAGCGGTATGAAATTTATGTGTTTTTGGTACTTATTTAGAAGAATTTCTTATCAATATTTGTTTGATCTATATATCTAACAGAAAATCCAACAAGTTCGCTTTTGAAGTGCTGATATTCGCGTTAGTGTTTTTTGTTTTTTCATGATCGAGCGGTTATGAATATAAAATATTTGAATTTATTTTTTTAAATAAAATTACTATAGAATATTCAATAGCTTGATCTATGGGGGAAGAATATTATGCAACAGGGAAGCGCAGGGCATCATCTCTATTTCTTTTTTGACCATTTGTGGTTTGTGCCGTTTTTGGCGGTCTTTTTTGCTTTTATCGCAAGCAGTTTTATTTACAGAAAGGAGCTTCCCTGCAAGAACGGCATGATCCAGCGGCACGATATCTATGCGCGGATCGGGCACTGGCTGAATGCATTCGGTATTTTGCTGCTGCTTTACAGCGGATATCAGCTTGGATTTTTGTTTGCCGAAAGGAAGGTCTATTTTACCTCAGGGGCACAACAGATGTTCAACCTGCACTTCATTGGGGCGGTGACTTTCCTGCTGGGTGCGTCACTGTGGCTTGGCAATATGTTCCTTGACCCTAAACGGCTTGAAGAACATGCGCCCTACAAAGGCTCTCTCAAAGATGCGATATGGCACTACCTCCATCTTGCGGGGCTTGTCAAAAGCGAAGGGGCTCCGACGGGAAAATATGAGGCGAGCGAACGCCTTGCGTTCGTGCCGCTGACGCTTCTGGCGATCATCATTGCCCTTACAGGGCTTGTCAAAGTGCTGGCGCATGCGGTCAATCTTCCGGGGTGGCTGATGCATGCGGTACATCTGATACACGATCTTAGTTCGGTCGTACTGGCGTTCTTGCTTGTATTCCACATTCTGCTTGCCGCTGTCGTGCCTTGGGCATGGCCGATGTTCATCTCGATGATCACGGGCAATGTTCCTGTCGAAGAGGTGAAGAAAAACCATAAGAAGTGGTACAAAGAGCTTCAGGACAAAGGGCTGTGCCCCAGGGAGGATGCGTGATGAGCGATGAGAAAAAATACGGCGGAATGGACCGCAGAACATTTTTAAGAACACTTGCCGCAGCAGGGGTGACCGCAACGGCGGGAGCGGCGTTCATGCTTCCGGGTACGAACCTGATGGTCATGCCTAACTCCAAAGGATACCTTGTTGTTGATATGGCAAAATGCATGGGGTGTGTCAGCTGTATGATGACATGTTCGACGGTTCATCACGGCAGATCGTCTCTTTCGCTTTCGCGTATTCAGATCCAGCAGAACTCTTTTCAGAACTTTCCGGCGGATATACACATGGCGGTATGCCACCAGTGCGAAGATGCGCCGTGTGTGAACGCCTGTCCGGTCGAAGCCGATCATGTCGATGTGCTCTTTGGCAATGTACGTACGATCGATCCGGACAAGTGTATCGGCTGTACGCAGTGTATCGATGCCTGTCCGTGGCTTCCCAAGCGGCTGCAGTTCGATCCTGAGAGCAAAAAGGTACAAAAGTGCGACCTGTGTGCCAACACCCCCTACCTCAAAGAGAAGGGTGGACCCGGAGGTGTACAGTCGTGTGTGAAGGTGTGTCCAACCGGAGCCATTGCTTATGTAGACAAGATGCCCGATCAGGATGATACGACAAGCTACAATGTCAATCTGCGCGGCGAGGGGTGGTCGCTGCTTGGGATGACGACTGAAGATATGAAAAGAGAGGGGTAGTGATGGGTGTACGATCGATGGGGTATGCAGGGGAGATCTTGCATGTGGATTTGAGCGCACTCAAAGCCGAGAAGATCCCTACGGACAGTTACGTCCAATGGGGTGGCGGAAACGGCTTGGGAACGAAGCTTTTTTGGGATTTCTGCAAAGACAAAACCATTAAAGACGGCAGAGATGAGAAGAATGTCGTTGTGGTTGCAACCTCTCCGCTATGTGGTACGGCGACGCCTTCTGCCGGCGGTCGATGCGAGATCGTAGGGGTCGGTTTCGGACACTACCCCATAAGCTGGTTTACCCGATCCAACATAGGCGGTCGTTTCTCGTCAATGATGAAATATTCGGGGTTTGATGCGCTTGTCATCAGCGGAAAAGCATCCCGCCCAGTATGGATAGAGGTGACCAACGGGCATGTCCGTTTTCATGACGCGTCATTACTGTGGGGCAAAAAAGCACGGGATACCCAGCTTACTATCCTTACCCAACTTGATGACAAGAACAACGGCTGGGGCTGGCAGCCGCTTCCGGGTAAAAAGGAGTCTGTAGCCTATAGTACCCAAAAACCTGCCGTGATGGCGATAGGACCTGCCGGGGAGAATCAGGTCGCCCATGCGGCATTGGTACATGATGCGGGCAATACGTCCGCACAGGGCGGATTTGCCGCTGTTTTTGGCGCGAAGAACCTCAAAGCGGTCTCCTTTTTCGGCACGGGCTACATTGAACTTGCCGACCCGATGGCCCATGTGGAGGCACGGTTTCGTCTCAAAGAGCGTTATGCGCCCGATCCGGAGAATCCCGATCTGTTCCAGTGGGGGATGCTTGGACGTGCAGCGCCCATCAACTTTGCCGGAAGCGTAAGCAAGAACTCAAGACTTCAGGCGTGTGTGGGATGCATTATGGGGTGTCGTGTCCGATACGATGTCGGGTATGGCAACGAGACCAAATGTCAGGCGACCGCATGGTATGCCGCTCCCGCAGCGCACTACTACAAAGGAGACGAGAAGAAGATCGGCGAACTTGCGCTTAAAATGGCGGATTACTGCAATGATATAGGGATCAATACCTATGCGTTCTCTTCTAGTGTACGCTGGCTGGAGGGGTTGTATCACCGCGGGCTGCTTGGCAAAGGCAAACAGATCCATACCGATCTTGACTTTTCCAAGCTTGGTTCCGAAGAGTTCGGTTTTGCGTTCCTTGATGCATTGGCGTATAAAAAAGATATCGGAGAACTGTTTGCCGACGGATTTGTACAAGGTGCGATCAAGGCGGGGCTTGAAGAGGATTATAAAAATGGACTGCTTAACCACCCCTACTGGGGACTTGCCGAACACGGGTATGACTCCAGAGCGGAAGTGGAGTGGGGATACGCCTCTATTTTGACCGACCGCGATATCAATTCACACGATTTCAACGCCATCTTCTGGGCTGCGACACTTGCGACACTTAACGGCGTGCCTTACCGTATCGATGCAAAAGAGGTGGCGCAGATTGTTGCGGACAAGCTTAAGCCCTATGTCAAGGGTCCGGAGTGTATGGACTACTCTGATGGCAACATCTACTCTGATGATGTAATGCAGCTGCTGCGCTGGTACATACATTACAACCGTTTCTGGAAGAACTCCGCACTCTATTGCGATCTGCGCTGGGCGGATCTTTTCGATACCAATGCCAAAGACAATGTCGGAGCGACCGCTGACAGCGAAGTGGGCGAACAGGTTTTCTGGAATGCCGTCACAGGAGAGGGGATCGAATTTACCCAAGGGCTTGAGAAAGGGCACCGTATCTATCTGCTTCAAAATGCTATCTGGGCGCTTCAGGGACGCCACCGCGATATGGTGCACTTTGCCGACTACATTTACGAAAAAGAGATCGTTGAGACGGAGCTGCCGTTTTTTATGTGGCCGTGCCGTGACGAGAACGGGATCTGGAGCTACAGCGACATCCGCCATAGAAAGATAGACAAAGAGAAGTTTGAGGATTTCAAGACCCGTTTCTACAAAGCAGAAGGACTGGATGAACAGACAGGATGGCTGACAAAGCAGACGGCGTTGAAGTACGGACTTGATTTTGTGATCGAAGAGCTTCAAGAATATGACAAACTTGCAGGATAGTACAATGATGCAACAACCGACCAGACAACAGGCAAGAGAGTTTTTGAGGATGCTTCCGTATGATGCGTGGCTGTATGCAGCATTGATGATGCCGCCCAAACTGATCCAGAAACGTTCTGTTAAGACGCTTGATGACCTTGAGCTTCTCCTTCGTCCTGCATCCAATGCGATCGCCTCTGTCGATCTGCCTCTTATGTGCGACTGGATCGAGGAGAAAGTAGGCGACGTCGCACTTGCTGCACAAATACGGCAGGAGGCACTGACGATCAACGGCTACAAGCAGCAGTGCCAAAAGGCGCATGAGGTTCTTTTGTTGCGTATCGGGGCATTGAAAAAGGCTGCGGGGGTTTTGGATGCTTAAGGCGATCATGATCATACTCGTAGCAGTCGTGGGAACTTATGCGCAGACGATCAAAGCGTATGAAACGCTCAAAACCGGGGAAAAAGTAGTTGCCAAAGGGGTGTTTGTCTACTCCAAACCGCTGCATATGTATTTTGAAGACAAAAGCCCCAAAAAGCACAAGATCGTCATGGCGGCGAAATTTTTCATTAAAAAGACCCCCAAAGGGTATGAGGGTTACATGATCCGCGGGCTTTACGATATCGAACAGAAAAAGCTGCTTCGGTACTACCTGAACAAACGGATGATCATGCACCCGCCTGAAAATACTGCCATCGATCTTCAAGATATTGCCTTTAAGAACAAAACCGTGACATTTACACTGCCGCCTTTTGGCTATGTGCTCACAGACGGCGGAGAAGGGTTCATCAATGACGAGGCGGTTGTCTCTTTTGCGAAAAAAACAAAAACGCTTGAACTCTACGGCGGGGATATCGAGATTATCGGCGATGCGTCTGCCGCTCGGTAGAGGCTTATTGCTCCGTATGGTTTGCAAGATAATAATATGACAATATGACATATTTTTACAATATCCGTCCAATACTTGTTATACTCCGATAAAATTTAGAAATGGGAGTGTTATTGTGATCGTAGGAATCGAAGGAACGGTAGAGCGAAAAGATCCGACATATGTACACATCAATGTTAACGGACTCATCTATGAGGTGCATGTCTCCATCAACACCTCCAATGCTATTCAAGATAAACGAGTCAAGCTCTATGTTACGCAGATTATCAGGGAAGATACCAATGCGCTGTATGGCTTTATGGAGCAAAATGAGAAGAAGATGTTCGATACGCTCATCAAGATCAACGGTGTAGGTCCTAAAGTGGGTCTGGCGGTCTGCTCGACCTTTACGCCCGAAACCTTTGCAAGGGTCGTAAGCAGCAAAGATGTCAGCATGCTCAAACGGGTACCGGGCATTGGTCCAAAAGCGGCAAGCCGTATTTTGGTGGAGTTGGCGGACTTCATTGTCGATAGTAGTAATGAAAGCGGTAGCAGTAACGGTGCGATGGGTGAAGCGGTCATGGCACTGGAGAGCCTCGGTTTTAAGAAAGAGGCGATCCAAAAAGCCCTTGCTGGGGTCAGCGGCGATACGGCTACCATGGTCAAAGAGGGGTTGAAGAAGCTGCAGCGGCTTTAATGCCGACTAAAGATCAGTTCTCCGACACTCTGTCCGATATCTTCTGAGACAACACTGCATTTGATGATAAAGAGGTAGTAGAGTGTACGGTCGCAGACATCGTAGAGACTTTCGTAATTACCCATCCCTTTAGCAAGGACGATATCGGCTTCTTCAAAGAGTCTTTTGGAGGTTTCGTTGGCATAGCCCAGGTCAAAGCCGGGGGTGGGTACGCCGGTGTCGATGATGGTGGCGACATCTTCAAGTATGGCTGCCTCTTTGACAGTCACATCGTTGATAATGGGTTCTCCTCTAACAAAATAATAGACCTCAATGTCATATCTCTCTTTGATCACCTCGATAAGCTTCTTGTCAAAGATATGCTCTCCGGTATTGTCCCCGATGTAAACGAGCGTTCCTGCCGTTTGCAGCTCTTTTTCAAAAGCGTCGAAATCGTCAATGCCAAATGACCTGTGCAAGTGTGAAGCGATGGTTTCGTTGAGGTCAAGCTGTTGTTGCGCGCCAAAGTCGATGACATTGCCAATAACGGCGAACTTGACGGCATCATGCAGGTTCTTTACGACGGAAGTATCGACCTTGAGCGCCATCTGTGTGGCAAGTTCTTTGGCTTTGGCAACGGGGTCGGCAATACCTGTGATCTCAGCGATCTTCTGGTAAGTCTCTTTGGCGATCTGCGGTGGGGTACGGTTGAGGTTGTGGCGTATGAGTATCTCGGCGGTGGAGTCAAGCAGCTTTTTGGCTGTGGCATCATCGACCTCCAGCAGTTTGGAGACCTTGAGCGTCTGGTTCATAATGCAGGTGATACAATCGGGTTTGATGTGCATAAACTTGTACCTTGGGATGGTTTTTCGCTATTATATCACCCGAACTTTACAGCAAGGATAGTACGATCAAACGGTTTATTGTCAAAAGTCTATTGTTCTTTTACCTTTTGTCAAGCTACCTGCATGCCGTGCATATTCACAGCAGCCATGAAACACACGGCGAGAACTGTAAGGTCTGTGTGGTCGCCAAGACCTTTAAAAGTGCAGATATCCCCTCATCACCGTTTGAGATCACACAATTTTCAACCCATCTTAAATATGCCAATGCGCTCTATTTGGCAGTTTGGGCCACACCTGATAAAGGTTACTTCTCTACCGCACCTCCTTCTGTTTGATATCTACTTCAAAACACCAAGATAAATAACCATAAATTTATACTCAGTAGGAGAGTACTATGAAAAAAACAGTTATTGCAGCAGCAGTTGCTGCATCGGCACTGCTTTGTCATGCGCAGGAAAATACCACACTTAGATTCAGCTACGAACACCTTGATTTTGACGGTTCGGTCAAAAAAGACAAGGGGGATCGTTTTGGAATTCAAATAGATCATCAGTATGACAGGCATCTATTTCAAGCAGCCTATGAAAAGACAGATACCCAGACATTCAAGCCGCCGTTGAAACAGAATTTGCATGTCAATAAATATTACCTCAAATACACCTATGCATTAGATGAAAAACAGGCATGGCATATCAGTTATGCCACGATCGATGACAACCTGATGAAAGAGACTGACGGTGGTCATATTTTTGGTGCGGGGTATTGTTACGGCAGCTGGGATCTAACGCAGTATCTTAGTGATTACAAACACTTTAATGTCTATCAGACCGATTTGAAATATACATACAAAAAAACGTTTGGAGCTTGGAAAACCGCTACGACACTGATAGGAAAATATATCCACCTGCAAGACAGAAAGAGCAACCCATTTAGTCAAAATGCAAAAGAGAACTACTTTACTCCGGGTGTGAAACTGCATGCACATTACGGGGCGTATCATATGGGTGCGGGTGCATTTTTTGGCAAACGTATCTTTGGCGTGATGCAAAACGGTTTCAAAGTACAGCACCATGCAATGGAGTTTGAGCAGACATATATGGCAGGAATAGGCAGACATTTCGGTGCTACGGATGTGACACTGCGGTATGTTTACCAGAAAGCAACGGAAGTTCCTGTCCATAATGATGATGTCAAAGTGGACAATCTTGTGTTGCAGCTAAGGTATCGTTTTTAAATTTGGCTATGCATCTTTTAACACACGCTTAGCTTTGACAAAGCACTTGCGGTATTTTCCGTGGGTAATAGGGGAGATGATGATGCCTTGTTTTTTGGAGGCGGCATGAATGAACTCTCCGTTTCCAAGGTAGATGCCTACATGGGTTACAGGAATACCGCGTTTCTTGTCGGTAAGAAAGAAGAGCAGATCTCCTTTTTGCAGATGTGCCAGATCGACGGGCGTACCTATTTTAGATTGTGCCCATGCCGTACGAGGCAGGTTGATACCCTGCTGTTTATAGAGGTACTGTACATATCCGGAGCAGTCGAAACCTTCGGGAGAAGTACCGCCCCAGACATATCTTCCCCCTTTGAAATATTTGGCATAACGCATCAAAGCTTCGGTATCCTGCTTTGAGAGGTGGTAGTTCTCACCACGTGCCTGCGCAGCCTTCTTTGCAGCCGCAACACGCTGGGCAGCCTCTTTTGCCGCCTGTGCCGCACGGGCGAGGTTCTCCTCTTTATGCAGGGCATCGTACATCGCCTGTAACGAGAACTCCTTGGCATCTTGGCTCAGTGCGGCATTATGGGTCTGGTGCAGCTCTTTTTGGGTAAGTACATTGCCCTTTTTGTCTGTAATGACAAAGAGGTTTGCAGCATAGATACCGGCAGGAATGAGAAGTAAGGTCAAGATGGTTCGCATAGGTGGGATTCTAGCATAAAAAGATCAACAGATTGTGATATAATCCACCCATGGATCATGAAATCATCATTATAGGGGCCGGTGCGAGCGCATTGATGCTTGCCTCTTCCCTTCCCGACCGTACCGCTGTGCTTATCGATGTCAATCCCAAAGCTGGAGAGAAGATACGTATCTCAGGCGGGGGCAAGTGTAATATCACCAATGTTGATATGGGGAGTGAACACTATCTTGGTCAACAACACCTGATAGAAGAGGTATTGAAACAGTTCGATCAGAAGGCACTCTTAAAATGGCTGAAGAAGCGGGGGCTTGAGCCTGTATTGCGTAAGGGAAGTCAATACTTCTGCCCTCAAAGTGCTACGGAACTTTTAGATATCCTGCTCAAAGAGAGCCGGAAGCAACGACTTCATCTGAAAGAGCGTGTCATGAGTGTTGAGAAGCGGGGAGAATACTTCTATGTCAGAACGAACAGACATACTTTAACCGGACGCTATGTCGTGGTCGCATCTGGGGGATTAAGCTTTCCCAAACTGGGTGCAAGCGGTATAGGTTATGAAATCGCAGCCTCATTCGGACATCATATCACGAAGACCACTCCGGCACTTGTCGGGTTTACTGTACAAAAAGAGCAGTTCTTCTTCAAAGCTTTAAGTGGTACTTCCACCCCTGTCTGCATTGATGTCGAGGGACATAAGTGTGAGGGGGCTTTGCTCTTTGCACATAAAGGGATCAGTGGCCCTGCGGTACTTGATGCTTCGCTATATTGGAATAAAGGATATATGGAAATAGACTTTCTACCGAACTTTGAGCCAAGCCAGATGATAAAAAGTGCGAAGAAGGTCAGTACCTTGCTTCCGATGCCAAAGCGTGTGAGTAAAGCGTTCTTGGATGAACTTGGAATAGAGGATAGACCTTTTAAAAGTTTGAGTAAAGAGGCGTTGTCTCGACTTTTAGGATTGAAGCGATATCGTTTCGCACCGGCAGGAACGTTCGGCTACACCCGTGCGGAGGTGACCAAAGGAGGTATCGATACGGACGAGATAGAGATCGATACGATGGAGAGTTGCCACCAAAAAGGGCTCTATTTTATCGGAGAGGTATTGGATGTGACAGGACGGCTGGGCGGTTATAATTTCCAATGGGCCTTTTCGAGTGCCGTCGTTTGTGCCAGAGCGATCGAAAAGCAGCTTCGAAGGTGAGAGTGTAATATCACTTTTTACAAAAAGAGCCCTGCTTTCTAAAGGCATTTGTGTTACAATCTGCCTTGAAAACAAGGAAAAACAGGCCGGCTTTACAGAGATTAGGATTTTTGCATAAAGCGATGGCTAAAAAGCACAAGGAAGTAAGATGAAACGTACAATGGCTTGGGGGGCGGCATTGGCATCAGCACTGCTTTTAAGCGGTTGTGTCGATACGCCCGACAGCGAAGGATGGCATTATAGTCAGAAAAAAGAGTTCTTGGAGATCCTCGAAAGTGATAAATATGCTTCACTATGTGATAAACAGGCACTTTATCAAGAAGTGAAAGAGGAGAGGAACTCGCGACTGATGAGTAAACTGCTTGTCTCTTACGTCGATAACCTTGCGAATAGCTGTATCGACCTTAAAGCGTTCGAACGAGAGCAGAAAGCAAGAAAATCCGACAAGTTCAAGACCTTCTACGGTATCTATCCTCAAAAGGTGAACAGAGCAAGGATCCGTCAACAGCTTGAAGCGGGTGTGAGTATCGAGAGTATTCTTAAGCCTTATATCCCGACATACAGAGAGTTCGACCGTTTGTTGAAGCGATATAAGCTTCTTCAGAAAGAAGCCGGGGTTGATAGAACATTGCTTCGTAAATTAAGGCTTAATATCGAGCGTGTCAAACTCATGAAACCTGAGAAGAGCAAAAACTATGCACTTATTAACATTCCGGAGTTCAAAGTACGTATTATCGAGGATGGACATACTGCGATCAGTATGAAAGTGGTAGTAGGAAAGTACCATATGCAAACACCGGTCTTTGGAGAAGATCTGAAATATATCGTCGTCAACCCGCAGTGGAACGTACCTGATTCGATCGCAAGAAATGAGATGATCCCGAAACTAATGAAGAACCCGAACTACTTAAAGTCCCATCGTCTTGTCGTCAAACGTGACTATAACCTCGACTCTCCATCGGTCGATCTGAGCAGTGTCGATCTTGAGAAGTATAAGGGTGGAAAGGGGTATGTACCGTTCAAGTTTATCGAACCGCCGTCAAAACGTAACGGTCTTGGACGTGTGAAATTCCTCTTTCCTAACCACCATTCGGTCTATATGCACGATACACAGTCGAAGTATCTCTTCAAGCGTAAAGTGCGTATGTATAGCCACGGATGTGTGCGTTTGGAAAAACCGAACAAGATGTTGAAGTATATCGTTACACACTATACCAACATTACATGGGAAAAAGCCAAAGAGATGTATGATAGTTATAAAACACACTACATCACTATTACGAAAAGATTGCCGGTACATACGGCATACCTGACGACCTATATCGACGATGATGGAAAACTACAGGTCTTTAAAGATATCTACGGATATGACAAGATTCAAAAGTTAAAGTTCTAGTTGAGGTGGAAGGATGAAGAGGGCATGGCTTATCTTAGCTGATACCCTCATTATCCTACTGCTTTTAGGGGCATTAAGCCTCTATATTTTCTCTTCTTCTTCAATCAAGCATCATCTATCTTCCACTCTTGAACAACCCATACAGCCTCAAGCATCTTTTTGTTCTATATCTGTAGTAGAGAAGAATGAAACGAACGCCACATTGCAAGAGTCGAACGATAGCATTACGCTCGAATCACTTATTGCCCTATCTCAGGAGGTTGCTATGCAGGAGTATCTTGAAGCGATGAACTATCAAGAGGTATCTTTGGATGATCGGCTTCGATCACTGCATCTGCATAAAGGTGATCCGCTCTATATTCGTATCTTTAAGAAAGAGGCGCTGCTGGAAGTATGGATGAGAGGAGCTGATGGCGCATATGTACATGTGAAGGACTATGCTATCTGTGCCTACTCCGGACATCTTGGACCCAAGCTCAAAGAGGGGGACAGGCAAGCACCCGAAGGCTTCTACCGTGTCTACAAACGACAACTCAATCCGCATAGCCGTTTTTACCTCTCCTTTAACCTTGGTTATCCCAATGCCTACGATAGAGCCCACCACCGTACAGGCTCTTATCTTATGGTACACGGAGATTGCCGGTCGATCGGATGTTACGCCATGACCAACAGACGAATCAAAGAGATCTACGCATTGGTCGAAGCAGCTCTTGATCATGGGCAAGCGTATGTACCTGTACATATCTTCCCGTTCCATATGGATGATGAGATGATGGATGCCTACAGTGAGAGCAGATGGTATGATTTCTGGATGGAGCTCAAAGAGGGGTATGACTATTTTGAAGCAGAAGAGAGACCGCCTTTGATTGAGGTGAGGAATGGGAAGTATGTGATCTTGGAAGCGGAAGAGTAGTCGTATTACGTATCCCCTAAGTAGATACCTATTATAATGCGCATAAAAATAGATAAAGGTACTTTTATGACCATACAGACACTTGATACGTTCTTGCTTGAGGATATCCAAAGTCCCGATCACCCGTCCGATTTCGTTATAAGAGAAGGATATGATATACTGATACTGCGTCTTCCTGAGCTCCAGCATAAAGAGGTAAAGGTCGTCTCCTATGCATTTGTGATCGAGGGGAGTGAGTGCTTTCTTTATAATAGAGAAACAGAGAGCTTGGAAAAGCTTGGGTCTCTTGTAGAGATGAACCGGCTTCTTGACGAGAAGATCGAAACACTGATCAAAGATATCAAGCAGTACCATTTTGAGATAGAACAGCTTGAAGAGACACTTTATGAGGGGCATCTCTCACAAGACTTCATGCAACGCTGGCTAACGTATAAAAAGGATGTTTCATTGGTGCATCGACTTATGTTCCATGCTGCACTCTCTTTCGAGCTTTTTATTACACACCATAAAAGAGAACAGACATCAACCTTTGATGAACTTGCCTATGCAGATCTGCACGAGCATATGGTACGCATTAGAGAGTTGGCAAAAGCGGCAATGGATAAACTTGATAACCTCTATGACTTCTACCGTGCCAAAGTAGATGAGAAGATGAACAAGAACGTTTACTATCTTACACTGCTTTCGGGAATATTCCTGCCGCTGACACTCCTGACAGGATTTTTCGGTATGAACACGGGAGGGCTTCCTTTGACTGATGATCCGATGGGAACATGGAAGGTCGTCGGTATATCCTTCATCTTGGAGATACTCTTTTTCTTGCCTTTCATATTGCAAAATATGAAGAAGATCAAGCGTTATCATCGTTAAATTGTGATGCTTTTTATTATTGAATATTTATAAATATAATAAGATAAGAATCGCCTTAAGTACCATTAGGTACTTTCTTACTATCCAAGCCATAATATAGGCTTGGGTATATCCCTTTAGATGAGCCCTTTATTTTCCAAATACCAGACTAATTCTTTTATGGTAAAATATCTTCCAATAAAGTTGGAAGGAAGAAGTTTTATATGTATGAATATAAAGTAGTTATTTACCAAGAGGGAATGCTTGGCTCTTTGTTGTTGGGACAGTCAAAGGTCAATCCTGTCCGTTTTTCGGAGTTTCTCAATGCCAATGCCAAAGAGGGGTGGGAGGTTACAACGATGGAGAAAGATGTCCGTAGGATGCTTCTTTTCTTTAGCCGTGAAGGATATGTGGTGATCATGAGGAGAAAAAGAGCATGAAAGTGATGAAGGTAGCAAGTATTATCAGCGGTCTGGTCTTTGCGGTTTATGCTATCCTGCTTTTGGTGCAGGTGTGGTCTGAAGCAATGTCATGGACTGTCTTTATGAAGCTGACGGTCACAGCTGCGGTGATCATTGTCGTAACGTTCGGTCTGGCGATGCTTTACCGTGAATACATCGAAGAGAAATCGATGCGTGATGATAAATATATTGACTAAGAGAGTACAATGGCATCCAAAGAGATAGAGTACAACACAAACAGATTTAATCTCTCCTATGAGCTGGTCAACCCTTCGCAAGAGAAGAGCATATTGGTACTGCATGGCTGGGGGAGCAACAAAGAGGTGATGAAGCAGGCATTTGGAAAACTTCTGCCCCAATACAGACATATCTACCTCGATATGCCCGGTTTTGGAAAGAGCAGTAACGAAACCATTTTGACCACTGAGGATTACGCCCATATCGTCAAACGCTTTTTAGAGGTTCTAGGTGATACACCGCAGATCGCGATGGGACACTCCTTTGGCGGCAAGGTGGCAACACTGCTTGGTACACCGTGTCTGGTACTGCTCTCCAGTGCCGGTGTCATTACCGAAAAACCGTGGTCGATCAAACTGAAGATCGCTACAGTGAAGTTCCTCAAACCTCTTGGCATGAGCTTTATACGAGACCTCTTTAAAAGCAAAGATGTCGAAGGAATGAGTCACGAGATGTACGAGACCTTTAAAAACGTCGTTGATGAGGATTTTGAAGCGCGTTTTGCCCAAAGCCAAAGCAAAGCGCTGCTCTTTTGGGGCAGGGAAGATACCGCAACCCCGCTCTATACCGGAGAGAAGATCGCATCGCTCATTGAGGGTGCGCAGTTCTATCCCCTCGATGGGGATCACTACTTCTTTTTACACCATGCTGCGTTCATCGCACAGACCATATCAGACCAATGTAAGGAAACACATTAATGCAGATCGTCAATCTTATCTTCTATATCCTCTTTCTAATGGGGATGGGATACTACGCTATCACCAACCTTCAGTGGTACAGCTACAAGCTTGAGCGTGTCATCTTTCACCATACCAAAGGGTGGTGGCACTTTGCCTATTTTCTGATCCCGTACGGGGTCTATATGCTTGTCGACTATGCTGCGCCGCAGTATGGTTTTGTCGTTGTCATTGCCTACTTGGGGCTATTGTTCCAGTGGTATAGAGGGCTGGACAAACCCTTGGTCTGGACTGGGAGAGTCAAGCGATTCTATGCGGTAATGATGCTCTTTGCGCTCTTCATTGCCCTGACATTCCACCACTTTACGGTCATCATCCCGATCTTCCTTGCTTACTTTATCTCGCTTTTTATCGAAAAGATGCTCTTTAACGGTTTCAAGAAGAAGGCACAGGCAAAGATAGAAGCGATGGATCACCTCAATGTGGTAGGGATCACCGCAAGTTACGGAAAAACAAGCATCAAGAACTTTGTGGCACACCTGCTTTCAGCCAAGTACAACACCTACGCAACACCTCGCTCGGTCAACACCCTTGGCGGCGTGATGAAAGATATTAATGATGACCTGCCAAAAGAGACCGAAGTCTATGTAGTCGAGATGGGTGCCAGAGGAGAAGGGGATATTGCCGAGATAGCTACTTTCGTCAACCCCCACTACGTGGTCGTGGGCAAAATAGGCCCTGCGCACATCGAGTACTTTAAAAGCATGGAGAACATCCGCAATACCAAAATGGAGATCATGCAGACCAAGAGGCCTAAAGAGGCGTTCATTCATGAAAGCGCTATGGTCAAGCCTGAAACGGACAATGTCCATGTGTTCGGTACGGGGGAGGTAGCTAAGGAAAACCCTGAACTTCCAGCACCCGAATTTGTCATCAGTGATGTAGAGGCGACACTTGATGGCACAAGCTTTACACTTAACGGTGTACGCTACAAAGCTTCCATCCTTGGGGCGTTCAATGCCATGAACCTTGCAGCAGCAGTACTGGTTGCCAAGCAGATGGGACTGAGCGATGAGGTAATTAACAAGCAACTATCCACCCTCAAACCGGTCGACCACCGCTTACAACGAATCGATGCGGGCGGCAAGGTGATACTTGACGACTCCTTTAACGGAAACATCGACGGTATGATGGCGGCGTTTGACTTGGCTTCTACCTATAAAGGGCGTAAAGTGGTCATCACTCCGGGACTTGTCGAGGTAGATGATACGCTCAATGAGCAGGTAGCCAAACGTGCTGATGAAGTCTTTGATGTCGTGGTGGTTACGGGTGATCTTAACTATACCATCTTCAAGCAGTTCGTCGACCCTGCCAAGTTGGTGAAGCTGGAGAGCAAGGCGCAGATGGAGGAGATGCTTGTGGAGCAGACGAGGGCAGGGGATCTTATTTTGTTTGCAAATGATGCGCCATCATTTGTATAGAGAGTTAAAAGAGAGTGAAGTCCTATAGTAAAGGTGCTTCACTACAATCTACTCTAAGACGTCCTTCATTTTTTAGATCACGGCGTATACGTGAGAGAGTTACGGGTGTCACACCTAAATAAGATGCGATATGGTATTGTGGTACTTGGCATAAAAGCTTTGACATATGTGTTTGTAGTTTCACGTAACGTTCTTTAGGGGTTTTTGTTAAAAGGTCATAATAGAAACTCTCCATGTCAATATAAGCAAGCTCTGCCATTCTTCTTCCAATGAACTCCCACTTTTTATAATTTTCATAAAGACTATAGAGTGCTTTTCTACTAAAAACGGTTACCTCACACGCTTGAAGTACTTCAAATCCTCTTCGTGAGGGAAGTTGGGTTGTCATACTTGTCAGGTCGAGAAGAAAAAGGTTCGCGACCATCGATTCATTGGTATTGAAATAGAACTGCCGCGTAAAATCCTTTCCTTGGTCATTAATGATATATGAGCGTACGATTCCACTGTTAATGAACATGATCTCAGTCCATATCTGATCGGGGAAGGTTATTTCATCACCTGCTTTATATGTACGATAAGAAAGATGATCTTCAAGCAGGCTCCATTCATTGTGCGTAAGGCCAAAATGTGTATTGATAAAGTGCTGAAATGATTGCATCTTTCACCTATTAACATTTGATAATGACATCATATAAGATTTACTCTATGATTACGCTTTTGAAAACGTTACTAAAGGAGTTTAAGATGTTTGAAAAACTATTTTCATGGAAAGGTGTACTCTCCCGTAAAGAGTACTTTTTATATGGTGTCATCATACCCATCGTACTGGTTATCATAGGGGTTGTTCTAGGAAAAACATTACACTTGGATCTATCGGTTGCCAATATTATTTTTGCAGTATTTTTGATGCTAGGGCTCTATATGATGTTTATCACGGCAATAAAACGTGCAAGAGAGACAGCGTCTAGTACATTGCTTGTTATGTTCTTGTGGCTTGCATTTACTCCGGTGATGATGATCTATCTATTGGTAGCACCATCTAAAGATAGTGTTGAAAAACAAAGTAAAGTAACGAGGGTCATCAGTAGCGTTATCGGTGCACTGTTACTTATAGGAGCATTACTGTTCTATATCAACTATCGGAAAAATGCTCAAGGAATGAATGAAGCCCAAACTGCATATCAAAAACATGATTATCAAACAGCGTTCACACTATGGAAGAAAGCTGCGAAAAACGGGAATGCACTTGCTAAGAATAATCTAGGATCAATGTATCTCAATGGTATAGGTGTCAAAAAAGATACACATAAAGCTTTTACTTTTTTTCAGGATGCTGCTGCGTCTGGAATTACGGAAGCATCGTATAATTTAGGGATCATGTATGGTAACGGTATAGGAGTTGAGAAAAATATCGATAAAGCGTTGGCATTTTTTGAAAAGTCCGCCAAGAAAGGTTATGCTCCTGCACAATATGAGCTGGGTGTCATCTATATGAATGGGAACGGTGTAGAGAAAGATAGTCAAAAAGCCGCACAATATTTTCAAGAGGCAGTCAAAGATGGTGTAGCGCTTGCAAAATTGAACTTAGGAGTTCTGTACTACTATGGTGAAGGGGTGGATCAGAATCTCTCTCAGAGCTACCGTTTATGGAATGAAGCACGATCTGAGGGAGTAGGTGATGCAAAAGATAACTTAAATATTCTCTGTCAGAATGCCCCTGAAGTATGTAGTCAATAAAGATATACTCAGATCGTATCGTTCTCTACCTTTTCCAATAGATCATATAACGCGGTCTCTATCATGGTATAGACCTTTTCAAAACCTTCGATTCCTCTGAAGTAGTAGGGGTCGGGGACATCGCTTCCTTCAAAGCCTCCGAAATCACCTAACAGATAGACATTCTGAAAGCCTTTGGATTCAAGGTCGTTCTTGTTCTGCGTATCCATGGCAACAATATAGTCAAACGTATGTTTATCGTGCTGTGAAACGGGGCGGGAGCGTTGTGTACTGATATCCACGCCTTTCTTCGCTGCAATCTCGATGGAGTTCTTGCAGGGAGGCTCCCCCTCATGCCAACTGCTCGTCCCAGCGGACTCAACCCTTAGCGGGAGTACTTTCTCTTGTGCAATACGCTTTGCAATACCTTCGGCAAGCGGGCTTCTACAAATATTTCCAAGGCAGACAAAGAGGATCTGTTTCATAGTTCGACTCACTTTAAAAATTAATACGGATTATAATATAGTCTCTCTTAGCTTATAGATAAACGATCGTGTTCCTTCCTTGTGTCTTTGCGCTGTAGAGTGCCTGATCGGTAAGCTGATAGACCGTTTCAAGGCTTATATCGCTCTCATTGACGATATGCACGCCGATAGAACAGCTAAGACAGGAGGCTATGGACGTACCATCCTCTTTTTTCAATTTAAGGGCGGCCACGGATCGCCGTAACGTTTCTAGTTTCTGATCTAACGTATCATACTCATCCGTTATCAGTGACAAAGCGGCAAATTCATCCCCCACCGATGCGAAAACTATAAGGGAATGTCGCTTTAAGAAGGCTGGCTATCTTTTTAAGCGCCAAGTCTCCCTGATGGTGTCCATAGGTATCGTTAAAAGGTTTGAAGTGGTCTATATCGAGTAGGATATAGGCAAGGTTCGCACCTAAGGCTTTGGCTCTTTCCAACTCTTTTGGAAAAACTTTTTCAAGAAATCGGCGGTTATAGAGCAAGGTTAGCGGGTCTATAATACTTAACTCTTCAAGTAGTTTCATCTGTGCTCTCTCCTGAGCTCTGAGTATCTCGATCTTCTCATTGGCCTTTTCGTTACTCACGACGATAGTGTACATAACATAGAGCATTGCGATATGCGCCAAGGAGAAGCGTACGAAGCTGATCATGTTCCAGCCTCCCTCAAGCCATATACCGATCCCAAGATAGCTTTCGATAAAAATGACAAAAAGATAGATCAGAGAGAGAATAAATCCCTGAAATGCACCAAGGGTAATGATTGCAAAAGGAACAAAGAAATAGGTCTACACAAGTGAGAAGTCCTTTCCCTGATAGAGATGGATCAGTATCATAAAGACACCAAAGAGCATTGTACTTCCTATCCATGCAGCAAGATGATAGTTCCCCTTTTGACGTAATTGATAGAGTGCATAGAGTGAGAGAGTAAAGAGGATGATATCTACAAATATGAGAGAAGGGGTATGGGTTAAAAAATAGTTCATAGGGATCAATATCAATGCAATAAGTGCAATGATGAATAAGAGTGCGTTCAAAATAAGCTTTTGTGTAGCGAACGGGTGGTAGTGCTCAATAGTAAACGATACAAAAAGCAGCTCTTTTAACTTCGGTTTCACGGGTACTCTCTCTTCCTCATAGAATTATCTGACGCTATCATAATCTTTTTGATATATATACCAATAGTGATAAAAAACATCAATATATTAGATGTTATCATACCAAAGTTTCAAAAAGTGACTTCTGTCGTACTGTTTAGCTCCCAAATCGAACTTGTAGGGCATATAGCTTTGTCCAAGATTCCAAAATGTAAAACCGTTTGCATGAAGGTACTCTCCCAAAAGTACCAGCTGGGCCGTTCCGTAGTTACGATAGTATCGATCCCGACTGCTGAAACCGCTTAAACTGGTATAGGTATTCCCGATGATGTAGCCGATCTCACCGGCGACCTCTTTGCCGTTATCCCGTATGGAAGGTGCGATAAGCTGGAAGTTCTCATCAAACGCCTGTGTTGCCAAGAGCGTCTGTAAGTATCGGTCGCTCAGCCAGCATCGTTTGTGGTAGCGTTGTATCGCTTTGGCTACGGGAACGATGTCGGAACTAATGTGCAGTTGCACTTCTCTTTTTCGTAAGAGCCGCTTGACATGACGGCTGATATGCAGGTCGTTGAAGTCCAAGAGCGCATAGGAGAACTGGATCTCCGGAAGCAACAGCTCCTGATCGTCAAAGGTGTCAGTGATCGCAATGAACCCCGCCTGTGCCTGTGCGATGTAATAGTGTGGGGAGAAGTCATCGCTCCAGTAGTAGTTCCTTTGCATATTCGGGTAGATATGTTCCTCGAGAAACGCCCTGTCCTTTACGACCTCATAAGGCAACGGATAGATACCCACATGTGTCTCTTCGCTCATGTTCCCTGCTTACTTTTTGTACTATTATAACTTTAAAATGCTTTCTTGGTACAATACCGAAATTGAAAAAAGGGGTGATATGAAGATCAATCTAATCATTATCGATAAAAAGGGGAAGGATCAGCTCTATGCCCCACTGGTAGAGCACTATCGAAAGATCGCCAAACCCTTTGCAAAAGTGGAAGTGATCGAGCTTTTCGATAAAGAGATCGCCAAAGCACAGGATATCTCACCTCAAGCGGCACAAGATGCCTACACCAAAGCGATGGAGAAGCATCTCTCCAGCGGTTACAATATCGCGCTCGATCCCTCTTCCAAAGAGGTCGATAGCTTCGAGTTCGCGAAATTGCTTAAGGATAATATGACGGTCAACCTCTATATAGGCGGTGCATACGGCTTTAGCAAGGAATTTTTAACTAAATGTAATAAAGCCATATCATTTGGTAAAATAACGCTTTCACATAAGTTAGTGAAAGTGGTTGCGCTTGAGCAGATCTTTAGAGGGTTGACGATCAATCACAACCACCCATATCATAAATAGTAGGATAGAACGAATGTTGACAAAAGAGGAAATGGAAGAATTCAAAGTAAAACTTTTAGAAAGACGTGCCCGCATCGAAAAGAACTTGAGCGGAACGACATCAGAGTTGGAGGGGATGCGCTCGTTGGAGCTGAACGACGAGGGTGATTATGCTGCCGCATCGGCTGGAAGCATGGTAGACAGTGCGATTTTGGAGCAACAACGTAAAGAATTAGCAGAAATTGACCTAGCTTTAGATAAAATAAAGAACGGTACTTACGGGATATGCGAAATGTGTGAAGAGCCTATCGGTAAAGCGAGGCTTGAGGTCAAGAACTTCGCACGTTTCTGTATTACCTGTAGGGAGATCAATGAAAAAGAGCAGTAGCGGATTGCTCTATATCTAAAAGGAGGAAGTCGATGAAACTCGGTTTGTATATTTTTGCGGCATTAACACTGATGGGGATCATAGGTGCGGTCACGCATATGGTAAACCCCAATAACTTTATGATAGAGGTCATGGGGGTTAACTTGGATTTTCCTGTAGCAGTCTGGGTAGTGCTGCCGATGTTCCTTCTATTTATCTTCTCTTCGATCCATATCTTTTATTATGGTATGAAGAACTACTTCAAGAGCAAGAAGTGGTATAAAGATGCCGATACATTGGAAGATGCGCTCTACTGGTCACTTGTCAATGAGCCAAAAGAGCAGAAGTACATGGTAGAGAAGATCAAGAGTTCCGCCGTGATCCTAAGCAAGTCGAACCTGACTGTAGTGGATGGTGTGGAAGGGTTGAGCGACCGTCTGACAAAGATCGTCAATATCCTCAACAAGATCAAGAACGGTGAGTATGTCGATCTGAAAGAGCATAAGCTTCTTAAGGTCTTCAATGAGGGGAACCCTCACTTGATCCAAAACCGTTTGAACCGTCTAAACCATGACAGTGATTTTGTCGAAGAGGTCATGAAATCCTCATCGGACTACTCAGAGATGGTAAGAGAGCAGGCACTTTCTATCTTTGCACAAAGAGAGAACTTCATTAAAGCACGTAAATACGCGAAGGTCTTTGATGTGAAGAACTTCTTTGTTATGTTGAAGCGAGCTGCCGAAGATGAAGACCACATGGGATTGACCGCCGAGATACTCGATGAGTTCATCAGTGCTCTGAAGTTAAAGTGTGCGGATTTTGTGAAAGTAGCGAAGATCTCAAAAAAGATATTCTCACCGGATCAGAACCTTGCACTCTTTAAACGTTACCAAAAAGAGAACCCTAAGGCACAAAATGCCTATCTCTATCTTCTTTTTGAATATGAGCTTCTTGATGAGATCGCGAACTATCTTGATGAGCAGGAAGAGCATGAGTTCATGAAATATAGAGCGTTGTTCGAGTTGAAAAAGCAGAACAAAGGTTTCAAACTGGAAGACTTGATCGATGCTGAGTCGATCTGTAAGAACATCTAAAGTATGTCGAAGATAGATTTTTCAACCCCCCTTTATGCGTTAGCCCCTCTTGCGGGCTATACGGATCTCCCTTTTCGTTCCGTTGTCAAGAAGTTCGGGGTTGACCTGACCGTCTCAGAGATGATCAGCTCCAATGCCTTGGTGCATAAGAGTAAAAAGACCCATCGCATGCTGGAGAAAGCCAAAAGTGAAGACCCTTACAGTATCCAGATCGCGGGTAGTGATTTGGAGGTGATACGCCAAGCTGTAGAGATCATCAATGCTAAAGAGGGGGTTAGCTGCATCGATCTTAACTGCGGATGTCCCGCTCCCAAAGTGGTCAATAACCTACAAGGCTCCTCACTTCTGACAGACCTTCCTCAGATGGGAAAGGTCATCGAGACCATTAAAAAATACTCTGCTAAAGAGTATACCAGTGTCAAGATGCGTTTAGGCTTTAACGAGAAGAACCATATCGAGATCGCCAAGGTTGCTGAGGCAGCCGGTGCCGACTTCATTGCCGTACATGGACGTACTCGGGCAGGGCGCTATAAAGCTCCCGTCGATTACGATGCGATCAAACAGATCAAAGAGAGTGTCTCCATCCCCGTTATCGCCAATGGTGATATCGACTCGCCGCAAAAGGCAAAATGGGTACTGGAGTACACAGGTGCCGACGGCATCATGATAGGACGTGCAGCGGTAGGTAAGCCTTGGATATTCCGTCAGATCAAAGAGGGGATGAATGAAGTAAGTTCCCAGCTTGTCAAAGAGGTGGTACTTGAGCATTTCGATCAGATGGTCGCTTACTATGACAAGTATGGTGCGATCATGTTCAGAAAGAACCTGCACTCCTACTCAAAAGCGGGCTATCAAGGAGCATCGGCGTTCCGAGATACCATCAATCGCATGGAAGATCCCAAAGAGATGAGAGAGGTGATCGAGAGATTCTTCTCTCAGAAGTTTCTACACGAAGAGGTGTAGAGACTTTTCTTGTTTAAAGTACCTTTTCTTGAGTCATATCAAATACTTCTTGCTTTGCTTACATTATAATCCCACCAAAAAACAGTTCAAAGGATACGATAGATGACATTTATCATTGTAAAGACCATTCACCTCTTTGCCGCTTTTATCTACGGCGGTTTTCTCATTACCGACAACCTCTTTTTAACCAAGATCAAACGCTCGTTCAGTGAAGAGGAGCATGCGAAGATCCGTGAGTCGTTCATGAAGTATGTACGCAAGGTGGTACCGCCAAGCCTTATTGTAGCCGTGGTAACGGGACTCTACCTCATTTCACAAGTCTACGGTCCGATAGGTCCCGATGGTCTGACATGGTTCCAGACACTGCTTGGGATCAAAGCCTTTCTTGGTATTTGGCTCGGACTTCGCGGCGGATTGCAAGTCTATTTCAAGATCCAACCTTTCGTCTTTAAAAGCCACGTTCTACCATTTGCCTTTGTCATTACGATCATCTTCCTTTCGCAATTCATGTACCTCTGATCTCAGAGGTATACCCCCAAACCCTATATTCACCATTTTAACTTTTACCTACTTCTCTTCAGAAATTCCCTACACCTCTCCATTTTGATCTGTGATATAATAAAAATAGCTGTAAAAATAGGGTTTTCAGGTTTTTTTAAGAAATTTAAATAAATTTACTAAATAAACTTGACAAGAAGTGACTAAACTTGGTATAATACGCCAAATCCAAAAGAAGGAAACCACTATGAGTATCTTAGAAAAATTAACCAACCAGATGCAAGAGACGATCGAATCGGGGATCTCCCTTGCACTGCATAATAAAAACCAGGAAGTAGAACCTATCCATCTTATCTGGGCACTATTGACAAACAGTAACTCTATTTTACACCAAGCCCTGAACAAGATGAATGTCGACAAGGCCGCCATCGAGTTGGAAGCCAAGAGTGTCGCGAATAAACTGCCGTCAGTCTCTACGGTCACCAAAGAGAATATTAAACTCGGTCAGAACCTTGTACGTTCACTACAGAATGCCGAAGGTGTGATGACCGCCAACGGTGACCAGTACCTAGCGGTAGATACATGGCTTGTTGCGAACATCAATGAGCCGTTCATTAAGGATGTCATCGGTAAATATGTCGATATTACCGAATTCAAAAAGACACTTGAGAGTATCAGAGGTGGTAAGACCATCGACTCTCAAAGTGCGGATGAGACGCTTGAAGCATTGGCACAGTATGGTGTAGACCTTACACAAAAAGCACTTGACGGTGAGCTCGATCCGGTCATCGGTCGTGACGAAGAGGTACAGCGTGTAATGCAGATCCTTATCCGTAAGACCAAGAACAACCCGATCCTCATTGGTGAGCCGGGAACCGGTAAGACAGCTATCGTTGAAGGTCTTGCACAGCGTATCGTCAATAAAGAGGTACCGTTGAGTCTTCAACATATGAGAGTCATCTCTCTTGATATGAGCCGTCTGATCGCAGGTGCGAAGTATCGTGGAGAGTTCGAGGATAGACTCAAAGCGGTTGTCGATGAAGTAAAAGAGGCAAGCAACATCATCCTCTTTATCGATGAGATCCATACCATTGTCGGTGCGGGTGCAAGTGAAGGAAGTATGGATGCGGCGAATATCCTTAAGCCGGCACTCGCAAGAGGTGAGTTGCATACCATTGGTGCGACAACACTTAAAGAGTACAGAAAGTACTTCGAGAAAGATGCTGCACTACAAAGACGTTTCCAGCCGGTCAAGGTCGATGAACCTAGCATTAACGAAGCGTTGCAGATCCTCAGAGGGATCAAAGAGCGTCTTGAGACACACCATAACGTGGTCATTACAGACGGTGCATTGGTAGCGGCAGCGAAACTCTCAGACCGTTACATTACGGATAGATTCTTGCCGGATAAGGCGATCGACCTTATCGATGAAGCTGCTGCGGAATTGAAAATGCAGATCGAGAGTGAGCCGACCGAGCTTGCACGTGTCAAACGTGAGATCTCTACACTACAGGTAGAGAAAGAAGCACTCAAGATGGAAGAGAGCGAGAAGAATGCGGCAAGATTGCAAGAGATCGAAAAAGAGCTTGCAGACCTTGAAGAGCGCCGTGTCAGATTACAGAACCAGTTTGAGAATGAGAAGGCGGTATTCTCAGAGATCGCGAAGATCAAATCTGAGATAGAGTCGCTCAAGCATCAGGCTGAAATGGTCAAACGTGAAGGTGACTTCAACAAAGCCGCTGAGATCGAGTATGGTCAGATCCCTGCAAAACAAGCGGAGCTCAAAGCACTCGAAGAGAAGTGGGCTGCGATGATGAAAGAGGGAACACTACTGAAGAACTCGGTCGATGAAGAGATGATCGCAAGTATTATCAGCCGTTGGACAGGTATTCCTGTGAACAAAATGCTTCAGAGTGAAAAAGAGAAGATCCTTCATATCGAGGATGTGCTCAAAGAAGAGGTTGTCGGTCAGGAAGAAGCGCTTAAAGCCGTTGCACGTGCGATCAAACGTAACAAAGCAGGGCTTAGCGATACCAACAGACCGATCGGAAGCTTTATGTTCCTTGGACCTACAGGTGTCGGTAAGACACAGGTTGCCAAAACATTGGCGAAGTTTCTCTTTGACTCTGAGAAATCACTCATTCGTATCGATATGAGTGAGTACATGGAGAAACACGCGGCAAGTAGACTTGTCGGTGCGCCTCCGGGATATGTCGGATATGAAGAGGGTGGACAACTTACCGAAGCAGTAAGACGTAAACCGTATTCAGTTGTCCTTTTCGATGAGATCGAAAAAGCACACCCTGATGTATTCAACACGCTCTTGCAAGTGCTTGATGATGGGCGTTTGACTGACAACAAGGGTGTAACGGTAGACTTTAAGAACACCATTATCATCATGACGTCTAACATCGCGTCAGATAAGATCATGGAGTTCAAAGACCCTGAAGACAGAAGAAAAGCGGTAAACGACGAGTTGAAACTCCACTTCAAACCGGAGTTCCTCAACCGTCTTGACGATATCGTGATCTTTAATCCGCTCGATCTGGATGCGATCACCAACATTGTCGATATCCTCTTTAGAGGTATTCAGAAGAAATTGGCTGAGCGTGATATTACTATCACACTCACACCGGCTGCCAAAGCCTATATCGCCGAAGCAGGGTTCGACCCGGTCTACGGTGCAAGACCGCTTAAAAGAGCACTTTACGAAGTGGTCGAGGACAGACTTGCCGAGCTTATCCTTGAAGACAAGGTCGTCGAAGGAAGCAAGGTCGAGTTCGATGTCCAAAACGGTGAGATCATCGTTAACATCTCCTGATCTTTCCCCTAAGCCTCTGCCTATAAGGCAGGGGCTTTTCTATCACTACAAAATCTAAAAAATCTACTCATTTATGATTATTTTATTGCCGTATTATGTTATAAGTTCAAGTCGTGGACGATCTGCTTTTGTATCGTTTCAATGCTTTGTGTCGCATCGATAAAGAGGTGCGGTATGTTCAGTTTGAGAATAGAGGCTTTCATATGCTCCTGAACCTCTAAGAGATATTCTAAGCCACGCAGTTCTATACCGTCAAGCATCTTTTGTGATGTACGCTCTTGGAGGGTTTTCATATTGGTCAAGAAGAGAATGATCTTATCGGGGAAGTGTCCGTACAGAGCAAAACGGTTGAGTGCAACGAGTTCTTCAAAGTCAAAGTCACCGTTGGCAAGGGCATATCCGATACCGGAGATGAACCCTCTATCGGAAATAAGCATTTTGTCTTGGTTGGGTTCGACCACACGTTTGTAGTGTTCGGCTCGGTCAGCCAGAAAGAGCAGCAGCTCGGCACGTTTGGAGTAGAGTGAATCTTCAAGCAGTATCTCTCTGGCTTTCACACCAAAGGGTGTGCCTCCGGGCTCTTTGGTCGTAATGATGTTGGGGTATTTCTCTTGTAGTAGAGCGATCTGTGTACTCTTCCCGCACGTGTCTATTCCTTCAAAGAGTACATACATCAGTCTCTGATCTCCCGAACGATACGATAGACTTCAGGGTGAAGCAGATGTTCAACCTTGCCCTCATAGGCTAAAATGGCCCGTACGACCGAGGAGCTGACAAAGGCATGATTGAGGTTTGGCATCAGGTAGATGGTCTCAAGCTCAGGTTTCAATGAAGCATTGGCATAGCCCATTTGAAGTTCATACTCAAAATCACTGACCGCGCGTAATCCTCTAACGACAATATTGGCTTGCAGGTCATCACTAAGATCAACGAGAAGTTTATCGAATCCCACCACCTCTATTTTAGGCAGATCGGTGGTTGCCGCTTGTACCATCTGAATCCGCTGTTCAAGTGTGAACATCGGTTTTTTCGCTTCCGACGCCGCAACAGCGACAATAATACGATCGAACATCTTACATGCACGTTTTATGATATCGAGGTGACCATTGGTAATGGGGTCGAAGGTTCCGGGGTAAATGGCAGATCTCACAGGTGTGCTCCTGCGAGATCTGCAATGATGAATGATGAATGATGAATGGTGAATGATGTCGGTAGGCATTGCTGTGCAATGCTTCTATTAGATGTGTAGATAGTCATTGTTCCCTCATAACAAATAAAAGCTTTTCGATAGAAAAGCATACCAAAACTATTCATTATTCATTATTAATTATTCATTTATTTCCATCGATTATACAGATCGTTGGGAATACCCAACACGTCATACCACTTCCCGATGATGAACCTCTCCATCTCCTCAAGAGACTGATGCTTAGCATAGTAGCCCATGACAGGAGGGGCGATGATGACACCCAAGGAGGCGAGTTTATGCATATTCTCCAGCGCAATGGCGGAGAAAGGGAGCTCTCTTGGAGCGAGCAGGAGCTTTTTTTGCTCTTTGAGCGCTACGGCGGCAACACGGGTAGGGAGGTTGTCACTGATACCGCAGGCGATCTTTGCAAGCGTGTTCATAGAGCAGGGGATGATGGCAGTCGCATCGACCCTGAACGATCCGCTGGAGATAGAAGCGGCGATATTCTGTGCATTGTGGAGTGTGACCCGCTTATTCTCAAAGTGCTCGACGGTCAAAGCATTATCGGAGACGACCACATGCGCTTCAACATCTTCGGGAAGATAGTCAACGAACTTCTGACCCAAAACAACCCCGCTCGCACCGGTAATGGCGACTACTAGTTTCATGTGATAAAAAGCCTTTTTTGTTTATTATAGGGTACTTAGCCTAAATTCTATGTGTACTGTTTACAAACCTATAATGAATTTTAGCTATAATTATTACTATACAAAAATCTTAAATAGAGATTCTGATTGGAATAGATAGCACATATGATATATTATTTAAAATTGATACTTTTTTTTATTGTAGTGGCAGTGATAAGCGGATGTACAGATAGATCAAATTATGAACTTGTGCAAACCCATCATACAATCGAAGAGCAAAAAGTTACAGCAGCTAGTATTGAATATAAGATACTTCCCCAAGATAGACTTAAAGTTATTCTTTATAAAGATCCGGGGCAAATATCGGCAGAGAACGGTTCTGGAAAGTTAGGTGAAGATATTAATCCAGATGGTATTTTAGTAAATGCCGCAGGATATATTAAACTTCCTCTTATAGGTAAAGTAAAAGTTGCCGGACTGACACAAACGGAAGCTTCGGATAAGATAGAAGCACTTTATAAAAAAGAGTTAACTAATCCTTCTGTATATGTGGAGATCATGAATAAGCGTATCTATGTATTGGGGGAAGTTTATAAACAAGGTGTGATAAGGATCGATAAAGAGAAAATGACATTGTTTGAAGCAATAGCATTTTCTGGCGGATTAACAGATGCAGCTGTTCGCAATAGCATTGTGATAATCTCACCCAAAGAGAACGGTATGCGTATGCGTAAAGTGGATCTTACAAATTTTGATGCGATGAACTATGCAAGTCTTATGCTTAGGCCCAACGATATCGTTTATGTTAAACCTGATAAATGGAAAAAGTTCAGAGTTGAATCAGATAATTATACGTCACCATTTAAGACATTTACGGCGATCGCTTCTCCTTTCGTAACGTTGAAATATCTTTCGGAGTAAGAAAGCGTATGGTTGCAAGGAAGCCCCTACATATTTTTACTGCTGTGATAAAAGCACTTTTTCTTCGTGAGTTAGATATGCGTATCAGTGTAGGTAAATCGGGACTTTTCTGGACTTTTTTTGAACCTTTCTTACAAATATTTATCTTTGTTGCAATACGTGTTGCTATTATGAACCATACAGGTAAATCAATGGCCACACACTATAATTTGGCCGTATTTATGGCTTCAGGGTTTATTGCTTTCAACCTTTTTAAACATATATTGAATGCATCAAAAGGTGCATTTCAAGCAAATAGGGGGCTTTTTGCCTATAAGCAGGTAAAACCGATAGATACGATCTTTTCACGTGTACTTGTTGAGATGTTCCTCTCCTCTATCATTATTGTGATCTTTCTTGCCGTCGGCTTTATTACTGAACAGGATAACTTACTTCCAGAGAATCCACTTATGTTATTTGCAGGATATATATGGCTTGTTCTTTTCTCTTTAGGGGTAGGACTTGTAGTTGCTGTGGGCAATACGTTTTTTGTCAGTGTTGGAAAGTTTATTGGTATTATATCTTTTGCATTGCTTATTTTTTCAGCGGTTTTTTTTCCCCTTATTTCACTTCCTTCTGCAGCACAGGATGCTCTTCTTTATAATCCTTTAGTGCACTTTATGGAGATGATACATGGTGCCTATATTGTAGGGTTGGATGATCGTTTTGTAGATTATCGTTATATACTGATGTGGACGGTTATACCTTTATTTATAGGTCTTTGGCTCTATCGTCGTCTTGAAAAAAGGATTATCTCACAATGATAGAACTAACAAATGTAACCAAGTATTTTCGAACGAATGCAGGGAAGAAGTATATTCTTAAAGACGTAACAATGACACTTCCCGATGGAAACATCGGCATTCTTGGAAGGAACGGTGCAGGGAAATCCACTCTAATGCGTATGCTTGGAAAAATAGAATTTCCTAATCAAGGTACGATACATTCCAATAATACATTCTCATGGCCACTTGGATTAGGTGGTGGATTTGTAGGTAATATGACCGGTGCGCAAAATGTAAAGTTCGTCTGTAATCTGTATGGTTTAAGTAAAGATGAGACAAGAGAGGTGATCGCTTACGTTAAAGAGTTCTCAGAATTGGGTGATTACTTCGATATGCCTATCAAAACCTACTCTTCGGGAATGAAAGGAAGACTTGGATTCGGTCTGAGTCTGGCATTTGACTTTGATTACATGATCATCGATGAGACGCTTTCGGTCGGAGATGCGCGTTTTAAGAAAAAAGCCAAAGATGTGCTATTGAAAAAAATAGAGAATTGCCATGTTATTTTGGTAAGTCATGAGATGAAAACACTTCAACAAATGTGTCAAACGGGCTTGCTTATACATGATGGTCAACTCTACTATTATGACAACATTGATGAAGCGATAAGCCGCTATAATGACATCAATAAAAAGGGAAAATAAGAGAATGACAAAAGTAAAATGGCTACTGCGTATACTCTTCGTTACGCTTTTTCTTTTAGCAGTAACATATATTGTCACAATAGAGTCCGAGCGTTATGAGTCTAAGAGTATTACGCTTTTAAAAGATCTCTCTAAGAAGCAGACTGTTAACTTAAGTGAGATGCTTTTAGGGCAGGGTAGTAGTACTATGCAGGATTCGAAAGTTTTGGAGCTTTATATCAGATCAAATGAGATGTTCTCCTATATTGATAGTAGATTCGATCTGACAAAACACTATATATCAGATGAACTTGATTTTGCACAACGTCTTTATCCTGATTCAAATATCCCATATTTTCGTGCCAATAAACAGCATATTATAGAGAAATATAATCAAGATCTACATGTTGTTTATGATGACCCGTCAGGTACATTGGAATTGACATTTGTACATACTGATCCTAAGATTGCGCAATCGATACTGCAAAGTATTATTAAAAGATCCGAAGAGATCATTAATCAATTTGCAAAAGAGAATGCACAGATCGCATTACGCTTTATTGAGAAGCAGCGTCAAGAGAAGAGAAAGCTTTTTGTAGAAGCTATCAAAAAGCTTATAGATTATCAAAACAGCCATCATACCATTGATCCGTCACTTGATGTAGAACGAAAGATCACTATTCTAACGGAACTTGAAACAGAGCTTGTCAAGAGTGAGGTGGAGTATGCTACCAAGCTGAAAACCTTCAATCCGAACAGTCGTGAAGTCAAGATGCTTAAAGAGAACATCCGAAACATCCGTGCTTCCATTGCAAGGGTAAAAAAACAACTTTCAGGGACAAAGCAAGGTAAAGAGCTTAATGCGAATGTTTTTGAGTTCCAATTACTTAAAAGTGACATGGAGTTTGCCAAAGAGGTCTACCGCCAAACCCTCATCAACCAGGAAGAGGTTAAGATAGAGGTAGCACAAAAAGCAAAGCATCTTATTGTAGTCGCCAAACCGACGTTAGCAGACGATTATACATATCCTAATAAACTATGGGATGTGTTTACCATATTGGTTGTATTGTTATTTATCTATAGTATTGTAAGTACGATCATCGGTATTATCCATAATCATCAAGATTAAATATAAAGGACGAATTTAATATGAGAAATATAGGTATTATTTTAGCAGGTGGGACAGGAAGTAGGTTCGGTCTTGAGATTCCAAAACAGTTTGCCAAACTAGCCGGAAAGAGTATTATAGAGCATACGATCGAAGTTTTTGAACAACATGCATTGATCGATGAGATATGTATTGTTATACATCCAGATTGGATATGGAAGATCGAAGAGATCGTAAATGATAATAATTTTGCTAAAGTAAAAAAGATCCTTTCTGGGGGTGAAGAGAGAAAAGATTCATCTCTCAGTGCTATTGAAGCCTATAGTTTAGAAGAAAAAAATCTCAATATGATTTTTCACGATGCGGTTCGTCCTTTTGTAGATACGCGTATTATAGAAAAATGTGTTGAGGCATTGCAGCATTATAATGCAGTTGATGTTGCAATCCCGGCAACAGATACGATTATCGAGGTTGATAAGAAGATTATTAAAAATATACCGGAAAGAGCAAAAATGATGCAGGGACAGACCCCACAATGTTTTAGGCTCGAAACGATCAAAAAAGCATATGCGTTGGCAAGTGAAGATAGTAGTTTTAAACCGACGGATGATTGTGGTGTTGTAAAGAAATATTTACCACATGAAGAGATATATGTTGTTGATGGAAGTATGAAAAATATAAAGATTACGCATGCACAAGATATCTTTATGGCTGATAAACTTTTTCAGTTGAAAACAACCCAGTTAACACAAAAATACTCTTCTGAGTATTATGCAAAGTTACTTTACCAAAAAGTACTTGTTGTTTTTGGTGGTTCATATGGTATTGGTAAAGAGATTGCAGAGATTGCACAAGCAAATAATGCAAAGGTCTATACATTTAGTAGAAGCGAAACAAATACGGATGTCTCTTCTATATCTGACATTAAGCGTGATCTAGCATATGTGTATGATAAAGAAGGAAAGATCGATTTTGTTGTTAATACTGCTTCGATCTTGATTAAAGAGCCTTTACAGAATATCTCATATGAGAAGGTATTGGATATAATTAACGTTAATTATCTTGGTGCTGTCAATGTAGCAAAAGAATCAATTCAGTATTTGGAAAAAACATCAGGACAACTATTGAACTTTACTTCCAGTTCATATACAAGAGGTAGAGGGAACTATGCACTCTATAGTTCATCTAAAGCAGCAATCGTGAATTTAACGCAAGCTTTAGCGGAAGAGTGGTTAAGTAAAGATGTAAGGATTAACTGTATCAATCCTGAGCGTACAGCAACTCCTATGAGAACAAGTAATTTTGGGAAAGAGGATCCTTCTACACTCTTGGATGCGAAAGATGTGGCATATGCATCATTAAATGCTTTATTGAGTCGTTTAACTGGGCAGATCATTGATGTTAAGATACAAAAGGTTTAGTAGATGAGTAAATGGTCTAAACTTCAAAAGGATCCGGTACTTTTTTTTAAAGATATGTGGAAGAAACGATTAGGTAGTGTAGATAGGTCTTCAAATACTTCAACTAAAGGGAAGTCTACTGCTAATTATCAGTTTAATCCATTTTTTAAGTATACACATTTATTACATACTGGAGAAAATGCTTCAGGTTTAAGCCATTTAGATCTTTGGATTCCACATTTTATAAATGCTGAAATTAAGTTTGTTGTGATGGTTCGTAACAATGAACTTTTTGAACTTGTAAAAAAGAAGTATCCTCAACTTACTCTTCTTTATGCCAAAGGGGATAAAGAGGTTGAAAGATACATTGAGAAGATGCTTTTTTTAAAAGCATGTTTTTACCCTTCAAATACTGGAAACAATCTTCACCTTTTAAAGTTTAATGAAATAAAGCATATATTTATAGGACATGGAGACAGTGACAAAACAGCCAGTGCCCATAAATACTTTAGGGTCTATGATGAAAACTGGGTAGCCGGAGAAGCACATATCGATCGTTTCAGGAATGCAGGATTTGATTTTAGTGGGTTAAAACAGGTAAAAGTCGGAAGGCCAAACCTGAAAGAAACACTTCTAATCTCTCAAACTCCTTGGCAAGAGAGATTTAACGGTAATTTAAATCTCCTTTATTTGTCTACATGGGAAGGGGTATATGAAGAACAAGACTATACATCAGTCTATTTGATAGATAAGTTTTTTGAAGAGATAAAAGATAAAAATATTTTTGACACAATCGGTATTAAACTTCATCCATGGGTAGGAAGAAGAGATACAAAACTATTAAAAACAAATGCAAAACTGAATGCTCTTTTATCCAATTCAGGCGTAGACTATAATTTGTACGATAAAACTATGCCAGTAGAAGAGATAATTAAAATATCCAATGTTTTCATTTGTGATATTTCGGCGGTAATTTCGGAGTCTTTGGCAGCCAATACGCCTATTTTTGTATATATGCCAAAAGAGAAAGATATCAAACTTTCTCAGAGTAGTATGAGTTATGAAGATTATACCTATGTCTTTTCGTCTATTGAAGAGCTTATGGATAAAATTGAAGAAGTGATTGTAAATGGCAATGACTACTTGGCTGAAAAAAGAGAAGAGGCTATGGAGTATATATTGGGAAGAGATGAAACATTAAATGATGAGTTTATAGAACAATTGAAGAGGATTGAAGATGGCAGATGTTGATATCAGAAGATTGAAGAAAAATAGTAATAATAGGGTTATGTTACATACTGCCGATCCAAAACTAACAGTCAATCATGTCAATTTCTGGTTGAGTGAAATCGTAAAAAGCGGTATTGACTTTTCTATTTTGGTAAGAGATGAAAAAAGTTTTACCCAACTTACAAAACAGTTTCCAAAACTGCAAATATGTTATGCAAAAACACCTGTTGATGTTGAAACTGTAGTCAATGCTCAGCCAGATTTGAAAGTAGTGCTATATACCTCAAACTTAGCAAGAAATATTCATCTTCTTAGATTTAATCATTTAAAACATATTTTTATTGGTACAAAAAATTCTGATTGGTTAAGTAATTACAATAAATCATATAGAGCATATGATGAGTTTTGGGCTGGAGGGGAGTATGCAATAACACGATTTAAAGAATCTATTAAAAATATTGGGCATTTAAAACTTAAGTCTATTGGGAAACCTCAGATAAAAGAGAATATTTTATATACAGCAAAAGAACAAAATACTTCTCTTGTATTAGTAGAGCCTAAAAACGCAATTTTAGAAAAAATATATTTTGCGAATGTAGAACAAAATCTTAAGAGTTATATATATCTTCCAGAGGAAAAAAAAGATATATATCAAAATTTAGAGAGTATCACAACTATCTCGGGTATAGGTAATAAAATTATTCCTGTTACTACAAAAAAGATAGTTGATGAGTTTGCCTTTAAAGTTTCATTGATTATAACGGATAATAAAAATTTCATACCATATCTTTTAACTTATGGTACGCCTGTATTGGTATATATTGAAGATGAAGAAGAACGACATTCTCTTATCCCTGATATAATTCAGGACTCTCTCTATTATTGGACTGAGTATCAAGAACTTATTGATTTATTGCAATTGCTACATTTGCAGGATCCACTAAAAGAAAGTAGAGAATATATAGTAAATATACTGTTTGATAAAGCGTTATCTATACATGATGAATTTAAGAAAAATTTAATTAAAACGGTAGAACAGTTATAGAATGTATAAAATTATTATTATCATACTTATGGGCTTAACTGAGATTAAGGCTATTGATTTTATACAAAAAAATAAGTTATATGCAAAAGTAAAGTTACATAACACATATAAATCAGGGCATGTAGTACAGGGAATCACGTCCTATTATAATAGTTGGATTATCTCTCAAACGAATAATGATAAAGAGATTATTCTCTCTTTTTTAAATAAGAAAGGAGAGAAAGAAAAACAATTGATTATTAATTATTCTTCTCATGGACAAGACTTGAGTATTTTAAAAGGAAAATATAGTGATTATTTGATAACAACATCAAAAAATAATCACGGTGTTGCATTTTTTAAGATTGATAATGGCAGAGTGGTCTTAACAAGAGATGTTTGGCTTAGTTCTGGATTTAATACGCCTTCGGTTTCAGAGAATGGTTTATATATTGTTGTTAAGAACTATAATATGATACGTATTTATAAAACGGAAGATGTTTTATCAGAGGAGTACCCTTATCCAATATACACTTTTTTGCTCTCTTCTGTTCAACAGCAAAAAGAACAAGCATTTCAAGGATTAGCAGTAAAAGATGGATATATATATGCATTATCTGGAGATAAAAAGATCAAAACTCCAAAATATTTGGTTATCTATGATTTTTATGGAAGTTTAATAAAAAAATTCCAACTGTATACTGGAAAATCTTTAGCTAAAAGAGAGGGAAAAAAATGGGAGCTAGAAGGTTTGACATTTAGAGGAGATAAACTTTATACTACTGTAATGAGTGGAAAAGATGGTAAAAATATTAAAAGAATCTATAAAATATTGGAAATTAAATGAAAAAATACATTTATATAGATACGAAAATAAAAGGAGCGATCACTCAGCTGATCTCTTATTATAAGAGTGGTGTTTTTACCCCTGATTGTACCGTTATTTTTAAGCTATATAGAGAAAATAAAACTTTTCTAGCTGATCTTCGTAAATATCACATAAATTATATAACCTTTTCAAATTATAGTAATTTTCCCAAATTAGAGAAAAGTATCGTTTTCTACCTTTTTAATGCTCAGTCTAATTGTAGAGTAGTGGCCCATCGGGAGGCGAAACATATTTTTGTTACACATGGAGAGAGTAATAAACTGCCTTCAGTCAAACCTATATTGAGAATTTATGATTATGTGATCGTTGCAGGGAAGGCTGGTGTAGATAGGTTATTGGAAAGTGGTATATTCTCAAATTGTGATATAGAGAACGGGAAACTAATTCAAATGGGAAATACCTTTATTGGAAATGCCAAATATATCTACAGCAGTAATACAAAAAGTATTCTGTATGCACCAACATGGGAAGGTGGGTTAGAAGTTGAAAACTACACAAGTATTTCAAGAGATGGGAAAAACTTTTTTGTTTTGATTTCATATATGAAAGAGAATAACTTAGATGATCTCGTTATACAAATACATCCAAACTTAGGGCATAGGGATCCACGGTATCTCTATTATCTTTATCAGTCCATACGGTATGCTATTGATGAAGGCATTACGGTACGTGTAAGAGAGGTAAATCTAAAATTCATAGGAAAACCTCTTCACTATTATTTTAAGTCTAATAAGATGTATATATCGCAAGATGATACTATTCCAATTAAGGAAGCTTTTTGTGATATATCGGCAATGGAAACGCAGTTATTGGACAGAGAGATTCCTACACATGTTTTTTTTAAAGATAGACCAATAGCCCTTCCTTCTTCACCTCTATTAGATGAATACTATCGTAATGTAGCAGTCAATAATGCTTTGATTCAAGATATTTCATCTCTTCTAACGAATGGTATCTTAAAAGAGGTAAAAGCCTATTATATTGCTTATGAAGATACCTTGTTCGAGAATATGGACTATAAAGAACGTATAACATGGTTATCAGAACGTGTGTGTCGTTGATTCTGAATAAAGTAGAGAAGGTGAAGGAGATACTATCGTAAACTATACTATTTCAAGAAAGTTGATCGAAAGTAGTAAGAATTTTGTAGAGATTAAGAAGTGTTTCCTTCCTTTTTTTCAAAGTAAAGAACCTATATGTTTTTATGGCTGGGGACGTAAAAAGTCTGGACAAAAGGCTATAGCATTAGCAAAAAAATACCATAGTAATTTTATTCTTCTTGAAGATGGTTTTATCCGCTCTATCGGTTTGGGTGTAGAGGGGAGTCCCTCTTTTTCTTTGGTTGAAGATGATATGGGCATATACTATGACGCCACCACCCCTTCAAAGCTTGAAAACATCTTAAATACCTACGATTTTGCAACAGACAGTGCACTGATGCAGCAGGCAGATAGAGCCATAGCGCTTATCAAAGAGCATAAGATCTCCAAATACAACAACGCACCGCTTGAACTGCCGGCATATTTGAAAAGCAGTACGAAAAAAGTACTTATCGTCGCCCAGACGGCAGGTGATGCATCGCTCCGGTATGGACTGGCATCTCAAGATCCACAAGCGATGATACGCGATGCAATAGTGGAGTATCCTGATGCTGAAGTCTATGTGAAGGTTCACCCCGATGTACTGGCAGGGAAAAAAGAGTCCAATGTAGATGTAGACTACGCTAAAGCACACTGCAAGGTCATTACGGAGAACATCAATCCAATAGTCCTGCTCGAAGTGTTTGATGTGGTCTATACACAAACATCGCAGATGGGTTTTGAAGCTTTATTATTGGGGAAAGGGGTAAAGCTGTATGGTCTACCATTTTATGCAGGATGGAGTCTTGGAAATGTAGCGTTAAACGTTAAGAGTGAAGAGATAGAGAAGATTTTAAAAAGAAGAGATCGGAACTTGAGTGTAGAAGAGCTGTTTGCAGGAGCATACATTCTCTATACACGTTATTATAATCCATACAAAATGAGAGATTCGGATATTATCGATACGATCATGGAGATAATAAAGCAACGAAGGGTAGAATACCCTAAAATAATATAATGGGTTATATCGTGCAAAAAAATCAATTGAAATTATTTCTTTTTGGCTTTTCTTTCTGGAAAAGAATATATATCAAACCTTTTTTTGAAAAAGAGGGAAAATGTTATTTTTCTCAGTCACTTGAGCAAGCAAAGTCTAACGGACTTGATCATGAAAGCAAGATCTATATCTGGGGTAAAAAACCATTTTCTGAAGTTGAAGTATATGCCAGGGCACACCATATTTCACTTTACCGTGTAGAAGATGGATTTATCCGTTCACTCTCTCTGGGATCGGATCTGACAAAACCATACTCTTTGGTCTTTGATCGTCGAGGGATATACTTTGACCCGATACAGGAGAGTGATCTTGAATATCTACTCAATACATATTCATTTGATGATGACCTACGTAGCCGTGCTAAGAAACTTCGAATGTATTTAGTTGAGAAGAAACTTTCTAAATACAATATAAACCCTGATAACAAAATTTACTTAGAAGGTCTAAAAAAAGGGCAGAAGGTTATTATCGTCCCCGGACAGGTTGAAGATGATGCATCTATTATTTATGGTGCCGGAGGAATGACCAACATGGAACTCCTTCAAGCAGTAAGGAAAAAAAGACCTGATAGTTATATTATTTATAAACCTCACCCCGATGTTCTTGTGGGAAATAGAAAAGGTAATATCCCTTTAGAACAAGCTTTATCTTTTGCCGATAATGTTATAACGGATGTAAGTTTGGACTCTGTTCTTGAACATGGAGATGAAGTGCACACTATGACTTCTTTGGTAGGTTTTGAATCACTTTTACGTGGAAAGATTGTATTTACTTATGGAATGCCTTTCTACGCTGGATGGGGATTAACAAATGATGTAAAAGTTTGTAAACGAAGAGTAAAAGATCGTACATTGGATGAGCTTGTTGCGGCAACTTTAATATTATATCCTAGGTATATTGATCCATTAAGTAATAAAGAATGTGAAGTAGAAGTTACGCTTGCTAACATTGAGCTAATGAAAACACGTTATAATACCGATATTTTTTATAAAACAAGCATTGATATTCGTAATTTTATATCACGGAAAATTCAACAGCTTATAAAGGTACTCCTCGGTGAATAGCATAGGCGAAATCAAGGGCAAGAACATACTACTGCTGCAAGGTCCTATGGGAAGCTTTTTTAAACGCCTCGATAAACGTTTTCGCCTTCGTGGAGCATATACTTTTAAGATCTGTTTTAATATGGGGGATCAGTTCTTTTCTTATCGTGACAATACGATTCCTTATAGAGATACACCTCGGAATTGGCCGAAGTATATTGCGGATTTTCTTGAAGAGAAGCAGATAGATAAGATATTCCTTTTTGGGGATTGTAGATACTATCAGAGAATTGCACGTAAGATCGCTTTTGAAAAGGGGATAGATGTTTTTGTTTTTGAAGAGGGCTACTTACGACCTCACTATGTAACCTTGGAAAAGTTCGGTGTGAACGGCTTTAGTACGCTTCCTAGAGAAGCATCTTTTTACAATGAACTTCAGGAAGTTCCTACGCCTGAACCCAAGCATGCTAAGCAAAGTAAGTATAAAATGGTCATGAGTGCCGCACTCTACTATGGACTCTCCAATATTTTTCAGTTTAAATATCCTCACTATGAACACCACAGGGAGTTCTCTGCGATCAAGGAGCTTTTTCATGGGATCAGAGGAGTCTTTAGAAAAGGATTGTACGCACTGACGGAGCGAAAGTACCTTCCTCTTATTACCGGTGAATTGTCGAAGAGATATTACTTTGTTCCTTTGCAGACCCATAATGATTTTCAGATCCTGCAACACTCCCATTATCGCTCTATAGAAAAGTTCATTATTGAAGTACTGGAGTCTTTTGCACGGCATGCACCGGATGATAGATATTTACTTTTCAAACACCATCCCGTAGATAGAGGACGAAAGAACTACCGGAATTTCATACTTGAACAAGCAATACTGCTTGGTATCGATAAACGGGTTCTTGTTGTACATGATGTTTTCCTCCCCTCATGTTTAAAGCATGCGATAGGGACAGTAACGATCAACAGTACGGTTGGGTTGACGTCTGTCTCATACGGCATTCCGACCATTACATTAGGTGATGCTATCTATGATATGAAAGGGCTTACGAATAAAGGTATCTCTTTACGTAAGTTCTGGCGTAACCATAAAAAACCTGATCTTCAATTGTATCAGAAGTTTAGACAGTACCTGATCGAGAATACGCAACTTAATGGGAGTTTCTATGGGATGTTCCCTGTAGAGTTGGAGCAGGATGAAACCTACTCCTCTACATCATAGCATCCCCATCGCCAACTTGGCTTCATCACTCATCTTACTCTGATCCCATGGTGGATCGAATACCAGTTCTACATCGACAGAAGCCAGCTTTCCACCCATACGGGCAGGGATGGAACGTACAAGGTCGACGATCACTTCACTCATGGAACAGGTGGCAGAAGTCAGTGTCATGGTTACTTTGCACTCGCTTTGTTTGCTTACAGGGTTTTTCCAGCAGTCCACATCGTAAATGAGCCCTAAGTTGTAGATGTCTACAGGCAGTTCAGGGTCATAGATGGTTTTAAGTTGCTCGATGACCATCTCTTTCATCTCTTCATCGGGCTCGGCATCTTCAGGTTTGAATGTCTTCTCTTCTACTGTTTCAAAACGGCTCTCAACACCACCTACAGGTGTGTCGTTCTGATTACCGAACTTCGCCTCCCATGCTGCCATCTCTTCGGGGGTAGTGGGGATATCGTCATATTGAATATCGTTTGGGTCTTTCATAATAAAAATCCTTTTTTAATTAGTGAGGAGGTAGGAGTGAGGAACGAGGAGTGTTGGTATGCTTTTCTATTGAAAAGCTTTTATTTAAGGCAAGGTTTAGTGTAACAATAGTTATCATTCCTACTTCCTACTTCCTACTTCCTACTTCCTACTTCCTACTTCCTACTTCCTACTTCCTACTTCCTACTTCCTACTTCTCTTTACACTTCCGTGCATACTCATATACTTTCTTAATGAACGCTTCAAGGCTCTGCTGCCTCACAGGGGAGAGGAGTTCGACGATGCCAAGTTCACTCAGTCTTTGCGGATCGAACGCTAAGACTTCATCTACCTCTTTGTTGCTGAAGATGTCAAGAAGGAGTGTCAGCATCCCTTTTGCCATCTCTGATGTCCCTTCTCCTCTGAGGATGAGCTTTCCATCCTTACATTCGCCTACAAGCCATGCAGGTGAAGCACAGCCGACAATGAAAGTGTCGTCATTCTTTGCTTCCTCAGGCAGTGTGGTATGCTTCTTCCCAAGATCGAAGATATACTCCATCTTTTCGTTGGGGGTCATGAAGAGGTCGAAGTCCTCTTTGTATTGTTGTAAAGTCTCTTCAATATTCATTTTGATCCTTTTATTTTAGTGAGGAGGTAGGAGGTAGGAGTGAGGAGTGTTGGTATGCTTTTCTATTGAAAAGCTTTTATTGAAGGCAAGGTTTAGTGTAACAATAGTTATCATTCCTACTTCCTACTTCCTACTTCCTACTTCCTACTTCCTGCAGTAGCGTAGAACGCCTTCTCAAACGCCTCTTTAATCACATCCTGATGTCTATGGTCTTTCACTTGCTCAATGAGCGTATTGGCAAAGGCGATAACAAGCATCTTTCTAGCCTCTGTGTAGCTGATGCCGCGTGAGCGCAGGTAGAAGAGCTGTTTTTCATCGAGCTGACCGGTGGTTGAACCGTGGCTTGCTTCGAGCTCGTCTATGTAGATTTCAAGCTGCGGTTTACTTGCCATGTAGGCTTTTTCATCGAGCAGTATCGCTTTGGAGTTCTGGTGTGCTTTTGTCCACTTTGCGGTATGCTCGACCTTGATGAGTGCATCGAAGATCCCTCTGGCGTTACCGTCAAGGATGTTCTTTGCCTCCTGCACTGAGGTAGAGTGCTCACCCTTGTGGATGATCTTGCTCACCGTTCCTCTTTGCGAGTCGGCATTGAGGTAGAGCAGGTGTCCCGCATCGATGTGGGCATAGCGGTCAAGATCCGCTTTGATCAGTTGCAGTCCCATGTCACCGCCAAGGTCAAAACTCTTGATAACGGCATTGGCACGCTGCTCAAGGTGGAGTCTGTGTGACGCGATCATTGCATAGCGGTTGTTCTGCATATACTGGTTTTTTAAGATGCGCAGGGTACTATCGGGAGCGACCAGTACATCATACCCATAGAGTACCAGTGTGTCGGCTATCTTCTCTTCATGGAAGGTCTCGAACACTGTCGCGTGACGGTTTGCCTGATTGAAAAGGACGATGCGGTAGTTGATGAGTGCATTGGACTGTGTGTAGTGGTGCTCTATCTCCACATCGGTGTCGCCGTCAAGGTCAATTTTGATCACATGCGGGCTGAGCAGGTGGCTTAGGTAGTAGAGTGGGTCAAAATGCTCCATATCCATCGCCTGACACTGGTCGTAGTAGACACGCATGCCGTGCGGTGCATGGGTCACGACACCATCAACGATGATGATCTTCTCTGCCTCTTCGATGGGCTTAGGGATGTAGGTAAGGGTATTGTAGTCTGCTTCAAGCAGCTTTTCAATGTGAAAATAACGGTACTCTTCACTCTTTTTGCTCGGAAGTCCCAAAGCAAGGAAGCGTTCGAGTGCCACAACCTTTTCATCCACACCCAAAAGCGCAGCTGCTTCGACAAGGGTTTTGTTTTTGAGTTCACTCAGTCTCATTAC
>JAMORY010000011.1 GCA_027063305.1 Sulfurovum sp. | reverse complement strand
AAAGAAGAGATAGAACAGTTTTTAACATTTCTTGCAGTCAATAAAAAAGTTTCTCCCACAACCCAGAACCAAGCCTTTGCTGCAATTCTCTTTCTATACAAAGAAGTATTAGGTGTCGATATGAGCAGTTGGAACATCCATGCACTCCTACGCGACACATCTTTTGCAAAGTGGTATCGATCTGCGTTCCATACAAGAGTTGCTTGGACATAAAAGTGTGGAGACGACGATGGTCTATTTGAATGCGAATTAACAAATCGTTTAATGAACTTTGCTATACTCTTCTTAAATCACTTGTAGGAACGTCCCATGTTCGATACCCAACCGACCACCCAATCTCCCTCCTGTTTCGGGAATGCCTTTGTGATCGTGCTGATACCGCTGCTTTTTCTTGTGGCTTTGGCACTGGGCTATGCGGGGGTGATCCCCTTTTCCGTAGAGCTGCATACGCTTATTATTATCTCTTTTATCTTTGTGGTCTTTATTGCGTTCGTACGGCACAATGCCAATTTTGCGGCGTGTCGTATGCGCAGGTCGTTCCTAATGATGGAGGAACAGCTTCAGCAGGCGTTGCGTGCCAATGCACTTACGATCATGGGAAAGACAAAGTCTACCCTTCATGTCAAGGATTTTATGGCGGAGTACTACAAAGATATCCGTAACGACAACTTTGCACGTGTCGCCCCTTCGGTCTTTCCAATGCTGGGAATTTTGGGGACGTTCATCGCCATTGCCATCTCCATGCCCGACTTTACGGTGCAAGATACCAATGCACTCGATAGAGAGATATCGCTTCTGCTCTCAGGTATCGGTACGGCATTCTATGCTTCTATCTATGGTATTGGGCTTTCACTGATATGGACATACTTTGAAAAACGCGGAAGCAGTAAGATAGATAAGATACTCTACGACCTTGAAAAGCTTTACGATTCGCGTGTATGGAAAGAGGCGGAGCTTATCAAGCATCAGCATATGCAAAATGCGCTCAAAGATCAGGAGATCGTCAAAACGCTTAAAGAGACATTCAACATGGATTTCATTCGTGAAATGAACGACCAGTACCTCAAGAACTTCACCACCATCGTTTCCGAGACGACCGAAGGGTTCACGCAGATCAGCAACCATATGCAAGCAGTCCTTCAGGAGTTGCGTCAGACGTTGGAACGTATTGAAGAGCGTGAAGAGAGCATCAATGCGGTTGCGACCATCAAAGAGAACATCGAAGGCTTCAATGAGAATGCCAAGAGCCTTCAGCGCACCATGCAACGATTTGATGGCAGTGTCGACAGAACTTTCGACAAGATAGATACGGAGGTTGCCCAGATCGTTGAGAAACTGGCTACCTTCTCTCGGGTGATCTCGGAACAGAATCTTGAGATCATGAGTAGACTGTCCACACAAGAAGAGAAAGAAGATGTTTAGAGAAAAAAGTACGGACGAGGGGAGTAACTTCTGGATCTCCTACGCCGACTTGATGGCAGGTTTGCTTTTTGTCTTTATTTTGCTTATCGGTGCGATCGTCTCCAAATCGGTCATTTTAAAAGGAAAGCTCGATCGTCAAGAGAGCCGTCTTGCCCAACTCTCGACACGTTTAACGCTCAAAGAGGAGAACCTCACACGCCTTAGCAAGGAGCTTGTGCTCTCTCAAGCACTTTTGACACAGCAGAGTCAGACGCTACAAAAACAAAACCATGACCTTAATGCGACCATGCAGACCCTTGTGCAAAAGCAACTGCGTATCCGTGCCCTTCGCAAAATGCTTCAAGAGTCGGAGGCAAAGCAAAAAGCACTCTCTTTGGCACTGGCAGAGCAACGTAGCCGCTTTCAGGACTACAACACAACAACACAGACCCGACTAGAACATTACGCTATTACGCTTGCTACATTACAGCGCCGCCTTGAAGGTCAGCAACAAGAGCTGGAGAAGATGCAGGGGCAAAAGCGTGAAGAGAGGGTACGCTATGATGCGCTCTTGGCAAAAATGCAGCGTCAAAAAGCGCAGATACGGGCACTTACGGGTATTAAACTGCAAGTTATCACGGCACTTAAAGAGGCGTTGGGAGATAAGATAGATATTGACAAAAAGAGCGGTTCGCTAAAACTCTCATCGAATATTCTCTTCGATAAAGGCTCGGCGGTACTGAAGGAAGAAGCCAAAACAGCGCTCAAAGAGGCGTTTGAAGAGTATATCGGAACACTCATGCGCGATCGGCGTATCAAACCGCATTTGGACAAGATCATCATCGAAGGGCATACCGACAGTGACGGCGGCTACCTTTACAATCTGGAGCTTTCACAAAAACGTGCCTTTGCAGTCATGAACTACCTGCTAACACTCGACATTGCCAAACGCTACAACCTCAAACCGTTACTGGTCGCATCTGGGCGTGCCTATCTTGATGCGGTGAAGGTCAACGGAGTGGAAGATAAAGAGGCTTCCAGACGTATTGAGATCAAGTTCACGCTTAAAAATGAAGATGCGATGCATGAGATAGAGAGGGTGCTCGATGCACAGTGACTTCAACCCCAAACGGCTCAAAGAGGCATCAAAAGTCCTCTCAGGACAGCTAGAGGCGGTAGAGGCGCTCTATGCCAAGGAGAAAAAGCGACGAAGTGAAAAAGAGGGAATTGTTTGGAAGTTACGCCGCTTTTTTACTTTGCTTTTTAACCGTAGGCGTTGAGCGTTTTTGCTTTCTTTTCTTCTCCCGCTGGTAGGCTCGAAAGGCTTTGATGTGCCCCAGATGTTCTTTGTAGGTCTTTGAGAATACATGACCCCCGTCTTTATGAAGCATAAAGAAGAGGTAGTTAGTCTTTGCGGGGAACATCGCCGCTTCAAGTGCCGATAGTGAAACAGAGCCCAGCGGTGCGGGAGGCAGACCTTTGTATTTGTAGGTGTTGTAGTGGGTGGTATTGTTTCTGATACGCTCGGGAGTGACGATCTGATGGGAGTAGATGCCGTAGTTGAGCGTACTGTCCATCTGTAGCTTCATGTTCCTGTCAAGCCGGTTGTAGATGATCGATGCGATAATGGGCATCTCTTTAGGGTTGTTTGTCTCTTTTTGGATGATAGAGGCGACGGTAAGAAGGAATTTTCGCGTATCGCTTTCGAGTCGGGAGAGGTAGTGATCCTTCTCAAACTTCTCAAAACGCTCCTTGGAACGGATAAAGAGGTAGTCGATGACACTTTTTTCGTTCGCCTTACGTGCAAGGATATAGCGACCGGCCAAGATATCTCCCTCATCCAGTGTGGCACGGGAGTGATAAGCCTCCTCAAGACGTGTGCGCTCAAGCTTCATGTCGTTGGCAAGACGTGTAAGTATGTCATCGTGGGTCTCACCTGCATAGATCTTTACTTGCATGGTCGGTGCAGGGGAGTGTTTGAGCATCTGAAAGAAGTGATAGCGTCCTCCTTCAAGGTGGGCTATCTCATACCAGCCACGATGATCGATAAGAGGGGGTGTTATGAGGTATCGATCCCAAGAGGTGAGGGCATAGCCGTGTTTTTTGAGTGTCTCGAAGACCTGAGAGGTGTTGGTATCGTCAAAGTAGATAGGAGAGTCCCCTTTGCCGGGAGGGAAGAAGAAGTTGTATCCCATGACTGCCGAAGCGATGACCAATACGATCTCAAAGAGAACGATCAAGTACTTCAGCGGTCGTGAGATAGGAAAACGCATCTACTTACTGCGGGAGGAAATCTTTTTCCCAGAAGAAGTCGATCCATTCGGTCGCTTCATGGAGTGTGTAATCGGGCTGAATGTCGGAACTTTGTTTATAGAAGAGTGACGCACTCTTGAAGTCGATATCAGGATAGCGCTCATGCAGGACATTGAGAACTCCCTTTAGCGTCTCTCCTGAATCGACGATATCATCCAATATCAAAACGCGTTTCATCCCCGAAAGGTCGGGAATATTGGTAAGTTTCGCATGTGAGCGTTTGACCTCTCCATCATAGAGTACGGAGTTGACGCTAAAGAGGTTTCGGTTATCGGTCGCCAAAGCAAAAGCGTGTGCCAATGTCAGCCCGCCACGCGCAATGGCAAGCAGTGCTTCGGGCTGAAAATCGGCAGTCTTGTCAACAAGGCTCTTGACATCATTCACAAATGTCTCATAAGAATAGTATGCGGGCATGATTCACTCCTTTATTCATTTTCCTCTTCGCCGGTATAGTAGAACTCGTCAAGTCCCTCCAAAAAAGCCATGAGCAGTTCATCCGAACAGGCTTTGAAGTTCTTGTGATCCTCTTTTCTAAAGAGCGATTTCAACTCCTGTTTGCTCAACATTACATCGGCAAGATTGAAGATGATCTCCGTTTCAGGCTCTTTAAGTTCCAGTGCGATACGCAGTTTTTTCAATATGAGGTTATTGGTCAGTTCGATCACCTCATCGTCGTTGGGCTTTTTAGGACTAGGCCCGCGTTTAAGCAAGATAAGCCCGTCAAGAAAGACCCCGAGCTCCTCATAACTGCATGGCTCAAAGGCTTTGTCGTAGCGGCGCTTGAGCATGGCGTCCAAGTGTGCTTCGTCCATCGGGTACTTGGCAAGTTCATACGCCTTAAGCATCTCTTCGTTCGTAAGGCTCAGGGCTTTCTTGATACGGTAGAGTATCTCATTGGTCTGTAGTGCCATAGGCTACCTCACTTCTCTTTTTTCCCGGCTTTTTCAGCCAGGTCACGCAGGGCGATATGGATCTGGTTAATGATCGCCAAACAGGTTTTGTCTTTTATGTTGTGCTTAAGTGACCAATACTCGGGATTGACATAGGTAATGGTCGTCTCACCTTCATAGTTGGTCGTAAAGAGCAGACGCAGAGGAAGATCCACTCCCATAGAGGGGTTACACTGCATCAGTTTACTGCCGACTACGGGATTTCCAAAAAGTACCACGGTCTCAGGCTTGAGGCTCATATTGACCTTTTTTGCGTTGGCGGAATGGTCAATGGTGGCAAAATGGGTCAAGCCCTCTTTTTGAATGATGGATTCAAGCTTATGTACGGCAGTCGGTAGGTCGTTCTGTGAAGGTACACTCTCCAAGAACGCGCCTTTAGAGTCGTCACACCCTGAGAATATCAAAGCAACCATCGGTAACAGTAGCCATTTTTTCATGTTTATCCTTTTGATCGTATAAAACAGTACTTATACATTGAAGCGGAAATGCATCACATCGCCGTCTTGGACAATGTACTCTTTTCCTTCCAGTCGCATTTTTCCCGCCTCTTTGGCACCTTGCTCACCACCGTACGCGACAAAGTCCTCATAGCTGATAACCTCGGCACGGATGAACCCCTTTTCAAAGTCGTTGTGGATGACCGCTGCGGCTTTGGGGGCGGTCGTTCCCTGACGGATCGTCCATGCACGCACCTCTTTAACCCCTGCAGTGAAGTAGCTTTGAAGCCCAAGCTTTTCGAATCCTTTACGGATGATCTGCTCAAGTCCCGACTCTTCGACACCCAAAGACTCAAGCATCTCCATCTTCTCCTCTTCATCGAAATCGACCATCTCCTCTTCGACCTTTGCACAGAGCTTGATGACCTCACGGTTGTGCTCTTTCGCATAGGCTTTGAGCGCCTGTACGTATTCGTTGTCCTCTTCAAGTCCCTCTTCATCGACGTTCGCTCCGTACATGATCTCTTTGTTACTGAGCAGTCTAAGGTCACGAAGGAGTGTTAGGAAGCCCTCATTGTCACGATCCTCAAAGGTCGAAGCGGGTTTTCCCTCTTCAAGGTGCTTCAAGAGCGCTTCGGCAACAGGCAGTTGCAGTTTGGCATCACGGTCATTCCCTTTGGCTTTTTTTGCCAGTGCCGTAATACGCTTCTCCAACGCTTCCATATCGGCAAGCAATAGTTCGGTCTCGATGATCTCGATATCGCGTACCGGATCGATAGACCCTTCGACGTGTGTAATATTCTCATCTTCAAAACATCTGACGATCTGTAAGATCACTTCGGTCTCGCGGATGTTACTGAGGAACTTGTTCCCAAGTCCTTCTCCTTTACTCGCACCTTTGACCAACCCTGCAATATCGACAAAGTCGAGTGTGGAGTGTTGGATCTTCTCGGGGTTGACGATCTTGGCAAGTTCATCCAGACGCTTATCGGGTACGGGAACGACCGCTTTGTTCGGTTCGATAGTACAGAAAGGGTAGTTCGCGCTCTCTGCGTTCTGTGCCTTTGTCAATGCGTTGAATGTGGTCGATTTACCGACGTTTGGTAGTCCTACAAGTCCGATACCTAGTCCCATGATGATCCTTCGTGTTAATAATGATAAATAGAATAATTAACGCGATTTTACCCAAAAGTTGGTGAAGAGGGGGTTAGTATGGGGTATAATATGAAAAATCATCAAGGGGCAGCGTGTGGAACATGGGCTTTTTATTTTGGTGGTGACCATTGCGATCGCCACCGTACTCAATGTGATCTTCAAACGGTTCGAGATCCCGACGGTCATAGGGTATGTCTTTTCGGGGTTCATCATCTCCTCCATCTTTAACCTTGCGGAGGATTCGAAGAACTTCCTGATGCACCTTGCGGAGTTTGGGATCGTCTTTTTGATGTTCACTATCGGTCTGGAATTCTCCGTCGGACACCTCAAGAGCATGAAGCGTGAGGTCTTTTTGTTCGGGGGCTTGCAGGTGATGTTAAGCGCCTTGCTCTTTACGCTGTTAGGGTATCTTCTCTTTGGGTTGGAAGTGAAGTCCGCCATTATCGTCGGCGGGGCGTTGGCACTCTCCTCAACAGCTATCGTACTGAAGATACTCAATGAGAACAACGAGATACATTCGGGCTACGGACGGCTCTCTTTGGGTATCTTGCTCTTTCAAGACCTTTCGGTGATCCCAATATTGCTGATGGTCTCCTTTTTTACCTCTGCGGAGGGCTCGGTTATGAGTATGCTTCTTGAGACCCTTGGCGGTGCGGTGGTGATATTCTTGGTGCTTTTTGTTGCAGGGAAGTATGTTGTAGAACGCTTTTTCGACTGGATCATGCAAACCGAATCGGAGGAGATATTCCTTGTTGCTGTCCTGATGGGCGTTATCGGTGCGTCACTTTTGGCACAGGCGGTAGGGTTCACCTATTCGTTGGGTGCATTCTTGTCGGGAATGCTTATGGCGGAGACCAAGTACCGCTACCGTATCGAAGCCGATCTCATTCCTTTCCGTGATATTCTGCTGGGGGTCTTCTTTGTGACCATCGGTATGCTCATCGATTGGCATGCCATTCTTGCCTACATTCACTACATAGTTGCATTGATGGTGGCGATCATGCTGATCAAAGCAGTGGTGATATTCGCTATTTTGCGTCCTTACGTTCAGCGTAGAACGGCACTCAAGACCTCTTTGGCCCTCTTTCAGGTAGGGGAGTTCGCACTGGCGGTATTTGCATTGGCACGTTCGAACGGGCTTATCGATACGACACTTAATCAGATACTCATTATCACGGTCATTCTCTCCATGATCATCACACCGTTCGTACTGAAGAACATCAAGCGTATTGTCGACCGTTTCAGCAGTGAACCTGAGACTCTAAGGGAGCGTGCGCTTATAAGTACGGGTTTTGAGAACCATGTGATCGTCTGTGGGTATGGGCCTATCGGTCAGAAGGTAGTCGCATCGCTCAAAGAGAAGCAGATGCTCTATGTCATACTCGAACATGATGTCAAAGTCGTCGATTCGGTCATTGCGCAGGGGGAGGAGGCGATCTATCTTGCCAATGCAGCACAGAAGATGGTGCTTTCGCATTTTAATGTCGAAAAGTCCGCGGCAATCGTGGTGACCATCGAGAATGAACTGCAACGAAGGCTTATTTGTGAGAACATCGCCTCGTTCAGTGACAGGGTCAAGAGTATTGTGAAGGTCAATAACGAAGAGGAGGAGAAGGTCTACCGTCAAATGGGCATTACAACGGTTATTAACGCCAGAGATACCATCGCCTCGATGCTTTCGCAAGAGGTGATGGTGTGTCACTTGAACTAGCGGGTGGTAAAGTGTTCGACTTCTACGGTCGTTTTGTGCAGCTCTTTATCCACTTCGCCAAAGAGTCTGACCTTTTGGCGAGGTTTGAGCGGCCGTTTCTCCAGCAGGTCATCATCGATCTCGACGATGATCTTCCCCGTACGGTCTTGAAAGAGAAAGTGTTCCTCATCGAGCTGTTTGATGATGGTTCCATCCAGCACTACAGGCGTATCATCTTGTAGTTTGAGTGCGTGTTTGACCGAAATACGTTTGGGTTTGACATTTCCCGGCCATGCCGAATCGGCAAAGAGAGCGGTCGTACCTATCGTTAGCAGCGTAGCGAGGCTTAGATGAAGACTTCTCATGAATCAGCTTCCTCCTTTGCCAAAGATTCAAGCAGGCGTACCATCATACGCACACCCGCACCCGAAGCGCCGTGCGGGTTCTCACCCCATGCATGCTCGACGAATGCAGGCCCTGCAATGTCGATGTGCGCCCACTTCTTCTTGTGCGCTTCATCAATGAACTCACCAAGGAACTGTCCTGCTGTGATCGCTCCACCGTAACGGGTGTTGGAGATGTTACAGATATCGGCAATCTCACTCTTGAGCGTCTTTTTAAGGTAGTCGTTAAAATCGAGCGGGGTCACGAGCTCACCCGAAGCTTCCGCCTCTTTGCGAATGAAACTTTTGATATCATCATTGTAGCCCATTACGCCTGATGTGTAGTGTCCCACACCGACCACACACGCACCTGTGAGGGTCGCGAAGTCAAAGAGATAGTCTGCCTTGACCTCTTGTTGTGCGTAGCAGAGGGTATCTGCCAGTACCAGTCTTCCTTCCGCATCGGTGTTGCGCACTTCGATGGTCTTGCCGTTCTTGGCTTTGAGCACATCGTCAGGCTTATACGCATCGCCGCCGATCATATTCTCGACCGCTCCGACAAAACCGTGTACTTCAATAGGAAGGTTCATCTCCGAAACGGCTTTCATGATGCCCAATACCGCAGAACCGCCACTTTTATCGGATTTCATCGTTACCATGAAGTCAGCAGGTTTGAGGCTGAGCCCGCCCGAATCGTATGTAAGACCCTTGCCGACCAGCGTGACCACCGCTTTAGGGTTTTTTGGTTTGTGAGCAAGGTGGATGACCCTCGGTTTATGACGGCTTGCACGTGCAACGGCAAGGAGTGTGTGCATCTTCTCTTTTTTCAAGGCTTTAGGCTTGAGGATGGTACATTTCAGTCCGTTCTCTTCGGCAAGTTCACTGGCAATGTTCGCCATTACTTCCGGATAGCAGTCATCCGGTGTAGTGTTGACGATATCTCTGGTGAAGTTGGTTGAAGCGGCCGTGATCTCACCCAGGTGTACGGCAGTGATCGCCGTTTCGATATCCAATGCGCCCGCACTGTAGCCATCAAGAGCAATATCTACCTTTTTGAGGGGTGAACGCTGTTTAGTGCTTTTGTACTTGGTGAAGGTGTAGCTTCCCAGTACGACTCCTTCGACCATGGCACGGAGGGTAGCTGCATCTTCGGCATAGCTTGCCATTTTAAGATGTTTGTAGCCCTTCTTTCCGATCAGTGTGCGTACCGCCGAAGCGACTGCTCTACGGATATGATTTGGTTGAAGGCTCTGTGACCCGGCATAGAGTCTGCGTTTCTCTACAAGCATACAGACCTCATCCTGTCCAGCGGAGAATCCGGCTCTTTTTAAAAGTTTCTTATCTTGTACGGTAGGGTGCTTCAGGTCGTTGTCGACAACAACGATCAGCTCCAGATCCGCTTTGATCTCTTCTAACGGTGTGGTTGTAATATTGAAATTCATATCTATCCTTATCTAGGTGGGATTGTTAGTGAAAGGAGTATAACAAAAAATAGATAACAGAGGGTGGAGTGCCCTGCTGTAGAAGGTCTCTACCGGAACTGCTCGGCGAGAATATCTTTCGCTTGCATCATATCTTTGTCTCCGCGTCCTGAGAGGTTGACCAGAATGGTCTTGCCTTTGAGATCCTCAGGCTTCATCTTCTTAAGGTAGGCAACGGCATGAGAACTCTCGAATGCAGGGATGATCCCCTCTTTTTGGCTCAGCCATACAAAGGCATCCATCGCTTCATCATCGGTGATGTGGTCATAAGTGACCTTACCTTTATCTTTGAGATAAGCGTGTTCAGGTCCGATACCCGGATAGTCAAGCCCTGCGGAGATGGAGTGTGCTTCCTGGATCTGCCCATCCTCATCTTGGAGCAGGTAGCTTAGCTGTCCGTGCAATACGCCTGGGCTTCCTTTCTCCAGAGAACATCCGTGCTTGCCATCAAGCCCTTCACCGCCTGCTTCGATACCGATGCACTCGACACCATCCTCTTCAAGGAAGTGGTTGAATATCCCCAATGCGTTCGAACCGCCGCCGATACAGGCGATGACCTTATCGGGCAGTCTGCCTTCGATATCTATCATCTGTGCTTTGGCCTCCCAGCCGATGATGCTTTGAATGTCACGCACCATCATCGGGTAGGGGTGAGGGCCTGCAACCGTTCCTATGAGATAGTAGGTGTCACGCGCGTGGGTCACCCAGTGGCGGATGGCATCGTTCATGGCATCTTTGAGGGTTTTGCTTCCGCTCTCTACCGCATGAACTTTGGCACCCAGAAGTTTCATACGAAATACGTTGAGCTCCTGACGCGCCACATCTTTGGCTCCCATGAATACCTCGCACTCCAAACCGAAAAGTGCTGCGACCGTTGCCGTTGCCACACCGTGCTGTCCTGCTCCAGTTTCAGCGATGATCTTCTTCTTACCCAAACGCTTTGCCAGTACCGCCTGTGCGACACAGTGGTTGATCTTGTGCGCACCGGTATGATTTAGGTCTTCACGTTTGAGGTAGACCTTGGCATCAAGCTCTTTGGAGAGGTTCTCGGCATAGTAGAGTGCCGAAGGACGGCCGACATAGTTCTTGTAGTAGTAGTCGACCTCCGCCCAGAAATCTTCGTCAAAGCGTACCGCTTCATAGTCAAGACGAAGCTGTTCAAGTGCGGGCATGAGGGTCTCGGGGACAAAACGTCCGCCGAACTTGCCGAAGTGACCGTTATGATCGGGGTCGAACGGACTTGGTTTGGGAATATAGACTGTTTGATGTAGATCCATAGTTATTCTCTGCTTTTGTGATGGAATTATGATAAGGAAGATTATACCCAACGAGAGGTTAAGATAGGGGTATGGAGGGGCAAAGCCCGCCCTTTAGTCCACTTGTAGTACGGAGTAGACAGGCATATCGAAGCCCTCTCTGCCTTTGAGAAAGGTCAACTCCATGATAAAACACGCCTCGATACACGTCGCACCCACCTTGTTGATGAGATTTGCCGCTGCTTTTGCCGTTCCGCCTGTGGCGATAAGGTCATCGATGAGCAATACTTTTGACGGAGTATCACCGCAACGGCAGCCGTTCTCTCCGAAAGCGTCGATATGGATCTCCACTTCGTCAACCCCGTACTCAAGGCTATACTTCTGTGCTACCGTCGTATAGGGAAGTTTCCCTTTCTTTCGTACGGGCACGAAACCTACTTTCAGGCGGTCTGCCAGTGCAGCACCGAAAATGAATCCACGTGCATCTATTCCTGCGATATAGTCAAGCCCGAATTCTTTGTATCGTGCTTCAAGATGGTTCATTAGAGTGTTGAAGGCTTCGGGGTTGTTCAAGAGAGTGCTGATATCCTTAAAGACGATCCCCGGCTTCGGAAAGTCGGGAATGTCGCGGATACTCTCCAGTATGATCTTTTTATCTTCTGCCGAGAGTGTCATGGTTCATCCTTTATATTACGCTTGTATAGGGTGTTAGTGTAACATAGGTTTTCTAAGGAGTTTTCATTTTGATACGAAACTTTCAACTCCATATGTCATAATGTTGGCTACTTTTAAATATAAGGATAATTCATGGCATTAGAAAACCTCACGGAAGCGAACTTCAACGAAAAAGTCACCTCAAGCGATATCGTTATTCTCGATTTTTGGGCACCTTGGTGTGGACCTTGTAAACAGTTTGGACCGATTTTTGAAAAAGTAGCGCAAGCACACCCTGATATTCTCTTTGGTAAAGTGAACACTGAAGAGGAGCAGGCGATCGCAGCACACTTTCAGATCCAGTCTATCCCGACGGTCATTGTACTAAGAGAGAGCATCGCACTCTTCCAACAACCGGGACTTATCCCTGAAGAGGGACTGGAAGATATTATCAGACAGGTCAAAGCGCTCGATATGGATCAAGTCAGAGCGGAGATCGCAAAACAGCAGAACGCTGGAGAATAAGCGCTTATTGGCTTGCAGGTCGTATTCTTCCGAATACGACATTATGAATCGTTAGGCATAACAACGTATCGTATTGAATACGATAGGGCCTACGATCTACCCCAGATCGGCACCGAAACTACACATTCCCTCTTCGATCTTTGCTACACGTCCGGCATGTCTTCCACCTTCGAATTCAGTGTTTGCGAATGCTTCGATCATATCTTCGATGATCCCTTTCCCCACTACACGCTCACCGAAACAAAGGATATTCGCATCATTGTGCTGACGGGTCAGTTTTGCCGTGTAGTGATCGTGACAGAGTGCCGCACGAATACCGGGTATTTTGTTTGCTGCAATAGAGATACCGATCCCCGTACCACAGATGAGAATACCGAAGCTTCCTTTGTCTTCAAGGACGGCATGGGCACATTTGTGTGCATAGTCAGGGTAGTCAACTCTGTCGGCACTGTCTGGCCCTAGGTCGATGATCTCGTGTCCAAGGTTGGTAACGATCTCTTTAACGTAGGCTTTAACGGCATATCCGGCATGGTCGGTAGCGATATAGAATTTTTTAGACATCTTAGTTCCTTTTTGACATATGTTATTGAAGTAGAAGATTGGCGATCCACCCCACCGGGGTGAAGAGCACATTTGAAAGCGGTGTAAAGAGCACCGCTAAAAGCACGAACATTCCATAAGGGTATATGGTTTCATAAAAACGCACGACCCTATGCATTTTCCACCCTTTAGCCAAATAGCGTACTGCCTGTGCGCCATCAAGCGGCGGAATAGGCCAAAGGTTAAATACCCCCAATAGGATATTGATAAGAAAAAGCTGGTAGATAAAGAGAGCTGCTAATGCACCTGTCAGGCTCTCAGGGTGTGCAAAGAGCGGAAGTACCGCCGCACAGAGGGCCGCTAGCATAAAGTTATAGGTGATCCCTGCCAGAGAGACCGCCACTGCGGCATTGGTACCGCCGTTTCGAATGACGGTACCAATATTGACCGGAACGGGTTTTGCCCATCCGAAAACGAACGGCGCACCGCTAAAATAGAGTACGGCAGGAACAAGCAGACTTCCTACAGGATCGATATGAATAAGTGGATTGGGGCTGAGTCTGCCCTGTGACTTGGCGGTAGTATCCCCATATTTGTAGGCGACCCACCCATGCATGATCTCATGTCCGACGATCGCCACGATCAGTGCGGCGATCGTGGTGATGAGCTTGAAAATATCGGCTTCGCTCATTGGATGGGTTGTTCTCTCTCAAGTGTTTCGATGCGGCGTCCGACACGTCCCCATCTTACCGTATAGCGCTGGTTGTTCCAGAGCTTCTCGCACGCTTTGGAGTCGATAGGTATGTTACCGCAGACACGTCTAAGACCTGCATGGTCACGTCCGCCTCCGAACTTGTCCCCGTTAAGCACCTTATCATAAGAGCGGTGCTCGATGCTCATGTAGATCAACCACGGTTTTCCTACGATCAAACGGTAAGGAACCGGCCCCCAGAAACGGCTGTCGTTGGAGTTGTCACGGTTGTCCCCGATCATATAGAAGTGATCTTCAGGCACTTTGGCATAGAGCGCATTGATCATCTTGCCTGCCAGATCGTAAGCGGGTGTATCCAACCCTTCGACCATTACAGGTGTCATATCGATCTGTTTGTTATAGAGATAGTAGTTCATCAACGCTTCAAAGATGGTCATCCCCTCAGGTACATACTGGATACCGGGATATTTATCCATATAGGGGTTCTCGACCCAGAGTTTCCCGCGAAGTCTGTATATCTTCTCTTTGGGGTAGTGTGACTGAATATAGGCATCTCCCTCATGGAAGTGGATGAGCAGTTTCTTGTTCGCATAGATCAGCTCGTCACCACCGACTGCCACACAACGCTTAACGTAGTGGATCTTCTCGTTCTTAGGGTAGCGGAAGATCACGATATCCTCTCTTTGTGGACGAGGTCCTTCAATGAGGTGTCCGTTCCCGTTAAAATCAGGCAGAAGCGGCACTTCGAGCCACGGAAGGTGTGGGATCGGTATACCGTAAGAGTATTTCTTGGCAAAGAGGAAATCCCCGATCAGTTGTGTACGCTTCATCGATCCGCTCGGGATCACGAAGGATTGCGCCACAAAAAAGATGAGGAAAAGAACAATAATGATCGTTCCTGTCCATGAACTGGAAAATGCATAGAGCTTGGAAGCGATCTTTTTTAGATCAGGCATGGTACGCCCCTTTCTCATAGGTATGGTTCATAGTGGGCTTATGCTCTTTGTTTAGCTGATTTCAGCGTATTGGAAAGAAGCATAGCAATGGTCATCGGCCCCACACCGCCCGGAACAGGGGTGATATAGGAGCATTTAGGTGCGACATTCTCATAATCGACATCGCCGACGAGTCTGCCGTTCTCAAGACGGTTGATCCCGATATCGATAACGATAGCTCCCTCTTTTACCATATCTTCTTTAATGAGTCCAGGTACACCGACACCTACAACGATGATATCCGCTTTGGAGGTATGTGCTTTGAGGTCTTTGGTGTAGATGTGCGTGACCGTGACCGTTGCATTGGCATTAAGCAGGAGTGATGCCATCGGTTTACCGACAATATTACTTGCCCCGACCACACAGACATCCTGTCCCTCAAGGTCGATATTGTACTCTTCGAACATCTTCATGACGCCCAGCGGGGTACATGCGACGAAACTTTCAAGACCTGTGACCATACGTCCGACATTATAGGCGTGGAAACCGTCAACATCCTTTTTGGGGTCGATCACTTCGAGTATCTTGTTGGTATCGATGTGTTTAGGAAGCGGAAGCTGTACCAAAATACCGTCTATGCGAGGGTTTGCATTGATCATTTCGATCGTTGCGATGATCTCCTCTTGAGAGATGGTATCGGGCATATTATGGGTAATGGAGTAGAAGCCGACCTTCTCACACGCTTTTGCCTTCATTTTGACATAGGCGTGGCTTGCCGGATCGTCACCGACGAGGATGACCGCCAATCCGGGAACGATGTTCTTCTCTTGCTTGAGCTGCTCAACTTCCGAAGCAACAGAGGCTTGAACTTTTTGTGCGAGTGCTTTACCGTCGATCAATTGCATGGGTAGGACCTTGTAATGTTTTTTAGGGTAGTATTATAGCTAAATTTGTTTAGGGCTTTTGAAGGTCTGATATACAAGGAGTCCCACCGATGTCTAAACTGCTGTTCGCACTACTGCCGATGCTCTTGAGCGCACAGGAGGATTTTATCTCCCATTACGAGTATGGACAGATGCTCTATAACAACCCAAGAGGGGTCAGCTGTGCACAGTGCCATGGTGAGTATGGAGAGGGAAAAGTGATCGTTACCTACCGTGATGAGAAGGGTGAACATGCACTGCGAGGTTCGGATATACGTAAGGTTTCACTAGAGAGAATGATCAAGAGCGTCAATAGCTATCATCCTATTATGCCGCGCTACTATCTGACCGATGATGAGATCAGAACAATATACGACTACATACAAAAGAAAAATGAAGCCCAACAGCAGTGATGCTTAAAAGTAGATAGAGATATGAAAATAGAGGGAATTAAAAGAGGTAGGTCTCTCCTGCATAAGCAGGAGAGGGGAGGTATGCCTTATACGGCAGTGACGTTCTCAGCTTGTGGTCCTTTTTGACCTTCACCGATCTCAAATGTTACTGCTTGACCCTCTGCAAGTGTGACACGTCCTCCGTTTGGATTGTTCACTTGACGGAAATGTACGAATACATCGCTTCCACCATTCTCTTGTTGAATAAATCCGTAACCTTTTTCATCGTTGAACCATTTTACTGTTCCGTTTACTGTTTCTGCCATTTTTTTACCTTTTGGTAGATACTCTTTCTAAGAGATATCCGTTAATTTAAATTTGTGAAAACATTTAAATAGAGAGTCTTTCGGGGGTCTTGCAGGGGTTTAACACGTACATAACACTCAAAAGATGACGGGCGCTTCTCGGACACATTGCACCCTGCGGGCACGCTAAGCTTTCCCCTATACGGCGTTACATAAATTCGAATTGGTATCGACCAGTCCTTCATTTATGTGCCTTGTCTAGGAAAAAGCTTAGTGTGTTATCAAGGTGCGATGTGTCCGAGAAGCGCCCAAACTATTCTCATCTTTCATCTCCACCATTGTAGCGGGTTTTCTTAGGGTTTGGCTTAGTTTGGGAAAAATTTCCCAAAAAGCCTGAAAAAGCTTCATTAAACCAGCTGTGTGAGCTTGAGAAATACTTCATTGATCTCTTTTGCCGCCTTTTTGGCAAGTGTTTCCACTTCGATCTTGGATGTGGCATAGAGATGACGTACCTCTTTCTCTTTCTCCTCCATTAGTGTCTGTGCTTCCAGTTTTGCCAAGTGGGCTTTGAGCGCAAGCATATCGAGCTCTTGTTCACGGTTATGGTAAAGATGGCCAAGTGTCGTGCCAAGTTCATCTTTGAGTGCATCTACCTTCTCTTTTAGCTCCATCATCATCAAGTGTGCCTGAAGTTCGGCCTCATCCTCTTTGCTCTCATACTTCTCTTTGATCCTCTCTCCCATCGATGCGACATATGATCTTAGCTCTTTCCAGTAACCTCTGGCTTCTTCTGAGAGATGCGCGCCCTCTTTTTCGATCTTCTCTTCGATCTTCTCTTCGATCTTCTCTAAGCTCTCTTTGGTATCTTCAAGTATCTTTTTCAACTCTTTTTCCATTGTAGACTCCTTTTGTCTTTTCTATATTGTATCATATTTCACTCTTTGGGTAGGGGCCGCATACCTAAAAGAGGGTGTTTGGTAAGGTCAGGATAGGTTCCGCCCAGGCCTTTGCCGTCATCTCCGTGACACCCGGCACAGTTACTGCTGTAGTACATAGGCGCATCCGAAGGGAAGTCGCACTTCTCGTTCGCAAGCGTTCTGACATAACATGCGATCTTGGGGGCATCTTCGGGTGAGGCGAACCCTCCCTCCATAATCTCTTCTGGTTTGAAGCGGAGTCTGCTTGAGCCGTGATCGATAACATCGACAATATAGCTTTGTGTATCTTTGAACATGGGATGCGAAGGAGGTTGAGGCTTCTCTACGGATCTTGGTAGGGATGCAGTATGGGATGCTTTTGTTTTATATGCATTATAGAGTGCATAGCAGAGTACTGCCGCAACGGCGAAATAGGGGATGGAAGAACGCATGGAAAGACTCCTTGAAAGGCTTGATTGGTGGAAGTGTAGCGTGCTTCGTTCCAAAATGCAATATCCCATACAATAAAAAGTATGTCATTTTGACAGATATTTCTCTCAACAAGCTAGAATATGATACGCTACGGTAATGATAAGGAGAGATACGATCGTGAAACAGTTAGAAGAAGTCAAAAGCGCAGGGTTCATCCTCAAACCCGATGCCCCTGAGCTAAAACCCGTTTATGAGAAGATCAAGGCATCGTTCGAGGATCACGGTATAGAAGTGCTGCTTTCGGAGCGTTCGGCACGTATGATCGGTCTGGGGGGTGTCAGTTTCGAGACGATGTGCCGTACATCGGATTTTCTTGTCTCTTTAGGCGGTGACGGGACACTGCTCTCTTTGGTACGTAGAAGCTACGGGCACCATAAACCGGTTGTAGGGATCAATGCGGGCAATCTCGGCTTCCTTGCCGATATCACCATCGATGATGTCGATACCTTCCTGACGCGCCTGCTCAATGGAGAGTACCGTATCGATGACCGTATGATGATCGAAGGGTATATTCAAAAGAGCAGTGGGAGCAAGATAAGCTTCATCGCTTTTAACGATGTGGTCATCACCTCACCCCAACCTTCCAAAATGGTCAAGGTCAACGCCTCCATTGACGGTGAACGTTTCAACAGCTATACCGGTGACGGGCTGATCATCTCCACTCCGACAGGATCGACGGCATACAACCTCTCGGCGGGAGGGCCTATTTTGTATCCCTTGACCCAGGCGTTCATCATTACACCTGTATTGGCGCACTCGTTGGCGAACCAGCGTCCGTTGGTCGTTCCTGCCGATTTCAGTATTGAGCTCGATGCGGAGAAGTATCGTGCCATCGCATCTATTGACGGTCAGGAGGTCTATGAACTGGAAGAGGGTGATGTGCTCTATATCGCAGGTGCGAAGAAAGGAGCGACGCTCATCCACCGAAAAGAGCATAACTACTTCTCCGTACTGCGTGAAAAACTGCATTGGGGAGAGAGAAATTGGTAGAGCGGCTCTATCTTCGTGATCTCGTAACGTTCAAAGAGGCTGAGCTTGAGTTCAAGCAGGGGCTTGTGGTATTCACCGGTCCAAGCGGTGCGGGAAAATCGGTGCTTATTTCAGCGATCCTCTCAACGTTCGGTTATCCGACAAAGGGAGCGGCAAAGCTTTGTGAAGTGACACTTAAACGCCCCCGTTCGCTCAAGGATGATGCCTATTTGCTTGGTGATGAGATATGCATTAAAAGTATCAAGAACGAGAAGCTTCGCTACTTTATAGACAAGCAGCAGATCTCCAAAAAAGCCCTTCATACACTCTTTTCTCCGTATGTGAACTATCTTTCGGTACGTGACCCAAAGGGATTGGAGAGCAGTACGCTTCTTGAGATGCTGGACCGTTCGCTTATGGCATCACAAAAGAGCTTTAAACGCCAATACAAAGAGTTCAAGAAGCGATATGCCCGCTATAAAGAGAAGCTGGAGATGCTTCAGAAGATCCAAGTTGAAGAGGCGACACGTAAAGAGAAGATGGAGTTCCTCCGTTACGAAATAGAGAAGATCGATGCTATCGATCCAACGGTCGATGAGGAAAACGGCCTACTTGAGATCAAACAGCAACTCTCCCGTATCGATAAGATCAAAGAGGCGTTGGAACATGCCCAAGAGATATTCCAATTCGAGAGCAGTGTCGAGGAGGTCTACCGTCTGCTGGATAAAGAGAGTACCCTCTTTAGTGATGCGATGAACCAGCTTCGTGCCGACTTTGAAGAGAGCCACCAACTTGCCCAAACACTGGAAGAGACCGATGTGGAGTCCGTTCTTGACAGGCTCGGAGAGCTCAATAGCCTAAAGAACCGTTACGGTTCCATTGAAGCTGCCTTGGCATACCGTGAAGAGAAGCTCCGTGAGCTTGAAGGCTATACGCATATGGAGCGGGATAAAGGGATGCTCATGCAGTTTCTTGAAGTGGAGTACGGTGAGCTCTACACCATCGCTTCACACCTCTCTGCCATGCGGAGAAAAGAGGCATTACGTTTGGAGAGAGTGTTGGAGACACTGCTTGCTTCTTTAAAATTGCCGCCGCTTCGTTTTACCTTCTCTCCCGTAACCTTGCATGAGAGAGGTATAGACAAACTCGATATCGCACTCAACGGTGCATCGGTATCGACCCTGAGCGGTGGAGAGTTCAACCGTATCAGGCTCGCACTGATGGCAGCCACCATGCCTCAAGAGCAAGAGGGGCAAGGGGTGCTGATACTCGATGAGATCGACGCGAATGTCAGTGGAGAGGAGTCTATCGCTATTGCCGAGCTTATCACCAGACTCTCAAAAGGGTATCAGATATTTGCGATCTCACATCAACCGCATCTGGCAGCCAAGGCATCACAGCATATTGTTGTGGAGAAGTCGCAGGGGCAAAGCATGGTAAAGGTACTCGATGAGAAAGGAAGGGTACTTGAGATCGCACGGATCATCGGAGGGGAGAAACCTACGGAACAGGCAGTCGCTTTTGCCCGTAAGCTCCGTTTGGATTAAGACTCTTTGGGGAACTGTTTTTTCAAGAGCTCATAGTAGCGTTTGAGGTGTGCCTGATACGCTTCTGCCACCTTCACCTCGTCACCGGTCTTCAAGTAGGTATTGTAGTCTACAAGCAGGTCTGAGACCCCACCTGTACCGATCGTTGTGGAAGAGCCTTTGATACTGTGGGTCAATCTCTCCATCTGATGGAAGTCGGGAATCGCCATCGCTTCATCGAGCAGTGGTATCTGGTCTCCGATCTGAGGGATCAGCTCTTGAATGAACTCCAACGCTTCCTCTTCGGAAAGCCCCATCTCTTTGAGTCTACTGTAATTGAACTCAGGGTATTCGCCTTTGGGAAGTTCGATCTCCTTCTCTATAACTGCCGGTTTCGACGGTGGCGGCGTGGTTGTTTCCTTTTTGGGGGTCGGTTCGCTTTTGGGTGCTTGTGCGGGTTGTGCAGGTCTGCTCTCTTGTTTGGGTTGAGGGGCAGGCTCTTTAGGCTTCTCTTTCGTAGAAGGGTTCTCTTGAGGCATCGGCCTTGACTGTGACGGGCGTGTTGTTACCTTTGGCTCTATTCTTCTCTTTTTTCTTTCTTGCTCTTGGGCCCTCTCTTCCTGATAGCGTTTTTCATTCTTATATTCACGATAAATGACAAAGGCTATGACTAAAACAACAATACCGATAATAATTGATATAACCATGATAATATATTCCTCCTACGCGCTTGATAGTTACATTTACTATAACCCATTTCCTATTAGAAAAAGTTGTCCGATATCAAGTATATGCCCTATTTTAGGGTATAATATCGCCAAAAAGTAACAGGATTGCAAGATGATTATCGATACACACTGCCATTTGGATGATGAACGCTATCTGGAGGATCTTGACGATGTACTCGCACATGCGGCGGCATCGGGTGTGGAGAGGTTCATTATCCCCGGAGCCGATCCGAGAACACTCAGTCGTGCCGTTGAGATCGCAGAGCAGTACGAGAGTGTCTATTTTGCCGTCGGTGTCCATCCCTATGATGCGGATGCTTTCGATCTTACGTCGCTTGAACCCTTTGGAAAACACCCCAAATGTGTTGCCGTAGGCGAATGCGGGCTCGACTACTTCAGACTGCCGGAAGATGATACGGAAAAAGAAGAGGAGATCGCTTTGCAAAAAGAGGTCTTCATTAAACAGATCGAGTGGGCAAAAGCATTGGAGAAACCACTTATCGTACATATCCGTGAAGCGAGTGCAGACTCCTTGGCCCTGCTGGAGATGTATGCGGGAGAAGAGGGAGGCGTACTTCACTGCTACAATGCCGATGAGTCACTGCTCAAACTCGCACCTAGGAATTTCTACTATGGGATCGGAGGGGTGCTTACATTTAAGAATGCAAGAAAGCTCATCAATGTCTTTCCAAAGATCCCTCATGAGAAGCTTCTTATCGAGACCGATGCCCCTTATTTGACCCCACATCCGCACCGTGGGAAGCGGAATGAGCCTGCCTACTGTCGGCTTGTTGCAGAGAAAATGGCATCATTAAGCGGATTGGATGTCGAGGAGATCGCCGCAATGACAACCGTCAATGCCCAAAGGCTCTTCAAACTTCCATGATCAAGATACTGTTGCTTTATGCGGGAAGCGCGGTAGCGATCTGGGCATCTGCTTTGATGCAACGCTATCCCGATTACCGGTATGTCTTTTCCGAATTCGATATCGATCCTACCTATATCGAGAACAAGGACTTCGAAAGTTATGCTTACAGCCATGAAAAAGCCCTGTTGCATTTCTATCGTAAAGCGTTGCAAGAGGGTGCACCTTTTCTCTCTATGATCCGTGGGGAGCTTATGGAGGAGGGATTAAGCGACCTCTTTTTATATCTCTCTATTATCGAGTCCGGGCTTTCAGCAGAAGCGGTCTCCTCCAAAAAAGCGGTAGGACTGTGGCAGTTCATGCCCAAGACCGCCCGTGCCTACGATCTGGAGGTCTGTGCAGGTATTGATCAGCGCTGCGACCCCCGCATCTCGACAAGAGCCGCTATCCGCCATCTTCTACGTCTGCATCAACGCTTTGGCAAATGGTATCTTGCCGTATTGGCATACAACTGCGGTGAGGGTCGATTGGCACGTGCCATCGCAAAGGCACACAGCGATCTTCCCGAAGTGCTTCTCGATCCGCAGGCACACTATCTGCCAGCAGAAACACGAGATTACCTCAAGAAGATACTGCTTGTCGCAATGATAGGCGAGCAGGAGAATATCGACTTCCCTCTTAGCGAAGAGGGCTATGTGGAGGTGGAAGTACCTAAAGGTGCCCAAATAGCACATATCGCAGATGCCATCAGTATTCCAAGAGCACGTCTGTTAAAGATGAACCCGCAGTTTAAGCAGGGGCGTATCCCCCAAAATGATACTGCCTATACGCTTCGCATTCCCGAAGAGAGTCTTGCGGCGTACTTTTTAAAATATGAAGCGAAGCATGAGCATGAACAAAGTCCTGAACGTACCTTCACCAAGACATCACATCTGCTCTCTCATACGGTCGTACTGGGAGAGACACTTTCATCTATCGCACAAAAGTACCATAGCAGCAGTGAAGCGATAAAGCATCTTAACCGCTTGCCGGATGATTCGCTTGAAGTGGGCGCACTTCTGGTCATCCCCGTGACACAAGAAGCGTTCGATGCCTATTTGAACGAGTAGCTATTTTCATACCTCAAAGCTGATGTAAAGTCAAATAAAGAGATAATATCTACCTATTTTTCGACTTGCAAGGTTTTATATGATGCATGCTAGATCTTTAAGACTCTTTTCTTCTGTTGCCGTTGTTTCGGGCATATTGCTTCTTTTGGGCTGTTCTTCGAAAAAGACGGAGCCTCCTCGCTACAGCAGTACCAAGTTCACCAGTGCCGCACGTCACAAAGCAACGATGCGCTGCTATACCGTTCTGGGCAAGAAGTATACTCCGACCTATGTGAGTATCGGAGAGACGATGACGGGTATATCGAGCTGGTACGGCCCGAACTTCCACGGTAAGCTGACAAGTAACGGGGAACGCTACAATATGCATGCGAAGACAGCGGCGCATAAGACGTGGCCGATGGATACGATGGTCAAGGTCACCAATCTTCAGAACGGGAAAAGTACCATTGTCCGCATCAACGACCGCGGGCCTTTCGTCAAGGGGCGTATCATCGATTGTAGCTATGCCGCAGGAAAGGAGCTCGGTCTTGACAAGATGGGGATCGCCAAGGTCAAGATCGAGGTGGTCGGATTCGCAGGAAAGGTCGAGCCTAAACAGACGATCGTACATCAAGGCTCCACACGCACTAACCCGCGTATGAAACTGACCGATTTCGGTATTCAGGTAGGAGCGTACAGCCATTATGCCGGAGCACTTAAGACCAAGCGTGCCTACGAAAAAGATCTAGGTAAGAGGCTTCGTGTCGAGATCAAGCGTTCTCAGACACAACATGGTACGCTCTACCGTGTGCTGCTTCTGGGATTTCCGAGTGAAAAAGCGGCAAAAGATTACAGAGAGTGCCAAGGGCTAAAAGGTGCGGCGATCGTCCGCCCGTAACTATTAAATGAAGGATGAAGAAATGATCGAAATTACAAGAGAGACCAAAGAGACACAGATCACCGTTAAGCTCAGCCTTTACGGTTCGGGAAAGTCCAACATCCATACAGGTGTCGGATTCTTTGACCATATGCTGGAGTCGTTCACCAAACATGCACACATCGATATGGAGGTCTACTGTCAAGGGGATGTCCACATCGACGATCACCATACGGTCGAAGATGTCGGGATCGTCATCGGTCAAGCGTTGCGTGAAGCGATCTATCCTGTACAGAACATCGAACGTTTCGGAAATGCAACGGTCGTAATGGACGAAGCAAGTGTTAGCTGTGATATCGATCTTTCCAACCGTGCGTTCTTGGTATTCGAACTCCCTGTCGAAGGGAAAGTGGGGACGTTCGATGTGGAGCTTGTCGAGGAGTTCTTCCGCGCCTTTGCCTTCAACCTTCCGTTGACGCTCCATCTGATCCTCAACCGAGGGAAGAACAAGCACCACATGATCGAAGCAGCGTTCAAGGCACTTGCCGTTGCTCTCAGACGTGCTGTGACGGTCAATGAGAACGCGGGTATTCCAAGCACCAAGGGGGTCTTATGAAGATCAAACTGATCGTACTGGATGTAGACGGTACAATGACCAACAGCCATATCACCTATAGTGAGAACGGTGACGAGATCAAATCGTTCAATGTCAAAGACGGACTGGCGATCGCAAGTTGGAGACGCTTGGGCGGTCATGTGGCGATCATTACGGGAAGAACTTCGAACATCGTCGCGCGCCGTGCGAAAGAGTTGCGTATCGAACACTTCTATCAAGGTGTGGAGCGCAAAAAAGAGGTGCTTGAGTCACTGCTTGAGAAGCTCGATATCTCAATGGATGAAGTGGCGGCGATCGGAGACGACTTGAACGACCTTACGATGCTTCGATCAGCGGGGATCTCTTTTGTCCCGAGAGATGCCAGCAGCTATGTTGATAAGATCGTGGATGTGATCTTGACGAAGAAGGGGGGTGAGGGTGCCGTACGTGAGATGATAGAGTACCTGATCAAGAAAGAGGGGCTGGAGGCCGACTACCTGGCATTATGGGAGTAAGACTGGAGATCATTCAGATCATCGCTATTGTTGTGATCGTTGCGATCGTGATGAACATCAACCTCAAATCGACCGCGACCGCTTCGACATCACCTAGCCGAGAGCTGGCATTTACCGATACCACGCTCATTGAGGTTACGACAAAGCAGCGTGAAGGGATCGCCCATGCTGCTTACGGTACGCGCGACAACGGCATATTGACCTTGAAGCAGATCACCTATCATAATGCCCAAGAGAGTAGAATGCGCGCTAAGATAGGGGTATTCCAAGGGGAGAGCATCTACCTTGAAGGAAATGTCTCGCTCTCGCAAAGAGAGGGGCTCTCATTTACGACCGAACAAGCGGTCTATTACAAGAAAGATCAGCGTATCGAGGTGATCACACCTTTTGTCGCCCACTACCGTAACAATACGCTTACAGGGGCATCGATGCAGTACGATATGCAAAAAGAGCAGATCGATGCGCAAAAGGTCAAAGCGGTGATCCGTATGGGTGAAGACCCCGTTGCCAAAAGGAGAGAGAGTGAAAAGAGTTCTTAGCATCTGGATAGCGGCACTGTTGGGGCTGGCTGTGGCTGAAGAGGTGGAGATCACATCCGATAGTATGAAAGCGATAAACCTCAAAAAAGAGATCCACTTTATCGGACATGCCAAGATCGTTCAGGCACACAATATGCTCCAAGGCGATGAGATCATCGTCTATTTTAACGAGAACAATGAGACCGAACGCTATGAAGCGGTAGGGAATGTGCGATTTGAGCTTTCTCAAAAGAACGCTTCGTATAAAGGGCATGCGAACAAGGCGATCTATCTACCGCTTGTCTCGAAATATCTGCTTCAAGACAAGGCTGTGATCGATGACCTTGTCAATAAGCGTCACCTTGCCGGAGAGGAGATCGTACTCGATATGCGTTCTGGTAATGCAGAGATCAAAGGGAACCGTAAGAAACCCGTAAAGTTTATATTTGATATGGAGAAAAAGAAGTGAGCACACCAAGAATAGTAGAAGCGAAATTCATTAAGTCGGCACAAAGTATTGCCGATTCACTGCCTGAAGATATGAGCGAGGTGGTCTTTCTAGGACGCTCGAACGTAGGGAAGAGCTCGACACTTAACGGTCTAACCCAGCGAAAAAGCCTTGCAAAAAGCTCTGCAACACCGGGAAAAACCCAGCTTATCAACTTCTTTGAGACCGAATACCTTTATAACGATCAGCGTTATCCGGTACGTTTTGTCGATCTTCCGGGCTTCGGATATGCCAAAGTCTCCAAATCGCTGAAAGAGGTGTGGCAGAAGAACCTTGTCGAGTTCATCGAACATCGTGTCTCCATCCGTCTTTTTATCCATCTTAGAGATGCCAGACATCCACATGCCAAGATCGATGATGATGTTGAGGCGTATATCTCGGAGTTCATCCGTCCCGACCAGCGATACTTGACAGTCTTTACCAAAATGGATAAGCTCAATCAGAAAGAGCGTGCCAAGCTCAAACGTGAGTTCCCTGGTTCCATTGCCATTTCTAACTTGAAAAAGAACGGACATGAGCGCGTACACAGAGAGATCCTACAGACGATATTCGGTGTCGGTATGGAGGAGAATGCGTGATCGAACTGGTAAAGGCGAAGCTTGATGATATCGGGGCGATGCAAGCCCTTGTCGCTGAAAAGGTCAAGGATGGTACCATTCTCAATCGCAGTGAGGATGAAGTGGCGACCAATATCCGCTCTTATGTCTTGGCAAAAGAGGAGGGGAAGCTTGTCGGTTATACCGCACTGCATATCCACTCACCCAGACTTGCGGAGATACGAAGCCTTATTGTGGATGAAGCCTATCGCGGCAGACACATAGGAAAGCAGATGGTGGAGTTCATGCTCGAAGAGGCGAAGGCGCTGGGGGTGAAAGAGGATGTCCTTGTGCTCACCTACGTGCCTGAGTTCTTCAAGAAGCTCGGCTTTCACGAGATAGACAAAGAGGTGATCCCCGAACATAAGATATGGGCCGACTGCATTAAGTGTATCCACTTTCCCGTCTGTAATGAAGTGGCACTTGTCTATAAGGTTTGAGTCGGTATGAATAGAGCCAACCACCTCTTGAAAAAGATACTTTTATGGCTGTTTGCACTCTTCTTTGTCCTCTTCTACCCTATGTTGATCTCTATCTACGTATTTTTACCGCTCTTTATCGGGATCATGGGCTATTTCTTGATCCTTGGGATAGAACAGGGAAGGGTCTCGTTCATAGTCATATCGTTGCTCTATCTGATCAATATGGATCTGAACCTCTCCTTGCCTTTTCTTCTTTCGACCATTTCGGTACTGTTGGTCTATATACTCTTTTACAACCGTTTTCTACGTTTTCGAAAGTGTAAGGTCTGTACATCGCTTCTGACGGTTCTGGTGATCGATCTGACCTATCTTGGTGCGCTTCAAGCGTATGACTTCATCTTTCAAACGGAAAATATCGTCCTAGATGATATATTGCTATATCCTCTGGTCATTGACCTGCTTGTGGCGGTGATCCTGTGAGATACTATTTCGTACTGCTTGTCTTTATTGCGATATGGACGGGGATGATCATTCGGCTTTACCATTTGAGTATCAAGTCCAACTACTACTATGAGAAGCTCGCTAAAGAGAATATTGAGCGTAAAGAGTATCTCAAGCCCGTACGTGGAGAGATCACCGATGTGAACGGGAAACTTCTGGCGATGAACCAGATAGGATTCTCTATCTCGATCATGCCGCACTTAAAATCCGACAGCGAACGTTTCAATAAGGTTACGGATGCACTGCAAGAGACCTTTCCCGATATCAACGCCACCGTGTTGAAAAAGGTTTACAAAAAGCACAGTTCTCCGTACAACCACAAGTTCATCAAGGTCGTCGATTTCATTCCGTATGCTGAGATGATGAAGGCCTATACGAAGCTAAGCATGCTTCCTGAGATCAAGATAGAAGCGGAGACCAAGCGCTACTACCCTTACGGTAAGTATGTTGCTCATATTGTCGGCTACACAGGACGTTCGAACCAAAAAGAGAACAAAAAGGATAAAGTCGTCAACATTGTCGGCAAAGTAGGGAAAAGCGGACTTGAACGCTACTATAACGATGTGCTTCAAGGAGAACTTGGCTATGTGGTCAACAAGGTTACAGCAACCAACCGTGCCATCGAGGTTCTGGAGAGAGTACCGCCTAAAGACAACAAGAACATCACGCTCAATATCGACATAGAGCTTCAGCGTATGATCTATGAAGAGTTCGCAAAGATGAAAGAGACCGGTGTTGCCATTGTGATGAAAGTGACCGGTGAGATCATTGCCGCTGTCAGCTACCCTGCGTACGATCCCAACCTCTTTGTCGGCGGGATCAGCTCCAAAGACTGGAAAGCGTTGCAGGAGGATCTTGCACACCCATTTACCAACAAGATCACCCACGGAACCTACCCTCCAGGTTCATCCATCAAGATGGGAATGGCGCTGGCGTTCGATAAGACCTATCCGGGTATCCTTGAGCATCCGGAGTATTGTAACGGCTTCATCACTATCGGGAACAGTAAGCATAAGTTCAGATGTTGGAAACACTACGGGCACGGTATGGTGGAGCTGAGAAAAGCGATCCGTGAGAGTTGTGATGTCTACTTCTACAATAAAAGCTTGAAAGTCGGTATTGATGCAATGGCAAAACAGTTGCGCTCCTTCGGGCTTGGGGTGAAGACCGGTGTGGACCTGCCAAGGGAGTATAACGGGGTCATTCCCGACAAAGCATGGAAGATGCGCCGCTTCAAACAACCGTGGTACAAAGGTGAGACGGTCATCGCTTCGATCGGGCAGGGGTACGATTCGGTCACACCGCTTCAAGTCGCACGCTATACGGCGATGATCGCCACAAGTAAACTTGTCACACCGCGTGTTGCCAAGGTCGTAGATGGAAACCTGACCCGCCCGAAGGTCAAACAGATGCACTTCAACCCCTTCTCTCTCTCCGAGATACGCAAAGGGATGTACGATGTCTGTAACAGCCGTAAGGGGACGGCATATAAGGCAATGCATAAACTGCCGATCGTTGTGGCAGGAAAGACCGGAACATCACAAGTGACCTCTATACCTCAATCAACGGTACGAAGGCTCAAAGAGTCCGAGTTGGCATACTTTCACCGCTCTCATGCATGGATCACGACCTATGCGCCGTTTAAGGATCCGCAGTTCGTCGTAACGGTACTGGTCGAGCATGGCGGGCATGGCGGAAGTACCTCAGGGCCTATCGCGGCGAAGATATACAAGTGGCTCTATGAGCACCACTACTTCAAAGAGGGGTCTGAGAAAGAGAAAAAGTGATTTGGCTGCAAGGACGCGGTAGGGATATCCCTAAAAGCCCTTAGAGGCTTTGGAGGGTATGTTCCAAAAAGAGTCCGAGGATGATCAAGAGTGACAATCCTGCGGATTTCGTATAGAGTTTATTGGCGGTCAAGAAGACCAAGATAAGTGTTGCTACGATCATGGTGGAGATATCGAAGATATACTGCATCGATTCAATAGGCATCGGTTTGACCAGTGCCGCCGCACCCAATACGACCGAAGTATTCGCCATGTTCGAGCCGATGATATTTCCAATGGCCATATCGACTTTTCCTTTGAGTGCTGCGGAGATGCTCACCACAAGCTCAGGCAAAGAGGTTCCCAAAGAGATCAACACAATACCGATGACCCATTCGGAGACCCCGAAGCTTTTGGCGATATCCGAAGCGCTCTCTACGGTAAAGTGCGCCCCGACGATCACCAGAAAGAAACCTACGATCAACATAGGAACGGTACGTGCCCATGAGAAGTTGGAGATATCGATATCATCGAGATCCTCTTCGGGCATATTCTTGGCATCTTGAAGCAAAAAGATCAGGTATGCCCCCATCATGGCAAGCAGTAATATCGCATCAAAGCGTGAGATCACACCATCCATGATCATCAAGATAAAGACAAATACCGGCATAAGCGCCCATGTACTGTCCTTGGCGAAAAAGTCCCTGTCGGGCGCGATGTTCTTCGCGATCAAGAAGACCGATGCGAGTACAAGGGTGATGTTCAAGATGTTACTTCCGATGACATTGGAGATGGCGATATCGGCTTTTCCACCTGCACTTGCTGCGATACTTGCCGCCATTTCAGGCAGGGATGTACCCAATGCGATGAGTGTCGCACCGATCATGAACTCAGGAATATTGAAACGCAGTGCGATCTTCTCGCTCTGTAAGATCAACATATCCGCGCCCCATATCAGAACGCCGATGGCGATGACAAAGATCAAAAAGCTCATCACTTCTCCTCCTCGGTACGGACGATCAGGCTTTTGGGAAGTTTCCATGCCTCAATGAGCACCTGCTCCTTATGGCGCATCTCTCCGCGGTCTGTTTCGTGGTCAAAGCCTACAAGGTGTAAGAGCCCGTGGATAAAAAGGAGCGTCAACTCCTCTTGAGGGGAGTGTCCGAACGCTTCGGCTTTCTCCAAGACATGCTCTTTGGAGATCACAATGACACCAAGCGGAGCATGCGGATTGCCTTCACCCATCGGGAAGCTTAGGACATCGGTCGCCTCGTCTTTTCCGCGGTGAAGGGCATTGAGCGCTTTGATCCCCTCTTTGTCTGTGACAACAAGTTCGATCTGTCGTTGGGTTAGATCTTCTGCGATTTTTTTAAGAAGATCGGTATCTACAAGTAGGTCGGTTTCATTAATCAAGTCTATAAGCATAGTGCCATTTTACCCAAAACTTGGTAAAATGCACCAAAATCAAGCCAAAGGATATATGGATGAAAAAGGCCGTATGTATTATTTCCGGGGGGATGGACAGCGCACTCAGTGCCAAGATGGCACAAGAGGAAGGATATGAGATCATCGCCTTGCATTTCAACTACGGACAGCGTACGGAGAAAAAAGAGCTCGCCTGTTTTCGTAAGATCGCCCAAAGTGTCGGTGCGGTAGAGCAGTATGAGATAGACCTCCCTTTCTTTGAGCAGATCGGTGCTTCGGCATTGACCGATCATAGTATCGATGTTCCTACGGGAGGATTGGAAGAGGGGGTACCTGTGACATATGTTCCTTTCAGGAACGGTATCTTCCTCTCCATTGCCGCATCGGTTGCCGAGAAGCATGGTGCCCAAGCACTTTTTATCGGAGTGGTGGAGGAGGATAGTTCAGGCTATCCCGATTGTCGCCAAAGCTATATCGAGCAGATGGAGAAGGCGATCAACCTCGGTACGAAGGATGAGACGCACATTCACATCAAAATGCCGCTTGTCGCACTCAAAAAGAGCCAGATCGTCGCCAAAGCGTTGGAGATGGGTGTACCGCTTCAAGAGACATGGAGCTGTTATAAAGATGAAGAGCAGGCTTGCGGTGTATGTGACAGCTGTCGTTTGCGTCTAAGAGGCTTTGAGGAGGCGGGGGTCAAAGACCCGATCGCCTATGCCGATCAATAGCTCTGAAAGGCGTTTGCGATATAGGTGAACTCATAGCGATGGTTCGGGAAGCGTGCCGTTCCTTCGCTAATGAACTGTTGCCGTGTGATCTGTCTGTCCCACAAGCGGTACATGAGGTTTTTGAACCAGCGCTTTTCCTCATCGCTTTTTAAACCTAACCGATGATAGTTCGGGTCGAGATGGGTACTTTGTGCGATCTCTATCATCACACTATGAAAACGCTTCTCTTTCAGGGAAGTCGGTACTTCATACGAAGGTGTACTTTGCGTTTTTTTCGTATCGTGCTGTACGATCCGCGATTGTGGTGTGTTCTGCGGAGTGACGCTCTGTGTCGTCGCACTACATCCTCCCAACCATACCGTTACTAGAAGCAGTACCGTATTGTTGATCCTTTTCACTGTAACTCCTTGATTAAATGCGTTACTTTAACACGCTTTTATCGTACGAATATTATATTGCAGAAGGGTTAATCTACACGAACGAACTTTCCTTGTTGCGTATCTTTACGTATGCGGCTAAAGTGTTCGCATAGGCCGTGCATTGCAATATAGATGCCGTCTTCGGAGATGTTCAAGAGCGCACCGTATGCCAAGGCGAAGTTCGCAGTCGCCTCTACAGGATCGATCGCATAAGGTACCATTGCGCCGGTGAATACAACCTTTTTTTCCATTTCTGCATCATCGACATATGCCGCACTAAGATGCATAGTGTCGGTACCGTGTACGACAATGATCCTTGTTGCATCGCTCTGGCTTAGTATCGCTAGCAGCTCCAATCTGTCGTGATTGTTCATCTGCAACGAGTCCTTGCCGATGATGTTGATGATCTCAAACTCACACATCCAAGCATCTGCCAGTGCCTTGAGTGCCTTTTCCTCCTGATCGACGACCAGTTCACCTTTGAGAGGATCGTAATATTTATTGAATGTCCCGCCTGTATTGACGATCAGTATTTTATTTTCCATAGAGAATCTTCCGTTTGAACATTTTTATCGTTTATTCATTGATTTAATGAAGCATTTTACCTCAGTTAGGATAAAATACAGGAATTTATTTTAGGAGCAGAAGATGATCATGAAAGGTAAAAAGGGTGTCATTCTCGGCATCGCTAACAAAAAGTCCATTGCATACGGTATCGCTAAAGCGTGTCAGGCGCAGGGAGCCGAGATGGCAATCACATTCCTTAACGAACGTTTCGAACAGAAACTCGCACCGATCGCAGAAGACCTGGGATGTGGTGCGAGACTCTATCCGTGTGATGTGAGCAGACCTGAAGAGATCAAGGCACTGAAGGAGTCTTTGGAAAAAGATTTTGGTCAGATCGATTTTATTGTTCACTCTATTGCCTTTGCACCCAAAGAGGGACTCAGCGGTCGTTTTATGGATATTTCCAAAGAGGCGTTCGATGTAGCGATGGATATTTCGGTCTACTCTCTCATCGAGGTGGTCAGAGAGCTTAAGCCTATTTTGTCCAATAAAGCATCCGTTCTGACACTCAGTTACTACGGCGGGGTGAAGTACATTCCTAACTACAATCTTATGGGGGTTGCCAAAGCGGCACTTGAGATGACCGTGAAATATTTGGCAGAAGACCTTGGACGCGACGGTATCCGTGTCAATGCGATCAGTGCGGGGCCTATCAAGACCCTTGCAGCAGCGGGTATCGGTGATTTTAGTTTCATGCTCAAATGGAATGCGGCACACGCACCGATGAAGAAGAACGTTACCATCGAAGAGGTAGGGAATTCGGGAATGTACCTCCTCTCCGACCTCTCCAGTGCCGTCACGGGAGAGATCCACTATGTCGATAACGGCTACAACATCATGGGAATGCCGGCAGTCGAGTTCGATGAGAATGGCAAACCGCATATTGCATGGAATGGGGAGTCCAAATAGTCTATCGGACTATTTGGAAGCGTTTAGCGTTTAGCGCTGAGCGTTCAGAGGTATTCTGATGAGATGTGAAAGACTGGATGTATGGAAACGCAGTTGTAGATTAAGTGTTGAAGTATATTAAGTACTTTAAAGAGTGTAAAGATTTCGGATTCAAAGATCAGATAACACGGAGTTCACTTTCTCTTGCCAGTAATATAGCCGAAGGATTGGAAAAAGAATCTAACAAAGAAAAGGTTCGTTTTATTGAAATAGCCAGAGGTTCAAATGCCGAACTAATCACGCAAATCTATATTGGTATAGAAATTGAATATATAGAAAAAGAGATAGGCTTGAGCTGGATTAAAGAGCTCAATGAAATCTCTAGAATGTTAATAGGATTGAAGAAAAATTATGCCTGACAATTCTCAGCGCTCAGCGCTAAACGCTAAACACTCGAAACACGATAGTGCTGAGTATCTAAAGAAAAAAAAGTTCTTTGATAAAGTCCTCACCATTTACGGACGTAATGCCGTACTTGAAGCGTTGCAAGATGAGAATATTTCCATCTATAAACTCCATCTTTCAGACTCGAACAAACCCGCCAAGGTTTTAGATGAGATCGTAAGATTGTCAAAACGAAGAGATATCGAGATCGCCTATCATGAGAAGAAGGCGCTCTCTCGTATCTCAAAGAACGCCAAGCAGGATCAGGGTGTGGCGCTTGATATCGTACTCGAACACTTTGGTTCTTTGGATGATTTTAAAACCGAGCATGAAAGCTACCGCATCATTGCGCTTGACGGGGTGACCAATCCGCAAAACCTTGGTATGATCATCCGCTCATGTGCGGCGGGTAACGTCGATGCGATCTTACTCCCGACCAAAGGTGCGGCACAGATCAGCCCACTTGTCATTAAGGCGAGTGCCGGCACACTTTTCAAGATGCCTATCATTAAGACGGGCAACCTCAAAGAGACACTCCAAGCGCTCAAAGAGGAGGGAGCTTCGCTCTATACGCTCTCTTCTTATGCAAAAAAGAGCTACAAAGAGCAAACATACGGTAAAAGAACGGTCTTTGTCCTTGGTAATGAGAGTGAAGGGGTCTCCGCAGCCGTAGAGTCTGTTTGTGATGAAAGTATCTCCATTCCTATGAACCGTGGAGTAGAGTCGCTTAATGTTGCAGTGACCGCTTCGCTGCTTGCATTTTTGTAATTTTATGTCAAGCTGCTATGAATAGCACCCGAAGGTGTCAGTTCGCTTTTGTAAAGGTGGATCTGTGGTAGCAGGATACCCAGCTTTTTCTCTCTGTAGCTTTTGAGTACCTCTTTGTAAGCTCTGTAGTTATGAATGTGTTTGATCCTGCACAGGGTAATGTGCGGTTTAAAACGGTAGAGGTCAAACCCCGCCTCTTTGAATTCCCGTGCTTTGTCGTAAAGCAGTTTTGATTCTGCCTTGGCAAAAAAGACCCTCGGCGGCCGTCCGAAGTAGCCCAGTTCTGCCATCGTTACCGTTGTTTCCAAAGGGGCTATGGTACGCAGTTTTTCCATAATGGGTCCGGGGTCATCCACCTCTCCGAGAAAGACCCATGTCAGGTGCAGATTCTCCTCCTCCACCCATTTGCCTTCGATGATGCCGTCAAAATCGGCTTTAATGCTTGCATAGTCGTTGAGGATGACAGGGGAGGCGATGAAGAGGCGCATGAAGACTCCTTTTTAATTATTATAAACTTTTTTCACTTTTTTTGATATTTTTTCGGTAGAATATTAAAAACAAGTGGACAAAAGCAGTGAAGATCATACATTTTTCCGATACCCATCTGGGTTTCTCCGATCTGGATATTACCAACGATGCAGGTATCAACCAGCGTGAAGCGGACTTTTACAAGGCATTCTCAGATGTCATCGATGCCATCATAAAGACAAAGCCCGACTATGCCATCCACACGGGCGATCTCTTCCACCGTGCTTCTCCATCCAACCGTGCCATTACGGCAGCTTTGACACAGTTCAAACGGCTGGAAGAAGCAGACATTCCACTTATTATCATTGCCGGAAACCACTCCACACCGCGTACCTCCAGCTCTTCTCCCATTCTTGAAGCGTTTCGCTCTTTGGACAATGTGCATGCTGTTTTTGGGCAGCAGTATGAGAAGGTGGTGTTTGACGATGTTGTGTTTCACGGTCTGCCGCATATCAACGATGAACGCATCATTGAGGGGGAGTTGGACAAGATCGAAGCAAACATAGACCCCACAAAGCGAAACATCATGATGATGCACTGCTCGGTAGGGGCGCAGTACCTCATGCATGAGTTCGGAGAGTGGGTCTACCCCAGAGAACGGGAAGATATTTTTGAGAAGATGGACTATGTGGCGTTGGGGCACTGGCATGGATTTGGCGCTGTGGGCAAACACCCCAATGTCTACTACGCAGGCTCGACCGAACGCACAAGCAGCGCTGATAAACGAGAGGAGAAAGGTTATGTGTTGGTGGAACTGGAAAATGATCTAAAGATCAGCCATCACACTATCCCTCTTCGGAAGTCACTCAGCTTCAGCATCGATGCGGAGCAGTTTGAAGAAGCGGTGGCATCGCTTGATCTCTCTGCGGTTAAAGATGCCCTGGTGGAGGTGAAGCTCTACAACCTTACGGCATCAAGCTCCATAGACATTACCAACCAGGCGTTAGAGGCGATCTTTGCCGATGCACTGCATGTCAAGGTTAAGCGTGAGTTTAAAGTGGTGGAGGGTGAGCAGATAGAGGGGAATATAGAGTCCATCTCTCTGGAAGCTTATTTCATCTCGCACATCAAAGAGTCCGTGACAGATGAGGCGGAGCAGGAGAGGCTCGCTCTCAAAGCCAAAGAGCTCTTTGCACTCTATGAGGAGGTCGATGATGATACTCAATAGCCTCCACATGCAAAACTACAAAAAGTACCGTGACCATACGCTGGAGTTTGCCGAGGGGCTTACGGGGATCATCGGTCGCAACGGTTCGGGGAAGTCCACCATCTTCGATGCCATCAGCTTCGCACTCTATGGCGATACACGTGGAGAGAAAGAGACCATCCGTTACGCCAAAGCAGGAGAAAAAGAGGCGGTAATCGTGACACTGGTATTTGAGATAGATGCCAGGAGCTACAAAGTGGTACGGGAACTACGAGGCAAGAGTCTGACTGCCAAAGCCTACCTCTACGATGCAGATGATACGCTCATAGCCGATACAGCCCGAGGGGTCACCTCCGAGATCATCCGGCTCATTGGCATGAACAAAGAGGCGTTCATGCACACGGTCTTTGCCTCCCAAAAGGAGCTGACGGCTCTAAGCGGACTCAAGAACGAAGAGCGAAAGAAGATCATCCGAAAGCTGCTCGGACTGGAGAAGATAGACAAGATAGAGCAGGAGATACGCAGCAGACTGACTGACCTGAACCGTGACATACGGAGTTTTTCGGAGATACTGCTCTCAGAGGCAGAGGTCAAAGCGCTGGAAGAAGCAAAAGAGGTCAAAACCAAAGAGGCAGAGGAGCTGAAAAAAGAGGTAGAGAAGCTGGAAAAAAGTCTGGAAGCCAAGCGCAAAGAGGTGGATAAGCTAGAGAAAGCGCTCAAAGCTATGCAGGAGCTGAAAGAAGCGTATGTCAAGCTGGGGTCTGAACTTGCAGTCATGCAGACAAAACGTGAGAACCTCACTAAAAATCAAAAAGAGAAAAAAGAAAAAATAGAAGCGCTGAAACGCAAAGCCACCCAGTATGAGAAGGATAAACCTCTTCTTGCAGACTATAAAGCACTGGAAGAGAGCATCCATGCACTGCAAAAAGAGCAGGTGAGGTTTGAACGAAAAAAAGCCCTTGAAAAAGAACAGGATGATCTCCGTGTTCAATACGAAACGGTCAAAGCGCAAAGGGATGCACTGAGAAAAAAGGTGGAAGTTAAACCGCAGCTCTTAAAAGAGATAGAGGTAAAAAGCAGTTTGCGAGAAAGCATCAAAGCAAAGCTTAGTGAGACAGTCAAACAAGAGAGCGATCTGAACAAAGAGATAGCAGGTTTTCAGGGACTCATAAACGATACCCAAAAGAAAGTCAAACAGATAGAAGCCATAGGCAAGGGTTCCAACTGTCCTACCTGTACCCGTCCGCTTCTTGACGAATATGACAATGTGATCGCCTCTCTCAACGAGACCATTACCAAGTTTCATACCGATGAGATAGTCAAACGGGAAGCAACGCTCAAAAAGGTCTTGGAAGAGAAGCAAAAAGAGGAAGAAGCGCATAAAAAAGCAGAAGAGGTTTTGCAAAAGCTCAATGGCGATCTACGACTGTTGGAAGCAGATGAGAAGGCACTCCTGCTCAAAGAAGAAGAGTTCATAAAAGTCAGAGATAAAGGCTTAAAGAACAAGCAGGAGTTGGAGACGCTCAAAGATGTGAAGTATGATGAGAAGATGCATCAGGAGCAGACAGGCAAGAGAGATAAGTTAAAGCCGAAATATGAAGAGCTTCTGGGAGTACAGAAGCTCATCGCCCAGATCCCTGCACTGGAGAGTGAGCTCAAAACCATAGAAGAGAGCATCGTCCAGAGTCAAGAACAGATCAAAAAGCAGGAGAAGGCCATCGCCGAGCACAGTTACGATGCCAAAGCACATGAGGCTCAGGAAGCGTTGTACCTCAAAGAACGTCAATCCAAAGAGGAGCTGGCAAAACAGCTCTCAGATGAGAGGGTGAAGCTCAAAGGGGCAGAAGGGGAGATAACAACCCTCCAAAGCAAACTTGCCCGAAATGAAGAGCAGAAAAAGCAGTTACAGACCAAGCTGGATGACAAGAACGACTACGAGAAGCTCAAAGCTTTCATGGGAGAGTTCAAAAACCGCATCAACTCCCAGATAGCCCCACGCATCACCCAACTGGCAAGCCAGATGTACGCAGCCATCACCCGAGGAAAGTACCAGCACATCGAGGTAAGCAACGAGTTCGACTTCTTCATCTACGACGACGGCATACACTACCCCATAGAACGCTTCTCAGGCGGAGAGATAGACCTAGCCAACCTCGTACTTCGCATCGCCATCTCCAAGACACTGAGTGAGCTTAGCGGCAGCGGCGGAGTTGGTTTCTTAGCGTTCGATGAGGTGTTCGGCTCCCAGGACGAAGAACGCCGCTATGAGATCATGGAGGCGTTTCACACCATCAAAGAGCAGTATCGGCAGATATTTCTTATCTCTCATGAGAGTGAGATCAAGGAGATGTTTGAGAGGGTGGTAGAGTTGTGAGAATAGAATTTATTAACTAATTAATGATAGTGGAAATCATATAATATTCAGATAAGATAATTTAATTAAAGGGAGTAACTATGAGTAAAAAACTTATTACAAGTATTACATCGGCTTTGCCTAATGTATTAAAAAATGCTGTAGGCTATGTTAAAGATAATTTTGATGATGCAGGACAAGAGGCACTATCAAATGCAAACGGCACTGTTGGTGTACTTATTAAAATTTTTGCTCAAGATAAAGTAGATAGTTACTTTGATAAATTAACTAAAAATAAATTAGAAAATTATGGTTCTGCTATGTATATGAAAGCTTCATTAGTACAAGTAGGTAAGTCTATGGAGACTTTAGAATTAGATGAAAAAAATACTTTTGATGTATCGTCTATAGTATCCCTATTAACAGATACCCTTGAAATAGATAAAAAGAAATTTACAAAAGAACATTTAGTAACGATTTTTACACCTCGTTATCACCCTATAGTTGTTTTCACAAAAGAAAAAATGGAAAAGATATTAGATCAATTAAATGTGCCTTCTGAAAGTATTAAGAACTTCAAAAGTAATTTTAATGAACATATAGAAGCTACTATCATTCAAGTTTTTGGAAGTGATGACTATGAAAAACATAGAAAAGAGATAGAAGTTTTTTGGAGAGATGAAAGAGAGTCTAAATTACTCTATGATATGTATTCTTTGAGAAAAATAGGATTTAAAGAAGGGGAATCACTAAAATATGAAAAAACATATGCTAGTTGGAAACCAGTTTCAAGTGTATTGGATAAGGAGCAAGAGGAAGATGATGAAGAATATCGAATACATGAAAAAAATTTAAAATCTATCGAACTACTAATTGAAGAGTATTTTTCTGACTGTACAGCTAACGACGGGTGTATACAAAATATACTTTTTGCAATAGCTGATTTTGGTAAAGGTAAATCTGTTTTTTTAAGACAATATGCTTCAAAATTAGCTAAAAAATATAGTGAAACAAAAGAAGGTTATATCCCTATATATTTCAATTTGAGAAATTTTTCTTTATATTCTGATGATGGTGAATTAGGGGTAATAGGTTCATATTTACTTGACGAATATGCAATAAGAATAAATGATGATGAATTTAAAAAAAATAAATATATTTTTTTAATTGACTCACTAGATGAAAGTGGGGAATTAACGAAAGAAAAAATAAATAAAGTAATAAATTCTGTAAAGAAAATTCAAAATATTGATAAAGAAAAATGTAGAGATAATAGAATAATTATAACTTCAAGACCTTTTTCAGATGGATTAGAAGAACATTTAACCTCACATAAGCCTTATATTATTAAGGAAAAAGAAACAGAGAAAGAAGTAGCATATTTTATCTCTCTTTATGGTTTCAAACAAGAGCAATTTAATAGTTGGCTTTATGATACATTAAAAAATAACGTATTACCTAATGAGGACAATTTAAAAGGCTTTGCAAAAGAAATTGTGAAAAGTATAAAAACTGGTAAAAAAATAGATATTTATGAAAAATTATATAAAACAAAAACATTGTCAAGAACAGAATTAAGAAGACCGATTTTTTCTTATATGATTTATCAACTAATAATTAATAATGTAGATTTTATAACTATTGGTAAAATAGGTGTGTATCTTTCATTTATTAATCTGCTGCTAAACATGTAGATGATAAAACTCACTCTATAGATCAAGAAGAGGAGATTAGATATAGAAATATATTACATGCAATATCTGCACTTTGGATGTACGAACGTCAACAAGGAAAGCAAGGAATTTTAAATAAAGCGGATATATGTAGAGTACTAGAAGAAAAGTCTTCTCCTATTGAAGATGATAAAGCAATTCTTGAAAGATTTAAAAACCAAGGAGTAACCGAAATACAATTTCTTTCACATTCTTATTTTGGGGAAGAAAACAATAATTTACATTTTCAACATCAATCTTTTGCAGAGATACTTTTAGCAGAGTATTATTTGAAAGTATTCATAAAATTTGCATTGGAAACAAATATAGATATGGATATGGCAAGAAGTAAACTAGTATTAGGTGAACCTACTGAACAGACTATACAGTTTTTTAAAGAATTACTGAATCTACTTAAAGAGACAGTTAGTGACGAACCTGATGATAGTATTATCGAAAAAAGAAAATTACTTTATCCTCTTTTTGCTGCACTTTCAATGGGAAGAAACAATACTTTGCATAGTCAGGCAATTCAATTTAAATGGTTTGATAGAGTTGAATTCAATAAAGATTCGACTACTATACCAGAAGAACTTTTAACCAGTTGGGCAATCAATAATGATGAATTGGAAAAAATAATAGAATTAGCAAAAAATATAATAGATTCCAAAAGCACATTAGTATTAGCTAAGACAGAACCAAAAAATGCTCTATTTGATAAAGAATTAACATTATTTACAAATATGCAAATGAGTAATAATCCAACGGACATTGATAAATGGTTAGCTTTGTTGGTCGGTAATTTATTACATACTGACAATATAGAAGAAAGAGTTTTTTTTAATGGAAGATTGGAAAATCCTGAAAATTTATTTGAAATGATTAAAAATTGGAATTATTCCAATAATGCCTCTGCACCAATATGGGTAAAAAATTATTTTGTTGGTATACGGTTAGATAAAAACAAAAACAGAACTATTAATATAAATTTTTCAAATTTATCATCTTTAAATTTTTCTTATTCATTTTTAGCCAATATTAGTGCTTATGGTGCCCATTGTAATGGTACAAATTTTGCAGGTTGTAGTTTTTATAGTGTAGATTTAACAAATTGTGATCTTAGGTACTCGATATTTGATAATTTGAATTTAATTGATAGAAATGCATTAGATTTAGGTATGTCTAGAATAGCACAATATGTATTTATACCTTATAAGTTAGCAAATATGTTGAGAAGTATGACTAATAATTCAAGAACAGGATTGGTTAATGAAGGTGCAGATAAAGTTGTTTTGCTTGAAGTACATCACAAAAGTTTTAGTGAGAGGGATATGCATATTTTTAATACACTAAAAGGGTTATTTATTTTTGGTTTAGAAAATAACTTATTTGATATCGAAGAGATTAAGTCTTGGTTTGATTATGGGAATGATAAGGTTAAAAAAGAATTTGAAAAATTAATAGATGGATTGAAAGACAATAAAAGTATTGAGCATTTGAAATAATGACCCTCTCAAAATCCCTCTACACCCGAGCCATCCAATGCCCCAAATCCCTTTGGCTCAAAAAATATAAACCTGAAGTACTCACCCCTCCCGATGCTTCCGCTCAGGCAGTTTTTGACACAGGTCATGCAGTAGGGGAGTTGGCGTGTGAGCTGTTTCCCGGTGGGGTAGAGGTGGAGTTTAGCAGAGAGTATGCTCAGATGGCAGAGAGTACCGCAAGGTTGCTAGAGGAGGGTGTTCGGAACATCTATGAAGCGACCTTTATCTATGAGGGTGTCTTGGTGATGGTCGATGTGTTGTATGTGGCGGAGGATGGCTCTGTGTCGCTCTACGAGGTCAAGAGCTCTACCTCTGTCAAGGAGATCTATCTGCATGATGTTTCGGTGCAGTACTATGTACTGCGTGGTCTGGGGATGCGGGTAAAAAGTGCAAATGTTATCCATATAGACAGTAGCTATGTCAGAGGGGAGGAGCTGGAGCTTGAGAGGCTTTTTTGTGTGGTGGATGTCACTGCTGAAGTGCAGAAGCTGCAAGAGCAGATACCCCAAAGGCTTGCAGAGTGGGAGGAGTATCTCTCCGACACACAGAATGAACCTGACATCGACATAGGCTACCACTGCAACAAACCCTACGAATGTGACGCCAAAGCCTACTGCTGGAAAGTCCAGCGAAACATACCCGACTACTCCATCTTCAACATCTTCAACCTTGGCAGCAAAAAACAAGTAGCCCTCTATGCACAGGGCATCGTTGACTTAGACGACATCCCCGAAGATTTCGAGATGACCGCCAAGCAAAAAGCCAAAGTAGCGCAGTACAAAAACGGCATGATACACATAGACACAGAAAAGATACAAGCCTTTCTCTCAGAACTGGACTATCCGCTCTATCACCTTGACTTCGAGACTTTTCAGCAGGCTATCCCCGAATGGAGAGGCATCAAACCCTTTATGCAGATACCATTTCAGTACTCACTGCACATTGAATATGCTGATAGCAGACTCGAACACCGTGAGTTTCTGGCAGAAGCGGGGCAAGACCCTCGTGAGGCACTGGTACGTAGACTCATAGCAGACATCCCCCGTGATGTTACTGTCCTGGCTTACAACATGAGCTTTGAAAAAAGGGTGCTAAGAAACCTTGCAGAGCAGTTCCCACACCATGCTGAGCACCTCATGGCGATCCATGACAACATCAAAGACCTCATGCTCCCTTTCCAAAAAGGCTGGTACACCACCCCACAGATGCAAGGAAGCTACTCCATCAAATACGTCCTCCCCGCACTCGTACCTGAAATGGCAGCAGCCTACCAAGAACTTGACGGTGTACAGAACGGTGGTGAAGCGATGCGTGCATTTGCTCGGATGTCACAACTGGAGGGCAGGGAGCTGGAGAAGATGCGAGAGGCTTTGCTGGCGTATTGTAAGCTGGATACGCTGGCGATGGTGAAGGTGTTGGAGGTATTGAAACGGGTTTAGGTTTTGGGTAACCATGAAGGTTACTCCCCCCTACGGGTGGAATGTAAATTAAAAAATGGATATATTATTAGATGCAATGTAGGGGCGATCCTTTATGGTCGCCCTTGAACGGAGAGAGCGTTATGGTATTCAAGGGTAACCACGAGGGTTACCCCTACGGGTTGCATGAACAATCATCATTATAAATTTTACATATAAAATATATCTTCTTTCCACGATAATGGATTGTTCTGAATATATTCTGTAAGAGTCAGGTAGGATTTCTCATTGCGTATGACATGTTCATAATAATTACGCTGCCACAGTCTCTTCTCAAATGGTTCCCAGTTTTGGTTGCGTACACCATGAATGTAACGGTTGGTTGAAATGGATTTGAACGCACCGATGATATCACCCAGTTGGGTGGATGTTGTATGATCGATCTCCAAGATCGCATGAAAATGGTTTGGCATGATGATATATTCATGCAAATAAACAGAGGGGAATCTGTCAGGAATGGTCTGCCATGTATGTTTGACCATCGCTCCTGCATCATTGAGTATGAGTTTTCTGTCAGTAATGGTGCCAAAGAAAGCCTCTCTGTGTCTTGTGCAAATCGTAATGAAGTACATCCCTTCTGAGGTATAATCATAATAGGGCAGACGAATATTTTTTCGTGGATGTGTGATATAGTTCATGATAAAAGTATAATAAATTGATTGTATCGATATGTAATAATATGTCAAATTGTCATATTTGTTATCAATGTAGGGGCGATCCTTTATGGTCGCCCATGAACGGAGAGAGTGTTTCGGTATAAATGGTAACCACGAGGGTTACCCCTACGGGTGGAATGTAAATGAAACAATGGATATATTCTTAGGTAAAATGTAGGGGCAATCCTTTATGGTTGCCCTTGAACAGAAGAAACATTTTGGTATTAAGGGTAACCACAAGGGGTACTCCTACAGATAATTTGAATAATATAGAAAGAATTATGCTACTATTCCGCTTTTAATCAAGAATCAAAGGGGTCAGGTGATAACGATAACACCATTGTATATACAAAATTCTTAATAGGGTAGGTTCAAATTGAAAATGTTGGTTGTACGAGAGGATACTGAATGATTATGTAGAAGGGGTATTCTACAAATTTATTGACAAACCCCTAAAAAATAGCTAATATAGTACCAACAAAAGTACTAAAAAGGATACCTATTATGACACAGATCCTATCGAACTATACCGCAAGTATCTCCGAACTCAAAAAAAGCCCTTCATCTCTCATAGAAGAAGCAGGAGGAGAGGCTGTGGCAATACTCAACCACAACAAGCCCAGTGCTTATCTTGTTCCCAGTGCCTTGTATGAAAAGATGATGGATATCATCGATGATTATTACTTAGCACAGGAAGTCAGAGAGAGAATGAATGATGGAGAAGAGAGTGTGAAGGTAGAACTTGATGAGCTACTCTCTTGAGTTTAAACCAAAAGCACTCAAAGAGTGGAAAAAGCTTGACCATAGTATTAAACTGCAATTTCATAAAAAACTGAAAAAGAGGCTAAAAGCGCCTCGTGTCCCTCACGATAAATTAAGTGGTTTCCCAAATGTCTATAAGATAAAACTACGCAGTTCAGGCTTTAGGCTAGCCTATGAAGTGATAGATGAGAAGGTTGTGGTTATGGTGTTGTCCGTTGGAAAACGAGAAAACAATGATGTTTATGATGAACTAGAAAAGAGAATGGGTTAATCCTCTTAGAAAAAATTATGCTACCATTGCGCTTTTAAAACAGAGGATAACACAGATGAAAATTTACGCCTTACAATCCCTTGCCGGTGGGTTTTTAGATGAAGACCTCAAACACTTCAATAAGGAGTTTGATGACTGGTGTGTGCAGTTTGAGAGTATGGAAGATGCACAGCTGGTACTTGATACGCTTGATAAAAAGGAGCGCATCAAGATCGTTGAGATCACGCCTCTGAGTTACCCTAAGTACTTTTTTCACAAATTAAAGGGCATTATACATGCGACACGGGAGTATGACGGCAAGATCATCTGTGTGGTCGAACCGCAAATGGGGGAGAGTTTTCGCATTGCTATTTGTGACTTGCAGACAAAGAATGTTAAAGTGCTCAAGACCCGATACAAGAGTGCCCTTGCTGCTGAAGGGGCGTTTGCCAATTTAACATTTGACTTACGATAATGAACTGTATTTTATTACCCAAAAACAGCACTGCCATTCGTGATGAACTGCAAGTAAAGCACATCCATGAAGTGCTCAAAGCCAAGGTAGGTGACACACTGACCGTTGGGGAGATAGGCGGCAACATAGGGAAGGCTACCATTGCCAAGATGGGTAGGGATGAAGTTATTTTGACAGATATGGTACTAAACAAAAAGCCGCCAGCCAAACTTGACCTTACCGTGGTGCTTGCCTTACCGCGTCCAAAGGTGCTGCGTAGGCTCATTATGGATATGACCTCGCTTGGGGTCAACCGCATCATCATTGTAAACAGTTACCGTACGCAAAAGAGTTACTGGCAAAGCCCGTTGCTTGAACGCATTGATGAGTTTGTCTTTGAGGGGTTGCAGCAAGCCATCGATACCGTGCCACCTCTCATTGAATTTAAAAAACGCTTTAAGCCCTTTGTGGAAGATGAGTTTCCCGCTTTATTGGCAGAAGGAGATGATGCAGTGGTGGCACACCCCTATGCGGAGCAGTCTTGGAAAGGCTGCCTTAATGTATTAAAGAGACAACAGAAGATGCCAAAGGTGCTGTGCATCGGAGCAGAGGGTGGGTGGATAGACTACGAGGTGGATCTGCTTTGCAAACACGGCTGCACGGCTGTGAGCTTGGGAGAGAGGATACTGCGAACGGAAACGGTGGTGAGTGTGTTGCTTGGGGCTTGGTTACCCCTACATTAAAAAATAGATATAATAGCGCATATAGCCACTTTCAAAGGATCTTCATTATGGCAAACCTGAAAATCTCCAACACCATTACTCTCGATGAAAATGACATAGAGATAAGTGCCATACGTGCGCAGGGGTCAGGCGGGCAGAAGGTCAACAAGGTCTCTGCTGCGATACACCTGCGTTTTGACATTGCTGCCTCTTCTCTGCCTGAATCCTACAAAGAGAAGCTGCTCTCACTCAAAGACAAACGCATCACCAAGGATGGCATCATTGTCATCAAGTCCCAGCAGCACCGCTCTCAGGAGCAGAACAGAGAAGAGGCTCTGGAGCGTCTGGTAGAGCTCATCAAAAGTGTGAATGTCACGCAGAAGAAGAGGGTACCGACCAAGCCTACAAAAGGCTCTGTAAAGCGGCGTCTGCTTTCTAAAAAGAAGCACTCGAACAAAAAGAAGTTACGTGGACGGGTAAAAGATATCTAAAGTTTTGATCCTTTTTGCTACACTATACGATCATACACAAAAGGGTTTTCTATGATAGACTACCAAAAACGATTGACAACACACCGTGAGTTCTATCCTATTAAAGAGCTTGACTACTCCGTAGAGAGCGATAGAGGGCGTATTCTCTCCTCTTCCGGGATGCGACGTCTGCAAAAGCGTACGCAAGTCTTTGCTTTGGAGCTAAACGCTTCCATCCGTACCCGTTTAACACACTCGTTGGAGGTGGCGCAAACAGCACGTTTTATTGGCAAAAGCATTTTGGCAAAGCTCAAAGAAGAGGGCTTGGAAACGTACCGTCTCGATGGACTTGAGAACGCTTTTGTCTCCACTTCCGAGATGACCAGTCTATTACATGACATTGGAAATCCCCCATTTGGGCACTTTGCCGAGCAGACGATCAATAAATGGATAGAGGAACACTTGTATAAGATATGGCATGCTTTCCCTGCCACCGATGAAGCGTCATTAGAGCTTAAGCATATACTCTGGCAAGACCTCTGCAACTATGACGGCAATGCACAGGCCATTCGGCTTATTACCAAACTTCAGCGTCTTAACCTCTCCTATATGCAGATACTCTCTGTACTCAAATATACCCGCGGTGCATTCGAGAGCCCGCCGGCAGAGGGAGAGCCCTTAAGCTATATCCGTAAAAAACCGGGTTACTTCTATAGCGAAAAAGAGCAAATTGAGACGATGTGGCAGATCTTGGGGGTTATACCTGGACACCGTTTTCCTATTACCTACATTATGGAAGCGGCAGATGACATCTCCTACCTGACCGCCGATCTGGAAGATTCGGTAGAAAAGGGGATACTCACGCTCGATGAAGTCTATACGCTCATTACCCAAGCGTGCCAAAAGCAAGGGGAGACGTATCTTTTAGAAGTGGTGAGGAAGCAGTATGAAAAGGCAAAAAAAGATCAAGAGCCCTATCAGTTCAATATGTTCTTTACCTTGACACGCGCCAATCTTGTGACTGCACTGGTAAAGTATGTGGTGGAGATATATCTTGCCAATCATGAAGCGATCTTTGAAGGCTCTTTTGATGCGCCGCTGCTAGAGTATGATAAAGAGAGTACCTATTACAAAGCGATCAAGATCCTGCAAGAGGTATCGCGTAGACATATCTACCGACATAAAGAGGTGCAGACACTGGAGATGCAAGGATATACCATTATCAATGGGCTATTCAATATCTACAAACCGCTGCTTGAGCTGGATGTATCGGATATTGAGGCACTTTTAGCAGAGAAGAAGATAGACTGCTTTATCTCCATGCGTCTGATACGGAGGATATCACCTAAGCAGATCGTGGCATACAAGAACAGTGTCGAGGCTATCAAGAAGCAAGATGAAGCATCATTTAGATTGTTGGAGTGGTACTATCGTGTTCGGCTTATTGTCGATTATATCAGTGGAATGACCGATGATTACGCCCTGCATGAGTACCAGACGCTTACGGCGATGAAGTAAGCGTCTTAGAAGTAGCGTGATACGATCTCCGGCGGACTGAAGTAGTACCCCAGATAACTGTCACAGCGGCACTCTTGGAGAAAGAGCAGATTCTCTTCACTCTCTACCCCTTCGGCAATGACATAGAGATCAAGTGCATGTTCGAGTGCGATGATCCCCTCTACTAGCGCATGCGCATCTTTTTGTGAGCCAAGCTGCATGACAAAGCTTTTGTCGATCTTGAGAATATGTACCGGCATCATACGCAAATAGGCAAGAGAGGAGTACCCTGTACCAAAATCATCAAGGGATATTTGATAGCCTGCATCATGAAGGGCATGCAGGGTCTTGATATTCTCATCGAGGTTTTCCATCAGTACCATTTCGGTGATCTCCAAATGCAGGTTGGCCTTGTCGATACCGTATTTTTCGATAAGCGTACCGATCTCATCTAAGAGCTCCTTTCGTATCTATATGGTCGAGAGATTGACCGAAATGGTTATCTCTATGCCTTGTTTATTAAAGGCTTGAAGGCTTTGACACGCTTTTTCGAGTATATAGTGTCCCAGTTCTAAAATAAAACCGTTCTTCTCTGCAATAGGGATAAAGGTATCGGGTGAGACCATACCGTACTCAGGGTGTCTCCATCGAAGTAGTGCTTCAAGACCGATGATCTTTTCGCTTTCAATGGAGACTTGAGGCTGGTAGTAGAGCATAAAGTCACCCGACTTGAGCGAACGCTCCATCTCTCTGGTCAGCTTTGCCTCTTTCATCAATGCCTGAGCAAGGGCATCATCGAAGAATATTGCACGGTTACGACCTTGATGCTTGGCTTCATAGAGTGCAATATCGGCATGTTTAATGAGTGTGATACGGTTCTGACCATCTTCAGGAAAACGTGCGATACCGATGCTAACACCCAAATGGTACTCCTTTGCATGATGGATGAACGGTTCGCTCAAGGCGGCACTGATCTTCTTTATAAGATAAGTGCATCAAGGCTTTGCTCATCTGTTTGAAGGGTACAGTAGAGAAACTCATCCCCACCGATACGCCCGACAGTATCCCCTTTTTCCAAAAGTGCATTTAATCGTTCGCTAACCGTACTTAAAATGACATCCCCTATATCATGCCCTTCGGTGTCGTTGATCTGCTTGAACTGGTCAAGATCGAGATAGAGCAGAGAAAAGTACCGAACCTCTTTGTTTTGAATGAGCCTGTCGATATGCTCTTGCATATGGTGGCGGTTGGGAAGTCCGGTCAACATATCGTAACGTGCCATATAATCCAGTGTGCTGATCTGCTTTTTAGCTGTTCGAAGGTCTCTTTCAAGATCGCACCCAGATCGTTTATCTCTTTAAGGAGAGAATGGGGTTGGGTCGTGATCTCACGTTTTTTGATCATGCGTTCTAACTCTTCTAGCGGGAGAATGATCATACGGCGCAATACCCACCAGATAAAGAGGATCAAGAGTGTCGGAACGATCCCTGAAAAGATCAGGAAGTGTTTCATCTTCTCATGAAAAAGATGCTGACTGAAGGCTTCGTAAAGATGGGCAACTACATAGAAGGTGTATCGGTTCTTATCTCTATAGTATGTATTCCAAAAATGAAGTATGGGAATATCGAAGATCATATCGCTATTGACATCAAGAACGGACAGACTCTTGGTTGGGTCGAAGCGGGTACCGATCGTTCGTGGATCGGATGAGAATACAACCGTATTATCCTGTACGAACGAGAGACAGTCGATGGTATCGTTGTTGTTCTCCAGACGGGTAATGAGATTACGCATAACGGAGTAGTGCGGATTATCCCTTCCCAACTCCTCCTTGGCCTCAAGCAGGGTATTTCGCAGGTTTTGGTAGATGGTCTTCTGCACATCGCTACGGGTCACTTCATAGTAGTACCATGTCCGAACGAGGTAGAAGATGGTGAAAAGAAGAAGCAATATACCGAAAAAGTGTCCTGTTTTGATCCGTTTCATGGGATAATACTTCCTGTCTCGATATGGTGTTTTGAAGCTTCTTTAAAAATATGGAAGTAGGGTGGTTGATCCATTCTATAGCAGAGAGTTCCTCTTTGAAATGGCGAAAGTCCTTCTCTTGCAAATAGGGAACGACCACATCAAAATAGTGCTTGGGGTCGGTTTGACTCACTTCGATCGCACGGTCAATATGGGCTTTGAGCTTTTTAAAGCGTTTCTGTTCCTGTACAATAAGTGCTCTGTCAGCACAGAGAAAATCCACTACAAGCAGGGTCTGCATGGTTCGTGTCGAGTCTATAACATGAAAACCGTGTGCAAGCAGTTTGACATCATAGGGGGCATAGGTGATAATGAGTACGGGATCATTTGTCGGCATGAAGGATTTGAGATCAAAAGGATTCATCTCATGCACCTGCAACCGCTCATACGGGATATGATATTTTCGAATAAAGTCATTGAGCAGTACGGTATTGATACTCTCTTGTTCGAGATAGACATCTTGGATGCATGCTTTATGACATCAAGTGTTGTGTTCGAAAGTATCATATCACCACTGTTGGAACGGTCGAAGAGGATCATCGGTACAACATGGTCGTTCTCTCTTCTCGCTTGCATATACTCATACTGCGTCGATGTCATAATATCGACAGAACGGGTATGAAAAAGGTTCAAGCTCTCGGAAAGTGCGCTGACGAACTTCAGCGTAAAGCCGTCCTCTTCCAACCATCCCATCTCATTGGCATAGAAAAGCGGTGTATACCCCACCCACTGGTTTGCTGCGATCTTCAGAGGTTTTTGCGTACGGCTCTCACACCCACTAAGCCCCAGATCACCAAAAGTAGTATAAAAAACCTATACAATCATACTCCTTTTCAAAAGTGAAATAGTATTCATTATAGCATAGTTTGCCGAATCTTCTTAATATTTCACGCATGAGGTTTTGCTATAATGGTAGGCACAAGGAGTTTAATATATATCGATATCAAACAATTATTTTAGGGATGGTAAGCCTTTGGATGCTTAATGGCTGTAGTGGAGGTTCCGTCAGCGATCAAACTAGTGTTGATCTTAATCAGAGCGATAATGATGAAAACGGTAGTGAAGTCAGTCGTTACGCATGCTTATAACCCTGAAACAGGTGAAGAGAAAGATTTTCCCACCCCCTGCGATGTTCCAGTGGGCTGGGTGCTCTCTCCTGTGGACTCCGTTAGTCCGATCATTGAGCTTAAAGGTACCAAAACCATTACGATCAGAGCAAAAACACCCTTTGTCGATCCCGGTGCAGAAGCATATGATGAACAAGATGGAAATTTGACAGATCAAATAATCCGTAGCGGAGAAGTCGATACTTTACATAGTGGAACCTATCAACTTACGTACCGTGTCAGTGACACTTCCGGAAATGAAGCGGATCCTGTATATCGGTATGTCATAGTTACCCCTATCACACAATCACAACAGTATGAATCGAACGCTTCTTTAAATCTCATAAACCCGGACAGAGGTTTCTATGATGCCAGTTACGGTTTGGAGAAAGAGCGTGACTATAATGCGTATGAAGCAGCCTATAACGAAGGTTATAGACTGGTCTATGCACCCATCGATCTCTCCGACTACAATGAGACACAAACACTTCCTGACTCACTTCTCTCTACGATCGAGAAAAATCTACAAGATGCGCAAACAGCACATATAGGATTGATCTTGCGTATTAAGTATCGAGACAGTATCGATTCACCCGATCCGGAGAAAGCGCTTATCCTCTCACACTTGGATCAACTGACACCCCTATTGCAACAATATACCCATACTATCTCCGTACTACAGGCAGGATTGATCGGTGCATGGGGAGAGTGGCACAGCTTCAGCGGTGACTTCGAAGAGGGAACAGACGGCTACATCGAGAATAGACGGGAGCTTGTGGAAAAACTTGCAGCAATATTCCCACAAACCTATCTACAAATACGTACCCCTATGCATAAAGAGTTACTCTTTGGTGAGAGTGAGAGCTACGGTGAAGTGGGAGATACAGGTATGATCACTCCTCAAACAGCCTATAGTACACAACTTTCAAGCCATGTGGGACACCACAACGACTGCTTTTTGGTCAACCAAACAGATGCGGGAACCTATATGAGCGACAATATCGATTTTTGGCGTGCTTACGTAGCGAACGATACGCAGTACACACCAATGGGTGGTGAGACTTGTGGTATCGGTGATGGAGATGACGCACAACTAAGCAACTGCCCCAATACCCTAGCACAACTTAAAACCCTTCACTTCTCTTTTCTCAATGATGCCTACCACCCCGATGTAATAGAGAAGTGGAAAGATCAGGGGTGTTATGAAAAAATAGCCCAAAACCTAGGCTATAGACTTGAAGCGACACAACTTGAACTCTCTTACGATGATGCCGACCTTGATATTCGCTTCTCTTTTGAAAACAAGGGATATGCTGCCCCTTATAGAAATGCTTCCGTCTCTTTTTTACTGATGAATGATACCGACCGCTATATTCTTCCTCTTACGGAGAATATTCGTAAATGGTACGGGCAAGAAGCGCATGAAGTAACGTATCATGTTGATCTTGATCCGATCAAAAAAGGCACATACTGCCTCTACTTCAAAATTGAGACGGATGGAGGGAGTATTGCTTTGGCAAACAGCCATACATGGGTCGAAAGTGAAGAAGCAAACCTCTTGGAGTGTGATATCGATGTTCATTAAATAGAGAGTTCACTTTAAATTAAGGGCACATCTAATAACCCTGCATACCCATAACATTTAATCATTATAATTCCTAAACTAAAAATATCAAGGATTATAAATGAAAAGATCATTATTTTTTATATAGCTGCATCAGTACTGATGTTCGCAGGGGAGGGGAAATCGCTTATAAAGCAACATTGTGCTTCGTGTCACATGTTGGAGAAACCTGAGCCTGAGCAGATCCCTACACTTAAAGCGCCTGCATTCGATGCAGTGCTGTTCCACCTCAAAGATGCTATTCGCGATAAAGCGGCACAAAAAGCATTTATTATCGACTATGTTCAACATCCTAGTGCCTCCAAGTCGGTGTGTGAGTCGAACAAAGTTGCAAAGTTCGGTGTGATGCCTCCACTCAAAGGAAAGGTCACACCTCAAGAGCTGGGACATATTGCAGACTGCCTTATTGAGATCTATCCGCATCCTGCATTCGTACGTATGATCAAAGAAATCCTTCGAAACAATGCGATGCGTGCACTATGATCTTCACCGTTCCTGATAAATTCCGAGGTACTCCCACATATGACCAAGCTCTTGATGCAGAATTGGGATAAAGCAAAACTGGGGTTGAGCGATGAGCAGAAGAGCAAACTACTGAAAGTACGCAAAGAGACCCTTGCGGGTATCGGGAAGATCAAACAGGCACTCCGTCCCTTGGAAATGGAAGTGGCAGAGGCGATGATAGACAAAGAAGCACCTAAGAGTGTGGAAGCACAGCTTAAGAAGATCGCAGAGTTGAAGCTGGAGGCGACCCGTATCCATCTTAAATGTATCTATGATACGACACATATTCTCAGCGAAGAGCAACTTGCAGTTATTTTACCGTTCTGGGAGTAACGGAAGTAATACTGCGGTAATGCTTAGTAGCTATAATTCTCTTGTTCGGTTATCAAGAGCCAATGAAACGGTGACCGAACAAAAATCCTAATCTCCTTACTTCATTAATCCCGCATGCCTGTGACGGGATTGTTAGAATTGAATACGTTATAAGTTAGAAACCGCAAGGGACGGTAGAAGAACTATCCTCTGATCTCTAGGAAGTTCTTCGTACTGATATCGTCCCATGGTTTATTCAGCTTTGCAAAGGCTTCATAACTTTGAAGTACCCTTTTAAAATCCGTACTCTCTTGACTCTGTTTGGCCAATACTTCCTTTAATGCTTTTTTGGCTGCATTCATCACCTCTGTCGGAAATGACATCACTTTAACGTATGAAGGGAGTGATGCAAATGCTTTGGCATTTTCATAACGGAACTCTTGCAACATCGTACCCGTCATCTCTTCGGCCGCTGCGGTAATGATCGCTTGATGTTCAGGTGAGAGTTTTTCCCATCTTGCTTTATTGAATGTCAGTTCAAGAATAGAACCCGGTTCATGCCATCCGGTATAATAATAGTGTGCCGCTTTGTCAAAGCCCATCATTCTGTCAAGTGCCGGTCCGACCCATTCGGTCGCATCGATAGTACCACGCTCAAGTGCCGTATATATCTCACCGGCAGGGAGCAGTACGGGATTGATACCCAGACGCTTCATTACTTCTCCACCCAGTCCGGGAATACGCATCTTCAACCCTTTTAGGTCTGCTAGTGAGTTAATGGGTTTTTTGAACCATCCTCCCATCTGAGGTCCTGTCGTTCCTCCAATGAGAGGGTAGAGGTTGAACTTTCCGTAAAGCTCACGCCACAGCTCATACCCGCCGCCGAACTTCAACCATGTGATCATCTCTTCACTGGTCAACCCAAGTGGCATTCCTCCGAAGATAGAGAAGGCAAGATTCTTCCCTTTCCAGTAGTAAACACCCGAATGAAAGGCATCAATCTGTGCAGCCGAACAGGCATCGAACACTTGCATTGCGGGTACAAGGATGTTCTTGGCAAAGACCTTGATCTCAAGTGTACCGCCGCTAAGTTCATAACAGCGTTTGGCAAATCTGTCCACACCTGTTCCCATAATAGGAAAGTGTGCCGGCCATGATGTCGCCAGTTTGAGCGTGACCTTTTTTCCTCTGTAGTGTTCGGCCGTATCTGTACTCTGTTGCTCTTTAGGGCGGTGACACCCTCCCAAAGTAAGTAATCCGGCACCTAAAGCAGTGGCACTTAAAAAATCTCTTCGTTCCATTTTGTTATCATACCCTTTATCAAAAACGCTATCTGTCTAGTATCTTTTGTATTATAACAGATATCTATGAAGAGTTAATACTTCAGTAATGTAAAGAGGTTACTATTTCAATGGATGGAATGCAAAGAAAGGGAGCTGATGAAGTGCCATATATGCAACGGTTCGACACTGACATTCAAGAATAAACCAGAGACTATCACCTACCACTGGTGTCGTTCCTGTGCATATATTTTCAAGTCACCCTCCTGTTACCAGCCGATAGAAGATCAAAAGAGCCGCTATGATCTTCATGAGAACGATCCTCATGATGAAGGGTACAGAGCATACTTTCAGCGATTTTTAGACTTCGTTCTCCCTCATGTGGGAACGGATGTCTCGCATGCTCTGGATTTTGGATGCGGTCGAAGCACACTACTTGCCACAATGCTTCAAGACCGGGGTATTGCCTGTGATGCCTATGATCCGATCTATCACCCTTCTGACGACTATACCAAAAAACGGTACGACCTTATCGTCTCTACCGAGGTATTCGAGCACCTTCATCAGCCCAAGCTGATATTCGCCGAGCTGGTGTCACGTTTGACACCAGGGGGAAGTTTGGCGATTCAGACACAGTTCCATCCGAATGATCCTGAGCAATTCCTTTCATGGTATTATCATAAGGATCCAACCCATATTGTCTTTTTTACCGCAAAGACATTTCAGGTTCTTGCACAGATGCACGGATGTGAAATGGTCGCGCAGAACGGTAAGAATATGGTCATCTTCAAGAAGAAAGGAGAACTCCTATCATGATGACATGGTTCAAACAACTATTTAGCCACACACCAAAGACCAACGACCCCAAGGATCCTCCGGGAAGAACGTTCAAACGCGTACTGACAGGAGACTATTTCGGACTTCAGAACCCTGATGATACGGGTCAAAAACATGAAGCTGCCAAAAAGAAGAAGATCGAGATCATTCGTAACTTGGAACTCAAACCGATGTTCCTACGGTATGCATTCAAAAAGAATCTGCTCAAAGAGGGAAGTGAGCCTGAGATCACCGCTGCACACGTTGCCTTTCAAAAAGAGGTTTTTGATGAGAAGTGGAACATGGTGCATGTGACGGAAGTTTCGTTCATCATACCAAGATCGGAGTTCGAACAGTTCGAGAAGATGGCGGGTATCTCTTTGAAGAACGACTTTAGGGACTTGAGTGAATACAATGAGAAACAGCAGAACTACAACGGCAAAGAGCGCCGCCGAACACCACGTCCCTCACCTTTAGAAAAAGTCTCCTAAGCTTTTTTCGCTATAGTGGCGCAAAAATTCGGAGCCGCTATCATGCAACTTACGTTCATCTCATGGAATGTCAACGGTATTCGTGCCGTTGACAAGAAACAAGCACTACACTGGATCGATGAGACAGATGTCGACTTTCTCTGCCTACAGGAGATCAAAGCCGAAGCAGAACAGATCCCCGACACGATCTTCAAACGTAAATTCAAATTTCAAAGTATCAACTCCTCTTCAAAGAAAGGACAATCAGGTGTAGCACTCTTTACCGACATTAAGGGAGAGGCTTATGGCTGTGAAGAGGTGGATATACTGCATGAAGGGCGTATCAACGAATACCACTTCGGTCGTTATGTACTTTTGAACATCTACTTTCCCAACGGACAGAGCGGTGAGGAGAGACTTGCCTATAAACTTGCGTTCTATGACCGCTTCCTTGCGCACATCAATGCCCTTAGGGATGCAGGAAAGTCCATTATCTTTTGCGGAGATGTCAACACAGCACACAAGCCTATCGATATCGCTCGCCCCAAAGCCAATGAAAAGACTTCGGGCTTCCTGCCTATAGAGCGGGAGTGGATGGATACACTGGTCGCTAACGGCTATATCGATACCTTCCGTCATCTGCACCCCGATGAATCCGATCGCTACAGCTGGTGGAGTTACAGGGCAGGGGCTCGCAGCAGGAATGTCGGATGGCGTATCGACTACTTTTTTGTCTCCGATGACCTCAAAGATCACATTGTCGAAGCGGAGATACTCGATGAGATCATGGGGAGTGACCACTGTCCGGTAAAACTGGTACTTGACCTTCCTCTCTAAAATATGACAATTTAGCATTTTTTTTCCTGCCGATACTACATTACGCTATACTTTTTCAAAAAGGATGGCGTATGTTCCTGCATATCGATGTCGACTCTTTTTTCGCTTCGGCCGAACGTGTTTTCGATCCCTCCTTGCGTGGTATCCCTATGGCGGTCGGAAGCCGGAGCAACCTTGAGATATTTGAGAGTAAACGAAGCCGTATCAGACTGATGAATGATAACAGCGGTGCATTTGTCGCACCAGTCTTCTATAGTGATGCGACACGAACGTTCGAGAGTTACTTCATCGATGATGATGGCAAAGGAGAGCGTCGCATACGCGGCATCATCACCTCGGCAAGCTATGAAGCCAGAGCATGCGGTGTCAAAACCACCATGCCTGTAGCGCAAGCCCTTCAGTGCTGTCCGCAAATGGTGGTCGTTCCCTCCTGCTATCCGCATTATCATACACTATCGAAAGCACTTCACCGGTTTATCTGTAGCAAGATACCGCAAGTAGAGCAGTACAGTATCGATGAGTTCTTTGCCGATGTGAGCGGATGGGTCTCAAAGAAAGAGGTATATGCGTTCGCTTCCAAGCTGAAAGAGGAGATCATGCAAAAGTTCATGCTTCCTGTCTCCATAGGGATCAGCGATGCCAAATGGATCGCAAAACTCGCTACAAAGTCCGCTAAACCCTACGGTGTTTTTATGGTAGAAGATATAGAATCTTATACCCGCACCGTTCCCATTGAGGATTTTCCCGGTATCGGTAAGGGGTTCGCCCGAAAATTAAAAGCGCATTACATCCATACCTTAGGGGACATTAAAGCCCAAAAAGCACTTTTCTATCGTTGGAAAAAACCGGGTATTCAACTCTATAAACGGGTAACGGGAACGGATGGAGAGGGAATATCGGGTAAAAGTGCACGAAAATCGATCGGTATCAGCCGTACGTTCGACCCTATCTACGATATATCGGAGATCAAACGGCGTATCATGGTCATGGCGCGTCACATCAGCTACATGGCAATGGCGATCAGTGCCAATCCCACCACCTACTATTTGAGAATAGGGTATGAGAACGGTACACGAATCAAAGTAAGGCGTAAAGTAACCCGTATCTTTAGCGAACCGCTTTTTAAAAAAAGTTTGGAGGAGATGTTCGAGAACGAAGAGAAACCCTACTGCGGTGCGATCAAACTGACAGTAACGGTTTCGGATTTTACCAAAGATACACCCCGTACGCTCTCACTTCTCTCTTTGGACGAGGACCGTACCAAACGGCACTTGACCCGTACCATGCAACGCTTACGAGAGCGATTTGGGTTGGATATTATTAAAACGGGGAGTGAGTTATGAAAAATATGCCAGACAGTTCGTTAAAAAACGATCTGTCCGTCCTGTTGCATTCTTTGGATGATCCCTTTTGCTTTTTCGTGGCCTTGGTAGGCGGCTTTTCGGCACCACTCGATGGCTTTTTCCTTATCTTCCTCACACCCTAGACCCATATCGTAGAGTGCACCGAGATTGAACTGTGCTTGTGCATTCCCCGCTTGTGCGGCTTTGCTAAAGAGAATAAAGGCTTTTTTATAATCCTGCTCCACACCCATTCCTTCTCGATAGAGTGCACCAAGGTTGTTAAAAGCTTCAATGTTCCCCCGCTTTGCCGCCTCTTCATACCAAAATGCCGCTTCGGAGTAGTTCTGTTCGCAGCCGTCACCGTTCTCCAACATCAATGCTACTTCAAATTGGGCAACCGGAACCTCACGCGTAGCGGCTTCAAGATAGTTTTCGAACGCCTTTTTAAGATCTTTTTCAACTCCCAATCCTCTAAAGTAAAGAAAGCCAAGATAGTAAAAAGAGGTCGGCTCTTTCTGCTCGGCCAAAGCAGAGTAAAGCGCAAAGGCTTTGTCGTACTCTTTGGCAAGAAGAGTGTTGTAGGCTTCTTGTAGTTGTTGTTGCATGATTAAGCTCCAAACCCTTGAAGTTCCGCTTCAACTTTCTCTAACTTAGCCTGTGCCTCTTCAAGCTGTCGGCGGTTCTGTACAATGACCTGCTCAGGCGCATTGGCAACGAACTTTTCATTGTTAAGCATACCGCTTAGTTTGGCGATCTCTTTTTCAAGCTTCTCTTTTTGCTTACTTAGTTTACCGATGATCGCGCTCATATCGATGTCATCGGTCGAGATCATACTCTCTAAAGAATCGGAGACATCGGTAACACAATTTGGCAGTTTTTCAGATACGAACTCCACTTCATCGACTTTCGCCAATTTTTCAATGAACGGCTTGAGCAGGGTCGTGTCCGCATCCTTACTGAACTTCACTGCCGCTTTTTCAATACGCTGGTTCCCTTTTTCGATGAGGGTCTTACAGCGTCTAAGCGAAACGATCGCTTCGATGGCGAGATTGAACTGCTCTGCGATCTCCTCATCGATGGCCGTTACTTTCGGATAAGGCATGACCATGATGGAAGTATTCTCTTCAAGTTCTCTTCCAGAGAGTCTCTGGTAGAGGTTCTCCGTAATGAACGGCATGAACGGATGCAAGAGCTTGAGCGACTCTTTAAAGATACTTCCAAGCTCTGCTACACTCTCTTTGCTCGCTTTGCTCAGCTCGATACCCCAATCACAGAACTCACCCCACAAGAAGCGGTAGAGGGTGGTCGCCGCATCGTTGAAGCGGTACTGGTCTATGTAGTCGCGTGTCTCTTTGACCGCAAGGTTGAAACGGGAGAGCATATAGCGTCCAAGCGGTGTGGAGATGGCATTTTGGTCGAGGTCAGCAAATGTGTCGTGATTGAGTTGCAGGTAATTAGCCGCATTAAAGAGCTTGTTGGTAAAGTTACGGCTCTGCTCAAGCTTCTCTTCACTAAGTTTAATATCACGCCCTTGAACTGCCAACACTGCAAGCGTGAAGCGAAGTGCATCGGCAGAGTACTTCTCGATCATCACAAGTGGATCGATAACATTTCCTTTGGACTTACTCATCTTCTCGCCTTTTTCGTCTTTGACGAGCGCATGGAGGTAGATATCTTTAAACGGCAGTTCTCCGGTGATGTTCTCGCCCATCATCAGCATTCTGGCAACCCAGAAGAAGAGGATGTCAAATCCGGTAATGAGCAGTTGGTTAGGGTAAAAAGCATCCATGTCACCTTCGAACCACTTCTCACCTTTAAAGGCATCACCGTTCCCCCATCCCAGGGTACTAAACGGCCAAAGCCCCGAAGAGAACCATGTATCGAGTACATCCTCATCCTGACGGATATGGCTTGAATCACACTTCTCACACTTGGTCGGCGTCTCACCCTCGAAGGCGAACTCGGCACCACAATCATCACAGTACATCACAGGGATCTGATGTCCCCACCAGAGCTGTCTACTGATACACCAGTCTCTAAGATCGTTCATCCATGCGTTGTAGGAGTTGATCCAGTGTGCAGGGAAGAATTGCGCTTGTCCCGCATTGACCTTCTCGATGCTCGACTTGGCGAACTCTTTTTTAACGAACCACTGCTTGGAGATGTAAGGCTCAACCACATTCTTACAGCGGTAGCAGTGCCCCACTTGGTGCGCATGCTCTTCGACTTTTTCGACAAAGCCCTCTTTTTCAAGTTTTTCCATAATGACAGGACGCGCTTCAAGCCGTTCCATCCCTTGGAACTCACCACAATGCTCGTTGAGTATTCCCTTCTCATCGAAGATAGTAATAAACTCAAGGTTGTGGCGTTTTCCCACTTCGTAGTCGTTCGGATCGTGTGCCGGTGTGACTTTTACAAACCCCGTACCGAATTCCATATCGACATGTTCGTCGGCAATGATGGTCACTTCACGGTTGACAAGCGGCAGGGTAACAGTCTTTCCAATGAGATGCTTATGGCGTTCGTCATCAGGATGAACCATAACGGCAGTATCCCCAAAGTAGGTCTCAGGACGCGTCGTAGCGACCACAACGACACCCGAACCGTCTGTAAGCGGATAGCGGATATGGTAGAGTTTGCCCATCGTATCTTCGTGTTCGACTTCGATGTCTGAAAGCGCACCGTCGTGCGTACACCAGTTGATCATATAGTTATCACGAACGATATAGCCATTATCGTACATCTGTTTAAAGGCTTTCTTTACCGCATTGGCAAGCCCTTCGTCCATAGTGAAGCGCTCACGGCTCCAAGCAGGGGAGACCCCGAGTTTTCTCAACTGTTTGGTAATGGCGTTTCCTGAGTTGTCTTTTTGCTGCCATGCACGCTCCAAGAACTTCTCTCGCCCGATCTCCTCTTTGGTCGTACCTTCTGCCAAAAGCTGTTTCTCAACGACATTTTGCGTGGCGATACCCGCATGGTCGGTCCCGGGTTGCCAGAGTGTCTTGTAGCCGTCCATTCTTTTGTAACGGACAATAATATCCTGAAGGGTAAAGGTGAGTCCGTGTCCGATGTGTAGATGTCCCGTAACATTGGGTGGTGGCATCATAATGGCAAAGTTCTTGCCTTCTTCTTGGATCTCTTTGTTCCCCTCGACCTCAAAATACCCACGCTCTTCCCAGAGTTTGTAGTAGCTCTCTTCGATCTCTTTTGGGTTATAGACGTTCTTTTTTGTTTCGCTCATTCATTATCCTTCATACTAAAGCGTGCAAAAATACACACTTATAAAGCTTCGGTTGCTCATTACTCATTAATTTGCCGCGATTATACCCAAAATGTTGTAAAAGAGCGGAAAGATTGTCTATTTAGCGTACACAATATCGTGTTAGCAGGAGAGAAAGTAGTCTTATTTTTTATGTTTTTTGAAGCTTAAAACCTTGACATTACTATACTGAGGAATATACGCATCGACCGTAATAAGCGTCATATCCATCTCAATAGCTTGTGCTATAAGCATTCTGTCAAACGGATTACGATGAATTGGTTCTAATTTTTTAGTAGCGTTGGCACAGACGGCAGAGACCTTCAGCTCTAAAAATCCATTCTCTTCTATCGCAAAGTTCAGATCCGCATCTACTTCCAACTTACCTAAAGCCTCTTTTATTGCGATCTCCCAAATCGTAGCTGAGGAGATATATATTTGGTTCGAGCCGTCTGAAATAATATTGAAAACCTCTTGGCTGAGTTGCTCTGAATCACTCATCCACCATAAAAATATATGAATATCGAGTAGATATTTACCCATTAAAGTGTATCCTCAAAAAGTTTTGTTATCTCATCGTCAGCACTGTCAAAGTCCTCTTTGAGCCTTATTTTTCCTTTGAGCTTGTTGGGTACTCTTTGCGGTACTTGCTTATAGGCAATAAGTTTTGCAATAGGATTACCTGCTTTGGCAATAATGATATCTTCCCCTTTTTCTAAAAGCATGATCAGTTTAGAGAGGTTTGTTTTGGCTTCATGGATATTGACCGTCATCACAAACTCCTTTTGATTTATGGGCACCTCTAAAAACCCTACATGCCCATAATGGGTTTTGCAAATGTGAGGTTGTGCAAGAGGCTTTTGAGTCATAGCCGTAGCTACGATGAAGGAAGCATCTTGTGCAAGATCGCGTTTGCAAAGCCCACCCCGCGGGCAATACAAGCTTCCGCCCATACGGCGTTACTCACTTTTGAATTAGCTACGGCTAGTCCTGCAAGTGAGTGCCTTGCCTGAACGAAAGCTTGTAATGTTATGGGTATGCAGGGTTATTAGATGTGCCCTTATATTAGCTAATGTTAGCTAATTTTAATCGATTTGTCAAAATTTTTCTCGTTCCGTATCTCCAAAGACCCTATGGTTCCACAGTCTCTTCCGAGAGTATTTTAATCTTACGAAATCTATATATAGGAAGTTTTTTATAGTTATGAATTGATATATAAGCTAGGAAATTATTTTAAAACGGTGGGCAATTGCCCACCCTACGAAGATACGAAAGAGGGATTATGCTTTTCTCGTTGCGATCCTCAACACCATATAGCCCGCCACACCGGAGAAGAGCGAGCCTAGCAAAATAGCCAGTTTGTCAGCATAGTGGAAGAGCTGGGTGTCGTTATAGGCGAGGGTATCTACAAAGAGGCTCATGGTAAATCCAATACCTGTCAGTAGTGCCACACCGTAGAGCTGTAGCCATGTGCTATCTTTGGGCAGTTGTACCAATCCCAGTTTGATCGCAGCCCATGAGAAGCCGAAAACCCCAAGCTGTTTTCCGATGAAAAGCCCTGCCATGATCCCTAGAGGTACGGTCTCGGTCATACCGCCCGGAGAGATACCGCGCAGATCGACACCTGCGTTGACAAAAGCAAAAAGCGGCAGGATGAGGAACGCCACCCAGTAGTGGAGGTCGTGTTCGAGCTGGTGGGCGATGGAAAAGTTCTCTCCTTGTTTGTTCGTCGAGCGAAGCGGAATGAAGAATGCCAACGCTACCCCTGCAAGTGTGGCGTGCACACCCGATTTGAGTACGCTCACCCACAAGATGACCCCGACCATCATATAGGCGGCTTTACGTGTCACACCCATACGGTTCATGATAAAGAGTACCGCCAAGGAGACCGCGGAAACCGTGATGGAGAGTGTAGAGAGCTCTTGCGTATAGAAAAGAGCGATAATGACGATCGCACCGAGGTCATCGATGATCGCCAGTGCCATCAGAAATATCTTCAGCGATACCGGTACGCGTTTACCGAGCAAAGAGAGGATGCCCAGTGCAAATGCGATATCGGTCGCAGTGGGGATCGCCCACCCTTTCATGGCAAAATCATCGCCTTGGTTAAATGCGATAAAGAGCAAAGCGGGAACGAGCATCCCTCCGATAGCGGCAATACCGGGCAGAGCGATCTGAGAAAGAGAGGAAAGGTGTCCTTCCATCACTTCACGCTTGATCTCCAGACCGACGACAAGGAAGAAGATAGCCATCAGTCCGTCGTTGACCCACAGCAGCAACGGTTTGGCAATATGCAGTGCCCCGATGCGTATCTCGACAGGTGTATGGAGAAATCCCGTATAGTAGGGAGAGAGGGCGCTGTTTTGAAAAACAAGTGCCAAGAGCGTCACAAAAATGAGTACCATTCCGGGGAATGAGTCCTTTTTGATGAAATCTTGAATGTGATGTGCAGTCAAGAGTATCCTTTATAGTAAAATATGACTCTATTCTAACAAAAAGGGTTAAACACTTCTCTAACCGTTGACAATTTTGTAAGATTGAAATAGAATATAAAGAAAAAAGGATACACCTGATGAAAGAGAAGATCGAAAAAGTCATTGAGAAAATAGAGAATGCCGACCATATTGAACCGGAGAAGAAATCGGCTATTTTAGAGCGTATCAGAGAGTGGAGAGAAGAAGATGAGGCTATTAGCGAGATCGCACTGAAGTTGGAGAACTGGTGGTTGGAGATCGAGCCTATTTTTGCGGAAATGGGTCTTGTCTAAAGAGAAACCTGTCGTCCTGACCCAGTTCCTGCATGAAAAGCGCTGGGTACCCACCACGCGAAGCGATGCGCTCAGGCTCATCGAAGAGGAGATGCCCCAGACCGATGCGGAGGGCACGCTTGCCTATATTCTCTCCGAAGTGAAGAAGGGTAAGAGCATCACCCTTGGTGAGTGCCGCTTCAAACTTAACACAAATGACTAAAGTTTAATGAGTGTAAATGTTAAACTTTAGTTAAACTTCACCCCTTACAATACGGGTAGAAATACTTCATTGTAAGGAGTCACAAATGATAAAAAAACTTTCTATTCTTGCCTTGCCGCTTGTTGCAGCGGTATCTCTACATGCACAAAATCCGTTTAACGATCCGTTCTTCAACGATCCGTTCGGAGATGATATCTTTAAAGAGATGATGCAGATGCAACGTCAGATGGATGAGATGTTCAAGCAGATGCAACAGCGTATGCATCAACGCTCGACCAGACTCATCAGCCCGCTGGGAACCTATAAGCTTACAGCACAAAACCAATTCGTCGATAAAGGTGACCACTACGAACTGCTAACGAATATTCCCAAGAGCAAAGAGAACCATATCAATATCTCAACACAAAACGGCATGCTCTCCATTACGGCAAAGATCGTACATGAGAAAGAGGTAAAACAAAACGGTATGGTCAGCACTTCACGTTCGGTACAGATGTATCAACAAAGTGTAAGTCTGCCGTCCGATGCTGACGAGAGCGGTATCCAAACAGCGTATAAAGAGGGAAAACTGCTCATTACCATCCCTAAAAAGAAAGGGGCTGTAAAAGCAGTCACGCATACGGCACCGGCACAACCTAAACCCAAAGTAGAGAAGATCAACGTACCGAACTCTCCGACCACACTGCCGAAGATCGATACCTCATTACAGCAGAAACAGCCTGCGGCAGCCGCTGCCAAGTAACTATGTAAAGAGGGGGGTTCCCCTCTGTGTATGCCAGTTCATAATGGTATCCCACGCCTCTTGTGCATTCTCGGCATACATGAAAAGCGAAAGATCCTCTTTCGATATGACCCCCTCTTCAGCCAAAAATGCAAAGTTCAAGACATTATCCCAATAGTAACGTGAAACAAGTACGATAGGAATATGCGGGTTCTTTCCTGTTTGAACCAGTGTAAGAATATCAAAAAGCTCATCGAGCGTACCAAAACCACCCGGAAATACCACCAATGCTTTAGCCCGTTGCATAAAGTGCAGCTTTCTGATACCAAAATAGTGAAAATTGAACGAAAGCTCCGGAGTGATATAGGGGTTTGGTCGCTGTTCATGGGGGAGTTTGATGTTCAGTCCGATGGATTTGGCACCGACATCGTGCGCCCCGCGGTTCGCCGCTTCCATGATACCCGGACCGCCACCTGTAACCAGTGTCACATGACAATCGTCAGGCCCATGCCCGCTTTTGCCCACCAACTGTCCGAATTTTCGGGCTTCTTCATAGTAGAGGCTCTGATGAAGCGCCTTCTTCGCCTGCTCAAGCTCTTGCAGCAATGATGTATCCAGTGCATTGGACTCAAGAGCGCTCTCGATACGTTTGATCTCTTCAAGCGCTACATCCGAGGGTTTGATACGCGCACTTCCAAAAACCACGATGGTGTACTCGATACCTGCTTCTTTAATGCGTACCTCCGCCTTCTCATAATCGACTTGAAGCCTGATACCCCGCGCCGCATCCGAGTAGAAAAAATCTACCGCATCTTGTGTAAGTTCGTATTTGCTTTCTCTTTTATCTGATCTGTTCATAAGGTGATTATACAGAAAAATAGCTCCGGAAGGCTATAAGAAAATCAAAAAACGGCTATTTTATTGATATAGATTAACTTTTTATTTAGAGCATCGCTATATTATAAAGGTGTTAGCCTGCGAACAGACAGTGTTATAAAGCACGATAAAGGAGCGATCATGGCAACAGTAGTCTCATACGGTGCGGCAAAGGTGGTGACGGGTTCTTGTCACCTGTTAAGCATTGACGGCGGTCCGAATATCATGATAGATTGCGGGATGTTCCAAGGAAAGAACGAAGAGCGTAACTACGAGCCCTTCGCATTCGATCCCAAAGAGGTGGATATACTGCTTATCACCCATGCACACCTCGACCATGTCGGGCGCATTCCCAAGCTTGTAAAAGAGGGCTTTGAAGGTCCTATCTATGCGACACGTGCAACAGCCGATCTGGCAAAGGTGATCCTCTATGACAGTGCCAAGATCATGAAAGAGGATTACCGTACACGCTATAAAAAAGCACAGCGTAAAGGGAAAGAGGCGCTGGAGCGCGCACCGCTTTACGAAGAAGAGGATGTTGATGCCGCCTTTGACAGGGAGTGGCACTATCCCGAGTACAACACCCCTATGCAGTTGAGCGAAGGGGTGGAGATCATCTACCATGATGCGGGACACATTCTGGGCTCAGCGTTTATCGAGATACGTTATGAGGAGCGCGGACAGAAGCGTACGGTGGTCTTTTCGGGGGATATCGGCAACGACAACGACATGGTACTGCCCAAGCTCAAAGCCTGTGCCCATGCCGACTACCTCTTTGTCGAATCGACCTATGGAGACCGCGACCACCAAGGTGCGGATGAGAGTCTTTCGGAGTTCAAGCGTATCATTATCGATACGATGCACAACTGGGGGAATGTCATCATCCCATCCTTTGCCGTTGAGCGTACCCAAGAGCTGCTGTGTATCCTAAAAGAGATGCATGACCGTAAAGAGTTGCCTGAGTGTAAGATATTCTTAGATTCGCCTATGGCGACCGAAGCGACCGACATCTATCGTAAACATGCCGAACTGCTCAGCAAAAAGTGTCAGAACATCAAAGCCAAGGACGGAACCATCTTCGACTTTGAGGACCTAGTCTATACGCTGGATGTAGAAGCCTCTAAAAAGATCAACGATGTCGACAGACGCGCCATTATTATCGCCGGAAGCGGTATGTGTACCGGCGGACGCATACTCCACCACTTCAAGAACCGTCTGTGGAACCGCAAGAACGCGCTTATTTTCGTCGGTTATCAGGCCGTGGGGACACTGGGAAGACAGATCGTTGACGGAGCCAGATGGGTGAAGATATACCATGAGGATATTCTTATCAAAGCCTCTGTCCATACCATTAACGGTTTCTCCGCCCATGCAGACCAGAGTGCCATTGTCCATTGGGTCTCTCAGATGGAGGATCTTAAAACGGTCTATCTCATTCACGGTGAGGAGGACAAACAGGTGATACTGCGTAGTGTCTTGAAGAACGCACTGCATCAAAAAGCGCATATTGTGGAGCCTGAAGAGGTTATCTATCTCTCATAAGAAAAGGAGTCAGTCATGTCAGAAATGATCAAATGGTTTGAAGAGATCGGCATAGAGGATGTCGCCGAAGTAGGTGGCAAGAACGCTTCTTTGGGAGAGATGTACCAAAATCTGACCAAAGAGGGGGTGCTGGTGCCCAACGGATTTGCCGTGACCTCCAGTGCCTACCGTCACGTACTCGATGCCAATGGTGCGTGGGAAAAGTTGGCACAAAAGCTTGAGGCGATGGATGTCGAAGATGTCGCCTCTTTGCAAAAGCATGGCAAGGCGTGCCGTGACATCATACATGCCTGTCGTATCCCCCAAGATCTTGAAGATGCCATCGCCGCTGCGTATGAGAAGCTCAAAACAGAATATGGCGAAGGGCTCTCACTGGCGGTGCGCTCTTCTGCAACGGCGGAGGACTCTCCCGAAGCCTCTTTTGCCGGACAGAACGACACCTACTTGAACATCACCTCGCTTGATGAGCTGCTCGATGCCTACAAACGCTGCCTTGCCTCCAACTTCACCGACCGCTCCATCCACTACAAATACGACCACGGGTTCGACTACCTCAAAGTCTATCTGAGCGTGGTGGTGATGAAGATGGTACGCAGCGATCTTGCTTCAAGTGGAGTGATGTTCAGTCTCGACACGGAGACGGGTTTCAAGGATGTGGTCTTCATCAACGGTACGTGGGGACTGGGAGAGAATGTGGTACAAGGTACGATCAACCCCGATGCCTTCTATGTACATAAACCTACCTTTGAAAAGGGTCACAGGGCGGTACTCAAACGGACTCTTGGCTCCAAAGAGAAGAAGATGGTCTTTACCGATACGATCAACCTTGACAATATCGCCGTAGAGTATACCAAGAACATCCCCACCACGCAGGAGGAGCGTTCACACTTCTGCATCAGTGATGAAGAGGTGATGGTACTGGCGGAGTATGCCATTAAGGTCGAAAAACACTACTCACAAAAGGCGGGCTACCACAAACCGATGGATATGGAGTGGGCAAAAGACGGCATCGACGGAAAGCTCTACATGGTGCAGGCACGCCCCGAAACGGTACAGTCACAGAAAAAAGGAACCGTGCTAGAGACCTACCATCTCAAAGAGCGAGGCAAGGTATTGGTCAAAGGTGAGGCGATCGGAACGAAGATCGGACAGGGCAGGGTACGCTACATCGCAGATGTCAGCCAGCTTGACACATTTGAGGCGGGTGAAGTGCTCGTTGCCAAGACCACCAACCCCGATTGGGAACCGGTAATGAAGATCGCTTCAGCCATTATTACCGATACGGGCGGGCGTACCTGCCACGCGGCGATCCTCAGCCGTGAGCTGGGCATTCCTGCGGTGGTTGGGTGCAACAATGCCACGGAAGTGCTTAGCCATGCGCAGGAGGTGACCGTCAGCTGTGCCGAAGGGGAGACGGGCGTGGTCTATGAGGGGCTGCTTGCTTTTGAGGTCGAACAGACCGATCTTAGCAACCTGCCAAAGACCAAGACCAAGATCATGATGAACCTCGGCAACCCCGATCTTGCCTTCTCTCTGGCCTCTTTGCCTGTGGATGGCATCGGGCTGGCGCGTATGGAGTTCATTATCAACGAATACATCAAAGCCCATCCAATGGCACTCAAACACCCTGAGAAAGTTGATGATGCAACAAGAAAAGAGCTTGAAGTGCTCACGCAGGCATATGAAAGTATGGAAGACTTCTTTGTTAAAACACTCTCTGAAGGTGTTGCGACGATTGCATCGTGTGTCTACCCCAAACCCTGTGTTGTGCGTATGAGTGACTTTAAATCAAATGAGTATGCTACGCTGCTTGGCGGATCGACCTTTGAGCTTCCCGAAGACAACCCAATGATCGGCTTCCGTGGTGCATCGCGTTATGCGCATCCGCGTTATGAAGAGGGCTTTGCACTGGAGTGTAAAGCGATGAAGCGAGTACGTGATGAGATGGGCTTTACCAATGTAACCTTGATGATCCCGTTCTGCCGACGTGTTGATGAAGGGAAACGTGTCATTGAGACCATGGCGAAGCACGGACTGAAACAGGGTGAGAACGGTTTGGAGATTTACGTGATGTGTGAGATCCCTAACAATGTCATCCAGATCGATGCGTTCAGTAAGCTTTTTGATGGTTTCAGTATCGGAAGTAATGACCTCACGCAACTGACACTCGGTGTTGACCGTGACAGTGAGATAGTTGCTTTTGATTATGATGAGCGCGATGAGGGTGTTAAGATGATGATACAAATGGCAGTAGAGGGTGCAAAACGCAACAATCGTCACAGCGGCATCTGCGGTCAGGCTCCTTCGGACTACCCTGAAATGGCGGAGTACCTTGTCAAACTTGGTATCGACTCGATGAGCCTTAACCCTGACAGTGTACTGCGAACTATACAGAATATCGGAAAACTGGAGCAAACACTCGGACGGTAAGCCACAGCAAAAAGGAGTTGAGCATGAGAACAGACCCTAAAACGCATCTGGAGGGACTCAGTAGCCAAGAGGCGCAAGAGAGACTTCAAAAGTATGGTTCAAACACCATCGACGAAAAAGAGGAGTCGTGGCTACACAGGCTCTTTAGGCGCTTTTGGGGTCCGATCCCGTGGATGATCGAAGTGGCTGCCATCCTCTCTGCAAGCGTACAGCGATGGGAGGACTTCAGTGTCATCATGCTGATGCTTCTGGTCAACGCCTTTGTCGACTTCTATCAGGAGTCCAAAGCGCTCAACGCCATTGCCGTACTCAAACAGAAACTTGCACGCAAAGCGCTGGTGCTGCGTGATGGGAAGTGGCAGGAGGTTGATGCGAAGGAGATCGTTCCCGATGACATCATTAAAGTAAAGATCGGTGACATTGTGCCTGCCGATGCAAAACTGCTTGGGGGAGGGGAGTTCCTGCTTGTAGATCAGGCTGCTTTGACGGGAGAGTCGCTTCCTGTACATAAAAAGCCTAATGAGAGCCTCTATGCCAATGCCGTGGTCAAACAAGGAGAGATGATCGCCGAGGTCACTGCCACAGGGAAAGAGACCTACTTCGGAAAGACCGTAGGACTGGTCGCCAAGGCACAAAAAGAGTCCCGAAGCCATTTTCAGAAGATGGTCATCCGCGTAGGGAACTTCCTCATTGCCATGACACTGGTGATGATCGTGGTCATCATCTACCACGGGCTTAAAAGCGGGGAGGATGCGACCGAGCTTCTCATCTTCTCGCTTGTTCTGACCATCTCCGCCATTCCTGTTGCCATGCCGGCGGTCCTGACCGTGACCATGGCGATCGGCGCGCAGGTGCTTGCCAAAAAAGAAGCCATTGTCAGCCGCTTGGCAGCCATTGAGGAGATGGCGGGGATGAACATTCTCTGCTCTGACAAGACAGGGACGCTCACACAGAACCGCATGTCACTCTCCATTCCCTACCTTGTGGGGAACTACTCTGCCAATGACCTGATGCGCTACGCGGCGCTCGCAAGTAAAGAGGAGAACAACGACCCCATCGAAGCGCCTATCTTCGAGTATGTCAAAGAGCGGAACATTCAAGAAAGCCTCAAAGGCTATACGCTCAAGAAGTTCATTCCCTTCGATCCTGTACGAAAACGTACCGAAGCGGTCTACGAAGTGGACGGGTGTGAGCTTGTCGTGACCAAAGGTGCGCCGCAGGTGATCATCGAGCAGAGCGATACCAAAGCGTTCGACAAAGCAAAAGCCTACGAGCAGGTGGAGGCTTTTGCCGTAAAGGGCTTCCGTACGCTGGGGGTCGCCTACCGCCGGTGCGAAGAGGACCGATACCACTTCGTCGGGCTTGTCCCGCTTTTTGATCCACCGCGTGAGGACTCCAAAGAGGCGATCAAGGAGGCGATGGCAAAAGGGGTGACTGTCAAGATGGTCACAGGGGACAATGTCGCCGTTGCCAAATATATCGCATCGCTTTTGGGTATCGGTGATGATATTGAAGATATACGTGCACTCAAAGGGGAGTCGTTCGAAGAGTATCTCTACCTCTCCAAAGTCCTCTCCAAAGCCATCACCCGTACGCTCAAACCCGAAGCGAGCAGTGAAGAGATAGGGCGTATTGTCGAAGATATCGTCCAAAATGTCCAAAAAGAGCTCTACAATATGCCGCTGCCCAAAGGTTCTGTCAAAAAGCATGAGTCCGAGGTGATCGCACTGATCGAAAAGACCAACGGGTTCGCGCAGGTCTTCCCTGAGGACAAGTACTTCATCGTCGATGAGCTGCAAAAAGCCGATAACATCGTCGGGATGACAGGCGACGGGGTCAATGATGCCCCCGCCCTTAAGAAAGCCGACTGCGGTATTGCCGTAAGCGGTGCAACCGATGCGGCGCGTGCGGCGGCGGATATCGTACTGATGAGCCCGGGGCTGATGGTCATTGTCGATGCCATCAAAGAGTCGCGCAAGATCTTTGAGCGTATGAAGAGCTACACCATCTACCGTATCGCCGAGACGGTGCGTATTGTCATTTTCATGACGCTGGCGATCGTGGTCTATGACTTCTATCCGCTTACAGCGATCATGATCATCATCCTTGCACTGCTCAACGACATCCCCATCATGACCATCGCCTACGACCATACAAAGGTCAGAGAAGCCCCCGTACGGTGGGATATGAAAGAGGTGTTCATCCTCTCGACATGGCTGGGGATCGCAGGGGTACTCTCCTCATTCTTGCTCTTTTACATCAGTATGTCCGTCATTCAGCTGCCCGATGACTTCGTGCAGTCGCTCTTCTTTACCAAACTCATCGTAGCCGGACACGCAACGCTCTACAATACCCGTATCGACGACTGGTTCTGGAAGCGTCCGCGTCCATCTGCCGCACTCTTTACCGCTACTTGGGCAAGTGCCATTATCGGAACGCTCATCTCTGTGTACGGCTTTGAGCTGATGCGTCCTATCGGGTGGGGCTGGGCGGCTGCGGTATGGGTCTATGCACTCTTGTGGTTTGTCTTTAACGATGCGGTGAAGATGGCGGTACTGGGCTACTACCGAAGGAGATATGGTGAAGATATTATGTAATATTAAAAGGAATGGCGATGCATCTTGATCCTGATCTGACCCATCTTATCATCACCACCGTCTTCAGTTTCCTTATCGGGATGGAGCTGAAGACCTACCGTATCCAGTTCCACGGTGCCAATGAACGCTTCTTCTTCGGTACGGCACGCACCTACACCTTTGCAGGGATATTGGGCTATGTCGGCTATCGTATCGACCTAAGCGTTTACATTACGATACTGGGGGCGTTCACACTGCTTTATGCGATGCTCTATTTTCAGCGTCTTAAAGAGGGTGGGCAGAGCATCTTGGCATTTGTCATTCTGCTGCTGGTCTATACTTTCGGGCCGGTCACACAGCTCTATCCGGTCTGGATGCCCGCACTGCTCTTTGTTATGATCGTCTTTGTGCTCAATGCCAAGGAGTCGCTGCAACGCTTCAGCGAAGGAGCGAGCATGCACGAGTTCGAGACACTGGGGAAGATGGTACTGCTCTCGGCTGTCATCCTTCCATTGCTTCCCGATAGCAACATCTCTGACTATCTGCCCATATCCCCTTTTAAACTCTGGTTGGCGGTGGTGGTCATTTCTGGTATCAGCTACGGCGGATATCTGGTGCAGAAGTATCTCTTTCCGCAAAAGGGTTACTTTCTTACGGGGATATTCGGCGGAACATACTCCTCCACCGCCACGACCGTCGTACTGGCACGCAAAGCCAGAAGTGTCGGCGCCGACCGTGTCATCGATGCGGCGATCATTGCGGCAACTGCCATGATGTACCTGCGTCTGCTTGTTATCGCAGCGGTATTCAACATGGCAGTAGCTCACCGGCTCTTGCTTCCTTTTGGGAGCATGGCACTGCTTGGCATGCTTATCTCACTCTTCTACCTTAAACACGAATCGGCTTCACAGGTGAAAGGGGAGTATGTCGACAAAAACCCGTTGGAGCTGGGAACAGCATTCCTCTTTGCAGGGCTTTTTGTCGTGATGATGCTTCTTACGCAGTATGTCACCGAGCACTACGGTAACAGCGGATTGCATCTGCTCTCGTTCGCGGTAGGGTTTACCGACATCGATCCGTTCATTCTCTCGCTTCTTACGGGAAAATACAGCGTTACGACCACCCAACTGGTCTCTGCGATCATGATCGCCGCGGGGAGTAACGATCTACTCAAAGCACTCTACGCCCTTTGGTTCGGCGGATGGCAGGGTGGCAAACATGCAGCACTCTGGATCACGCTTTTAGGATGTGCCACCATTGCGTGGGCACTTTGGGTACCGATATCATGAAGATAAAGGAGAGATCATGAAACCTGACAAACTAACTGCTGAGGAGATCTACTACCTCATGGTGCTCGGACGGCAGTTCGAGTATGCGGCAAAAGAGCACTATATGCAAGGGGAGATCTCCGGATTCTTGCACCTTGACATCGGACAGGAGGCACTGAGTGTCGCTGCCATGAAAGCCTTTGAGAAGGGTGATGTCTTCTCCACCTACCGTGAACACGTCATGGCAATGGCACGGGGCATCGAGCCCAAAGCGGTCATGGCGGAGCTCTTTGGCAAAGCCACAGGGGTGAGTGAAGGCAAGGGCGGGTCGATGCACCTCTTTGACCCCTCTCACTTCTTCTACGGCGGTGATGCCATCGTAGGCGGCCACATCCCCAATGCGGTCGGGTGTGCCTATGCACGCAAGTTTCAGGGTGACCTGAGCGGTGTGATGGTGGTCTTTGGTGATGGCGCGACAAACGGTGGCGCGTTCTTCGAGTCGCTCAACATCGCGTCTGCACAGAAACTTCCGCTGCTCTTTTTGTGTGAGAACAACCAGTATGCCATCGGCACCAAGATCACCCGTGTGGCTCCTTTTGAAACACAGTCAAAAAAGGCAGACCCCTATATGCGAACGGTAGATGTGGACGGTATGGATGCACTGGCAGTCTATGAAGCTGTCAGGGAAGCGCAGCACTATATAGAAGAGGGGCATGGTCCCGTCTTCGTTGAGGCGATGACATGCCGTTACGAAGGACACTCGATCAGTGATGCCAATACCTACCGAAGCGAGCAGGAAATGACACTTTGCAAACAGAAAGACCCCATAGCAAAGCTTAAAGCACAGCTACTGAGCGAGTTTGGCACAACACAGGCACACATCGAGGCACTCGAAGCCAAAGCACGCTCAGCAGTAGATGAAGCGGTTGCCTTTGCTTCCCAGAGCCCCGAGCCGCCGCTTGAAGCCCGATTTGACCATCTGTTTGAAGAAGGAGGCGATCATGCTCTATAGAGAAGCACTCAACAAAGCACTTGATGAGACCATGGCAATGGACGGCAATGTAGTCGTTTTGGGTGAGGATGTCGGCTTGTACGGCGGAAGCTACCGTGTTACGGAAGGGCTGGTTGCCAAGTATGGTGAAGCTCGCCTCATCGACACACCCATCGCCGAACTATCCATTGTCGGCAATGCGGTGGGGATGGCAATAGGCGGACTGTGCCCTGTAGCCGAGATCATGACGGCAAACTTCGCACTTTTGGCGTTCGATCAGATCATCAACCACATGGCGAAGCTGCACTATATGAGCGCAGGGAAGATCACACTGCCCATGGTGGTACGTTTTCCGCAAGGAGTGAGCAAACAGCTTGCCGCGCAGCACTCCGAGAGCTACGAGCAGATGCTCGCTGCCGTACCGGGGCTTGTTGTGCTGGCGGCAAGCGATGTCAACTACGCCTACCATGCCCTCAAATATGCCATCTTGCGTGATGATCCGGTTATCTTCATCGAGCATGAACTCCTCTACAACAAAAAAGGCGAAGTCGATCTCAATGCCGACATCGACCCGCTCAAAGCCCGCATCGTCAAAGAGGGCAAGGATGTTACCATCGTCAGCTACCTCAAGATGGTCGATGATGTGATGAAAGCCATCCCTGCCATCGAAGAGAAGCTGGGGATCAGCTGTGAGGTGATAGACCTCTGTTCGCTCAACCCTGTAGACTACGCTACCCTTGAAGCCTCCCTGAAAAAGACCGGACGTATCGTCATGGTCGAAGAGGATCACAAAACAGGCGGCTATGGTGCGCAGATCGTCAGCTGGGCGGCAGAGGAGATGTTCTATAGCCTCGATGCGCCGCCGCTTCGCATTGCCGGTGAAGACATCCCCGTTCCGTATAACCGACAACTTGAACTCGCCTCCATCCCGACCCCTGATTCCATTACAGCGCAGATCGTTGCGTGGGGAGAGAAACATGGCGCATGAGATACGCATGCCCCAACTCTCCGACTCGATGGAGGAGGGAAAGCTTATTGGCTGGAAGGTCAAAGCCGGAGAAGAAGTAAAAACGGGCGATGTCATCGCCGAAGTAGAGAGTGACAAGGCCATTATGGAGGTACAGAGTTTCAAGAGCGGTGTGGTCTCTGAACTTTTGGTGGAAGAGGGCAGTGAAGTACCTGTGGGGACGGTGATTGCCAGAATTGATACGGAAAATAGTGAGCAGGTAGCAGTGAGCAACGAAAAAGTTGGAACTGTTATTGAAAACGAGGCTGAAAAACCACATCAAAATGAATATAAAACTACTCATTCTCAATCCTCCATCTTCAATCCTCAATCCGCCAAAGGCGCTGCTTCTCCCAAAGCCAAAGCCGTCGCCTCCCGTTACGGGCTTGATATTGAGAAACTGCAAGCTTCCGGAAAACTGCCGACCCCTGCGCATGAGGATGATGTGGAAGCAGTGATCAAGAAGCGTTATTTTACGCCTAAGGCGTGGAGGTTGCTGCAAACCTACCATCTCTCTGCCGATCTTTTCAGGCTTGATAAAAAACAAAGAGAGGCGGATATATGGGAGTATATTAAAAAATATAACATTCCGCTTCCCAAGCCTCTCTCTGCCAACCGAAAAGCGGTTATTGCTACCGTTACCCAAGCGGCTGCAAAGCCTGTGTACCATCTCTATGACAGCATCGATGTGACACTTTTATATCAGTATGAGAGTAAAACTTACACTGTGACGGTGTGGCTTCTCAAGCTTTTTTCCGAGGCAATGATGCGACATGAAGCCTTTAGAACAACGCTCAAAGACGACACCATGCAGGTGTGGCCGCATGCCTCCATCTCCCTTGCTATGGCAGATGGCGAGGCGCTCTTTATGCCGGTACTCAAAGCCATCGACACGTTGAGTTTGGAAGAGACAGCCCAAGCCTTGCAAGTGCTGAAAACAAAAGTTAAAGAGAAAAAACTAAGTGCTGAAGAGATGCAGGGTTCGACCTTTGGGCTCTCCAATCTCGGCATGACCGGTATTGAACGTTTTGATGCGATGGTTAACGGCAGTGACTGCGGCATTGCAGCCATCGGCAGCCCCAAAGATGGTACAATAGCTGTTACATTAACCTTAGATCACCGTATGGTTAACGGCTTTCAGGCGGCAGAGTTCATGCAGACACTCAAAGCGCTGGCAGAAGATGAGACATTTTTTAAAGGAGCAATATGAACTACGACTACGATATCCTCTTTGTCGGTGGCGGGCTTAACTATGCAGGAGCGATCATTGCAGCCAGAGGCGGACTCAAAACGGCACTGGCAGAGAAAAACATGGGGCATCTTGGCGGTACCTGTCTGCACAACGGGTGCATTCCCTCCAAGATGTACCTTGAAGTGGCAGAGACACTGCGGCGCTCGAAGCACGACCATTTTGACGGCGCACTCACACTCGATATGGCAAAGCTCGAAGCCAAAAAAGAGGCACTGCTCAACCGTGCTACGCAGGGCATTACCGCGCAGTGTAAAGATGTGACGCTCATCGATGCAGAGGGGCAGGTGGTTGCCCCGCATACGGTCGAAGCGAATGGCAAGAAGATCACAGCAGAGTACATTGTCATCGGTACGGGTGCGCGTCCGTTCGTACCCGAAGGCATTGCCTATGACGGTAAGGAGGTCATTACCAGTAACGATGTGCTGAACATGAAGCAGCTTCCACAGAAGATCGCTGTTTATGGTGACGGTGCCATCGGGCTGGAGATGGCTTCTTTCTTTGCCGCTTCAGGTGTAGAGACCGAACTCATCTGGCGGCATGATACCCTGCTGCGTCAGGCACATGGGATGATATCTGCAAATATGAAAATGCAGCTTGAATCTCTTGGCATTACGCTGAGACCGCAAAGCAGTATTCAAAGTGCCAAAGCAACCGACAAACGCGGGGTGCACATCGTCTTTGAAGACGGTAGTGAACACTATGTACCGACACTGCTGGTCGCCACAGGCAGAAAAGCCAACACCGAAGTGGTACAGACAGCAGAGATAAAAGTAGGCGCTAAAGGCATTGAGACCAATGAGAAGTTCGAGACCACACTCCCCAAACACTACGCGGTAGGGGACTGCAACGGCAAGATACAGCTTGCCCACGCTGCGCGTGCCGAGGTGCTCAATGTGGTACGCCGTATTCTTGGCAAACCTGCCGAGATCATTGACATGGGTCGCATTATCAAGTTTATCCACACACTGCCGTGCAGCTATGCAACGGTAGGCAAGAGCAAAACAGTGCTTGAAAAAGAGGGTGTGACATTCAAAGAGAGTGTCGTACCACTCAAAGGTCTTCCTTTTGTACACAGCCATGACGGTGATCTGGGTGTGATGGCACTCTATGCCGATGGAGAGGAGTTCATCATCGGCGGGGAGATATTCTCTCCCTATGCCGAAGAGCTCATTGCCACGGTTGCTATGGCGATCGCAGGTGAGATGGATGCCGCTACGGCAAAAGAGACCATCTTGGCACATCCTAGCTTCTCAGAGAGTCTTGAGAAGGCATTCTTACGGTTATGACCGTTCATCAGTGGGGTGTCGTTCCGTTTGAAGAGGCGGAAGTGCGGATGCAAATGCTTCATGCCCAGGCGGTACAACACAAAGAGAACCACCTTATTCTCTGCTCCCATCCGCCGCTCTTCACGGTAGGAAGCGATGACAAAAATGCGTGGAGCGTCAAGACCGTACGGTGTGGCAGAGGCGGTTCCATTACCGCACACACCCTGGGGCAGTGCATCTTCTACTTTGTCTTTCAAACCCCAAACCCCGCACGATTTTACGCCAATGTCCGCAAAGCGTTTGAAGCCTTTTTCTTCCGACACCTCCCCAAAGTCACCTACGACAAACATAATCCCGGTTTCTACATCGAAAACCGAAAGATCGCCTCTTTGGGATTTCGCTACAGCCAAGGGGTCAGCCTCTACGGTGTCGCACTCAATGTCGATGTTGACCTGAACTTCCATGCACAGGTTCCACCATGCGGACTGGAAAGTGTTGTACCGACATCACTGGCAGCAGAGGGTGTTAACATGAATGAAGAGGAAGTCTTTACAGAAGTAGTAAAAAACATAGAAGAGGTTTTCAATGCCTAAAGCCTACCCAACTCCTCACTCAGCTTCAACGAAGCCACATGTTAAAGCCCCAGACCCTGAACTTATCGGTCAAACAAGTAACATCCTCCGTGCGCACAACCTCACCACCGTCTGCGAAGCCGCTGCCTGTCCCAACCGTACCGAGTGCTATGCCAGTCAGACCGCCACCTTTATGATACTCGGCGACACCTGTACCCGTGCCTGCCGATTCTGTAATGTCAAAACAGGCAAAGGCGCACCGCCTGACCCTACCGAACCTGAGCGCATTGCCCAAGCGGTCAAATATCTGGGGCTGCGATATGTGGTCATCACCTCCGTTGACCGTGATGACCTGCCCGATTTGAGTGCAGGGCAGTTCATACGAACGGTCGAAGCCATTAAAAGGATGGACAGCAGCATCAAAGTCGAACTGCTCACCCCAGACTTCAAAGCCAAAGAGGAACTGCTTGCACGCATGGTCTCCTGCGGCGCGGACAAACTGGCCCACAATGAAGAGACCGCACGCAGACTCTCCCCATTCATCCGTCCCCAAAGCAACTACGACCGCTCTTTGGCAACACTGCGTTACTACGCCACACACTTTAAGGGTGCGGTCAAATCTTCATTAATGGTCGGTTTGGGAGAGAGTGAAGCCGAACTGCTGGAGACAATGGCAGATCTTTTAAACGCAGGAGTGAACGAACTGACCATCGGACAGTATCTGCAACCAACCCCACACCATCATCCCGTCATGCAGTACTATGCACCCGAATGGTTTGAACATATGAAAGAGAAAGCCTATGAGATGGGGTTTGAAGCGGTGGCATCAGGAGCATTGGTAAGAAGTTCCTACCATGCCGATGCGCTTTAGAAAAACGCTTTAGAAAAATATAGGGCACTTAAAAGTATTGCTCTTTAAAAAGTGTTATAATCTAAATAAAAAAGAGGCTCTGATGAAAAAAATCGCCATTCTCTGTTCCGGTGGAGATGTCTCAGGTATGAATGCTGCACTTAAACGCTTTGTCGAGTATGCCCTGCTAAAAAAGATGCAACCGTATTTCATCGAACATGGGTATGAGGGAATGATAGATGACCATATCTACCCCGTAGGGTATAAAGAGGTTGCTGGCATCATCACCAAAGGGGGTACCATTATCAAATCGGCACGCTCCAAACGCTTTTTGGAAAAACACTACCGTACTCAAGCCTTAAAGAACCTCAAGGCTCACGGTATTGAAGGGGTGGTCGTACTGGGAGGTGACGGCTCGTTCAAGGGAATGCAGAAGCTCAGTCAAGAGAGTGATATCTCCTTTAGCGGTATTCCTGCAACTATCGACAACGATATTGCAGGTACCGAATACTGCCTTGGTGTCGATACCGCACTTAATATCATCAAGAATGCCATCGATGCCATTCGCGATACCGCTTCTTCATTTGACCGTGCCTTCGTCATTGAGACCATGGGGCGCGAATGCGGCTACCTTGCACTGGTCTCAGCCCTAACAAGCGGTGCGGAGTTGTGCCTTATTCCTGAAATACCTTATGACCTTCATACCTATAAGGAGCGTTTCCTAAGAGAGAAATCTGCAGGACGTGACTACTTTGTAGCTATTGTCTCCGAAGCGTTAGATCAAACGCAAACACTGGTTACATGGTTTGAAAAAGAGATAGGCATAGAGAGCAGGGCAACCGTACTAGGACATGTCCAACGTGGCGGGAACCCTACCGTTTATGACCGATTGATGGCATATCGTTTTGTCACTCATGCCATAGATGGACTTTTAGAGGGGCGTAAAGATGCCGTTATATGCTATAACGATGGTGGGTTTGGTTATAGAAGTATTGAAGATGTGGCATTTGTAGACTATATGATCCCTGAGGAGTTGTTATTATTAGGAAAGGAGTATGGTATTAAAGAGGGAACTACAGGCACATCGCCTGTTTGATCCTCTCTTGATTGAGTTTCTTGATAAGTTTTATCGAGAGTTTGCCATAACGCTCCTCATCGAGGTTGAGTTTCTCTTTGAGCGCTTCAAGGGATCTCTCTTCTGCCCACGCATTGAGGAGTTTGAACTCTTTTTTCGTTAGTTTGACCTTCAATACGTCACGTAGCTCCGATTCATCTTTGAGCGGACGTACCAGCTTCTTAATATGTTTGGTCACTTCTTCTTGTAGTGTAGCCATGCTTCAATATCCTTATTTATATATTTAGTAAGAGAGTTAACGCTCTCTTCCTTCTTTCTCGTAGATCGTGTCTATCTCTTTTTGCATTGTTTCATGGAGTGCTTCGAACCAATCTTCAGGGGCATTCGCCACATCGATGGTAGGCAGACATTTATAGTGTACCGTACCGCTGTGTCCTGTACGGTTATGTTCGTTCAGTACCCACTTGCTTCCTGTAATGACCACCGGCTGAACTTTAAGCTTCAACTTCTCGGCGATCATCTTCGTCCCATTCTTAAATGGCAGGAGCTTCTGCCCCTTTGCACGTGTTCCTTCAGGAAAGATAGCAACTTGTCGGTGCTTGACCTCCAAAGACTCTTTAACATCTTTGAAAAGACCGACCAGCCCTGCCTTTGAGCCTCTATCGAGTCGGATCATATCGGACTTTTGAAGCAAAAGTCCGAACCACGGTGTCTCAAACAGCTCTTTTTTCGCTACCCATCGAAGATGGTTCTTCTGCATCGCTTCCATAGCAACGATATCCATGATCCCCTGATGGTTCATCACGATCATATCTGCCTCAGGGTCAAGCTCACCCTCCATCCGATACTTCGCACCCATCATGAACATGGTCATGCGATTGATGTAATGCAAAAAGAGATGTTTATATTTATTCATCATCAAAATGGCAGGGATCATGAGAACCGCCGTATTAAGAGAGATGACCGCAGCACCCCAGTAGAATCTAATTTTTGCAAAGGTCTTCATCTTTTACCCATCCTATCATTCCGTTCTTATACTCTATTTTCTTATAGTTCAGACGTTCGCCCAAAAGTATCGTCTCCATCTTCTTCTCTACCTTGGTGCTGACCGTACTGTTCTCTGTCGGCAGAATGTAGAGTGGGGCACCTTGTTTAATGCACACCTTCTTCTTTGGCGTATAGAAGGTCAGAAGCGTTATGATCGAGACCGTCCCCAGTACCAGATAGAAAATATCACGGTAGAGAAGGAACATCAGTACAAAAAAGCCTGCCAATGCCATGAGAGAGTACTTCTTCAGCTTCTCAAAGCTGTCCTCTTTCGGGTTCAGGTCACTCTGTGTCACCACACTGCTGTCCATGAGCGACACAGGGACATGAAGCATGATATACTGCCCCTTGATAGTGTTGTAGTAGCTAAAATCCAACGATTTCGTCGATGTCGGAACAACCACATAGAACTCGCCCTTGACCTTGGCACCGTGTCTTTTAAGCGACTCCACTCCATACTCGGTCGCACCTGGCAAATACATATCTTCAAGGTTCGCCTCATACGCCTCAAGTGCCAGTGTCACAAGGTAGTTCGACTCGTCATAGTGGGAGACTTGATGGTTCTTCATCTTCAGGTCCGCTGCAAGTACACCACAGAATGAACGTGGTGCAGAGAGCTTCTCCACCGCTATGGATTGAGAGGGTAAAATAAACTTCTCTTGGGAGGTTCGAATGGTAATACGGGGGATCGTGACGGTCATTCCATCTTTGGCTTTGTAGTAAAAGGTGTAGAAGTTGTCATTTCCGTTACGAATGACCAATGGTTTCGTAGAGAGCGTTCGGATACCCGTTCGAAAATCAAAACGGTAGCTGATCTTCTCTTTGTTCGTACGCGTATCGATGATCGTTACGGGAAAGACTTGATTTTCATAGACTTTTTTGGGAAGGTAGCTGTATTTGAACGCACCTTCGGCGTGGAGCAGAGCCGAAGCCAAGAGCAGGATGCTCCACCAAGATAGCAAGGTGCGAAAGGCATGCATTAGGACTCGAAGCCTTTAAGCATCTTCACACCGTCCTCGCTTCCAAGGATCGCTTCAAGCGCACGTTCAGGGTGAGGCATAAGCCCAAAGACATTCTTTTTCTCGTTACAGATACCTGCAATGGAGGTAACAGAACCGTTCACTACCACACGATTACCTTCGGAATCACTGTAACGAAGCAGTACTTGACCGTTGGCTTCCAGTTTCTCAAGCCCCTCGTCATCGATATAGTAGTTCCCGTCCGCATGGGCGATAGGGATGTTCAATACCTCTCCCGCTTCACACTTGTTAAGGAAATCGTTATCGGTATTCTCTACACGCAGGTACTGATGCTTGGAGATGAAGTGAAGGTTGTTGTTACGCTTCAAAGCACCCGGAAGCAGACCCGCTTCAGTCAAAATCTGGAACCCGTTACAGATCCCAAGCACTTTACCGCCGTCCTCCGCATACTTCGATACCGCTTTCATGACAGGAGAGAAACGCGCGATCGAACCCGAACGCAAATAGTCACCGTATGAGAACCCGCCGGGTACGACCACAAGGTCGATATCGGAAGGGAGTGACTCCTCCTCATGCCACACAAGCTCAGTCGTATGTCCCAGTTTTTCGAACGCATACTGCGTATCGAACTCACAGTTTGTCCCCGGAAATCGTAATACTGCTACTTTCATTACTTGATCTCGATAGTGTAGTCTTCGATCACGGTATTGGCAAGAAGTGTCTCACACATCTCTTTGACTTCCGTTTCCGCTTTGGCTCTGTCATCAGTATCGAGCTGAAGTACGATCTGCTTACCGATACGTACATCCTTGACACCTTCGAACCCAAGTGAATCCAGTGCATGGTGTGCCGCTTTACCTTGAGGGTCAAGTACACCCTCTTTCAAAAATACGTTTACGATCGCTGTCATGGTTTCTCCCTGTTAATATGATTTAATATAAAATTACTGTTTCGTACCCAAGATACGGTTGAGTACCTCTTCGTATGCCACTTTCAAACCGCCAAGACCTTTTCTGAAACGGTCTTTGTCCATACTCTCACCACTCTCTGAGTCCCAAAGTCTGAAGTTGTCAGGGCTAAGCTCATCGATAAGGATGATATTACCGTCGCTGTCACGTCCGAACTCAAGCTTGAAATCAACAAGTATCAAACCGCGCTCAGCATAGAAGGCTTTAAGCAGGTCGTTGATACGTCTTGCCCAGTATCGGATATACTCAAGCTCGGAAGCATCATTGACAAGCTCCAAGATAAGACAGTGCTGGTCGTTAAGCTTCGGATCACCAAGCTCGTCGTTTTTGTAGTCGAACTCAACCAGCGTGAACGGAAGTACTTTCCCATCCTCGATACCGAGGTTTCGGCTCAAACTTCCTGTTGCGATGTTACGTACGATCACTTCAATGAGGATCACATCAGCCTTTTTGTGAAGCATATGGTTGTCATCGAGCATCTCTACAAAGTGGGTCGGTACCCCTTTGGCGCTAAGATACTTGAAAAGCTCCGTAGAGATCTTGTTATTCAGCGCACCTTTCCCCGCCTCGGAAGATTTCTTCTCTCCATTGAATGCGGTAAGGTCATCTTTGAACTCGGAGATATAGAGCTTCTCATCATCCGTAGACCAGATCTTTTTGGCTTTGCCCTCATAGACAAGTGACTTTTTTTCCATGTACTATTTTCCTTTCTGTGTAATAATTAATGCTTTGAGAATATCGAGCGCGCTTTTAAGCTGTGCATCGTTATAGATCATCTCTTCGGTAATACGCTTATCATCCGTCTGTGTCGTATTGCTATCTTCGGCTTTTGCCGTTTTTGTTTTGACATCAGAGCCTTTTTTGTCGCCTTCAAGTTTGGAGAGTTCTACTTCAAGGTGTTTTTTCAGATCTCTCTCTTTGAGAAGAACAGGATCTTCACTATAGTCGATCTTTCCGGTATGAACAATGATATCCGGCGTTACACCCTCGTTCTGAATAGTACGACCGCTAGGCAGGTAGTAACGTGCTACGGTCAACTTCAGTGCCTCGTCCTGACCTACAGGAATAACGATCTGAACCGAACCTTTTCCAAAGGTCTTCTCTCCGACCACGACAGAACGGTTAAAGTCCTGAAGCGCTCCCGAGACGATCTCACTTGCGGATGCCGAACCGCCGTTGACCAATGTCACGATAGGGGTCTTGGTATCGGTCCCTTTCTTATGCGCTTCATACTCAACGTTCTCGAACTTCGTACGCCCTTTTTGGCTAACGATGACACCTTTTTCAACGAACATATCGACAAGCCCGGTCGCTTGGTCGAGCAATCCGCCCGGATTGTTACGAAGATCGAGGATGATCCCTTTGGTATTGTTATGCTCTGCGATCGCCTTTTTGACGCTCTCGACCACTTTCTGATCGAACGATGCTACGTGCAGATAGAGAATACCGTCCTCTTTCTCTATACTCTTAGGGTAGACCGAGTCAATTTTAATGATAGCTCTGGTAATCTTGATCTTAAGCGGCTTAGGTTCTTTCTTGCGTACGATAGTCAGCACGATATCCGTACCCGGCTTACCGCGCATCAATTTCACCGCTTCATCGATGTTCATTCCGATGGTCGCTTTATCGTCTATCTTAAGAATGATATCACCCGCCTTGACACCTGCTTTCATTGCCGGTGTTCCTTCAAGCGGTGCGATAACGGTCAATGCACCGTCTTTCATACCTACGGAGATACCAAGCCCGCCGAACTCACCTTTGGTCTGAACGGTCAGGTCTTTGAATGATTTCTTATCCATATAGCTTGAGTGCGCATCGAGGTTGCTCATCAACCCTTTCAATGCCTTGTCGATCAAGGTACTGGTATTGACATCATCGACATACTCTTTTTCGATAATATTGAGTATCTGCGTGAACTTGATATAGGCTTCAAGTTTCTCTTTGGCGCTCATGCTGCTTTGGTTCTGGCTGTTCTGTAGGGGGGATGCCCCAAAAAGATATGCCGCACCTATAGTCGAAATGAGTCCTGCTGCAATGATTTTCTTACTTTTTCTTATCATGGATAGTATACTCCGTAAATTGGTTTATTATTTTATAGAAATCTCACTAAGAGGTTGCTGTTTTATGGAGTATACTCGGGGAGGATAAATCGGAGTTAAATCGTTTTTTCGGGCGTATTTAGAGAAAATCCAAGGGCGATATGGGTCTATCGCCCTTGCAAAAACCCTACTGATAGTTGATGAACCTCGGCATCTCCCGTACACGGGCATTCCCTACGGGTTCAAGCCCCAACACCTGCTTCGGGGTCATCACCGGCTTGTCATGCTTGGTGAACACCTTGAACCCACCTACGACCTTCGCCACTCTTGCTTCGGTATAGAGCCCGTTGTATATCTTGATCTTCAAGGCAGGAGAGCCGTGCCCGTCAAGGTTCATAATAAGATGGATACGCTCATGGTATCGGACCGCACTCTTATGTGTCACCATTTTTTCGGTGAACATATGCACAAGCAGTATCTTATCTTCAGGGATGTGATGCTCATTGAGGTAGTGCTGCATCAGCACCTGCGCTTCATTGATCTGCTCTCCGGTAATAGAGCCTATCTTCTTCCCCGGACGCACATCAAGGTCATCGACCGAGAATTCAGGGTCGATCGCCAAATGTACGTTAGGGTAGGAGAGATATTTCAAAAGCGGTCTTATCGCCTCGGCAGGACGCTTCTTCCCCAGTTGCACATCAAGCACCACCACCGCATTCTCATCTTGTGCCTTACGGATATAACGCATCAGCGTCTTTTCCGGTAGCGTAAGGACATAAGAGCCGTCTTTTCCCGGATGGGTGGTCGCCATCTCATAGATGATCTCCACACCCGGAGTCACATGATGGGTATGTTCTAGTGCCTCTTCATAAAGCTTTGCTTTCTCCTTGACCTTTTTAAAAAGTAAATCGACAGGATAGGTTCCCAATATCCCAAGGTTCTTACTTCCGGGTCTTCCGTAAAAAGCAACGATCATATCATACTGTGAGGGGAGTGCATTGAGCGCTTCCATCTTTGTCTCAGGAACTTCTGCAAAAAGCAACGAACTTCCCAGCAGCGCCCCAAGCACCACCCCTTTAGCGTAACGAAATATCATCTTTATCCTCTTCTTCATTAATGGTTAATAAAAGCATACTTAAATATCTTTAGGATTTGGATAGAGATATTTTTTACACTTAGCCTCTTACATTCTACTCTTCTATCGTTTTCACTTCCGTTTCCAAAAGTTCCTTCTCTATCGCCTCCATATGCTCACCGTTAAAGGGACTAAGTTCCACACGGGTTAGATAGTTGTCCAGTAAGATAAGACCGTCTATGATGTGATCGAGACGACCCGTGTTGTTAAAATCGGAGGAGGCAAACTTGTGAAAACGTACCATGACCTTTTGTGGTGTCGCTTCACCCCGTTTCCAGCCTCCGGCACTAAGTAGTCTAGGAAGGAACCATAACGCTCCTGCCGAAGGTTCGATACTGCTGACCTTTTTGAATCCCACAGGAAAAAATGCCATTTCACCCCACATTGGATCCATTTCTACAAGAAAACCGACCTTGAGTCTTCTCATTTTTAAAGTGGCTTTGTCCGAGTCAAGACGTTTGCGTGCCATCTCATACCTTTGGCTAAACTCCTTTTCACTCACTTCATTAATGGTCTCTTTGGTATCATTCTCTTCAACATAGAGTTTGCCGTCTCTATAGTAATACTCCTTGTGAAGCCACCCGTTTGCCACAACCTTTACCAAATGGCTGGAGGAGTCATAACTTCCGGTAAGCGAATACCTGGTATAAGGTGCCACATAAGGGTAGAACTCATCATAACCGCTTACTATTCCCTTTTTTGAAATATGCAAACGGATAAAGTCATAGTTTTTAAGTGTAGAAGTATCTGCATTTTCAATATCCATAGGATAGTCGACACGATTGACAAAGTAGTGCATACCCGTATCGGATGCCAAAGAGAGAAGAGGAAAGAATATGAGGAGAAATTTGCGCATAAAAGTTCCTTTGATTCGGTATTGGGGTATTATAACGTTTTTAACTTGTTTTCAGATATTTGGAATCGGGACTTCAGTCCCGACCATAGATCGCTTTGATCTTATCTAAAAGCTCCATATACTCCCGCCTTGTATCACCATAGATCTCTTCATCAACATCGAATGTTTCATAATTGTCGATCGCCCACTGACAAAATCGCATCAGATAATCGGCAATATATGCCATATCTTTACTATTCTCCTCTAAGTGTTTGAAAAGTACTTTAGGTAATGCAGTGTAGACCCCTAGCGCTTCCAATTCATCTTTTTCATCTTCCTGTAAATAGCGGAATGCACCGAAAAGATAGTATCTTGCCGCCTTGGTACCTACAAAATAAAAGTCATGAAGTACCGAGATACCGCATAAATGATGGTAACGATTTATTACATAGTCAATATCTTTACCTAGATACTCTTTGATCGTGTAACGCTCATCACAGTCACCATCATAATAGAAGTCCTCTTCTGTTGGTAGGGATTTAAATATTGGTTCTTTGAGCATACTGTTTTCCTTGATAATAACATAGGGGCGATCCCTTGTGGTTGCCCTTAAATAACACGTACCGGAGGGTAACCACAAGGGTTACCTCTACGATATTAGAAGACATGCAATGAGGAGGGAAAAAGTTATATCATCCCACTTCTAAATGCCCAGCTTCTTCCTTAAGCCGTTCAGCGATCCATACTTTAATGACGGACTGTCTTGTTACACCGATCTTTTTAGCTTCTCTGTCCAAAGACTCAATGACCCATTCGGGGAAATCGACATTGACCTTTTTGGTAGCTGTTTTCAGTTTGGCATCTTTGAGTTTGACTGCCTTTGAGAAATCAAGGTATTCACTGATATCTTCACCGTTATCGAATTTCTTATCAAATTCTTTAGCTGTTATTTTCTTCATAATGTTTCTCCTCATTCTTTCTGCATCTGCGAACACTGATGATTCTGTAGGCATCATCTCTTATGGTAAAGATGGCGACAAAGCACTTTTTGAGTATGGTCGAGATGAGTGCATAGCGCACTTCTCCGTCAACAATATTGGCAGGAACGATAAGTGCATTTTCATCCTGCCAAAGCTTTTGAGCCTCGACAAAGTCTATCTTGTGTTTCTCTTTGTTGATGAGACTTTTTTGTTCGTCATACTCGAACTTCACATCAATCCTTTTTAATATAGGTATAAAAAGTATACTTTAATTATACTATGTTTGTCAAGATTTGCTTAGAACCCAAATCCCGAAATAGAAATTCCCCTCCCGCAAAAACAGGTAGGAAATAACTACCGTTTACATCATAGCTAAGGTAAGAGGGTGAAAAAGAGGGCTGATTTCTGTCAGAAATATGTGAAGTAGCTTATAGGTTTTTTGCCTTTTTTCAGACAGAGCTATCCTATGACAGAGGATAATTTGTAAAAAGATTTCGGTGATACCCGAAGTTGCTGTCACTCCAAACTGATCTCATAGTTTTTTTGCCGTATGGCATTGAGTATCTCTACAAACTGCCCATTGACTTTGAGGATGGTTTGTCTTGCATGGGTGATCACCTTTCCTGCAATATGATAGAGCTTGTAGCGAATGGTCTGTATGGTATGTTTCTGCCAGTTGCTGTGCAGTATCTGTTTAAAAAGGATAAAGAGATTATAAGCCAGTGTACCGATATGAAAATAGAGGGCATTGGCTTTGAAGTGAGAGGTGGGCAGATACTTCAGATTAAAACCGTTCTTGAACTCCTTGATACGGTTTTCACTGGTATCTCCTCGTTGTCTGTAGAAGTGTACAATCTCTCCTGCTTCCATCTCTTGGTCATTGGTAGCGATCACACTGTAACGCTCAGAACCATAGGAGAGTAGTTCTTCCGGGGAGAGAAACTGCTCCATTCCGTGAAGTACGGGGGTTACTGTTTTTTTCACAACGATGATACGGAAAGCATGGTTGGTATCACCCATAGTATGCAGAAACTCTGCTACCTCTTCTTTGAAATGATGGGCTTTGGCCTTCTTTGGTATCAAGAGGCTCCCATTCCCTGATCTCTTCAATGGTTGAGAGAACACTGCTGTCAAGATGTCCTCCTATGACATAGGTGATATGATTCTTATTGCAGTAGTTGAACAATGCTGCCTGATACGATGCCGCATCGGCTCTAAGGTAATGTATCTTCCGATTTTTGGGTAATTGTGCTTCACATTGTTGTACAAATGACAAATTGTCATCTGCCGGGGCTACATTGCCTGCTCTGAACTCCTGATGGATCACATAGCCGCCATTGAGATGTCCTATGATGGGAGTGAATCCCGGAAACATTTTATATGTTGTTCTTGCTATGGATTTATAGCTCTCTATCACAGTCGCATCAATATCCAGTACCAGGGGCTCTTCAATCTTTGAGAGATAGCGTCCAAGCAGGATACGGTTGATCTTCTCCATCCCCTCAACTTTTTTCTGTGTTGATCGCTTTAACCATTTGCCGATACTGTCTGCTACAGGTACTTTCTTTATTCCAAGCAGTTCGCACAATGCTTTGTCTGAAGCAATCATGCGTATATCTTCGAGATATCTGCCACCGCTATGGAGCATTAACAGCAAAGGATGGATAAATGTATAGGGATCGTAACTGTGATTGCTTCGGGAAGCGGGAAGATATCTGTTACACAGTCGATCTAAACGTATGGCTTTAAGAAACTCTCCCAAAACTGCCTCTCCTGCTCTGGATGTCAATCTCTCATCAGTGCTTTCTACAGTAAAGTTTAAAAGTCTTTGTGTCATACTTTTACTCCTTGGCAGGAGCCTCACCCGTTGGGTGAAAGTGACAGGTGGGCTTCTGTTGGCTTCTCTTCTCGTATTTTACGGCATCTCCGCTTATTTCATTATTTTTCTATTTCGATTCTTGGGTAGAAAAAGAAGCTAAGAAGGTGGGCTAAAGCCCACCCTACGATAAAAGTTTCATGAGTTCCTGTAGGGTAGGCAATTGCCTACCGTTTATATCTATTCAAATGTGTTTACCATTTTTTTCATATCATAATCAAAAAGATATTTTGAAAATTTATGATAGAGGTTTTGCATATATGTATGGTCTGTACCGATAATATCCATACCTCTATCATCATAAGGTTGTACAATAATTCCTTTTTTTAAATCATAAATAAAAACATCAAAATAAAGTCTTGGAAATATATACATATCTTTTGCCAATGAACCCCATAATAACTTGTATAAAATATCTTCATCATCTGATTTAAATAATAAAAAACAACGTCTAAATTCAAGTTCAGGATTTTCTTCTTTATGGATCTTTGTCCAATAACATACTTGTTTAGGAATGGCTATGTCATTATCTTTGAGATTTTTAAAAAAAGTTAGATTTGAAATTAGATTTTCTTCACCTGTAAAACTAAGACATATTGTAAACGATTTATTTGTGTGAAAAATATCATTCAAAATTTCTTCAGCTTTGTTGTATGCAGTTAAGAAACTTTTTATTCGAGATGAACTTTGAGGTGGTGATAATTCAAATCGTAACGCATTCTCATAATGATAAAATAATCCGTATTCAAAGCAATTTGTACCAAATTTCTTTTCAAGTTCTTCTTTTAAATGCATTTTTTCACCTAAAACGTTAAATACCCAGCCACCAAAAACGCCACCGCAGCCAAAGCCCCGCCAATGAGTGCATACGGCAGCTGCGTCCTCACATGCTCCACATGGTCACAGCCTGCCGCCATGGAGGAGATGATGGTGGTATCACTGATGGGGGAGGCGTGGTCGCCGAAGATCCCTCCGGCGATGACGGCTGCGATGACAAGGGGGATGTCCAGCCCCATGGTCGCTCCCAGAGCTAAGCCGATGGGCATCATGATGGAGAAGGTTCCCCAGCTCGTACCCGTGCTAAATGCCGTGATGCTGGCTACAAGGAAGATGAGCATCGGCATAAGTACGGGTGAGATGTTGCCGTGAAGCATGTGGGCGATGTACTTTGCCGTACCGAGATCGCCGATGACCTTGCCGATGAAGATGGCAAAGAGGAGGATCATCGCGATGGGGATCATCTCTCCCATTCCTTTGAAGAATCCGTCAAAAAAGGCACGGTGCTTGAGCCTTTTGGTCGTGACATAGTAGCCGTACATGCTGATGAGCGTGACGATGGTGGCGTAGTAGACCGAAGTTGAGCCTGAACCTTTGAAGATATCACCCTCTCCTGTTATGTACAAACCCACCGGAACGGCAAGCACCATGACGATCAGCGGCAATAGCATAGGAAAGAGGGCAGGTTTGACATCGGCACTGAGATGCTCGGTATGGTAAGGGTGGGGTTTGGCACCTTTCATAGGGCCGATACTCCAGTCGGTAAAGATGACAATGAGCACCAAGATGAGCGTAAAAATGGCATAGAAGTTGTACGGCAGTGAGGCGATAAGCAGGCTAATGCCGTCTCCGCTGATGACCTTGCTCTCTATGGCAGTCACGATGAGCCCCAAAAGCAGCGCACCCCATGCATTAAGCGGAATGAGCGAGCAGATGGGGGCGGAGGTGGAGTCGCAGATGTAGGCGAGCTTCTCACGGCTGACACCGTTACGGTCGCACAGCGGCTTGGCAACGGTACCAGCTACGAGTGAAGTAATGGAAGACTCGATGAAGATCACTACCCCGATAATATAGGCAAGCAGCATCGCCCCTTTGGGAGAGTCTATCTTTTCGGATTTCTCATCGAGGTAGGCAACAAAACTTTCCACAGAACCACTTGTAGAAAGAAGTTTGATGACCGCTCCCACCAATAGAGTAAAGAGCAGGGTCTTGGTGATCCACCCTTCGCCAAACTGCTCGATAATGCCGTTAAAAAGAGCGGTAAACGCCGTAGCAGGGTTGTAGCCATTAAGCACCAACAGACCTGCAAAAATACCGCCCATCAGAGAGACAATGACATCTTTTGTTATAATGGCAAGAAAGATTGTAAGCAGCGGGATAGCGATGGAGAGAATGCCGTATTCCATTCAACAGTACCTTTAATTTATTTAAGAGAGATTATAACACAATGCAAAAAATTTTACTGATAGGAATTTTATTTTTTACTTTTATCTATGGGAAGGAGTTCCATGATACCAAACAACTCATTGTCGTAACGACCCAAGGTTGGAACGATAACACTGGAACACTGCAACGGTATGAGAAGAGCCGTGGGAAGTGGCACAAGGTAGGCAAAGCCATCGACATCAAGCTTGGTCGCAACGGACTAGGCTGGGGAAGAGGGCTGCACACCATCCCCAAAGATGCCAGATATATCAAAAAAGAGGGAGACGGCAGAGCACCGGCAGGGATCTTCGAGCTTAAACAGGCGTTTGGCTACGCGCCTTTTGATGTGAAGTATCCCTACAAAGTCTACAAAGAGACCAACCACTGCGTAGATGATGTTCACTCAAAACTCTACAACAAGATCGTCGACAGTACCAAGGTCAAAGTGGACTACAAGAGCAAAGAGCATATGAAGTTCCCCAAGAACTACTACAAGTACGGTGTTGTGGTCAATCACAACCACATCGATGAAGTGGGTGCGGTTCCGGGGGCGGGATCGTGTATCTTCATACATATCAAAGATGTACCTACCGCAGGGTGTACGGTAATGGATGAGGAAGAGATGAAAGAGGTGATTAAGTGGCTGTCGAAGGAGAAAAACCCGCTTCTTATTCAAGGAACGAAACGGGATGTGAAAAGGTTGCTACGAGATTACTTCTCTTTCAGTCTTGAATAGACATTGCGTTCTTCGAAGTTAATGCGTTCGCCGAGTACTTCGACAAGATCATTAAACTGCTGAAAGAAAGTATCGTCAAGAGGCGTTTCGGGTCTGGAGTATTTGCTAAGAAAATCCATAAGCGCCAGTTTCGTTTTCTTGAAACTCTTAATGAAGTCCTCTACCAGCACCTCCGTTTTCGGGTCGATACTCTTTTCGTCGTGCGTCAGCTTGAAGAGTTGAATATCTTCGTCCATCACATGGTCGACGGCAAGGTCATTTAACTTTTTAAGATACTTTTTTGCGGCGTCATGATTGTTTTTAGAGTACTCTCCTATTACTTTATGCGCAAGTTCCACAATCTCCTCATGCTCTTTATGCCACTTCTTGACAAGCTTTTCATTTTTAGAAGAAAATAAAAAATCAAACATGTGTCTATTTCTCCTCGTACATTAATTTATATTATTTCCAATTATATTGTTTCTAAAATAATAGTAACATTAATAGAGACGGTAGTTGACATAAAAAACGATTTTTGTTTTTGTTTTTGGTCTTGGATAGTCCTTATACGCAATCTGGATAACGGCGATCGTATTGTTGTCGAGCGCTTCGTACCCCATACGTTTTACAAGTCTGAGATGACTGATGTCACCGTTGGGATGAAGGTAGAAGGAAACGACATTGACCCCTTGTTGTCCCGTACGAACAGCAACATCGGGATAGCCGTTGATTGTAAGCGTATTTTGAGTGATACGATGTATTTCGTTGAGGTGATCTTTAATGAATTTTTGTTGCGTAGGTGTGAACGAATAGAACTCTTTTCCATAGAGTCTACGAATCAACGGTGTCGGTTTTATATTTGTAGCGGATCTTGTTTTCCCTCTTCCTCCGAGAAGTGCGTTTGCAAGTTTGTCCTTACTATGTTTTCTAGGCAATCTGAAGGTTTTAGGCAGCGATTTTTTCTTTGCGATCTTTTTCTTTACTTTCTTTTTGGGTTTTGTTTTGGCAAGTTTCTGCTTTTTTTCTGTCTTAGCTATTTTGGTGATATTATTGTCCTTCTTGGCCTTTTTAGCAACACGGATACTCTTTTTCTCTTCTACCACCTTTTTTTCCGCAACAGGCTTAGGGGGCTCAGGTTTGACTTTCGGCTTTTTGATGACAGGCTTCTCTACCGGTTTTGGTGGGGTTACCGGTGGGGTTGGTACAGATTTCTGTTGTGGCGGTGTGACTTTTTGGCGTGGTTTGGGTTGTGGAGCCGGAGGGGTGAACTGTGAAAGGTTCAGGGTGATCTTCTTGTCCTGTTTTGAGGACGAAGGAGGAATGATCTTCAACTCTTCAAAAGAGAGAAAAAAGAGTAGAAAAATGATCAGGTGAAAGATAAACGATAGTAAAAACCCTTTGAGTGTACGAGTATCTCTCACCTTTTAGTCCCTATAGTGTATAATCACCGCAATTATACATAATGAGGATTAATAGTATGGCATACGACAAGTCAATTGCAGCATTTGAAGAGGCATATAAGGTTATTCCCGGAGGTGTAGACTCTCCGGTAAGAGCATTCAGCGGTGTGGAGGGTACACCTCCGTTCATTGAAAGAGGTGAGGGTGGTTACCTCTATGACATCGATGGGAATAAATACATCGACTATGTACAGAGCTGGGGACCGCTGATCTTTGGTCACTGTGACGCAGACATTGAAGCTTCGGTCATCGAAGCGGTCAAGAGAGGGTTGAGTTTCGGTGCGCCGACCACGGTAGAAACAGAACTCGCTACAGAGATCGTCACGCTCTTCGATACCATCGACAAGGTACGTTTCGTCAGTTCGGGAACTGAAGCGGTCATGAGCGCATTGCGTCTTGCACGTGGATTTACCGGACGTGATGATATTGTAAAGTTCACAGGGTGCTACCACGGACACAGCGACTCTCTGCTTGTTCAGGCAGGTTCGGGAGCGGCGACATTTGGTAACCCTAGTAGCCCGGGTGTACCGGCAGACCTGACCAAGCACACACTCTTGGCAACCTACAATGACCTTGCATCGGTTGAGAAGTGTTTTGCAGACTCTGAAGGTGGTGTGGCATGTGTGATTATCGAGCCTATTGCAGGGAATATGGGACTGGTGCCTGCCGATGAGAAGTTCCTTGAGGGGCTAAGAGCACTTTGTGATGAGCATGGTGCACTGCTTATCTTCGATGAAGTGATGAGTGGTTTTAGAGCCTCACTCAAAGGTGCGCAGGGGATCACACAGGTCAAGCCCGATATGGTGACACTCGGTAAGGTTATTGGTGCGGGTATGCCTGTCGGTGCCTTTGGTGCCAGAGCGGAGATCATGTCCCACCTCTCTCCTGAAGGGCCGGTCTATCAGGCGGGAACACTCAGCGGAAACCCTGTTGCTATGGCAGCAGGGCTGACAAGTCTCAGAAAGCTCAAGAACAACCCGGCTGTCTATGTAGAGCTTGGGAACAAAGCCAAAAAACTGGTAGAGGGCTTCAAAAAAGCGGCAGATGCGGTCAATGTACCGATGGTAACGGATGTACGTGGAAGCATGTTCGGTTTCTTCTTCTCAGACAAACCGGTCAAGAACTTCGCCGATGCGATGGAGAACGACCAAAAGCTCTTTGCCAAGTTCCATAAAGGGATGCTAGACCGTGGTATCTACTTGGCATGTTCATCGTTTGAAACGGGATTCATCTCAACTGCGACCACCGATGAGATGATAGAAGAGGCGATCAAAGCCGCTTACGAAACGCTCAAAGAGATCAAAGGGTAGCCTTGGCTACTTCTTTGCCGTCTCCTCTCTAAGCCTTTTTAATCTCTCTTGATAGGATTCTCCATCCGCGTAAGAGAAGAAGCGGTAGCTAAACGGGTGTTCATACGCTACTTTCTTCGCATGTTTAATAGGACAGAAGTAAAGCTCGGTACGTCCTGCGATCGCAACGGCATAGTTCATCAGTCCGTTGAAGTAGGAACAGTAGACGCAGTTGATCTTTTCAATGATATTCAAATACCCCAGATAGTGCCTGTCAAAAACAATATAATCCTTACGCTCTGCGAACTTGATATTAAACACTTTGCCTACAATGATCTTATATATCCAGAGTGAGAGATCCAAAATAACAGCGGGGATCATCATACCGTAGATCACCGGTGCCGTTAAAAGCTGAATGAAAGGGATCTCACGAAACCATGCACCTAGCTGTTTCATCTGTTGGCGTTGCCGTTGCAAAAGTGCCTCCTCAAAGACCACCGATCCGTTCTTGATCGTATAGGCGATCTTCTTCTCCTCTTTGGCTATCTCTTCACGTAAACGCGCTTTCATCGTTTCGATATCCTGCATCATCTCTTCGATCCTAGGTGTCATGGGTAGCTCCTTATATGTATGATTAAAGTAGTATACTGAATAAAGATTGAGAGTAGGATAGAGGGGGTGTTAAAAGAGGGCGGGAGAGGCCCACCCGTTTGGATCAAAGAGAGTCATCAGGATGGATCTTGGTGAACTTCGTCCCTTCAAGAGAGACATTCGCCATCAACCCTTTGTTATTAAATACAAACGCGTAGATCGGCTTCTCGAAGCTGATAGAACTGATATCGATACCCTGTCCCCACTTCGCTACGGCAATAGAACCGTCCACACCCGCTTCCCATCCATCACTCTTCATAAACTTGTCGAGTGCATACTGGTCGGCGAACGCGAAAATATAGGAAGTCTTCTGCGCACCTATCTGAAGCCCGAGCGATGCGGATGCAATGCTGTAATAGGCAACACTCTTACCGTTGATGCGCAAAACACCCTCACCATACTCACCACCGACAATGAAACCGCCTTTATAGACGGAAGGGAAAACAAGATACCCCTTGACACGTTCAAGGAAACGTCCGCCCCCTTTTACCTTTTTCTTGAAGAGCTCGACCGCAACATCCGCTTTGGCATCGATCACCTTTGCCGCTTCTGCATGTAGCAGTGTTCCCATGAACATGGTCATCGCCGCACCTAGTACAAGTGAAATACGTTTCAATTTCATGTTATATTCCTTAATATGATATTTGATTATGTGCATTATAGCAGATAAATATGAATAAATTGTGTATAATCGCATAATTTTATACAGGAGGTGAACATGGCACGAATGACACTGAAACAGTATGCCGTCAAACACAAACTCAGCCTTTTTAATGTAGTGAAAATGGTCAAATCCGGACAACTACAGAGCGAAACGGTCGAAGAGGACGGCAAAGAGGCAACCTACATTCTTCCGCAAGATACGGAAACGCCCCAAAAGAGCCAAAAAGAAGAGAGTAAAGAGATCTCCCTTTCCAACGAAGAGATGCAAAGACTGGTTCTCTCTTTGCAAGATGAAGTAACGCGTCTTCGCCGTGAGATGGACAACCTGAAGATCAGTATGGGATTGAAATAATGGTGTGTGCCTACATTACCGACGATATCTATCTACAACACGATACAGGTAGTGGGCACCCCGAATCAAAAGCACGTCTGACCGCTATCGAACAAGCCGTTGCACCGCTAAAAGAGAGACTTCTCAGCCTCAAACCGCTATGTGTAAAGGAGACGATTCTACGTAGTGTCCACACACAAGAGCAGATCGATACGGTCAAACGATGCAGTCTGCTCTCAAGCTCCATTGACAGCGATACCCACTGTAGCTACGACTCCTACATTGCCGCCAAAACAGCTGTAGGTGCAGGCATACGTGCGGTCGATGGCATCAAAGCAGATGAATTTCAAAGGGCTTTTTGTGTCGTACGCCCTCCGGGACACCATGCAACACCTACGACCTCCATGGGCTTTTGTCTCTTCAACAACATTGCGATCACAGCAAAATATGCACAGCAACAGGGCTTCTCGCGTGTGATGATCATCGATTTTGACGTTCACCACGGTAATGGCACCCAAGATGCATTCTGGGAAGATGGCAGTGTATTCTACTTCTCCAGCCATCAGTCATTCGCCTATCCGGGTACGGGTATGGAGTCAGAGATCGGCGCAGGAGAAGGAGAGGGCTACACACGCAATTTCCTGCTGATGCCAGATAGTGGTGACAAAGAGATCTTAGAGATATACCAAGAAGATCTTCCACCTATAATGCGCACATTTCAACCCGATATCGTTCTGGTATCTGCCGGATACGATATCCATGAAAGCGACCCTTTGGCACAGCTGAACGTCACTACCAAAGGGATAGCCCGCATGGTACGCACCATCCTCGATACTACCGATACACCGTTGATCTTCTTCCTCGAAGGCGGGTATGATGTGCAGGCATTGGGAGAGAACGTCAAAGTTACGATCGAAGAGATGCTAAAACCCTAAAGCTACCCTGCTATAATTGCACAAAACAAAGCACCATAAAGGAGCGTCATGGACACCATTAAAATAGGCGTGGTCACCACCAGCGACAGAGCATCACAAGGAATATATGAAGATATCTCCGGTGTTGCCATCATGGATACGATGAAAGAGTACCTGCTTAATCCGTGTGAGTATGAGTACCGCTGTATTCCCGATGAACAGAGCATCATCGAAACAACGCTTATTGAGCTATCACGTGATATGAACTGCGATCTCATCGTCACCACCGGCGGAACGGGACCCGCTCCCAGAGATGTCACCACCGAAGCGACGGAGAACGTCTGTCAAAAGCTCCTTCCGGGCTTTGGTGAGCAGATGCGCGCAGTCAGCCTTCAGTATGTACCGACCGCTATTCTCTCCAGACAGACCGCAGGTATCTGTAACGGATCGCTCATTATCAACCTCCCTGGAAAACCCAAGTCGATCCGTGAGTGTCTCGATGCGGTATTTCCGGCAGTACCGTACTGTATCGACCTCATTGGCGGTAGCTATATGGAAGCCAATGAAGAGGTTATTAAAATATTCAGACCAAAGGCAAAATAATGGATATGCAACTTATCGAGAAGAACATTCAGGAGATCATCGACTCGCTCGAGTCCGAGGTGATGCGTATTGTCGGTGACGAGACCATCGACAAACAGTACACCAATGTACATATGAAACCGTTGGCTTCGACAAAAAAGATACTGCTTAATGCACTCGATAGTATCAAGATGGTCGATAGACTGCATAAAGAAGAACTGGAGAAACTCTCATGAACAACCTAACGCTCATTCTTATTTTTCTCTTTTGCGTCACACTCTTCTTTTGGGGTGTCTATAAGGCACTCAAGACCCAAAAGAGCATCTATATGTTAGCGATGGTACCTTTTTTCGGTCTTATGGTGGGGATGTTCTTTATTTAGAGTATCTCTTTGACCCGTCCTACCTCTCCCGTATTGAGTCGTACTTTAATGCCGTGTGGGTGGGTAGGAGAGTTGGTTAGTACTTTCTGTACCTTTCCGTAGGTGATGTAGCCTGTAGGCTGATCCTCTTTGAGCACCACACCCACATCCAATCCGTACCTGATATCGGCACGCTTTTTACCATCCTTACTTAGATTCATAGTTAAGTATCTTTTTAACCGTACCGATGGCACAGAAGAAGAGTGCATCAAAGAGCGGGTTGAGTCGGGTGGTCTTTTTATCTATCACTTCAAAGGGCTGAAAGAAAAAGCCCGGTCCGTCAGCTTTGTCTGTAGGTTTGACATGGAATACAATGGGTTTGAGGGTACGCACGAGGTTAAGTACCTTCTTATAGTTCTTTGCATCCTCACTTGGCAACAAGTTACCACGCTCGCTCTCACCTGTACGCATCTTTTGAAGCAGTTGCAGTTTATCATTGAAAATGACCTTGTTCCACTTGATCTCACCAAGTTCCATCGTAAAGGTACGGTTGGCGGCGGTCAAAGGGTGAGGTTTACTCTCACGGATCGCTTCAAGCAGATGAAGAAAGAAGTTCTTACCACCGAACTTCTCGGCAGCATCTAGCAGTAGTCTATGGTAATGAAGCTTCTGCTTATCACTAAGGTTGTTGAAATCACACATCATATTCTCTTATGTTAAATTGAACGGTATTATAGCGAAATCCCAAAGAAGTCAGCACCTATACGTAAGATTAATAATATTTCACTATAATAATCATTATTTTTAATGGAAATCTACATGAGTAAACACCCCGAACACCCCGAACACCCCGAACACAACGACACACACCAATACGCACGCTACGAAGATATCGATAAAGATCAGCTGGAAAAAGACATTGACGAGATCAAAAAGACCATGGACCCGGTAGGGGAAGAGGACTTTCAACACTTGCTTAAGATGGAGCGCTGGGGAAGGGCATTTACCTTCTCGGGCTATGCGCTCATCCTCATCATCGCCCTTACCGAATTCTTAGGCGGAGAACTCTCAGGCTGGATCTTCTGGCCTGCTGCCATTGTTGCCGCACTGCTTATCAGCACGGGGAACGTGGCACGCTGGGCGAATGTGACCCACCCTGTACTGCATGGTGCCTACGACAAAGTACCCAACATCCCTGAGCGCTATACCAAGAAGTTCTTTGCCAAAGGTGCCAGACGCTACGTCGACTGGTTGGACTGGATCAAACCCCAGGCTTGGGAGTATGAACACAATATCATGCACCACTACCACCTCGGAGAAGATGAAGACCCCGACAATGTCGAGCGTAACCTTCAGTGGCTTATTCAGTCCAAAACACCGATGTGGCTTCGTTATCTATTTGTCTACCTCTTTGCAGGCACTTGGAAGTTCACCTACTATGCACCCAACACGCTTAGAATTTTGGAGAATAAAAAGCGAAGGGACCAAGACAAACTGGAGATCAAGGACTTTGAATACAATCCACGTACCAAGAACGGTCTGGAACTTTGGATGGAATATCTTCTTCCATACATCGTCATTAAGTTCGTTCTCTTCCCGGCACTCTTCTTACCTTTGGGACTGCACGCGGTCTGGACAGCGTTTATTATTTTGCTGATGGCGGAGTTCTTTGCGAATCTGCACTCGTTCCTTGTCATCGTCCCTAACCACTCGGCAGAAGACATCTATATGTTCTCCGAACCACACAAGAGTACGGGTGAATTTTACCTTCGTCAGATCATGGGAAGCGTCAACTACAATACCGGTTCGGACTGGATCGACTTCTTGCATGGATTCTTGAACTATCAGGTCGAACATCATCTCTTTCCGAACATGCCGCTAAGCTACTATCAGAAGATGCAGCCGATCGTCAAAGATATCTGCAAAAAGCACAACCTTGAGTACAGACAGGAGTCTGTCTTTAAACGTATCTTCATGAGTATCGACCTGATGGTCGGTAAGACAAAACTGCTCAGAGTCAGCGGTATCTAAACCTTCTTTTGGCTATACTACGTTCATGTTAGAAGCCAAACGCATTGCGAGGATCGAAGAGATCCTCCGCCACAAACAACCCGATCTTCAACTCTTCTGTGACAATGTCCATATGTCCCAGAATATCTCTGCCATTTTACGCTCATGCGACGGGGCAGGAGTACTCTACTTCCACTACGCTGTCAACGACGACCAGAGTCTTCGTATTCACAAGACCATCTCCCAAGGCGCACACCGTTGGGTGGAGCATCGGCGTATCGATACGGCAGATAAGGTAGCGTTCCTAAAAGAGAAGCAAAAATCCGGCTACCAGATAGTCGCCACCCACCTGGACCAGAGCACAGTCTCCTTCCGTGATGTGGACTATACGCAACCGACCATGATCGTTATGGGAAATGAGAAGGATGGAGTGAGTGATGAGATCTTGGCACTTGCGGATAAACGGGTACTCATTCCGATGCGGGGGATGGTACAGAGTTTGAATGTCTCGGTCGCTTCTGCGCTTATTTTGTTCGAGGCACAACGCCAACGTGAAGAGGCAGGACTTTTCCAGTCACCGCAACTCTCACCCCAAGAGCAAGAACGCATCAAAAAGCTCTGGTTGTATCGTGACGTGATCGTACGAAGAAGTAAAGGGTGGATATTGGCTTGACCGATAAAGAAGCTACCGATATCGCTTCTTCACTACGATCGCCTCTTTATACATTCGGTAGAGTTCATGCGGTTCGTTCAAGAACTCTTCATATGCCAACACCTCATACCCTCTCTTGTCGAACATCGCAAGAAGCTCCTCTTTTGCCAGAAGGAAATCGGGATTGGAATCTTTTTTCTCATTCTCAGGATGTGCCATATAGGTTTCAATAATAAAAAGTGCACCTGACTTCAACGCTTCTGCCATACGCAAGATCAAGGCACGGTCGAGATAGTTCGTCATCACTGCAAGGTCATAGTGCCCGGCTTCTGGTATAAAGTCGTCAAGATCACATACGATCAATTGCACATCCAAACCGTTTACTTTCTCTTTAAGGTTCGCCAATGCCACTTCGGAAATATCGACAGCATCAACATGAAAGCCTTCTTTTGCAAGAAAGAGGGTATTTCTGCCATTTCCACAAGCAAGGTCTATCGCAACACTTCCTGATGCTTCCTTCGCATAACGCTGTAGCAACTTACTGGCAGGTCGATCTTGAAGCAAGGTGGGTTTTTGACGATATTTTCGATCCCACTTCTCTTTATCCGCATGTGACATTACGCCTCCTTCAAGCGGCTGACAAGACGCTCGCAGAACTCTCCGATATCAGGAAGCAAGAGTGATGCTTCACGCTGTTTTGTCCCCCACATCGGCTCAGGGAAGTAGCTATCTTCCTTGAAACGTGCCATAATATGCCAATGTACATGAGGCACATAGTTCCCAAATGACGCAATATTGATCTTATCCGGTGCGTAGTGGTCGATCATCTCTCTTTCGATAGTATCGAGCAGATCATAGATCTCCATACGTATCTCACGCGGTACTTCGCTCATCTCTTTATAGGTGTGCTGCGTAAATATCTTCAACCACGGTATTTCACTCTCTTCTATCTCTATTCGGATATTTTCATTCTCATAGACTGCTGCCATTATCGTATTCTCCTTCGGGTGTGTTTTCCTAGTTTTAAGATAGTAGAGGGGTTTTGCGTCCCCTCCAGTGGCCTAACGACCACGTCCGCCGCCTCGATCGCGAAGCTCTTATCATAAGACGCACCACTGATATTCGCAGAGGTGGTATAGGCCCATTTAAGCCGTTTGATCAAACCGAGATGATGTCTATCTTTGATCACACGGTAGGAGTCACCACTTGGCATGATAAAGGTCGTTCTGCTTGCACGTCTAAGATGGTTCTTAAACAGCTGAGGCACACGGGTGAAGTGCTGTAGGGTTTGCAAAGAGTCCACGGCCTTGATGTAGTGCTTATGGGGTGGTCGCCGCTTAATACGGTTCAATGCATCCGCATCCTGTGAGACGAATCCTATGGTCGTATCTGTTTTTGTAAGGAATACTTTCTTGTTCAACATGCGACTATTGTACTCTATTTTTCATTGTAGCGCGATGCAGATAGAGGAGTAAAGTAGATCAAATACACCTTTGTGCCACCATTATAGGCAACCAAGATGCCAAGAGGAGGGGTTACTCCTCTCCTTCAGCCGCTTTGTCCATCAGGTACATCCCGTCCCTTACTTCGTTTACCAAGATAAGAAAGAAAATACCCTTAAAGCATACGAACCATGCATACTGTAAGGTCAAATGCTTCTAAAGAGGATCAAGCCACGCCTCAAAGTCCGCATCGCTTGGCATCTTCCAGTCTGCTCTGGGGCTGAGGGAGATCGTACCGACTTTGGGACCGTCGGGCATACAGCTGCGCTTGAACTGCTGTGTAAAGAAGCGGCGAAGGAAAAGTCTCAGCCATTTTGCAATGGTCGCTTCATCATACTTGTCTTTAAAGGCAAGGGTGGCAAGAAAGCGTATCTTCTCAGGCTTTGCGCCATACTTGATGAAGTGATACAAAAAGAAATCGTGCAACTCGTACGGTCCTACGATCTCCTCGGTCTCCTGTGTGATCTCATCGTCACTGTGCGGCAACAGCTCCGGACTGATAGGAGTAGCGAGGATATCATCGATGATCCTAGCGATCTTCATATTACTTTTAAAGTATTCGATCACATACTGAATAAGCGTCTTTGGAATACCGCTGTTGAGCGCATACATACTCATATGATCCCCATTATAGGTACTCCAGCCAAGGGCGATCTCGCTCAGATCACCCGTTCCGATGACAAGTCCCCCCTCTTTATTGGCAAGGTTCATCAAAATGGAAGTACGTGCCCGTGCCTGTACGTTCTCATAGGTGACCGTATGCTCGGCTGGGTCGTGTCCGATAGCATCGAACTCTTTGAGCGAAAGGTCGGTAATATCCACCTCTTTAAGTGTCACACCCAAGGCTTTGCAGAGCATCATGGCATTGGACTTGGTACGGCTTGTGGTACCGAATCCGGGCATGGTCACGGCAATGATGTCCGCGACATGCCATCCCATCATCTCAAATGCACGGTGAACGGAGAGCAGGGCAAGGGTCGAGTCCAATCCACCGCTAATGCCGATGACCGCCTTTTGGATATGCGCATGCGTCATACGCTTTATAAGCCCATGCGCCTGAATGTGTACGATCTCGTCACAGCGTGCTTTTTTATCTGCATATTCGGATGGGACGAACGGGAAAGGGTCTATCTCTCTTTGCAGACTGCTTAGCGTAGGTAGGGTGGCAAGTTTGAGCGTACGTGTCTTTTTGCGTCTTGCATCGCCATAACTTCCCTCATTGAGCCGAAGCCATCGCAGCCTCTCAAGGTCTACATCTGCGGTAATAAGGTGGCTTTGCATACAAAAGCGCTCATTCTGAGCCAAAGTCGAACCATACTCGCTGATGATGGCATGCCCGCCGTAGACCGTATCTGTCGTACTCTCTCCAACCCCTGCGGAGCTATAGACATATGCCGCCATACAGCGCGCACTCTGCGTACGTACCAGCTCCTCACGGTAGGCATGTTTACCGATGATCTCATTGCTTGCAGAGAGGTTCAAAAGCAGGTTCGCCCCGTTGCTAGCCATATGATTACTTGGAGGAGTGACCGCCCAGAGATCCTCACATATCTCCACCCCGAAGGTCATATCGGCACCGTCACTAAAGAGCAGGTCGACACCAAACGGCACCTCTTCGCCTAAGAGCTCCGTGGTCGTTCGCACGACATCGCGTCCTGAGACGAACTGCCGCTTCTCATAGAACTCTTTTTTGCTCGGCAAGTAGGATTTGGGCACGATCCCAAGTATCTTTCCTTGTTGTATGATCACAGCACAGTTGTAGAGCCTGTCGGCTTCAAGCAGTGCCATACCGATAACGGCAACGGTATTTATCTCTGTTATATTTTTTAATATTTCTTCAAGGGCTTCGTTTTGCGCTTTTAAAAGTGTCTGGTTAAGGAAAAGGTCACTGGCGGTGTAACCGGTGAAGGTAAGTTCGGGGAATACAACGACACTGACCTCTTTTTTGTGCGCCTCTTTGATGAGCGCAAGGATCTCTTTGGCATTTTTAGCGGGATTAGCTACGGTGGTGGTGTTGACTGCTGCTGCGACTCGGTAATAACCAAACATTCATTTCCTTAACACGTAGGGTAGGCAATTGCCTACCTTCTTGTTTTTTCATTTTTATGATCTCAAGGTGGGCAATTCCCACCCTACAAACATGCTGAAACTTGATTCGAACTACGCTTTCTCTGCGTGAATTTCGATCGTTTCGATCTCATCGTTCTGCTCGATCTTGTCAAGCACCATGAAGCTATCGGTATCATCCTCTTCAATACCGCCGAATACGGTATGCACACCGTCAAGGTGAGGACACGCGACAAAACAGATGAAGAACTGGCTTCCTCCGGTGTTTGGCCCTGCATGTGCCATAGAGAGGCTTCCGCGTCTGTGCGGATGGTTACTCGTATCGGTCTCACAGTCGATCTGCCAGTCCGGTCCGCCTGTTCCTGCCAATGCAGGGTTACCTGTAGGGCCTGAGTGAGGGCAACCGCCTTGCGCCATGAAGCCCGGAATGACCCTGTGGAACTTCAGGTTGTTGTAGAACCCTTCGTTCGCCAAGTGTGCGAAGTTCGCAACTGTGTTGGGTGCATCCTCATGGTAGAGCTTGACCCAGATGTCACCTTTGCTTGTCTTGATCTTTGCGTAGTTGTATGTCTCCATCACATCTTGTGGGATATCGTAACGTTTTGATTGTTTTCCGAACATCGTTGTTTAGTCCTTCTGTAGTTAATTTAAAGTATAATTATACCACTAAAACATAAGGGTATGACCAATGGAACTGTGCGTAGCACTCGATCTTCCCTCTGCTGAAGAGAATTTGGCACTGGCAAGATCACTCAAAACGTATAATATCTGGATGAAAGTAGGCTTTCGCGCTTACATTAGAGACGGTAAGCCGTTCATTGAGGCACTCAAGCAGATCAACCCCGACTTCAAGATCTTCCTTGACCTAAAGCTTTATGACATTCCCAATACCATGGCAGATGCCGCTGAAGAGATCGCTAAGCTGGGTGTGGATATGTTCAACATCCATGCCTCGGCAGGCCCGGTTGCCATGCGTACAGTCATGGATCGTCTTTCAACGTATGAAAAGAGACCGTTGGTGCTGGCAGTAACGGCACTCACATCATTTGATGATGCAACATTTAGAATGATCTACGAAAAGGGTATTGATGAAAAAGCGGAGCAGTTTGCGAAGATGAGTTACGAGAACGGGTTGGACGGTGTGGTCTGCTCGACATTTGAGAGCAGGGCGATCAAAGAAGCCACATCAGACAGCTTCCTGACACTCTGCCCCGGTATTAGACCTTTCGGTGAAGATGCCGGTGACCAGCAGCGTGTCGCGACACTGGATATCGCGGCAAAAGAGGGGGTGGATTTTCCTGTGATTGGACGACCAATCTATAAAGATGCCGACCCTCAAGCAAAGGTCGAAAAGATCCTGACGACTATGAAATAGATAGACTATTCGATAATAGCCGGTTCTTTGCTCTTTGCCATCTGTGTGGCATTGTGCATCCCTTGGATCATGAAGTATGCGCCTATAGCGAACATCGCCAAAACGATCAGAGGTGCGATTTTTTGAAACATGGATATTCCTCCCGTACAAACATGATATTTGTATTTAATTTTCCATAAAGATAGCGATTTTACTTAAAATTTGACTGAAAATAAGCAGATAACGCTTCATAAGGGTATATAATTATCGTATAAATCTAATGTATGAGGATAAACCGACCATGGCAGAGAAGAACATGAACAATGTAGATCAGATCAGAGACTTAATTTTCGGTTCGCAACTTAAAGAGTTCGACGAACGTTTCGAAACACTCAACCGTACACTACACACTGTTGAGGAGAAGATGCTCCAGACATTCAAAGAGTCCCATACCAAGCTCCAAAGAGAGACTGAACGCTCTCTTGAAGCACTGGAGCAGAAAATAGACAACCTCGCAACAGCGACACAGAAAGAGCGCAACAAGCTCAAAGAGCTTATCGGTACGACCGATGAGACGCTTCAGACACAACTGACCAATCAAAAGAATGAGTTCCTGACCAAACTGAAGATCATGAAAGAGAACATCGAGGACGAGAACGAGAAGATGAACCGCAATCTCTCTCAGATGAGATCCCAGATCGAAGCGGCATTGAACAAAGGGCTCTCGGACCTTGGTGAAGAGAAGCTCTCTCGCGATGCGATGGCGGGTATGCTGCTTGAAGTGGCAATGAAGATACAAGGTACCGATGTCAATACCCTTTTGACACAGGAGCAAAAACCTGAAACAAAGTAACTCTGAGCTCGATCAGTTAAAGCAACTTCTGCTTGCTGATGAGCTTGCTCTGCTTGAAAAACTGGCATCAAAGGTAGAACACCTTGAGTTCGAGACCCTCGATGAGGAGGCGATCAAAACCAAACTCCTACCACTCTTTGATGACCTATTACTCGCACGTTTAGCACAAAAAGAGAGCCAAACCATTACGATCCTCTCACGCTATCTTGCACAGATCATCACCCAGAGTGCCGCACACGATCCGCATGCGCTGGAGCAGTCTCTTCGAAGCATCATCTCTCCGGCGATCGCACAGGAGATCGCAGAGAACAAGGACAAGATGATCGATGCACTCTACCCGATCATGGGTGGGATGATCTCCAAGTACGTCACACAGGCGATCAAGGAGATGATGGAGAAGATCAACGACAAGATCGAGCAGGGGCTCTCGGTCGAGCGCTACAAACGGAAGGTCAAAGCCAAACTGACCGGCGTAAGCGAGACAGAGCTCTTGCTTGAGGAGAGCAGTGATGCGACCATCGAGTCCATCTTCATTATCCATAAAGAGACGGGACTCCTCATCGCCGAAGCGAACAATGAGAACAGTGAGATCGACGATCCGCATATGGTCGCCTCCATGGCAAGTGCTATCAAGGACTTCGTCAACGACTGGATCAGCAATCAAGCAGAAAGCGGTAGCAAAGAGGTACAACTGCTCAGTTACGGCGATGCGACCCTCTACATAGAGAGTGCCGGTTCGGTCTACCTCATTGCATTCCTCGATTCCGAACCCGATCATGAGCAGCGTAAGGAGATCAACCTCTTCTTTGCCCAGATCATTAAACGTTACAGTACACTTTTTCAAGAGTTCGAGGGGGATGACAGTGACCCGCGTATTGCCAAGGTAGAAGCCGAACTGCTCAAGTTCCTCAACACCCAAAGCAACGGTACGAAAAAACAGAAGCATAAAGAGAGTCATGCCTCCAAGATCGTTGCCGCTTTGCTCATAGGTACGATAACACTGGGAGCAGGGCTCTTCCTAAAAGAAAAATACGGCTATTATGTATTGGAAAAGCGTATTCAACAGCGTACAGGGGAGAAGATATCACTCCATGAAGAGGACGGCAGGCTCTATCTTAAAGGGGAGCTTAGAGAGATCGACCACCTTGGCAAGGTACGGGCGATCCTGAAAAAACAGACCGATCTTCCCATCATCAACGCACTCTATATGCCAATAGAGGAGATCAGCCGTAAGTTTAAGATGCAGCAGCACAAACTCGAAACCCTCCAACAAAGCGAACAGGCACTCCATACACTTCAAAAAAAGACGCAGAAGCTTGAAGCCTCACAATCTGCCTTGAATACCGAGCTCAAAGCCGAAAGAGCGCATATCGCACAGCTGACACAAAGCATGGAAAAAATGGTAAAGAGCCTACAAAAAGTACTCTCCAAACCCCGTATCGATCCCAAAACACAAGCAAAGATCGATGCACTGCGTAGTATGAGTACCCGCCTTATCCTTGCCGTTACAAGGCAGCACTACAACAATGCGATACCAAATCCTAAAAACGGTGCGCTTACTATCCAAAGTAAGAATCTGTTTGAAGCGGGAAGCGTTGTCCCCAACCCCGAACTTATCGAGAGCCTCAAAGAGGATATCGGTACCTATATCGATACGATCATCAATACCACACACAACGGACAATATCTCAAGCGTATCATCATCAAAGGCTATACCGATACTTCGGGAAGCCAAAGCCTTAACCAACGCCTCTCCGCACAAAGAGCAGAAGAGATCAAGCGCTATATCCTCTCTTTACCGATCGCCAAGAAGCATGGACTCTCACGCTTTCTTGTAGCCAAAGGAATGGGAGAGCAAGATCCAGTTATCATTAACGGCGTGGAGGATAAAGAGGCATCCAGACGGATCGAGCTAAGTTTTCAACTCGATCAGAAGAAGATAAATGCAGCGCTTTCGCGTTTACGTCACCACTGAGAGTAAGGCTTGGTAACAAGGTTCCCGTTACGGTATCGGGGATCGGCGGAGACCTCTTGTGTGACCCACTCGGGCTTTTCGAACGACTCGTTCTCATTTGAGAGCTCTATCTCGGCAATGACAAGTCCCTGATTCTCCCCTTCGAAAATATCCAGTTCCCAACAGTGTCCCGCATAGATGATCTCATAGCGTTTTTTATCGATGAAAGGCTGCATACAAAGTGCTTTGAGCATCTCCTCCGCATCAGAAACGGGAATAGGATACTCGAACTCCAAACGGCTCACTCCCTGAGTACGCCCTTTTAATGTAAGAAAAGCGTTATCATCATAGAGCCGTACCCGTACGGTCACACCATTTGCCGGAACATAGCCCTGTTTAATGATATGCGGCTTTGGCAGTGGTGGAAGCTTAGCGGTATCGACCAGGAACTTACGCTCTATCTCTGTCGCCATAGTTACTTCTGCTCTCTTTTTCGTATGATATCCGCACCCAGAGCCGCCAACTTCCCTTCAAGGTCGTCATACCCACGGTCAAGATGATAGATACGTCTGACATTGGTCGTACCCTCTGCGACCAATCCAGCCAGTACCAGTGCAGAGGAGGCACGCAGATCCGTTGCCATCACATCGGCACCATAGAGCTTCTCCACTCCTTTGACCGCAGCTGTCGAGCCTTTAAGCCAGATATCCGCACCCAGACGATTGAGTTCACTCACATGCATGAAGCGGTTCTCAAAAAGACGCTCTTCAATAAGGCTTTCACCCTTGGCGATCGCCGCGACCGCCATGAACTGTGCTTGCATATCGGTAGGGAAGCCCGGATACTCTACAGTAATGATGTTCACCGGTTTGATCTCTTCGGCAGGATGGATGGTAATGGTATCCCCATCGATAGTGAAATCAAAGCCCATCGATTCAAGCTTGTCGATAGAGGCACGGATATGCTCGACATCGACCTTGTTAAGCGTGATCTCGGAGTTTGTGATCGCTCCGGCACATAGATAGGTTCCTGCTTCTATACGGTCGGGGATGATCTCGGTCTGAGGGAATGTGAGCGGTTTTCCACCCGTTCCTTCGATGGTCAGTTCACTCGTACCGATCCCTTCGATAGACACACCCGCAGAGGCGAGCATCACGCAAAGCTGTACGATCTCCGGCTCTTTTGCCGCATTGAGGATAGTGGTCGTTCCATGCGCCAACGCTGCCGCCATAAGGGTATTTTCCGTTCCTCCGACGGTGATCTTATCAAAGATGATCTTCGCACCTTTCAAGCCGCCTTCAGGTGCGACTGCATGTACATACCCGCCTTTGATCTCAATGGAAGCCCCCATCGACTCAAGTGCTTTGAGATGAAGATCGATAGGGCGCTGACCGATGGCACAACCTCCCGGAAGGCTTACCTCACACTCGCCAAAACGTGCCAAAAGAGGTCCTAATACAAGAATGGACGCACGCATCTGCGCTACGATCTCATAGACAGCTTTATGTGAGGTGATCGAACCGTTATCGATAGTCGCGACCGTTCCCTCATGCACCACTTTTCCCCCTAGCATCGTCAGAAGTTTTAAGAGTGTACGGATATCCACAACATTGGGAAGGTTCGTTAGCTTTACCGGAGAATCACTCAATATCGTTGCGGCAATGACCGGTAGTGCGGCATTCTTCGCACCACTGATCGTAACCGTTCCGTTAAGCTTCTTCCCACCGTTGATCTGTAGATAATCCATTCTTTTCCATCCTTCTTCTCGTTCATATTAAGGGGGATATTTTATCCAAAGGTAGGTTAATCTAGAGCGTTTAAGGTGAAATATTTTATAATATCAGCATATTTGGATATTTTTACATTAAAAAATAAAAAAATTCATATTATTCACTATCATTTTAAAGGTTCTATTAGTAATGATGTAGTATATTTTCTAATATTTGAACGATAAACTATCCCTATGGTTCGGATATACGGAGATTCAATAACGTAAAAGATAACAGGAAATGTGATGTCAACTAGTTTAGACAAGCTTAGAGCCCTTACCAGTAAACTGGAGGAGAAGCTTGAGCAGAAACAGAAAAAAGAGGTGCAGCCCACACAGGCAACCATAGCGGCTGCACCCCTTACAGAGATCAAACAAGAGACCCCGGAAAAAGCTCCTCAGCCAGAACAGACACAGGAGGCGACACCACCGCCGCTCTTCACCCCAAAACATACATCCAAAACAGTCAGAGATGCCAATATCGACAGACTTCGTACGCTCTACGAGAAACTGAACATTTATGAGAAGTCCCCTTCATTCGAGAATATCTTTCATTACAAGGCGATGAACCTTTCAGGTATCGGGTTGAAAGAGGAGGATTTCGGTCAGGTCAGAGAAGGGAAGTACATTCAAGTGATCGCCATCACTTACGAACCGGACAAGAACGGTAAGAAAAAGGCAAAGAACGTCTCTTTAGGCTACTTCGGAAAAGCGGAGAAACTGGACGAGGGACTGAAGAACGAGATCATCGAGTTCGTACTGCGCTGGCGTTATGAAAAAGCTTTTCAGAACGTCGAGCACTACAAAGCGCTCATAGAGATGGTCGATACCCCATAAGGGTGGTATCGGCTTATACCGTTTCCAACCCTAATCAAAAATTCGATACAATCCCCTTCTTAAATTCTATTTTAACACGAGGATCATTCATGCATTTAGAACTCACCCCCGAAGCACTTTTGAAGCAGCTCGGTTACAACGTAACGGAGCAGACACTCGCACAGATGGAGAAGATCATCGCAAACACTGAAGGTTTGGAGAAGTTCCTCCCACATATCCCTTCGTTTGCCGATACGCTTGCCGTTGAAAAAGGGTATATCGCTATGTCCAATTCCGTTGACCACCTGAAGATCAAGTGTGATGAGGACTCCAATGCAGACAACTTGAGCGCATTCAACGTATTGGTAGAGCACTGGGCGGACAAATATAAGCTCAAGCTTCAAAAAGTAGAGAACAAAAACACATACTACATCATCGGTCACGCATAAGTGCCACTCTCATCCCTCAATGCGGAACAGCTCAGCGCTGCTACCGCACCACTAGGACATAACCTTATCATCGCATCGGCAGGTACGGGAAAGACCTCTACGATCGTCGGGCGTATCGCCCACCTTCTCCAAAGCGGTATCAAACCGCAAAAGATCCTGCTTCTTACCTTTACCAATAAAGCAGCCGGAGAGATGATCGCCCGTCTGGAGCGGTTTTTCCCAAAACGCGTGGTCTCAAAGATCGAGTCGGGAACCTTCCATGCGGTCAGCTACCGATGGCTCAAAGAGATGCACCCGAACCTTGCACTCAAACAGCCAAGCGAACTCAAAACACTCTTTCGCAGTATCTATGAGAAGCGTAATTTCGAGCGGATGAACCTGTCCACTGCACCCTTTTCGGCAACCTATCTCTATGAGATGTACTCACTCTATCAGAATGCCTCGCTTGAGGGGTTCGATGTATGGTTCTTAGAGAAGTATCCCGAGCATGAAGTGGTGATGGATGCCTATATGCACATCATTGAAGAGTTCGAAGCAGAGAAACTCTCTTATGGGTTCGCCTCTTTCAACGATCTGCTGTTACGCATGAAAGCCCACCTTGAGGAGCATACCATCCCCTTTGATGAAGTATTGGTCGACGAATATCAAGACACCAACACCCTACAAAGTGCCTTGATCGATTCACTCAAACCAAAATCACTTTTCTGTGTGGGGGATTACGACCAGAGTATCTACGCCTTCAACGGAGCCAATATCGAGAATATCGCAACCTTCTCCAAACGCTATCCAAATGCCAAGGTATTCACCCTCAAAACCAACTATCGTTCCACTGCACCCATTCTCTCCTTGGCAAACAGGGTGATCGAAAGAAACGAGCGCATCTACCCAAAAAAACTTGAAGTAGGGCGGCACGGCAAGTCCTACTCACCCAAGCTTCTTATCTACAATGACCTCTTCGAGCAGTATCAGGCGATCGCGCACTCCATTAAGCATACGCATGTTCCCAACAATGACATTGCCGTCATCTTCCGTAACAACTCCTCTGCCGACGGGATAGAAGCGAGCCTAAGAGAGATGGGCATAAGCTGTAAACGCAAGGGAGGTACCAGCTTTTTCGATGCCAAAGAGATCAAGTTCTTGTTAGATATCCTCTCTTTGCTGGTCAATCCCAAAGATATGATGGCGTTCATTCATATTTTCGAATATGCAGGAGGTGTTGGCTCAGCACTCTCCAAAGAGATGTTCCAGTGCTTCATCCACTTTGGGCGTGGTAGCTTCATGCAGGGCGTACTGCACCCTATCGAAAAGGAACTTCCCAAGCTCAATCCCAAAAAGAACGTCCAGCTCGGACTTTTCGATGATGACTTCGAAATAGGTTCGGCAACCCGATTTCGCCACCTTGAACTGCCTCAAGAGGTCTATAACCATCCACTACTCAAGCACCCAAAGCTCACACAGGAGGGGGTGAAGTTCTTTGAGCGCTTCTACAGCCTGATGCGTCATGTCAAACATCAAGAGGACCCCTCCGCCGTACTTCAAACCGCACTCTCGTCCCGCCTTTACGAAGGGATCGTCGAGATGCTTTCCAAACAGCGTGGACGCCTCAAGAACGGTGAGATCGATGAAGAGAAACGCAAAACGGCTCGTGAGCGTATCATCCGTAAAGCGAACCTGCTACTGAACCTCTCTCGTCAATATAAGGAACTCAGACGTTTTGTCAATGCGATGGTACTTGGCGGTGGAGAGCTGAGTGAGGGCGAAGGGGTGAACCTGCTTACGGTACATGCATCCAAAGGATTGGAGTTTCCTGAAGTCTATGTGGTCGATCTGGTGGACGGACGTTTTCCAAACCGCCGTATGATGAGCTCTATCGAAGAGGAAAGAAGGCTTTTCTATGTGGCCGTTACACGCGCCAAAGATAAACTCTACCTTTCCTTGGCAAAGTATGACAAACTAAAGAAGGTCGATTACAAACCCTCCCAGTTCCTCCATGAAGCGGGGCTTATAAAAGGAGAGTTCGTCGAAGCTGAAACAAAGGGTAATAAGACTACTTAGTAAGGCTTTCTATTTGGGCTTGTGTACCACGTAATAAAGAGTTTTCGACAGCTATTGGAAGAGAGTCGGACAAAAGGAATAGGAGAGGGGATCTCCTTGCAAAGCACCTTCGTAATAAAAGCATCATCAAATCCAATAGCCTCCGCATCCTCTTTGGTATTGCAATAGTAGACCTTATCGATATGCGCCCAGTGAATAGCTGAAAAGCACATTGGACAGGGCTCTCCGGTGGTATAGAGTACACACCCTCCCAGCACATATGTTCCAAGCCGTGCCGAAGCACGCCGTATCGCAAGGATCTCTGCATGTGCGGTAGGGTCGTTCTCTTTGACTACCTCGTTGTGTGCCTTGGCAATGATCTCGCCATCTTTGACGATCACCGCACCAAAAGGACCGCCGTCACCTGCACTCACACCTTTTTGTGCCTCTTCAATGGCAACTTGCATGAACCTCTCCGCCACTATTACTGCCCCTTCCAACGTTTGTCACGGATACTCATCTGTTTACTCACATCATCGTAGGCGACATCGAACAAGTCGATCTCTTTGATGAGCGAGCTGAGCTTCTTGTAGCCGTAGTTGAGTGGAGAGAAGGAGGATTTATTGTTGATGTACTGTCCTACTTCCGAGAGGTTCGCCCAGCCGTAATCGTCAGCTGTCTGCTCTACTGCCGTACGTAGCAGGTTGACCAGCCAGCTGTCCTGTCTTAACTGTTTGCCGTTCTTTCTGCGTTGCTCTTTTTGCACCGGTGTCTCAACACTGTTCTCATCTTCGGTATTTCCCATAAGGTTCTCGGTAAAGATGAACTGCGAACACGCCGCCATAAAAGGCTTGGGTGTCTTCTTCTCCCCAAAGCCGAATACTTTGATGCCCTCTGCCTGTACGCGCATTACCACCGGCGTAAAGTCCGAATCACTCGTAGCAAAGGCAAATGCATCAATGTCCTTGGTATGCAGCAGGTCAATGGCATCGATGGTCATGAGGATGTCTGTTGCGTTCTTGTTCTTGGAGTAATCAAACTGCTGAATGGGCTTGATGGCAAACTCCAAGAGTTTGTCCTCCCAGTTCTTGAGGTTCTCTTTGGTCCAGTTGCCGTACGCCTGGCGGATGTTCACCACCCCGTACTTACTTAGTTCGTTAATAATACCCTCGATCGAACGGTGCGAAATGTTGTCGCAGTCGATAAAGAGGGCGATATGATCTTCTTTTTTTCTCATCTTACTTCTTTTTTCATTTATTATAGCATGTGTTAACGGCTAAGAGTAAACAAACGTAATAAAGGCAACCACAAAGGTTGCCCCTACAGGCAAATGGAGGGTATATTTTCTATTTGTAGGGGGGTAACCCTTATGGTTACCCTTTTGGGAAAATGGTATTATGCTTTAGGTTTGTAATAGGTCAGGGTTGAACGCCCAAACTTCTTCTTTTTACTCTTTTGTAATGCACCTACCTCTTCAGGCATAGTAAGATTGGTCATGTGCTCGACTGCGACCATTTCGCACACTTCAGGCTCTATCTGCTCGATGAGGGCGATGGTCTTGTCGTAGATGTCATCCATGCCGTCACGAGTGGAGAAGGGCGGATCGAAGTAGAAGTAGGTCTTTCTTCCTTGACGTTTGATAAGGTCATAGAGTGTTGAGAAGTTCTCAAAGCTGTCTCCAAAAAGGGCATGACAGCGGCTTGGGTCGGTCTGGCGGATGTTGTTCTCCAGTGAACGGAAGGCGATCTTGTTATACTCCATAAAGTAACACTGTGCCGCCCCGCGGCTGAGCGCTTCAAGCCCGACCGATCCGCTTCCGGCAAAGACCTCGACGAAGTTACGGTCGATGATCTCGAACTGAATGGTGTTAAAGAACGACTCTTTCAAAATGGATTTGGAGCTTCGTGTAGTAGAGATATCGGGGATCTCGATCTGTTTACCTTTGAACTCACCTGCAATGATGGTAGTGGTAAAGAGTTTGATCTTCTCTTTTCCTCTTCGTTGTCTGTCTTGTTGTCTGTCTTGATATTTCATAAGCATATTTTACCATAGTTGCGTGTAGGGTGGGCTTTAGTCCGATGTAAAATATTCAATTTTACATACGTGGAGGGCAATTACCCACCCAACAAAGATCTAAAACTTCACAATGGTTTTTAGCGTGTTGATAAGCTTACTGCGCTCTCTGACATCCCGCCGCTCTTTCCCCGGCTCTGTCGTGGTGATGATGGTACGTCCGGTAACAAGCTTGGTACCGTCATTCTTGCGGATACCCCAATAGGTATGCATAATGACCGGCTCACCCTTGTACTGCCCCAGATAGAGCACAATATGTCCCGGAACGTAGAGTAGCGAACGGAAGGGTTCGGCCTCTTGGATGATCTTGCGCTTCTTCGCACTTTTTAGCAACCCTCTAATAGGCACGCTCTTACCGGCCTTTGCCTGTTTGCTGGAGTTTCTCGGCAGGAAAATACCAAATACACCTAAAAAGTCGCGTGTGGTCGCCGAGCAGTCACGACAGCCGTATCCACCGCCCCAACCGTATGGCTCGTTGTAGAACTCTTTGGCAACTTTTGCTACATTGCGTGCCGTAAAGGGCAGAGGTTTTTTGGCGATAAGTCCATGCTCCACGACGCGTACACGCTTCAGACGTACCTGACCGTTCGCCGTACGTGCTGCAGCAAGGTAGCGTTTGCCGTCTTTGGCGATAGGGAAGAGGGTACCAAGCTTCACAAAGCTCACTGCCTTGCCACGCTCGTTGTAGAGACGCAGGTCATCCTTGATGGTCATGGCATACCGGCCGTTCTTGAAACGCTTGATGAACTTGTTGTCAACAAAGGCGATATCGCTTACCTTTACCCATCCAAACGCATACGAAGCACGCACGAACGCCCATTTTCTGTCCTTGGAGAAGTGCGAGACATACAACGGTACGTTCATGTGCAGTGCCGAGTTCTGATTGTAGTTGAACGGAAATCCCTCTCCGGGACGTTTTGGATCAAGGTAGAATGCCGTTGTGGTCGGAAGCGCACGCACATTGACCCGCTCGGTCGTAATAGCACGGTAGCGCAGGGTGTCTTTTTGCGCATAGTTAGCGTTGTCTATCCACCGTTTGTAGGTTCGCTCCCCGATGCGTTTTCCCAAAGCGGTATAGATCTCGTTCTTGGTCACAAAGCGTATCTCCCAGCCGAAATCCTGTGCCGGAATATCCAAACGTCTCAGCTCCCACGGTTTGAAGTACTTTTTGTTAAAAACCTCGTCCGCACGCTTCTGTCGCCACTTTGACCACGGTTTGATCTGCTTGGCATAGAAGGCAGGATCTTGGGGAATGCGGTGCATATCAGCCACCACGGCTTTTGGCATATGGTCGATACGGCTGGATTTGCGTTTGCTTGGTTTGAGCGTATAGTCAGCCTGCAATGAGGCGGCTATGAACACGGTAAGAAGTATGATAATCGGTATCGGTCGTAACGCCATAAGTGATCCATCGTATTGATTTTCCCACCATCTTAATACACTTTGGTTAACCATTGGTGTATTCCCACACTTTCATCTCCATTTATACAAGAACTTAACATATCGTTTGATATAATTGAAGCACTTGAGCGAACTAAAGGTGCATATGAAGTGGTATAACAGTCTAAAAGTGAAGATGATCGGCTTTTTTGTCTTGATCTTCATGATCTACCTTATTAGTATCATCCGTACATTCTCCATGATCAACCCACAAGAAGTAATGACGCGCACCTCCGAAATAAGTGCCGAGCGTGCCGCCGTACTCTTGACCAAACACAGTGAATGCAACCTTTCCAAAGCGGAGATATTCACACTGCTAAAGAACGACCCCTCCTTTATGCATGCACCCAGACAGCACGACACATTCTCAAAGATCATCGATGAAGTACGGTGGCGAACCCTTGTCATTACCCTCCTTGCCACACTTATTGGCTATTTCATTCTGCGTGCGCTCTTCGTACGTCCCATCGAAAAGCTGATCGAACAACTACAGGAGAAAGATACCTACCATACGATCCAGTTCGACAATAAAAGTGAGATCGGAATACTTGTCGATAGTCTCAATGCGCGAACCCATCACATTATACGGGCACAAAAACGTGAGAGCGAAGAGTACCGCCTCCGTATCGCGCAAGAGGAGATGCTCATCCAGCAGTCAAAAATGGCAATGATAGGCGAGATGATGGATTCGGTCGCACATCAATGGAAACAACCGCTCAATGCCTTAATGCTCTATAGTGAAATGATCCGCAACGATTTTGAAGAGGGCAACGTGGATCAAGCCTATATCGAGAAGTTCAGAAAAGATATTCAGCTTCAGATCGACCACATGGTCAATACCCTCGATGAGTTCCGCTCATTCTTCCGTCCAAACAAAGAGCGCAGCGACTTCAAGCTCCTCGATGTCGTCAACTCGGCACTCTTCCTTGCCAAGGACGACATCTTAAAGAACCGTATTCTCGTTAAGATCGCACAAACGGACGAGATCATTGTCAACGGGTTCGAGAACGAGTTCAAACACCTTATTCTCAATATCATCAACAATGCCAAAGATGCCTTTATCGAGCGTAGGATACAAAAACGCTCCATTATCATTCGCCTCATCAACCACACCGGCGATCATCCGCGTCTAGAGATAGAAGATAACGCCGGAGGTATCCCCGAAGAGATCCTCGATACGCTCTTTGATGCCAACACCACGACCAAAGAGGAGGGGGAAGGAACAGGAATAGGACTCTATATGAGTCAGCGTATCGCACGAAAGCACCATGCCGAACTCACCGTTGAGAACCGTGCGAACGGTGCATGTTTCATTGTGCTCTTTCTGAATGAAAATGACTCAGAGCGCAGCACTCAACCCCGCGAGATAACCACTGGAGAATGACCACTGAAGGTTGTAGCCGCCACAAGGTCCGTCGAGGTCCAATACCTCTCCACAGAAGTAGAGCCCTTGCACTTTTCGACTCTCCATCGTTCGAGGTTCGATCTCCTTTAGTTTGACACCTCCGCGGGTGATCATCGCCATCTTAAAACCCTCGTGCCCCGTAACGGTCAACGGTGTCCATGCCAATAGCTGAATAAGCCGCTCTCTAGCTTTTCCTGTCTGCTTTTTGAAACCCTTATCGGGTACGACCTTTGCCAAATCACATAGCGCACTTGCAACAGAATGGGGAAGCAGATACTCTACCAGTGCCAGTGTCGTCAAGTGCGGCTCTTTTTGACGTATCTCGTTAAAGAGGGTTCGTACCTGCTCTTCATTCATCCCTCTGGTAAAGTTCGCAACTAGCGGAACCTCGTCATAACGGTGTAGCAGTGGCGTGATCTCCCGTGAAAAATCGAGCACCACAGGCCCGCGTATGCCATCTTTGGTAAAGATGAGATCTCCCGTAGCCTGATATTTGCGATACTTCTTCATATCCACACGCAGGGTCACTTTAGGCAGGGTATCGGCACGGCAGGAGGCGATCCACGTCTCTTTAACTTTCAGAGGCATCATCGCAGGATAGAGTTCGCTAATGGTATGTCCTACTTCCGAAGCGAGCTTGTAGCCGTCTCCCTCCGCACCCAGCTGAGGATACCCCTTGCCACCCGTTGCCACGATCACCTTTGTAGCATAAAAAGAGCGTCCGTCATCCAGCTTCACCCCTTGAACCCGCATAGCTTCATCAAGTAACCTATCGACCCGACATCCGCAAAGCACCGTAATGCCAAGCCTTGACATCTCCCGCTCCAGAGCCTCAATAATGGTTGTCGCTTTATGTGTGACGGGAAAGATGCGAAATCCGTCAGGTGCATGGCTCTTGACCCCTATTTCTTCTAAGAAGGTAACCAAGGCATGGTGGTCGAAAGCGTGCAGTGCAGAACGCATAAAACGTCCTTCTCTTCCGAACGACTCCATGAAACGTTCACTCTCCAGCGTATTGGTCAGGTTACAGCGTCCGCCTCCCGTTGCTTTAAGCTTCGTACCGATCTTAGGCAACTTCTCCAGCACAAGCACACACTTCCCCTGACGTGCAGCGGTAATGGCTGCGAACATTCCTGCCGCACCGGCTCCAATCACGATAATATCATAGTCATCTGACTTCACAAAAAAACCTTTCCGCTCTTTTTTGTACAATAATAGCAAAATATCTCATTTTTATCTCATAATTAACATTGGGTTAACATTAAAAGCGTATACTTTCACTATCCCTTCCTTAATTTAATGTTTTCACTCCTCCATTCAGTTGAAACATTCTTCTCCCTTTTCACCCCATTAAGGAAGGGAACACCTCCCTTTTATAGATGTATCTAACTTAAAAATCGTATAATACACTTAAAATTCTCAAACGATGCGGAACCACGATGAATATTCAGCGATCCTTCTCTCAAAACGCCCAAGCCTATACCCAAGTCAATGTCATCCAAAAGAGGGTTCACCACGCACTCTTGGCAAAGATCACCGATGCACCCCGACGCATCCTCGATATCGGTTGCGGGAACGGCAGTGTCTACGAAGCGGTCGATTGGCCGATCACACACTTTGTGGGGATGGATTTTGCAGAAGGGATGCTGGCACTTCATCCGCGTGATGAGAACATCACGCTTATCAACGGGAACTTTAACGACCCTGAGGCTTTCGAACAACTGCATGACTACCGTTTTGATCGTATCATCTCCGCCTCCGCACTCCAGTGGGCGAGCGACCTCGATGCGACACTTACGCAGATCTCAGCACTCAAAAGTCCCGTCTCCCTTGCCATTTTTACAGCAAACACATTCAAAACACTCTACGATGTAGCGAACATCCCACCTCTTTTACGTACCAAAGAGGAGGTAGAACGCTTGGCACACAAACACTTCCCCCATGCATCTTTTGATATCATGCAGGAGAGGCTTGCCTTCCCATCGGTCAGAGAGATGTTCCGCTATATGAAAAAGAGCGGTGTCGGAGCGGGGCGTAACATCTTGGGCTACCGACAGATGAAACAGTTAATGGAACGTTATCCACTCGATCATCTGGAGTATGAGATCATACTTATCCATGAATCACCCTCGGCTTTTCTAAAAAGGTCGGAAGCATGACCATAGAGATCACGGATCAGCCGCTTCAACAGATAGAACGACAACTACGGCAACTTCTTGACACACATTCACGTATCACCTTACATCTACTCAATCCCGACTACGCTCCCGGTACATATGCCGGAGAGATGATAGAAGTTTCAGGTAGACACTACCGATATCGAAGCTTGCGTACGTGGATGGAGTTCGCCGAACTTCTAGAGTGCCGTATGATGCTCCCCAAACCCATCGATGAACATCGTATTTCACTTACATTATATAAAAGGGAAAATGACTCCTTTCACCAGAAGATCGTTACCCAACGTGAAGAGAAGTACGGTAACGACTCACATTTTGCACGTATTCACAAAATGGAAGAGGCGGCATTCTTACACTACTACTTACAGGCACTCCGTAATGTCAAAGTAGAGAACAGAAGAGAGATCCTCAACCTCGGTATTAACCGGGGTGATGAGTTTAAGGTCATTGAAAACATGATTTCACAAGAGACCTTCTCTCAGATGCATCTTGTCGGTATCGACCATTCCAAGAGTGCACTTGTCAAAGCAAGAGAACGTTTTTCCCCCTCACATGTCGACCTCTATGCGCATGATATCAATGATCTTGCTTCACTTAAACTTCCAAAAGCCGATCTTCTCATTAGCATCGGTACGCTTCAGAGTCCGGGGATTAACTACAAACCCTTCCTCATGGATCTGGTACAAAACCACCTTACCGAAAATGCCGCACTCATCCTCGGCTTTCCCAACTCCCGCTGGATCAACGGCGAGATGATCTATGGTGCCAAAGCACCCAACTATGCCATGAGCGAGATGAGCCTGCTGTTCAACGATGTGATGTTTGCCAAAAAGTACCTCCAGCAAAAAAAATTCCGTGTGACCATTACCGGCAAACAGTACATTTTCCTTACTGCTACCAAAATTACATCTGCCATTAATCAAAACTGACTATAATCACAAAAAAATTGATAGGAGTGATAAGATGAAATTATCAACGATAGCACTTTCAGCCCTTTTATTGACATCTGTTTGCATGGCGGACAATACCGCTGTCAAGATGGAAGGTGTCAAATACATCAAAATGCTTGGCGGCGCACTGAAAGGCGAACTCAAAGCCCACATGAAAAAAGACCCGAGTGGTCTGGAAGCACTGGCATTCTGTACGGGCAGTGCAGACAAGATCACCCATGATGTCAATGCCAAACTACCAGCCTATGCCAAAGTCAGACGTACGGCACTCAAGGTAAGAAACGACAAGGTCAATACACCAGACAGTACCGATGAGAAGGTGATGAAGGCGTATGAGGCGGCGATAGAGGCAAAAACATTTACCCCAAAAGATATTAAAGTAGTCGAAGTAGGAGACACCACCCGTGTCTATAAACCGCTTGTAACCAAAAAAGTCTGTCTCAAGTGTCACGGAAGCGATCTCTCACCGCAGATCCAAGATGCACTCAAAAGTGCATACCCTAACGACCACGCCACAGGATTTAAAGAGGGCGACCTTAGAGGCGTGATCGTCACAGAGATCAAAAATCACTAAAACCCAAAGGGCGCATCACGCGCACCTTCATTCCTCAATTGCTCCAACTCTTTATCATGCCAACGACTCAGCAGAAGCAAGGCGGCAATACCACCGACCAGTGCATACATCATATCTGACTGCGTATCCCACATATACCCCTGCGTACCTAAAAACGCTTCGGCATCTTCTCCCGTAACCAACGCCACCCACCATTCGATGAGTTCGTAAAATGCAGAAAAAGCAAGTACAATGCTTAAGATGATGTAGTTCAACCACGCTCTGCTTGCCGTTACAATATCTTTACGAATGAGTATCTCCCGTGCCAAGATGGCAGGTTCGAATCCCTGAAAGAAGTGCCCAAGCTTATCGTAGTTATTACGGCTCTGATGCAGCAGCTCCCTGATCCATTCGCCCACAGGTACTTCGGCATAAGTGTAGTGCCCACCCACCATCAAAATGATCATATGCATCAATATGAGCGTATAGAGCAGGGGTGTAAGCGGAAACTTCTTGTAAGTAAGTACAATAAGCACAAATCCGATGAGTGCAGGAAACACCTCCAAGAACCATGTAAACTGATCTTTAGGGTTGATCCCAGACCAGACCAACATCACCGTAAACACCCCTAACCAAAGCCACTGTTTCATCATTTTGCCTTTATATTATTCAATATCACTATAAATTCATCATTCATCATTTTCTCGCGGTAAGCAAGAAAACCGTAAAGTCCCTATGTGGCTTGTTAATGGTCGAAGCCGTATCGAACTTTACATCTTTAAATCCTGCCTCCTCGACAACAGCCTGAAGCACTTCACGGTCAAAGCCATGGTGAAACACACCCGTATTGTCCGAATGAAAGCTGCCATCCTCCGTATCGAGGTCTGCAATGGCAATGAAACCACCCTCATGCAGCATATCATAGAACTTACGGAAGAGGGTAAGTGTATCTTCAAGATGGTGAATGGTCATCGAAGAGATGATACCGTCAAATTTACAATCAAGTATCTCACAAGAGAGGTCTTTCTCCACCGCTTCAGTCTCACATTGGAACTCATCACACTTCTTCTTGAACTCAAGCAGCATAGAAGGGGAGTTATCCACCGCAACGATCTTTTTGACGAACGGGGCGATGAAAAATCCAAGCAGTCCCGTTCCCGCACCAAAATCCATGATCTCCATACGCTTATTAAGTTCTATATTTTTTACTATTAACTCTGCTATGTTTCGTGCATTTGTCACTCGACGAGATTTCATATCCCAATTTTTTGATTTATGCGCAAAAAGGTCCACTTTTTTTTGATCCATTTTTTTATATTCCTTAATATTATTTTCTATTTTTTAATATTCGTAAATATTTTGCATTCTTTAGCTAAAATAGCGTATCCTGATTGACCACTTTTATGGTATCCCAGAAGTGATCTACATGCTTTTCGAACATCGAAACAACCGAAGAGGTCGATTTCTTGTCTAATTTTAGCAAAGAAACCTGCATCTGATAGAAAAAGAGCGGAGAGAGGAACTCATTTGCCAACAAAAGCGGATCGGAGGACTTGATCATCTCATCCTGCATCATCGCAAAGAAGATACCGGAGAGCTTTTTAACATTCTCCTGATAGAAATACTCGTTATATATCTCTCTAACCCTCTCATTTCTGAACATCTCCTGCATCATCAATTTAAAAAGCGCCTCATTTTGCCCGTCAAAGCTCAAAAGCTTGAAAGTAGTGGCAATACTCATTAGAAGTGATTTCCCCTGTTTATGAAGCTGCTGGGCATCTTTATTCTCAAATAACGTAACAATCGCCGAAGAGGTCAGGTCACTAATAAGTGCTTCTAGTATCGCATCTTTGTTCTTGAAGTGATTATAAAGCGCACTTTGCTTCATTCCCATCGCACCTGCGATATCTCTTACCGTAGTAGCTTTGTAACCTTTAGAAGAGAAGAGCTTCAGTGCCGTTTTGAGTATTTTTACTTTGGTTTTACTTCCTTTAGAAGGGGCGGAAGTGCCCGTAGGCTCGTTCATAGTGACTCCTTTTTTAAAATTATAGTGAACAATTGTTCATATGTCAAGAATAGGGGATCCAAAACTTATGAACATTTGTTCATACTTAATTTTCTTCAAATCCTTTTTAGTGAACATCTGTTCTTTTTTAATATTGCTCTTTTTTTATTAAGTGAACAACTGTTCTTCTGTATAGGCACAAAGCTCGTATTTTAGGGGGCTTGTGGAGATTAGAGTTTATTCCTTGTAGAGAAAATAGGAGTTTTATATATTTTAAAATATTAATATAGGAGCCATATTTTGTTGTACTGTAGGGGCAGATACAGGATCTACTGCCTACAGATAAAATCACTTTTGCAATATTATTAAATATGAGAATATTCCTTGTAGAAGCAGACCTATGTGTCTGCCCATTTTAAAATCACAATTTTAAAATCACAATAATTTATTTAAAGCATCCAAAAAAATCCGTAGGAGCAGAATCCATTTTCTATCAAATAAACATTAGACAAGCAAAAAATAGAGAGAAACCTAAAAATCCATTTTTCATAAATAATAAAACCGACACACACATACAGCCGGAAGAGCATATCTACTTTTTTAACAGAATTTATATTATGTTAACCAATATGTTTTATTCAAGGTTTTTTGTACTCACTGTATAATAACTGTTATCTGAACATTTTAAAATATACTTATATACCATACTATACCTCAAAATCTAAACTTATAAAAATCTTCTTGAACCTGAGGAAAAACGATAGAAGTATTCTAAAACAAAAAACAAAAAATATGTCATATTGTCATATTTTTACTATAGGAAAGAAGCCCCGAAGGGCTCTGTTTATACAGTTTGTCTACTGTAATACTTGGAGAGTTGTTTGAGTTTCGCGCGTGTTGAAACATCGGGTGTATGGTTGGTGATACTACCGATCATACTAAGAAGTACATCATAAGATGTAAGGTCGACACTTTTTCTAAAGAGTGCCTTTTCACCTAAATAGGCGACAATAGAAGCTTTTGAGAGGGAGGTATGTGTAGCAATGGCTTCTACCATTTGTGCTGTTCCCTCCCCTTTGACATGCTCTTTTACGATCTGCTCTGCGGCATCACGTTCAAGCCCTTTGGCTTCAAGTGCTGTGGCTATTTCCATTTGCAGGTCGTGCTGTGCCTCTTTTTGCTGTGTCACTTGTACCGTACGCAGATTGACCTGCGCAACAGCGGGACTCATCACCATAATGGAGATGAAGAGCGTGGCACGTAAGATATACTGTTTATTCATAAAAGATCCTTTTATCAAGACCGTTGTTGGCACTACTTCGTGCGGTTCATCCTCTTTTGCTTCTGTTTTTGCATCAAATATGCCAACTGCTCTTGGCTGAGTACCGCTTTCGTGTTCTCAATACATCGAAGGTGGATCATGGTCGCTTCGGCTTCAAGTGATGCGAGCTTTTCCACTTTCTCTTTGAGGGTATCGGCTTTTACACCGTTCTTGATCGCTTGAACGATCTCTTTTCTAAGACGGTTGACCTCAGGCTTGATCTGACGAACACCACCGATGGTCTCTTTACGTACCACCATCAACTTCTCTTTCTGCTCAAGGGTCAGTGCCAACTTCGGATCATCCCAGTTCATCATGAGAAGTTTGGTCATGTGCGGAAGCCCACGCTTAATGAGGAAAGGAGAGTTCTTCTTCTTTTTCATCATCTTCTGCTTTTGAGGCATGTTTGCCTGCTGCATCATACCGTTTTCCATCCCCTGCGCAACGGCAGAGATACTGAGAAGTGACAGTGCCGTGATCGCACTTAGCGTTAATTTTTTGATCATTTGATATTCCTTTCAATTCGATCTTGCTAGCCACATACTACACCCTCAGGGTAAACCACGTGTAAACAATAGCGCTTTTATGCTATGATTTCTACAACATATTTTGAGGGAGATATGGAAATGGATTATTTAAAAGTCGCACAGAAACAACTTGAGAGTTGGCTTCACCTACTTATTAAGAAGGGAGGTACAGACCTTCATATTAAAAGTAATTCCCATCTGCATGCAAGAGTAAGAACGGAGATAACCAAACTCTCCAGAGCAACTATAGAACACCGTATCGTCAGCACCCTGATACGCTTCTTGACTGCCGAGAAGTATGAAAGATTCTTGGAGACAAAAGAGTTCGACGGGGCGTTCAAGCTCAATAAACAGTACCGTTTTCGTTTCAATATCTATGAGCATATTGACGGATATGCCATCACTTTCAGACTGATCCCACCGCACATCAAGACATTTCGGGAGCTGAACCTCCCTTCGGCAATGGAAAAGCTCATAGACCTTCGGCACGGATTGGTACTCATTACAGGTACGACCGGCAGCGGAAAGACCTCGACACTCGCAGCGATCATCAATGCGATCAACCAGAAGCACCGCAGACATATCATCACCATTGAAGATCCCGTGGAGTATATCTTTCATGATGAGCGCTCCATCATCGAACAGCGTGAAGTGGGCAAACATACACAGAACTTCGCCTCTGCCCTCCGTGCCAGCCTCCGTGAAGATCCCGATATTATCGTCGTAGGGGAGATACGGGATGTCGAGACCGCCGAGAGCATCATTCATGCGGTCAACACCGGACACCTTGTATTTTCCACCATCCATACACTCGATGCCAAAGAGACCATCAGCCGTCTTATCGCCCTCTTCCCTAGTCAGGATGAACAGCGTATACGCCATATGATCGCCAGCACCCTTGAGGCGACCATCTCCCAAAGGCTGATCAAAAGTACCTCAGGTGATCTTGTTCCCGCCGTTGAGCTGATGTTCAAAAGCAGCCTTATGCAGGAGCTCATTCTCAACAAGCGTGAAGACGAGATCTACGATGCTATCGAAAGATCGGGAAAATCCTACGGTTCGATCACTTTCAATCGGGCACTCTATAACCTTACATTACAAGGGAAGATCACTGAAGATCAGGCATATCAGTACGCCACCTCCCCTACCGATCTGAAGGTAATGTTCACCATGAGCAGTGAGTACCACAGAGAAGGTTTTTAAGACTCTAAAGGAGTTTTCGATATAATCGCGGCACTATTACATCGAAGGATTGCACGTGAGAACACACTATTGTGCCGAGATAAACGAAACACATATCGGTGAGGAAGTCACCGTAGCCGGTTGGGTTGCCAGCCGTAGAGACCACGGAGGGGTGATCTTCATCGACCTCAGAGATAAAGACGAAGTGGTACAGCTTGTCTGTGACCCTGCCGACAATGCCGATGCGCACAAGATGGCCGAAGAGGTGCGTGATCAGTTCGTCCTCATCGCCACAGGTAAGGTCAGAGCCAGAGGCGAAGGGCTTGAGAACCCGAACCTCAAAACAGGAAAAGTCGAGATCGTTGTAGACAACCTTGTCATCGAAAACCGCTCCAAGCCGATGCCGTTCGATCTGGGCGACGAGAAAGTAAACGAAGAGATCCGTCTTAAATACCGCTACCTTGAGCTTAGAAGTCAAAAGTCATACGACATCTTCAAACTCCGCTCCAAAGCGACCATTGCGACACGTAACTCTCTCGATGAGCTCGGTTTCCTCGAAGTGGAAACACCGGTACTGACAAAGTCAACCCCTGAGGGTGCGCGTGACTACCTCGTACCAAGCCGTGTGCATGGCGGTGAGTTCTACGCACTTCCACAATCTCCGCAGCTTTTCAAACAGCTATTGATGGTATCGGGGTTCGACCGTTACTTCCAGATCGCAAAGTGTTTCCGTGACGAAGACCTCAGAGCGGACAGACAGCCGGAGTTCACGCAAATAGACGTTGAGATGAGCTTCTGTACGCAAGATGATGTCATTGCCGTTGCAGAGAAGCTCATTAACGATATCTTCACACAGTGCGGATTTGATATTCCTAAAACATTTAAACGTATAACATACCATGAAGCGATGGAGAAGTACGGTTCGGACAAACCTGACCTTCGTTTCGATATGGCAATGGTCGATGTGATCGACATCTTTGAGAAGTGTGACAACGAGATCTTCTCGAACATTGCAAAATCACCGAAGAAGAACCGTATCAAAGCGCTTAAAGTACCAAACGGCGACAACATCTTCTCCAAGCGTCAAATGAAAGGGTTTGAAGATTACGTCCGCAAGTTCGGTGCGCAAGGTCTCGGATACTTCCAGATGAAAGAGGACGGTCTCAAAGGACCGCTAACGAAATTCTTTACCGAAGCGGATCTCGAAGCGATTGTTGCACGTTGTGAGCTTGAAGTAGGCGATGTCGTATTCTTCGGTGCGGGTGAGAAAAAAGTAGTACTTGACTACATGGGTCGTTTCAGACTCTACCTTGCAGAGCTTATGGAGATCATCCCTGAGGGTGTATTTGAGTTCTTATGGGTTGTTGATTTCCCGATGTTCGAAGTGGAAGACGGACGCGTCAAAGCGCTTCACCATCCGTTCACACAACCAAAATCGCTTGACTATGAGGATATTGAAGAGATCGAGTCCATCGCATATGACATCGTACTTAACGGTACGGAGCTTGGTGGTGGTTCTATCCGTATTCATAAAGAGGAGATGCAAGCGGAGATCTTCAAACTGCTTGGTATCAGCGAAGAGGAAGCGCAAGAGAAGTTCGGTTTCTTGCTTGACGCGCTTAAGTTCGGTGCACCGCCGCACGGTGGATTCGCTATGGGACTTGACAGAATGATCATGCTCATGACAGGTGCGGAGAGCATCCGTGATGTCATTGCATTCCCAAAAACGCAACGTGCACAGTGTCTGCTGACACAAGCACCAAGCCCGGTCGATGCAGAGCAGCTTAAAGAGTTGAGTCTGCGTATCAGACAAACACCAACAGCTTAGTGAATAACGAATAGTGAATGATGAATAATATTCAGTATGTGAAGCGATTGCTTCACTTCTATTCAATATGACAAAAAACAGATAAGGAAACAACATGAAAAAACTATTTTTGATCATCGGGGCACCCGGTTCAGGGAAAACAACTGATGCGAGTATCATCGCTGAAAAACACAGTGACAAGATCGTTCACTACTCTACCGGAGATATGCTTCGTGAAGAGGTTGCAAGCGGTTCCGAACTTGGACAAGAGATTGAGAGCTACATCTCTAAAGGGGCTTTGGTACCACTGAACATCATCATCGATACGATCGTATCTGCGATCAACAATGCACCTGTAGACAACATTCTTATCGACGGATACCCAAGAAGTACAGAGCAGATGACAGCATTTGACGAGATCGTTAGCAAAGAAGAGAACATCGACCTTGCAGCGGTTATCGAAGTGCGTGTTTCCGAAGAGGTTGCAAGAGAGAGAATTTTGGGTCGCCGTGCAGAAGCGGCACCGGGCGAAGAGAGAAGTGACGACAGTGAAGAGGTCTTTGTAAGCCGTATGAAGATCTACACCGATCCGCTTCCTGAAATTCAGAAGTTCTATGAAGAAAAAGGGCTTCTTACCGTGATCGACGGTGAGAGAAGCCTTGAAGAGGTCGTTGCAGATATGGAGCAATTCGTACTCTCTAAGATCTAACTCCCCCCCTTCATAAAAGCTGCCGATATTTTGGCAGCTTTTTCTCCATCAAATAATAATTTTTATCTTTCCTGAAGCTCCCTATGCTATACTTACATATCTTAAATAGGAGTAATTATGTCCGAATTAAAAAAATTTCTACTCATTAACAAAATCGAAGGGTACTCATTTTTGGTACTTGTTTTTCTGGCAATGCCGCTAAAATATGCAATGGGGATCCCTGTTGCTACCAAAATTGCAGGTATGATCCACGGAATGCTCTTTATCGCCTTTATCTATCAGCTACTTGAAGCAAAAAGTGAAGAGCAGTTTGGCAAAAGAGAGACACTCTGGTACTTCCTGCTCTCACTTGTACCGTTTGGATCGTTCTATACAAATAGAGTACTCAAAACAAAGTACGCACCTGCCTTGCAAAAGGTACGTGTGTGATCTTTTGGGACACTACGTCCCGCACTATATCAGCAAATACCCTCTGATCACAACCGCATAGCGCACCCCTTTTGCTACAGCAACCACCCACAAAAATGTCCAAAAATGAAACCGCAATACCCCGGCAATGAATGTCAAAGGATCACCAATGACCGGTACCCAGCTCAGCAGTAGGACCCAACCGCCCCACTTCTCAAATCGCACATGAGCACGCTGCATCTTCATGGCTGAGAGGTAGCCGCGTTTCTCAAGGAAGCTTTCTCCTTTGAGCCCCAGCCAGTAGTTCACGACCGCACCAAGGGTATTGCCAAGCGTAGCACTCAGCCACAAAAGCCACGCAGAAGTCTTATCCAAGTTCAGATCATAAAGCAGTACTGCTTCACTTCCCATCGGAAGCAGTGTTGCAGAGATGAATGCCACACCGAATAATGAGAGGTAAACCATCACCCTAGCGTATGACTCTCAACAAAATCCACACTCCCGTTGCACACCATGCCCACACACTTTTGGCAGGCAAGCGAAGGCAGAGATATGTACTTTCCTAGCGTTCTAGCCTGATGAAAATGCCCTTCAATGACCAGATCGGCATCGTCATAATAGGTTAAAATACGCGCCACCCGCTTTGTAAACCCCTCAAAGTCATGACATATCTCTTTTTGTGAAAGCTTTGCCATCCGATCATCAATGATCCGCTTCTCCCAAGGCTTAAGGAGTGTCAATATCGATCTGTTGCGAAGCAGTCTGCTATAGAGGTCATACCCTGCACCCGTGGCATACCTGTCGCCATGAGAGAGCGCTACACGCTTTTCATTCAGCCTAAAATAAACAGGTTGTACTTCTCTGGGGTAGACATGTATATTTGGGAAGATCGGAGAGAGGCAAAAATCGTGATTGCCTTCAAAGTAGTGTATCTCCAAGATTTCAGAAAGGCTACCAAGAAGGTCTATCGCCTCTTGAGAGAAGCTTTTAATGTAGTCGTTATAGCCAAAGAGAAGATCGAAGTTATCCCCCATCAAAAAGAGCTGGGGTGTAGTGATCTTGCCTGATGAGAGTTTTTGAAGCAGAGTCAGAAACTCCTCACCATGGTGAGGATAGTGAGAGTCAGCAATAAACAAAGCCCCCTCTTTTATCTCATTCGGTTCCTCATTCCTCATTCCTCATTCCTCATTATTAGGGGACGTAAGCGATCGTTGGGATACCCATCCCCTCATCATATCCGCACATCAGGTTCGCTGCTGCAAGTGCCTGAGAGCTTGCCCCTCTTAAAAGGTTGTCAATAGCCGAACTGACAAAGAGCGCATTGCCGTTTCGTGCGGCATAGATGTCACAAAAGTGTGTTCCAGCCGTACTCTTGATATCCACCGGTTTTTCACGGATACGGATGAACGGATCATTGGCATATGCCTCTTTAAGTACCATTAACGGGTCGATATCGGCTTTGAGCATGGCATAGACACTCACAAGCTCTCCACGGGTAGCAGGAATGAGATGTGGCACGAAATTGACATGCATCTTTACTCCATGCACCTTCTCTATCTTCTCTGCGATCTCGGGTGCATGGCGGTGCTTGAGCGGGTTGTATGCAAAGATGTTGTCATTGACCGTCACAAAATGGGTCGTCTCGCTTAGCTTCTTCCCTGCCCCACTCACACCCGATTTGGCATCGACAAAGAGCGGTGCGGCAGTATCAAGGTAGGGGATGAACGGCAAGATACCCAGCAGTGTCGCTGTAGGGTAACAGCCCGGTCCTGCGGCAAGGTTTGTATTTTTAAGTGCTTCACGGTAGTACTCGATAAGTGCATAGACAGCCTCACCAAGATGTTCCTTGTCCTCATGCGGACAGTAGTGTGCCTCGTAGGTATCAAGTTCCAAACGGTAATCGGCAGAGAGATCCACGACTTTCAAACCGTTCTCAATGAGATCTTTGGCAAAACCCATGGAGGCTTTATGCGGCAAGGCTAGAAATACCAGGTCACAATGCTCCGTCACACCGTTAACATCCGCTTTGGCCACAGGCTGAGTCACAACTCCTTCAAGGGAGGGATGAAGTGCCTCTATCATCGTATCGCCCTGTGTCGTTGCCAGATAGGTCAACTCGAACCCCGGATGAGTGATTAACATCTTCACCAGTTCAAGCCCCGTATATCCACTGGCACCAACTACACCTACTTTTACCATTGATTATCCTTCCTACATTATAAAAGCATTGCTATGCAATGCATACCAACATTATTCACTATTCGTTATTCACTATTCACTTTTGAGGACGATCTCCTCATATGAAATCTCTTCAATATCGTACGCTTTCTTGCCACTTGGAAGCATCAACTCTACTTCATCCCCCTCCTCTTTACCAATAAGCGCACGTGCCATCGGTGACTGGAACGAGATGAGCCCTCTCTCCGGGTCTGACTCCATACTTCCGACGATCGTATACTTCACCTCCTCCCCGCTCTCTTGGCAGGTCAAGCAGACCGTCGAACCAAAGCTTACACGCTCATGCGCCAATGTCGAAGGATCGACCACCTGTGCACGTCCGATCACATCGGTCAACTCTGCAATACGCGCTTCCATCAATCCCTGCTTCTCTTTTGCCGCATGGTACTCCGCATTCTCTTTGAGGTCACCCAGTTCTCTTGCCTCATCGATCACTTTGGCGATCTTGCCTCTCTCATGGGTCTTTAACTGCTCAAGCTCTTCACTCAACTTTACATACGTTTCACGTAACATCGGCTCTTTTTGCACGATTCTTCCTTTAAAATGGTTTGATTGTCTTTGATTGGGGATATTATAGCAGATTAACCTATAGGGTTACAGATTTGGACTGCTCAGTATTTTTATAACTTCAGATCTTTTTCTATCTGCTTTAACGTTCCTTCCTTTTCTCAATACATAAACCCAAACAACCACAACGGAATCTTATTACCGCTTCCGATCTCAATATCATCCGCCACCACAAAAGCGTTAGACTCATCTTTGATCTGCCTAAACGACTTTCTTTTGCCGCCTACTTCCAGCAGATATGCACCATCTACCAAAAAGTCACCTTTTTTCGCTACTTCTATCTGGTGTCTGTTTTGCAGCATACTTGCTACAAATACTTCTCTGAGTGTACCAATGTTGCTTTGCGTACAATAGGCATGGTGCAGATTGGTATTGTTCAGGTATATCTTGTCAGGTTTTACAAAGATCGTATCGCCTTTGGCTTTAGGCTTGATGGTATGCAATATCTTCGCATGATTGAGATAATCCAAAAACCGATAAAGCCCTTTATAGTTATCCTTCATGTCCATTTTATGTAGCAGCTCTTTGATGTTGGGTGTATAGGGGTGGGACTCACACAGAAGCCGTACCAGCTTTTTAAGATTTTGCACACTGTCATATTCTATGGGGAAGATAGAGGGGATATCCACTTCGATCACCGTATTGATCGTCTGATTGAGTTTAATAAGATAATCCTCTTTGTCTTCAAAATAGAACGGATAATACCCCTGTGCAATATACTCTCTAAAGCGTAGCGTCACGTTGAACTTTTCAAGCAGCTCATAGGCGATATCTACATGGTTCTTTAAAATCTCTTCCAATGTAAAATTTGGCAGCTCGATCCCTTCACTCAACTCAATGAACTCTCTGAAGCTCAAACCGTCCACTTCATACACAACCGCCCTTCTGCTCAAGTCCGCTTTGGCATTGTCCAACTTTAAAGCGCTGCTTCCGCTGAAAATAACTTTGAGATCTAAAATATCATAGATCTTTTTAAGCTCTATCTCAAAGTCTTTGTATTTATGTATCTCATCAATCACAAGCACCTTGCCCTCTTCTTTCTGAAATGCTTGAGCCACTTCAAAGAGTGAGGGGATGGTGATCGTATCGGCACTGATGTAGAGTTTTTGACTAAAAGGGATATCGAGTGCTTTGAGGTACTGAATAAGGTAGGTCGTTTTTCCCACCCCTCTGGCACCAATAAGACCTACCAGCTTTTTATCGAGGTTAAGTGTACGGTGAAAATATCGTTTATAGATAAAATTGTTTTTAGCAAAAAGCGTACGCTGATACTCCCTAAGCTCATCCAACATGGTCTATCCTCTCTTAATTTTTATCCATTCTATCAAAATTAGACTTATAGATCTATTTTTAATTCAATAAATTGGAGTTGTAAATCTATTTTTAAGTTTAAAACTTTGACATTTCATACCCTTTTGTATATACTTCCCACACAAGAACAAAGGTCAAGCATATGGCACAAACAAAACGCATACTCATCACCAACGACGACGGATACGAATCAAAAGGCTTACATGCGCTCATCGAGGCGCTCAAACCCCTTGGGAAGGTGGTTGTGGTCGCACCTAGTAGCGAAAAGTCCGCTTGCGGACACTCACTGACACTGACACGCCCCCTCCACTTCATCGAGCTTGAGCCAAACTTCTATAAACTCGACGACGGTACACCGTCCGACTGTGTTTTTCTGGCACTCAACAAGCTCTTTAAAGAGCATAAACCAGACATTGTTATCTCCGGCATCAACATAGGCTCGAACATGGGTGAGGACATCACCTACTCAGGAACCGCATCAGCAGCGATGGAAGCGGTACTTCAAGGTATTCCGGGTATTGCTGTCAGCCAGGTCTACGCAGAACACGGCAAAAGCATCGATGAGTTTGGATACGCATTGGCACAAAAAAGCATTGCAACTCTAGTAGAAAAGATATTCAAAGGTGATTTTCCTCTGCCGCCACGTAAATTTCTCAATATCAACATTCCTCCTATTCCTAAGAACCGATGCAAAGGCTTCAAGGTCACCCGTGCCGGCAACCGTCTCTACGCCCACAATGCTGAAGTACACTACAACCCCAGAGGCAAAGAGTACTACTGGATCGGACTGCCCGAACTGGGCTGGATGGACACACAAGGACACACCACCGACTTCGAAGCGGTCAATGACGGCTATGTTTCCATCAGCCCCATTCAACTCGATATGACCGCACATGATGAGATAAACACCCTTCAGGAGTGGTTCAATGAACAGTAGTCATATTAGTTATTGGTATATAAGACAAAAGCATTGCATACCGACACTATTCACTCCTCACTCCTCATTGTATTGCGGAGCAGCACAATGAGGTTCCATCGCTGCCGCATGCTCTTTGGAGAGGACTTCGAAAAACTCCAACAAGCCAAAGTACTCATTTTGGGCGTAGGCGGAGTCGGCTCCTATGCGCTTGACTGCCTCTACCGCTCAGGTGTGACCGACATTACCATTATCGACTACGATACCTTCGATGAAACAAACCGTAATCGGCAAATAGGCTCAGATGCGGTTGGAGAGAGCAAGGTCGCCACGCTCATAGCCCTCTACCCCGGTATTAAAGGGATGGAACAGAAAATGGATATGACATGGGTGGCATCATTTGATTTTGAGCCTTACGATATCATCATCGATGCCGCAGATACCACCAAGGTCAAAATAGAAGTAGCCAAGAAGTGCTACAAGAAGCTCATTATGGCAATGGGCTCTGCCAAACGGTACGATACCACCAAAATAGAGGTAGCAGGCATCTGGAAGACCCATGGGAACGCACTGGCTAGAAAGGTCAGAAACGAGCTTAAAAAAGCAAAATTCGACCGGAATTTCACGGTCATCTTCTCGTCCGAAGAGGATAAGTGTAAAGAGAAAGGCTCTTGCGTTGCCGTCACAGGGACTTTCGGGCTTATTGCCTGCTCTGAGGCGATCAAACGGATCGTGGCATCGTAAAACACACTCGTATCGGGTGATGATCGGAGAGTCGATGTGTTTGAAGTACGGAGGCATCAACCATCTGCACACCCCGATAGAAGAGATGGTCTAAAGCATATCTGCCAAATCTTCGCACACCCTTCACTGCCACATGACGCAACTTCAACCTCCGGCACATCGTTTTCAAAAGCAGTGTGCGCCTACGGTTCCATGTGTTAAAATCCCCTGCTAGGATCAATGCTCCTTCATACCTTTCCAAAAGATATTCTAAGCGTGCCAACTCATCTTCATATGCCACATCGTGATGAAAGTTCAACATATGGACATTTACCGTTAACAAAATAGTTCCATCTACCCCGTAACGGCAAAAAAGTGCCCCTTTGCGCGTTGTCCATCCCACTTCTCGATGTAAGCTCAAATACCCCTCTACCCCCAACACCTTAGCTAATGAGAGGCTCATCACACCATAACGCCGTTCTTGCCATTTGAGGTTGGCAACAGCCGCAACATCATACCCCTGCCACATATCCAAAGAAAGCGGCTCTTGCCATGCAGCTTCTTGAAACAACATCAGGTCCGATATCCAATTGACACGTTCGAGCCATTCGCTTACCACAGGATCCAAAGAACCCTGTTTATGCAGATTCCAACACAACAGACTAAATGTCGATGGTAATTGCCCATGCAGTGCTCCATTTAAAACAGTAGGCTCAACTCTCATACTTATACCTTTTTGTACCCATTATACCCCAAAGCAAAAGTAAAAAAAGTTAAATAAGACATTTTTTATCCTATTTATTAACTTTTTATGTTATAATACTCCCACAAAACCAAATTAAAAGGATTGAATATGCCAAAGATCAATAAATACCAAGACATTTCAGAGATCGATAGAGAAGCGAAAAAAGACCTTATCGACAGACACTCACCATTTATCACTGTAGAGGGTGAAGCAAAAAAAGGTGAAATGCTTAAAGTAAACGTAAAAATGGGTAACGAGTATACACACCCTGATGATTTCGATCACTACATCGAGTCTATCACACTTTTTGACGGTGACACAAAACTTGCAATGGCTACTTTCGTACCTGGTACTCTTGGAAACGAGAAGTCTCACGCTGAAGTAACATTCAACATCAGACCAATGAAAAGCAAACTCAACCTTGTTGCTCACGGATACTGTACAAAACACGGGATCTGGGAATCAACTCCGGTTGAAGTGACTGTAGCGGACTAATTCTCCTACATTTTCAAGCCCGCATTTGCGGGCTTATTTTTATATAACTCCTTAATAAACCTTTTTTTATTCCAATATCTTTTAAAAATATCCATAAAGTAAACTTTAAATTACTACGTATTCTAAATATGTATGGAGAGAGTTTCTTGGAAACACAAAGTTGGCTAGAGAGGTTGCTAAATGATCGGTAACTATTTAATACATTGAGAAGAGGGCCTACGCCTCTTCCGCTTTGTCAGCTACTTTCTCTTTATTCTCTGTTCTAGGTGGCTTCGGTACAGCCTTTGCAATGACCTCCACATACACCTCGGCAGCACCGGAAGCTTTCAATCTATCCAGTGATTGAATGAGCTCCTCAAAGACAACAGTTTTGGCATCTTCTATACTCGCACCTATCTTACAGTCAAAATCCCAATACATCGTCTCTTTTTCAGGGAGCTCTTTTTTCTTCTCTCTTTTTACATATTTACGGATCTCGTGTTTGATCGCTTCAAGTACGCGGTCTTCATGTTTTTTGGGGTCTACTAGTTGAAATGTCTTTCTCATGCTCTGCTCCTGCTTCTTTGTGTCGAACGGTTACGGCTGCTGTTACCACCGCTTCGTCCTCTTGTATTGGCACCGCGTCTCTGTCCACCGCCTCTTCCGTTTTGGATCGGCTCGGCTTTAATATCGGGATCGGGTCTAAAAGCTTCAATATCCACTTTTTTGATCTTTGATTTGGTAAAACGTTCAATGTCTGCCAAGAGTTTATGTTCATCGATACAGACCAAAGAGACCGCTTCGCCACTCTGCCCTGCACGTCCGGTACGACCGATACGGTGTACGTAATCTTCAGGAATGTTCGGCAGTTCGTAATTAACCACATGCGGAAGTTGGTCGATGTCTATTCCTCTTGCTGCAATATCAGTGGCAACAAGGACACGTATTTCACCTGACTTGAATGCCGCAAGCGCCTTGGTTCTTGCTCCTTGCGACTTGTTCCCGTGAATGGCAGCTGCCGTTATGCCTGCCTCTTCAAGCTGTTTTGTCAACTTGTTCGCCCCATGCTTGGTACGGGTAAAGACCAGAACCTGTCTCCAGTCCTTTGTTTTAATGAGCTGAGAGAGGAGCTCTCTCTTTCTGCGTTTATCAACAGGATAGACCACTTGGCTTACCTGTTCTGATGTTGTATTCTCTCGTGCAACCTCAATGAGTACGGGATCATTAAGCAATCCCGATGCCAACTGCTTGATCTCCTTGGAGAAAGTAGCGGAAAAGAGTAGGGTCTGTCTCTGCTTTGGCATCATCTTCATCAGTTTTTTAATGTCATGGATGAATCCCATATCGAGCATTCTGTCCGCTTCATCGAGTACCAGTGTCTCCAGTGCCGAGAAGTCAATACCTTTTTGTGATGCGATATCGAGCAGTCTCCCCGGTGTGGCGATAACAATATCTACCCCTTTACGCAGTGTGGCAAGTTGCGGATTGATCCCCACCCCACCGAAAATAACCGTAGAAGTGTACTTCATATGCTTTCCATACGTCTCCACACTCTCTGCTACCTGTGCCGCCAATTCACGCGTAGGTGTCAAGACCAGTACACGAATCTGTTTTTTACCCATTTTTGGGTTGCTTTGAGAGAGCCTTTCTAGTAATGGCAGTGTAAAACCAGCCGTTTTCCCCGTACCTGTCTGTGCAGCGGCAAGGACATCCTTGCCTTCGATGACAACAGGAATAGCTTGTTTTTGAATGGGTGTTGGGGTATCGTACCCTTGATCTTTGATCGCTTTGAGCAGGGAGTCGTTGAGTCCCAAATTTGTAAATGACATAAATATCCTATGTGTGTTCTGTGCCTGTCATTAGGGTATAATGTCGATCCAAGGCAAAGGAGTTGGTGATTTGTAGACCCTAAAGGTCAAAAAAGAAAGTCGTTGATCGAAGCACGCTTAAATTAGAGTGCCATTATAGCGGTAAATAGTTAACAGCCTTACCAGTCTATCCCTTTTTGCGGATAGCTCTCATCGGCACTACGTTCAACCTTTTTACAACCGTTTGGTTTGGACTTGCAGTAGCGCTGGTATACTACGGCGATGATGATAAGTAGAATCAAGGAAAGAAGAAAGAGCAAAAGCGGTTTTTTTATCATATATAGACCCTGAACTCCGCACCCTCTTCAACATTACGTACACTGAGCCTACCGTTCATGTTCTTCTCGACCATCTGTTTTGCAATATTGAGTCCAAGACCGGTTCCCTGCTCTTTTGTTGTCATATAGAGATCGAATATCTTATCGATAATCTCTTCGGGAATACCACCGGCATTATCCCTTACGATAATAACTGCATGGTCTTTCTCTTTCTCAATACGTACAACAATACGCATATCCTCTCTAGGGTGTTCCATAAAGGCATCTTTTGCATTTTGAAGCAGTGTCAATATGACCTGACTGAACTCATTGGGATGGCCAACAATACTGACCTCTTTATCACCTTCTAATTCCAATGAGATATTTTTATGCTCATAGGTATATCCTACAAGGTCAAATACCGTTTGGATCACATTATATGCTTTAAAGCGTATCTGTTCTTTCGAGGGATTGAAAAAGTTCTGAAAATCCTTGACCGTCTGATCCATATATTTGATCTGAGAGAGGATATCGTCAAGCTTATTCTTGATCTCATTTGGAGAGAGCGTATTTTTCATCAAGTTCAATTTGAGAACATTGACAATAATACTCATAGCATTGAGAGGCTGTTTCCATTGGTGAATGATCATGCTGATGATCTCTCCCATCTGGGAATAGCGGGATTGAAGTTCTACGATACGCTGTTTTTCCATATTCTTTCGTATCTCTTCATCCACCAACTCTTGCATTTGTGCATTGAAACGCTTGAGCAGTATGTTCTTTTGGGAAACCTCTTTAACCAAAAGCGCTTTTTCATTTCTCTCTTGGATCAAACTTTGTTGTGCCGTAGCGATCTCAGAGATATTTTCAAAAAGAATGATAACGCTCTCATAACGGTTCTCTTCGGGTTTGGATACTTGCTTCTCACGTCCGGGATGGATATGAATATGTACATAGGTATCAGGTTCCTTAAAGATATAAGGGAGAGTAAATGAGGAAGAATCTCCGGAAAAGACCCTTTCTATCTCTTCTTCCAAACCGCATAGTTCAGGAAGAACCTCTTCTAAGATCATCTCTTTACAGTTCTCCGGACGGTTCAAACATAAAGAGAATGCCTTATCGGAATACTCAATGATCTTACGAGATTCATCGATAACCAGATATTCATAAAGATGGTTGGCATAGATCGCATTAAATACTTCTTGAATATGCATCTTTAGCCTTTTGGACTTACCAAGGTAGCGATCGCTCTAAACATCGTCTCTACCTCTTCACCTGTTTTTGCCGAAGCGAGATAGATATGTTCTATCCGGTCTTTAAAACGTTCTCCAACCCCTTTATAGAGCAACTCTTTCTCGATCTCATTTAACATATCGCACTTGTTCAACACTAAAATAAATGCCGACTTAGGTGCACACTTCTTAACAATATCAAGATAACCATCTATATTCTCAATAGTCTCTTCACGGGTACTATCTGCCACCAAAATACATCCGTGTGCACCAAGAAGATATGTCGTGTTGACCGGTTTATTAGGTGTACCCCCCTCAATATCCCAGATCAGTGCTTGTATCACTTCCTCTTTAAGAGGGATCTGTTTTTTAGATATTTTCACACCGATCGTGCTTAAATAACTGTCACTGAACTGGTTATCGACAAAACGCCGGATCAAACTTGTTTTACCCGTTGAGAAATCCCCGACTAAAACAATCTTTCTTGAAATCATTACTACCCTTCATGAGTATATCAATTATAGTACAATTATATGCCTTTATCGGCAATTATCTTGGAATTCTATCAGTTTTATGCGATATGTGTCAACCTTTTGAGCGTTTCTATCTTCTCTTGAGGATCTTCAGAGCCCCTCAACTCCGAAAGTTTCTCTGCCGCATCATCATTTCCCATATTTAACACCAAACCTTTAAGCGCATGTAATGACCGATTGATCGCATCAAGATCACATGGTTCTTGCATAAGAAGCTCTCTTAAATGCTCAAGCTCCTTTTTTAGATCTCTCTCCCCCGACGCCAATAGCTGTTCAATCTGAGCCTCACCGAACCCAAATGTTTGAAATCGCGCCTGTGCGATACGTTTTGTCTCTTCAATTAATTCTTCCATTGTCTCTGCCTTCTTAAGAGCTTGTTTGCTAGATATTGTCTACATAATAACAAATAAACAGCATAACACTGTCTGTAATTATTACTTCAATTCACTCACAGTATCCTTAAAGAATAAATAATGTATAGTGAAAGATATAAGTTTTTAGGGAGGAACGATGTTCAAGATAGGTTTAGCCGATGATCATGAGATCGTCCGTAGCGGATTAAGTATGATCATCGAATCTCACAAGATGAAAGTAGTTATCTCTGCATCCTCACTTGTAGCACTTATGAAAGCATTGGATACAACTTCCATAGATCTGCTTGTCCTCGACCTTAACCTTGGAGACAGTAATGGTTTAGATTCGATCAAAAAGATCAAAGGGATCTTACCTGAACTTCCGATCCTCATACTCAGTGCATATCCTGAAGAGATCTATGCAATACGGGCATTTAAAGCAGGTGCATCTGGCTATCTTAACAAAACCATACTCAGTAATGAAGTGATCCGTGCCATAGAAGAGATAATGGCAGGAAGAAAATATGTCAGTCAAACCCTACAAGAGAGCCTACCGTTTGGTTTTTCTCTTGAAGCTTCAGCCCAAGACCTTCTCTCGACACTTTCGCAACGAGAGTTGGAGGTCCTGACACTACTCTCGGACGGATTGACGTTTCAAGAGATCGCAAAAAAGCTATCGTTAAGCCCCAAGACCGTCTCTACCTATCGTACACGTATCTTGGAGAAGCTGCACTTAGAAAATAGCGCGCAGCTTATTCAGTTTGCATTTGAATTACGGCAAACTAGCTAGGTAGGGGACAGGAGTTCAACAGACGCTTCATTGTCTTAAGAAGCTTCTGAGGATCGATCGGTTTACTTAGATAATCATCGAACCCTGATGCAAGGAAGAGTTCACGGTCACCTTTTAGGGCATTGGCCGTAAGGGAGACGATGGGTGTATGTGAAAGCCCTTGCTCCTTTTCAAGACGCAAGATCTCTTTGGTCGCCTCGGTCCCATTGAGGTTCGGCATATTCTCATCCATTAAGATAAGATCATACTTGTTCTCTTTGAACTTTTTGATCGCTTCTACTCCATCATGTGCAATATCATACGTCAAACCGGCATTTTCAAGAATGATCCCAACGAACATGCGGTTCGCTTCATAATCTTCAACCACCAGAACATGCCCCTCTAACTTCTCGATACTCTCCTCTTCTTCCTCTTTCTCCTCTTTTCCTAAAGGAATAGGCAGACTCAGACGGAAAACACTTCCTTTTCCTTCTTCACTCTTTAGTGTCAACTCACCGCCTAAGAGCCTGCTAAGCTCCATACTGATAGTCAAGCCCAGTCCCGTACCGCCATACTTACGCACGATCGAACCATCCGCTTGGGTAAAGGGCTGGAATATCTTCTGCTGCTGTTCTTTACTGATACCGATCCCGTAATCTTTGACCATGATATTGAGATTGCCGTCTTTATACCAGATGACACACTTGACCTTGGAGCCTTCAGGTGTGAACTTAATGGCATTGGAAAGAAGATTGGAGAAGATCTGTTTGATACGTAATGAGTCTCCATATAGTAGTTCAGGTATGGAGTTGTTGTATTTGATCGTAAGCACGATATCCTTCTCCGCCGCTTTGGCCTGGAAAAGTTCTGCAACCGTAATAAGATCCTTATATGGATTGAAGTTCTGCGGTTCGATCTCAAGCTTACCGCTTTCGATCTTACTCACATCAAGAATATCATTGATCAGTTGGAGGAGTGAGTCCGATGAGTTCATAATGATATCCAAATACTTCATCTTTGTCTCATCATCCTCTCGTTCACGAAGAAGTGAGATAAATCCGATGATCGCATTGAGTGGAGTACGTATCTCATGTGACATATTTGCCAGAAACTGACTTTTATACTGTGTAGCCTGTTCTGCAAGCATCTTTGTTCTTTGTAGATCTTCATTCAAGCGGTAATAGGTCCGCCGTTGGTGAACAATATTGATCACACGGGCAAAGACCCTTTCGAACTGATCCATCTCCAAAGGTTTCACGATGAAATTCGAGATCTCCAGTTCGATCAGCTTTAAAAGCATGTCAAGCTCATTATGCGCAGAGATCACCACAATGATCTGACGCTCATTCCGTTCACGGATCTTCTCGATAAGTTGAATACCACTCATTTTCGGCATATTGATATCGGTTAGAACGATATCGTAATAATGCCCCGTCTTTTTATGGTAAGACTGGTACTTCTCCCATGCTTCCTGTCCATCCACTGCAACATCGAAGTCGCTACAGTAATGTTCGAGCAACTCCACCATACTATCACGTACATCTTTATTGTCTTCTACATAAAGTAGACTAAGTTCTCCATCAACAGACAATAACTCCTCAACTGTTTTTTGAGACAAAATATTCTCCTTCTTTTGCCTTTTAATAAATATATTCACCCCTCATACAAGACTTTTACATACTGTACCTATTGATATTATATCATTTTAGGATAAGAAAAGTATATGATTTTATATTTTTAGGTACGTTCTAAAATCGCCCTGATCTGTTTAGGAATATAATACTTGAACTGTTTAGGATAAATAAAAAAATCCAACTCCCCCCGAATATACGACAATTCACTCCAGTGCTCAATATCAAAATTGATCGCCACTACCCCCATAGTAGGAATTTTTGCTACATGATCATCTACCAATAGGTTCACCATATCGGTCAATTGAGGATTATGTCCGATCACAAAGATCGTATCGTCTGCATCATCTTGCATAAGAAGGATCTCATGCATAACCTCCGTAGGTGTATAGTACAACTCTTGCAAATATTCGATACGCCCCTCATATGAGAGGATCTTTGCGATCTTATCCGCACTCTCCTGTGCCCGTGATGCACAACTTGAGAGTATGCGATCTGGCATAACACCACGAAGCTTCAGATAAGAAGCAATCGTCTCAATACTCTTTTTACCTTTTTTAGTGATACCTCGTTCGAAGTCACTGGCACCTTCATCCTGCCAGTTCGACTTCGCATGTCTGATAAAATATAACGTTTTGATGAGAACACCTTTTTAAATTTTCTTAGAGTTTTCCCAACTCGTCAGACATCATTTTCGATGCTTTATCCATGATCATCTTTGCCAATGCGACATTTCCATCATCTCTAAAGATCGCAAATACGTTGATCTTCACGAACTGATCCTCAGCGTATGCACCGGCACTGTTGATCAAAAAGACATGACCATCGAGTGTTTTTGCCTCCAATGATGATGCCTCGGAAAAACCGACATCCAGAGAGGATTCTGAAACCATTCTGTAGGCATCGTTGAAGATACTCGCAGAGTATGGGATATCTGTCCCCGTATTCTCATTATCGATATAGAGTGTCTCTCCTGAGTAGTTCAATACCGCAGATCCCAAATATCCGTTAACGGCCCTAAGCCTTTTCATTGCATTATTAAAATCGATCATGATTATATTCTCCTAGTGTTTATTTTGTGTTAAGTTGTGTCATACACGTATTGAATGTCTCAAATGTGTGTCCATTCTCTACCAAAAATGCCTCCAGTGCTTTTTCCGAAGCCTCGATCCCTTTAGCAGACTCTATCTCTATTAAAGAGGCATAAAGTGCAGATATCTTCTCTTTCGCACTTTGTGTGATACATCTTCTTGTAGAGACATAGTTTCTAAATGAACCGTCAGGGTTCTTTGCCACACGTACCTGAGCAATTACCCAGTAGTAACTTCCGTCTTTACAGAGATTCTTTACATAAGCTATTACCTCTTTTCCTGCTTGTAGGTTCTCCCAAAGATATTTAAATATCACCTTTGGCATATCCGGATGCCTTAAAATAGCGTGCGGTTTATCCAATAGTTCCCCTTGTGTATACCCTGAGATCTTCATAAAGATCGGGTTAGTGTAGGTAATATTCCCCTCTGCATCTCCTTTGGATACGATCATATCCACACTACTTACCTCACGTTCAATATCTGTTGGTTCAGATCGTTGCATGATCTTATGCTCCTTCATATTTTCTTCATATTAAATTGTTATGCGTATTTTATCTCAAAAGATAAAAATTGTCTGTAGGATTTATCCTACATATTTTTTGGAGCCATTTCATTATAATTCACCCAACCATAAATCGATAGGAATATCAACAATGCATGAAAAACTGGATATTAAAGACCTGAAAAGACTTTTAAGCAATATAACAAATCAACTTGAGCATGAACAGGACAGAACAAAGATCAACCAGATCGTAGAAGCACTGATCAAAGAGGTTACCGGTACCGAGTTCGCTTCTTTATGGATCTTTCATCAAGAGAGCGCCACGCTTAGAAGAGAGCGTGACGACAATACACTGAAAGAACTCTCAATGCTGGGACAAAAAGGGATCTTGGCAAAGTGTTTTTTTACTCTAAGCAGTGGGATATACAACTATATCGCCAGTGAAAAAGGGTATGTTCCCGAGGTTGATAATCCCGACAATATCAAAATAAAATCACAATTGATCGTTCCTATTATCGATCAAGATCAATTCTTGGGAATGGTCACTGCCTATGCATCGGTTAAAAAGATCAAGAACTTCGATCAAGAAGATATGGAACTGCTTCAGGCAATAGTTCCATTCCTAAGCAAAGTGATCTACCAGATGTATCCGGAAAAACAGCGTATCCTTCCTAAAAGTGTTGCGCATGAAAGACCCTTACGTATCGCTTCCGAGCAGATCGTAGAACGAGCGGAGAAGATCCGGCAAGCACCCGTAGAGATAGCCCCAGACTCAATGATCGGTTTTTTGGCCAATACGGTACATGATATTCGAACACCTGCAAATACACTCCATGGGTTCCTTGAACTTCTTGAAGAAAAACTCGATGATCCACGTATCTTGCAATATGTCAAAAATGCCAAAGAGAGTGCACAGTTCATCAATGAACTGACAACATCCATTCTGGATAATCTCTCATCCCCAAAAGAGCAACAGGTATCCAAGCCACAACAGGTCAGTCCAACAAAGTTCTTTGCCGATATTGCAGAAGGTTTCTCTGCCAATATGAGCAGTAAATCCATCCAGTATAATATCTATATCGACCCGTTCATTCCTAAAGAGGTACTTTTAGATACCACCTTACTAAAACGTGTATTAATGAACCTTCTTAATAATGCCTATAAATTCACACCAAGCCAAAAAAGTGTCAACTTCATGGTTAAATATATCGCTATGAACCATCAGCTTTCTATTAGTGTGACCGATACGGGTATAGGTATCGCAAAAGAGAAACAGTCCGAGATATTTCAAGCATTTACACAGGCAGAAGAAGAGACGAAAGCTACTTACGGAGGTACAGGACTTGGGTTAAGTATCTGTGCAGACTATGTGAAAAAACTAGGTGGAGAGCTTAAACTTAAAAGTGAACTGGATAAAGGAAGTAGTTTCTACTTCACCATACCCGTAGAGGTCTCTCAAATGACACCGATGTTCAAGCCATCTCAAACAGCACATATCAAACTTGGTATCATGATGGATAGAGAAGATGTTGAAAGCAGTAAGAATATTTTGAGATATCTCTCAAAGTTCGGTTTAAAAAAAGAGAACCTCTCCATTCTTATGAAAGGGAAACAGCCTACCTCGGATCTTACACATCTAATATGTTTTGAAAAGCTATGGAAAGAGCAGACTCTGACATATCATCAACAGAGACAAATTCCCGTGATCGTCATAGAGAGATCGTTCCTTTCGATGAACAGCAGTATCATAAGCGATAACATCTCGATCATCTCCCAATATACCTACTATGCACCCGAACTCTATAAGTTCATATCGGTCAATACTCCCAAGCGTGTATTGATCGTAGATGATGACAGGATCAATGTTGAGCTTATCAAAGCGATCCTTTCCGAAGAGTTCTACCAAATAGATACTGCCAAGGATGGAGAAGAAGCACTTGGTCTACTTAAGCATGCACTAGATACTCAGAGTCCATATACCCTTGCATTCCTAGATCAGCATATGCCAAAACTTACAGGTACGGAAGTACTTCAAGCCTTTCGAAGACATGAGAGAGCGAAAAAAACAAAACCACTCTTTGCGGTTTCGATCTCAGGAGACGTTACACAAGAGCAAGAAAAGGGACTCTTTAATAGCCGCATAGGCAAACCGTTCAGCAAAAAGAGGATCAAAGAGGTGTTGGAAGAAGGGTGCTAGTATATACCCTTTTTATTTATTTTTCCGTTAAAAGAGCGATAAATTCGGACTCGCTCAACGGTTTGGTAAAGTAATACCCTTGAACGACAATATTCTCGAACTTTCTAAGAAGTGCGATCTCCATTTCCGTTTCAACCCCTTCAATAATGACATCCAGTTCCAATGCCTTTGCCATATCAATGATCGCACAGAGAAGTGCATACTTCTTAGGATGTTTATCTATATCGCTCACAAAAGAACGATCTATCTTGATCGTATCGATCGGCAGTGAGATCAAATAGTTCAAAGAGGTATTCCCAGTCCCATAATCATCGATCTCGATACCTATGTTACGTTGCTTTATCTTACTCAGGAGATGTGTAAAGTTCTCAAGGTTCTGAGAGATCGTATCTTCCATGATCTCAAAGTTCAACTGGCTATCGGCAAGTCCGTAATTCTCTATGAGAAAAGCTACCGTATCACAAAAGCTTTTTTCCAAAAGTACGTAAGGGGAGATATTCACAGATAGAGAGAAGTCTTTGATACCATGTGCCTCCAACTCCCTAAACATACAAGAGGAGGCTACCAATATCTTTGTTGTCAATGGACTGATCATTCCACTTTTTTCTGCAAGAGGGATGAACTCTCCTGGCGAGATATGCCCCAGCTCAGGATGCAGCCAACGTGTAAGGATCTCTGCACCCACGAAGCGCTTCTCTTTTAAAGAATACTGTCCCTGGTAAACAAAATAGATCTCTCCGTTATCAATGGCTGAAGGAAGATCTTTCATTAAACGCAGCTCGGTCTTGAGAGAAGGATTAGGTTCATTTGATCCAATCTCAATATGGTTCGTGCCCTTTTTCTGTGCCATACGCATAGTGTTCTCGGCACTCTTGAGCATCTTTATCGCACTATTGTTCTCATTGGAAGAGAGAGATATCCCGATTGAAGCAGTGATATAGAACATATTCCCTGCAATACAGAAAGGCTCTTGCAGTGTATTAAGGATCGCTTGTGCTTTATTATATGCCTCTTCTTTAGAGCTTGTCCCTTCAGAGAGCCATACAAAACGGTAGGTACCCGCCCGTGCTACGATATCTCTATCGCTAGTAAGCTTACGAAATGTATCGGCCAGTTGGATAAGAAGCTGTTCATCAAGATCGATATCGAAGGTATCATTAAAACGTGCAAGATCATCAAATTCAATGCAAAAGAGCACCAACTTAAACTCACCACTCCCCTCTCCAAATTTTTCTTTCAGTACTTCTACCAATGCCTCATAACGATACAATCCCGTTAACGGATCTCTCTCCAACATCATAAGCTCCCCCTCCTTCTCTTCCGCTATATATTATTTTCGATCACATCTCAAGTAGCTGAAGGAAGCTGTTCTTAAAGGAATCGAGCATGATCGGTTTTTTTAAGAACAGATCGAAGGACTCACGCTCTTTCTCATATTCGTTCGGATAGATCGTCAATGCTGCCAAACGTGTCTTTTTATTTTGGCTACGTGCCTTTTTAGCGATCTCGACACCTGTTCCGTCGGGAAGGTTCATATCGATGATCATTGCATCATAAGGTCTGTTCTTCTCGATCTTCTCCATCGCCATTGCAACAGAATCCGCCGTATCGATCTCTACGTCAACGTTTCGGTCCGCCATAAGCGAACGGATCAGCTTTGCTTCAAATTCAATATTGAAATCCACATCATCAACTATTAGTATTCTTTTACTCATTATACGATACTCCTTAAAATCAAATCAATTCTATCAGATAAATATCTGTTAATTATAGCATTAATGAGATAATAGCTCTATTTTATCCAAAAAACTTAACTTTACCATATCTAAGCACATACCGATATAATAACACCATGAAAAATCTCAAAAACGCCCTTCTTCTCAAACAGCTCTATACGCTTAAACAGCTAGGGTTCCGTTATACCTCCGCATCGATCTATAAAGAGAGTGAGCCCGATCTCTTCCTCCCTGATGATCTGGAAAAGCTGAAAGCGCAAGCACTTCAATGCCATCTGTGCGAACTAAGCAAGCACCGGACAAATATGGTCTTCGGAGAGGGAGACCCACAAGCGGATATTATGTTCATTGGTGAAGGCCCCGGTGCTACGGAAGATAAGATGGGACGCCCCTTTGTCGGCCGATCGGGTGAACTTTTGACCAAGATGATCGAAAATGTCCTCCTTATTCCAAGAGAAGCAGTCTATATCGCCAATATCGTTAAGTGCCGACCACCCAACAACCGTATACCAACGCCTAGTGAAGCGCATACCTGCCAGCCGTTCCTGCAAAAACAAATCGCGCTGATCGATCCGAAGATCATCATTACATTGGGAGGTACGGCATACCACTATATGACGGGGGATGAGACAGGCATTACCAAGATTCGGGGCACACTGCTTCAACAAGAGGGATATACGCTTATTCCTACCTATCATCCAAGTTTTCTACTGCGTAACCCCAGTGCCAAAAAAGAGGTATTTGAGGATTTGAAAAAAGTAAAAGCTTTAATGGAAGCTCTATAGACACCCCAAGGGTGTCATGTAGAGAAAGTGCAGCTGTCTTAGCACTTACACTGAATGATCTCCTCGATCGTAGGTACAATGCTCGGATCTTCAAGAGTAGAAGTATCCTGTGTGATCTTCTCACCTTTGGCAAGGGCTCGAAGGATTCTTCGCATGATCTTCCCTGAACGGGTCTTAGGCAGATCTGGAACAAATACCATATCATCACAGATCGCAATATTACCGATCTCCTGCTTAATGATGTTATTGATCGCTTTGACCTCTTCGATCTCGTCACCAACACCTTCATCACTCTTAAGGACGACATAGGCAAAGATCCCCTCGCCTTTGAGCTCATGCGGTTTTCCGACAACCGCAACGGCAGCGACATTCTCATGTTTTTTGATAGCCGCTTCAACTTCTGCCGTTCCCATTCTGTGTCCTGAAACGTTGATGACATCATCGGTACGTCCGGTAATGGTGATGTAACCGTTCTCATCATACACCGCACCGTCACCGGTAAAGTAGACCGGCTTACCGTCTTTTTTGACATCCCCGAAGTAGGACTTCTTGTAACGCTCAGGATCACCCCAGACATTTCTGATCTGTGATGGCCAAGGGCGTGTGATACACATATATCCGCCCTCTCCCGCTTCAACCTTCTCTCCTGTCTCAGGGTCGAGGATCTCCGCCATGATACCCGGCAGAGGCAGTGTCGCACATGCCGGTTTGATAGGGGTTGCACCAGGAAGCGGAGAGACGATGTGTCCACCCGTCTCTGTCTGCCAGTAGGTATCGACAATGGCACACTTGCTGTTACCTACCACCTCATAGTACCACTTCCATGCCGTCGGGTCGATAGGCTCTCCCACCGTTCCTAGTACTTTGAGAGAAGAGAGGTCATACTTTTTAGGCTCATCTTCACCCATCTTGTGTAGTACCCTGATGGCTGTCGGTGCGGTATAGAACTGGTTCACACCAAGAGACTCTACGATCTGCCACGGACGACCTGCATCAGGATAGGTAATGACCCCTTCGAACATCACGGTCGTCGCACCCATGGCAAGCGGTCCGTAGATGATGTAGGTATGCCCCGTGATCCAACCGATATCCGCCGTACACCAGTAGGTATCGTTCTCTTTGACATCAAAGACCCACTCCATGGTCATTTGTGCCCAGAGAATGTACCCAGCCTGATTGTGCTGTACCCCTTTGGGTTTCCCTGTACTTCCTGAGGTATAGAGAAGGAAAAGCGGATCTTCACTCTCCATCACTTCAGGTGCACACGTAATGCCTTTGTCTTTAATAAGTTCATTATATGAGTAGTCACGTCCTGCTACCCACTCGACATCCTCACCGTTACGCTCGACAACGAGTACTTTTTCCACCGGTGTATCATTCGCTTCAAGCGCTTTGTCAACCACAGGCTTGAGCATATATGGCTTGGACTTTCTGTAAGCACCATCCGCGGTAATGACCACTTTTGCTTCCGCATCGAGGACCCTGTCTTTGAGCGCTTCGGCACTGAACCCGCCAAATACGATGGAGTGTACCGCACCAATACGCGCACACGCCAAGATTGCATACGCCGCTTCAAGGATCATCGGCATATAGATGACAACCCTGTCACCCTTTTGAACACCAAAGTCCTCTTTCAGCAGGTTGGCGAACCTGTTCACGTTTCTGTAGAGATCCTGATAAGTCACGGCTATCTCTTCTCCTCTGTCTCCGACAAAGATGATCGCCGCTTTGTTCTTGCGTGTATCAAGATGTCTATCTATACACTGGTAAGCGACATTGAGCTTACCACCGTCAAACCATTTGACAAACGGAGCGTCCGACTCATCTAGGACTGTATGGAAAGGCTTGATCCAGTCGATCTTCTCTTTAGCATACTCGCCCCAAAACCCTTCATAGTCATTCTTCGCTCTATTTTGCAGATACCAGTACTGCTCCATAGAACCGATCCTTGCTTCTTTCACCAACTCCGGATTGGGATAGTAAAGTTCTTTTAGCATGATAATTTCCTTATATGTGGACTTTTTATTTGGGTTAGTTTAACATAAAGAATGGGGTTTTGATAAGGATTTTGAGGAAAAAATTTAATTAGGAGTAAATTGATCTTATTTGTTACATCTCTGCCTTTTTCCAAAAAAAAGGCAGTTATATATCTATAAGAACTTTGCAAGCAGTCGTAAGAGTGTATCGGGGTTTATCGGTTTACTCAGGTAGTCATCCATTCCCGCTTGCAAGAAGCGTTCTCTATCACCTTTGAGTGCATTGGCAGTCAATGAAATAACAGGTGTATGTGTCAGACCTTGTTCCTTTTCCATCTCCATGATCACCTTTGCAGCTCCCGTGCCATTGAGGTTTGGCATATTCTCATCCATCAAGATCAGATCGTAACGGTTCTTTTTGAACTGCTCTATCGCTTCAAGACCGTCATTTGCCATATCATAGGTCAGACCTACATTCTCTAACAGAATACTGATGAACATACGATTTGTCTCGGTATCGTCAACCACCAAGATATGACCATCGAGCTTTTCAGGAAGCGGTGTCTCTTTCTCGTCATCACTGTAGGTACGCTCCTCTACAGGAATAGAGAGCAGGAAGGTACTCCCTTTCCCCGGTGTACTCTCAAGAGTCAAGCTCCCCTCCAGCATCTCCGCAAGCTTGGCACAAATGGTCAATCCAAGTCCTGTACCGCCATACTCGCGTACTGTAGAGTTCTCTGCTTGCACAAAGGCTTGAAAGATACTCTTCTGTTTCTCTTCGTCGATACCGATACCATAATCTTTTACACGGATATTCAACTTACCATGCTGATACCAGATAATACATTTTATCTTTTTACCCGCAGGAGTGAACTTGACTGCATTGGAAAGAAGGTTCGAGAGTATCTGCTTGATCTTGACCACATCGGAAAAGAGGGTCTTTGGCATGGTGTGATTATATTTGATCTCAAGCACCACACCCTTCTCCGTTGCCTTTTGCTGAAAAAGCTCCGCTACGGTAATAAGATCGTTGTATGGATTGAAATCAACGAACTCAACTTCCATTTTACCGCTTTCGATCTTACTGATATCCAAGATATCATTGATGATCTGAAGCAGTGAACTTGAAGAGTTCTGGATGATATCCAGATATTTGATACGTCGAGGATTGGTCTCTTCCTTTTGTAGCAAAGAGATAAAACCGGTGATCGCATTGAGGGGAGTACGTATCTCATGGGACATGTTCGCCAAAAAAAGACTCTTTTGACGTGATGCCTCTTCTGCTCTGTTCTTTTGCTCTTCAAGCTCTTTGTTGATACTTTCCAATCTCTCATGCTGCTCTTTAAGGGTTCTCTTTTGCTGGATCGCACTGAGAACACGGTAGAGTACGTTTTGAAGCTGTTTAAGATCGATCGGTTTAAGTACAAAGTTCGTAATGCCCGCATTGATCAGTTTGAGCAGATAGTGAGATTCATCGTGTGCGGAGATCACGATAATGTTCTGTTCGGGATTTATCTTGAGGATCTCCTCGCTCATTTCAATCCCGTTCATATGAGGCATATTGATATCGGTGATCACGATATCGTAGAATCGAGACTCCTCCTCATAAAAACGCTTATACTTCTCCAGCCCTACCACTCCATCTTCCGCCGGATCGATATGTGGGAAAAAGTTCTCTAAAAGTGCAAGGGTACTGAACCTTACACTATCATCATCCTCAACATAAAGTACCGAGAGGTCTTGATTGAGCTCTATTAGTGTTTCAATATCTTGCTGTTCCACCATACACCACTTTTTTCTATCTTGAATTTATTATAATCGCTCTTCATTCTACTTCCTATTGCTCAAAAGTATAACACAAAAATATCATTTTTATTGATAGGTAAGAAATAAATAGATAAAAAAATACTATTTTTATACCTTCCTATCCATTTTTACACTTTTTCCATATTCTCAAATAAAGGTTATCTGTATAGTAAAACATGCCCCTTCTTTCCCGTTCTTGACATAGAGCTTTCTATGACAATGGTCTTCAATGATCAACTTACTCATATATAGACCAAGCCCTGTTCCCTCTTTTTTGGGTTTGGTAGAGAAGTACGGCTCAAATATCTTCTCTTTGATCTTTTCAGGGATCCCACCGGCATTATCCGATACTTCCAGATATGCACAGCTCTTATCATGATAGGTTCGTACCCATATCGTAGGTGAGTCTATCTCTTTTTCGATCAGAATATCCTCCGCATTCTTAATGAGGTTCAATATCACCTGTCTCATCTCGTTAGCAAGTACATGAATGGTCTTATGACACTGAAAGTCACTCTTAAGTGTGATCTTCTTATTTATCAAAGAGGAGCTGATGATATTGAGCGCTCCCTCGACCACCTCTTCACATTGAATACTCTGTTTCTCTTTCTCTTCCTTATAAAAGTTTCTAAAGGGCACCTCTAATAACCCCAAATCACAGAGCCAATTAGCAACCTACCCAATTTTTTAAATTTTGGTTTCATCATTTTGTTCTTTTTTCATAAAATGTTGAGTGAATATTATGTTTTTGCCGTAAAAC
>JAMORY010000010.1 GCA_027063305.1 Sulfurovum sp. | reverse complement strand
GTTTTACGGCAAAAACATAATATTCACTCAACATTTTATGAAAAAAGAACAAAATGATGAAACCAAAATTTAAAAAATTGGGTAGGTTGCTAATTGGCTCTGTGATTTGGGGTTATTAGAGGTGCCCATAATTTTGTGAACTCTATATGAATTGGGAACGATTATAAGCTAATAACGATACGCTCAGTCGTCAAAATCAGCTAAAAAAGAGAAGAAGAGCCTCAAAAAAAGGCTCTTTATGCAGTGTGTCAGATCAGGTCAACACCCTTCTCTCCGGCTTCGAGATGTCCGATGACATACCCATCCGTTTCAGCAAGTACAGCATCGACATCTTCAGGTTCGACGACCCATACCATCCCTACACCCATATTGAACGCTCTGAACATCTCATCCTCTTCGACATACTGTGAGATGAACTCAAAAATAGGTAAGACACGGATCTCTTCTTTCTTGACAACTGCTCTGATCCTTTCAGGAAGTACACGCGGAAGGTTCTCGACGATCCCGCCACCCGTAATGTGTGCAAGTGCTTTGATACGGGACTTATTCGCTTTGTACTCTTTGACATAGATACGTGTAGGCTCAAGCAGAGTCTCAAGCAACGGCTTTCCGTCAAACTCCGTTTCAAGGCTCATGCCAAGTTTATCGAAGAGCAGTTTTCGTACCAACGAGTACCCGTTCGAATGAATACCCGAACTTGGCATAGCGATAAGCACCTGCCCCGCTTTGACATTGGTGACGGTATCCATCTCACTTCTTTCGGCGATACCTACTGCAAACCCTGCAAGGTCAAAGTCGTTCTCAGAGTACATCCCCGGCATCTCAGCAGTCTCTCCACCTACAAGTGCACACTCACTGCGTCTACACCCCTCTGCGATACCTGCTACGACATCCTTGGCATTCTCAGGAAGCAGTTTTCCCGTTGCATAGTAATCAAGGAAGAACATCGGTACGCCGTTGTTACAGATAAGGTCGTTCACGCACATTGCCACAAGATCGATACCGACAGTATCGAGCTTACCGCTCTCAATAGCGATCTTCAGTTTTGTTCCCACACCATCGGTTGCAGAAAGAATGACCGGTTCTTTATAGCCTGTAGGCAATGCGTAGGCACCGGCGAACGACCCGATCCCTCCGATCACATTGCTATCAAAGGTCGATTTGACATCCGATTTGATCGCTTCAACAAACGCATTTCCCGCATCGATATCGACACCGGCATCTTTATAGGAGATATTTGACATTTACTTTTCCTTTGTCTCTTCACACTCGCATGGAGGGAATATTTTTCTTAAGAGTATCAATCCGGGACAGAATCCTGTCATACCAGCGATAAAGAGCATGATCATCATTGCAAGCATGACAAGAAACGCCACTTTGAACATTTTAAGTCCTGCAAGCCCGAGTACAAGCCCAAGAATGAACGCCTGAACGATACGCTGTATTCTCTCAGCACATAGCATAGAAGATCCTTCGATAATTTTAGAGAGTATTATATCGAATTTTAGCTTTTTAGCTTCCTGCCAAGCTTCGCTTCGACCGATCCCACTTTTCTGTTCAGCCGCCCTACAGGTCCCTCACGCCAATCGATCTTGATAGTGCTATAGACACGTCCGCAATCTTTTTGCAACTCCTCATAGGCACGGTTGATCACATCTAACGCCTCTACTACCGTTTCGGCTTCGATGATCGTTCCCATAGGGGTCAACTGGTACTCCAGACCGCTTTTGTCGACAATATCCAATACCCGTGCGACAAAAGTACTCTTACTTTGGGTTTTTTCTGTCGGGAACATCGCAAACTCGACCAGTGCGCTCATAGTTCACTCCTTTTTTAGGACGATCATAACAAATAAACCCCAAAACTATGTTAATTTGTATGGTATAATCAATGAAAACACCTCACAGGATATGTCATGGTAAAGAGAGTGAAACACCCCGTATGGCTTATGTCGGTACTTCTTATGGTAGGATGCAGTCGCATGATAGACAGCATTGCCGTTCCCCTGAACAATGCTACAGTCGACATCAACCAGAGCTCGACACTTCCGCTGGATGATGCCACACTCAAGATCAAAGACTCAGGAGTAGCGCTTGAAACCAACTTCTAAACGCCATGATACGGTCATTATCGGTGCAGGAGCGGCCGGGCTCTGTGCTGCCATCACCGCAGCTAGAGAGGGGCTTCAACCCCTTCTTTTGGAGCAGAACAGGGAAGCAGGGAAAAAGATACGCGTATCGGGTAACGGAAAGTGTAATATAGGCAATGCGCTTATCCAAGCCAACCGTTTTCATTCACAAAACCCCGACTTCATCCATGAAACGCTCCAAGGGTTCGGCAGGTCACGCATCGAAGCGTTCTTTCTCTCTATCGGACTTCCTCTGGACGAGAAAGAGGACGGCAAACTCTTTCCTCTCTCCTATGAGGCATCGAGCGTGGTCGCGCTCTTGGTCGACGAAGCCCTGCGTTGCGGTGTAAAGATACGCTACGGCTGCCGTATTTCACGTCTGGAGCATCACAACGGTACATTTTTGCTTCATACCGCTAAAGAGACGATCACAGCATCGAAACTGCTCATCGCATCGGGTTCCGTTGCCGCACCTAAACTAGGCGGCAACGACTCGGGCTATATCTTCGCACAGAGAATGGGACACACGCTCATCCCAAGACACCCTGCCCTTGTTCAGCTGGTCACGGAAGAGACTTGGGTCAAACAGTGTGCGGGGGTTAAGATGAACGGCGTGGCAAAACTCTATGTCAACGGTACATATACGGGTGAAAAACGCGGGGATATACTCTTTACCCACTACGGTATCAGCGGACTTGCCATTCTTGACCTAAGCCGTGAGGTAAGCTTACACCTGTACGCATTCGACTATTGTGAACTTCAGCTTGACCTGATGCCACACTTCAGCAAAGAGAAGCTGACAAACCTGCTTATGGCGAATATCAGAACCAACAGTGACAGGGAACTTGAATTATGGCTTAGAGGTATACTGCCTAAAAAACTTGCTACGACCATCATCATGCATGCATCATGCAAAAGTAAAAAAGAGCGTGAACTAAACAGAAAAGAGATCAACAAGATCGTTCATACCATCAAACATCTTCGTCTCAGTATCACTCAGACACGGGGATTTGAATATGCCGAAGTCGCTACAGGCGGTATCGATACGACCGAGGTCGATCCCCAAACCATGGCATCAAAACTTCTGTCTGATCTCTATTTTGCAGGAGAGATACTCGATGTGGATGGAGATAGAGGAGGATTCAATTTTCACTTTGCATGGGTAAGCGGGATACGTGCGGGTCAAGCACTTGCAAAGTGATCAGCCCCTGAACTTTTTGATCAAGGCCCATAGACCGCGCAAAAGTGCGATCACACCATAAACGATCAGTGTGAGAAAAAGGGGATGATAGACCCCGAGCGAACTATGAGGCAGTGCCTCAATATGTGCCAGTGGGTGGTCCATCCATGCACTAAAGTGCATCGATAGCGCCAAAAAGAGGAACAGCCCCGCAAAAAGCAGTAGTTCTCTCTTCACGATTACATGAGACCTCTCATCATCAAGTACCAGTACATTGGTTTAAGCATGTAAAGGTCGAATGCCCACCATATCCATCTTGGTTTAGAAGGATCAAGGATCGGGAATGAAGGTGCAACACCGTCAAAGTCAAATTCTGCAAGCATGATCTCACCATATTGCGTTTTCAATGGACATACGGTATATCCATCAAACTTCGCTTCAGGTTTTTTCCCTTCGATCACAGCGATAAGGTTCTCTACCAAGATCGGCCCGTGGTGTCTTGCAGATCCACCAGTTTTTCCTTTAGGGATACCAAGGATATCACCGATACCGAATACATTTGGGTAACGTCTGTGCTGTAGTGTATACTGATCACACTCCAACCAACCTTTTGCAGACCCTTTCTGCCATCCGAGCTTAGAGTTAGCGACCGCATCTACCGGCTTCATTGGCGGTACGATGTGAATGAAGTCATACTCCATCTCTACCATTTCGGTATGATCGATCATATCGTACTCTTCAAGATCAGGGTCATACTCACCTTTTGTCTGATATTTATACTCGAACGTCGCTACTTTCTTCTCTGCGTCGATCTTTCTAAGCACATGATTCCACTGATCGGTGATATTCCCGTACATCGGTGTTACTTCTTCTACCAATGTTTTGTTGTATTCAGGAAGACCGAAGAGTGTTTTACCTTTTTTACAGAAGCTAAACTGTGCATTCTTGCTTACATCCGCTCCACCTACAGGACCGTTCCCTCTGAGGTAGTCGTCACTTAGGTAAAGGATCTTCTGTGGTGCACCACCACACTTGATCGGTGTATCAGGCTGTGTACAGATCACTTTGATCGGCTTTTCAGGAGATGCCGCTTCAGCCGCTTTTCTCATATCTTTGAACCACTGAGCAGTCGCTACACCACCCTCTACCGTTCCGGCAACCGGATCGTTCAGGTAAACAGAAGAGATACCGTTCTTACCAACGAGATCAGCACTCATTCCCTCGATTCTTTCGTAGTCGTATGCGATACCTGTTGCGACAACAAGATAGTCATATGCGATGTCACCGTTCTTTGCAGTGGTCACTTTGTTGTTATCAGGATCGAATACAGTCACTTCATCCTTGATCCATGTAACACCGTCAGGCATAAGGTCTGCATTCGGCTTTTTCACATCGTCAGCTGTGTAGAGCCCTGCTGCCATAAAGACCTGACCTGGCTGATAGAGGTGTGTTTCGTTCGGTGCGATCACTTTGATATCGGCTTTTGGTGCCGCTTTTACCAATCTTGCCGCAGCCATGATACCTCCGGCACCACCACCGACGATCACGATCTTGACCTGTTTGTCACTGCTAGGACCCGCTTCTGCAGAAGTCGGTGCACCCATCATCATGGCAGCTCCACCTGTAAGTCCCATGACCTTGAGAGCATCTCTTCTGCTCATACCGCCTTCGTTGACAAGCGCTTCATAAGCGACTTTGCTAGATTCTATTTTTTTATCCAAAACATCTCCTTACTGTAATTGTTATCATATGATGATACAATAAAGATGTTAAAAAATGTATGTGTAATGAAAATGATTGAGTTAAATCATCAAATAAGCTGATAGGGGATAGGAAAATCCTCTTTTTTTATCAATAAAATTGAATAAAGTTTTCAATCATATATCTTATCTATCATCAATTGAAGTGATACATTCCCTCTAAAATGGTTTTCGTTGACAGTATAGACAATATTTACTTCACTTCCTGGCTCGTACGTAGCATCTGTTTTAAACTGCACCCCCTGATGGGTATAGCCGTTCTTTTCGAAAAGAAAACGCAGATGGTTTCCCTCTTTTCCCATACTTGAAGTCTGTACGATCGTGACATTTTCCGTAATGAACTTCGGTACGGGGTTTCCCTCGCCATATGGTTCGAACCGCTTTATCAGTGCGGTCAGGTCAAAATCTATCTGTGAAAATGCCAATGTACCGACAATATCGGGATCATCCTCCATCGGAGGGATCTTCGCTTCATGAAAGCGGGCATATAAGGCCTCTTTGAAGCATCCAAGTCGCTCCTCTTGCAAAGAGAGTCCGATCGCAGCGAAATGTCCACCAAACTTATCTAAATGTTCACGGGTCTGATCGACCAATGCAAAAAGGTCACACGCACCGAAACTACGGCCGCTTCCTTTTAGAACCCCCGCTTCGTTGTCACTCAGTACGATCGCAGGTCTTTGGCATATACGTGCCACCCTTGCCGCTACGATCCCCACAACCCCTTCGTGCCATGTCTTGCCGCACACTACGGCAACAGGATCATCTTCGTTCACCTGTGCCAAAGCCGCTTTTGTCAATCTGTTCTCTGTTTCTTTACGCAGTTCGTTAAAAGCAATCAGTCGCTCCAGACGTACACGGGCATCGTAAATATTGGTTGCACGTAAAAAATCAACAGCGAACGAAGCATCTTCCATCCGCCCTGCACTATTAAGAAGCGGTGCGAGAAAAAAGCCGATATCCTCCGATGAGAAAGACTCCTTTTGGGTATGCTCCTTATAGGCTCGTATCGCCGGTCGGTCACTTTTAGAAAGTGCTTTGAGCCCCGCGATCACCATTGCCCTGTTAATATGCTTCAGCGGCATGACATCGGCAATGATGGCAATGGCAGTCAACTCCAGATAGGCCATCATATCGATCTTGATATCCAATGCATTCTTCAACGATGCAATCAGATACCATGCGATCTGCGCACCACATACCTCTTTGTAAGGGAAAGGACACTCTGGCTGTTTCTGGTCGATGATCGCATAGGCTTCAGGAAGGGTGGGAGGAAGCATATGGTGATCGGTAATGATCAGGTCTATTCCCCTCTCTTGACACACTTTCGCCGCCTCTACCGCAGAGATACCGTTATCGACCGTGATCGCAAGATCACACCCCTCCATACGATCTATCAATCCCACCGAGAGCCCGTACCCGTCACGAAAACGGTTGGGAATGATCCACTCTACGTGATACGCTATCTCCTCGAAAAAGAGGATCATTAGTGTCGTTGCCGTCACACCGTCAACATCATAATCGCCGATGATATATATCTTCTCACGATTCTTGATCGCCAAGACAATACGCTCAGTCGCTTTTTGCATATCTTTGAAAGTATGGGGATGAGGAAGGTCTTTGAGGGTGAGAAACCCCTCTTCAAAGCGTTGAAGAAGCAGACGCTCCAACACTTCAAGTGTTAAGGGTTTATGCATCGTTTTTAAGGGTCATTGCCGCTTTCACGAATGAGAGGATCGCCGGATTGGCATTTTGAAGACGCGATGTGAATTCTGGATGAAATTGCACACCAAGGAACCAAGGGTGGTCTTTCACTTCGACCGCCTCGATAAGTCCGTGAGATTCACCGGTAATGTCCATACCCGCTTCTTCTAACATTTGACGATATTTCGGGTTCGCTTCGTAGCGGTGTCTGTGGCGTTCATAGATCACGTTCGCATCATACGCTTCACGTAGCTTACTGCCCTCTTTTGTTTCACACTCATACTCACCCAGTCTTAACGTACCGCCCATTGGTGAAGTGGTTGTACGTACCTGTTTCGAACCGCTCGCATCGATGAACTCATCGATCAGGTAGATCAACGGATTGGAGGTATTCTCATTGAACTCAACGGAGTTGGCATCTTCAAGCTTCAATACGTTTCTAGCGAACTCCACCATACTCAACTGCATCCCCAGACAGATACCCAAGAACGGTACTTTGTTCTCTCTGGCAAATTGAATGGATTGGATCTTCCCTTCAACACCGCGTTCACCGAAACCTCCGGCAACGAGTACACCGTCGACATTGTTAAGGTATTTCGCCGCACCGTCTTCTTCTACCTTTTCAGAATCGACCCACTTGATATTCACCCGACTGTTCAAGTGCGCACCGGCATGAATAAGTGCCTCTGTTAAAGACTTGTAGGACTCTTTTAGATCAAGATACTTCCCGACAAAAGCGATCTTCACCTCACCTTCGGGTTTAAGGATCTTGTGGACAAGGTCACTCCACTCATCCATTTGCGGTTGGCAGTTATCCAGCTCCAACTGTTTACAGATCGGTGTGAGGATATCCTGTCTGAGGAAATTGAGCGGTACCTGATAGATCGTTGCCGCATCTTCGGCAACGATGACGGATTCTTCATCCACATCACAGCTATAAGCGATCTTACGTTTGATCTCACTGCTTACAGGTACTTCTGCACGCAATACCAACATATGCGGTGCAATACCGATACGTCTTAGTTCTTGTACGGAGTGTTGTGTTGGTTTGGTTTTAAGCTCGCCTGCGGCTTTTATGTACGGAAGCAGTGTAACATGGATGTTCATCACATTCTTTTTACCCAGTTCATGCTTCATTTGACGAATGGTCTCCAAGAACGGAAGCCCCTCGATATCTCCGGTCGTTCCTCCAAGCTCTACGATAAGGATATCTTTCCCCTCACCCGCTCTGACGATACGCTCTTTGATCTCGTTGACAATATGGGGAACAACCTGAATGGTTTTACCCAGATATTTTCCTTTTCGCTCATTCTCGATTACAGTCTTATAGACCTGTCCTGTGGTAAAGTTGTTATTCTGCGTCAAGGATGTATCGAGAAAACGCTCATAGTGTCCAAGGTCAAGGTCTGTTTCGGCACCATCTTTCGTAACGAATACCTCACCATGTTCGAGTGGAGACATCGTACCCGGATCGACATTGATATAGGGATCGAGTTTCAATACACCGACACGTTGTCCTGTATGTTTGAGCAGTGTTCCTATACTTGCTGCGGTAATACCTTTACCTAGGGAGCTTAATACTCCACCTGTTACAAAAATATATTTTGTCTTGTTCTCACTCATATATTACTATCCTCGTAATTTAACTTATGCAACGATCGGCATGATGATCGTAATAAAATTCTCATCTTTTACAATGAACGGCAGGCTCGGTTCATTGAACTCCATTGTAAACTCTCCATGATCGATCTGGGAGATAAAATCTAGAATATAACGGCTGTTGAATGCGATCTCGAATTTCTCTGTAAGACCCGTATGTAGCGCTATTTCTGTTTTAGCTTCGACATTATCGGCACTTAGAGAGTGAAATATGATCGTATCGGAAAGTAGGATCATTTTGATCTCTTGTGAGATAGTCGTGATCATTTTGATCGCATCGACCATCTCTTTTTTAGGTAGAACAACCGAATGTTTGACTGTTGAAGGAATAATACGTTCGTAATCAGGGAATTTTCCATTGATCAAACGGGTATAGAAAAAGTAGTTATCGTTGGAGATGATAAGATTGGTTTCATCGAAAAAGATATTGATCTGGTCCAAAAAGAGCTTTTGTATCTCCATTGTCGCTTTTTTCGGTACGATCAATGAGAGTGCTTGTGCGTTATTTCCGGGTATGGTCGCGATTGCCAGGCGACGTGTATCGGTACCGACGAGATCCGTTCCATCAGGTTTGATATTGATCAAAGCACCGTTAAGTTCGAACTTCGGATTGTTCGTATCGATCGCCGGAGATATCTTTCTAAGGTTCTGGATCAAACTAAGGGAGTCAAGTGTGATCTGCGGTTTATCCTCTACGGAAGGGAATGTCGGATAGGTTGAAGGATCGAACGTCGGAAGTTTGAACTTGGAGTGTTTCTGTTTTATGATGAGCGTACTCTCTTGAAGTTCAAGGGTGATCTCATCATCTTTTAGAATACGGATGATATCGAGTAGCTTCTTTCCGTGTGCGGTAAAACTCCCTTCATCTTCAATGAGGATCTGATCGGTAACGATACTAAGCCCTATCTCACTATCGGTTGCTTTGACGACACATTTGTCATTGAGGGATTGGAAAAGAATATGGGAAGTGATCTGACTGGCATCCTTTTTTTCCAAAAAGGGCTGTAGATTAATGAGTATCGATTCAATAATCTGCTTTTGTGCTCTGATCTTCATTGACTCTCCTTCATTTTATTTTTAATATTTTTAGTAGATAGCAGTAGTTCCGCATGAAAATGTGAAAAAGACTGCAAACGCCGATGACACGGTCGTTTTCTCTGTTTTGCCTGTGTGAGAGATCTTCACATTTATTCACTTGTATAATTATATCTTTTTTTTATTCAAGTTTTTAGTGATTAATCTTCTCTTTAATCGTTTTGCTTGGTATCGGTACGGATTTTGTTTGAAAGCTCTTCTAGCAATACTTTGAAATTTTCATCGTTCTCGATGATTTCATCGATCTTTTTCATTGCATGTGAGACGGCGCTATGGTCTTTCATACCGAAATAGAGGGCGATCTGAGGCATAGAGTTGGTAGAGGTAAGGTTTCTAGCCAGATATATAGCGGTACGGCGGGCATTGACGACATTCTTTGTCCGTTTTTTCGATTTGATGTCGCTTGGTTTGATATTGAGCTCTTTGGAGACGATCTTGACGATATCATCGATAGTGATGCTCTCTTTTTTCTCTTTAAGTTGGTCTTTGATGGCATTTTGTGCGAAATCGAGGGTGATCTCTTGATTGAGCATTGCCGCCATTGCATTAATACGGATGATAGCACTTTCGATCTCTCGGATGTTATCACCCATATTGGTAGCGATGAAGTTGACCACTTCGTTGGAGAGTCTGATTCCGTCAAGTTCGCACTTCTTCTGAATGATCGCGATCTTTGTCTCAAGCCCCGGAGGCTGGATGTCTGCCATCATTCCCCACTCGAAACGGGTACGGAGTCTGTCGACAAGCCCTGCGATCTTGTTGGGCGGTCTGTCTGCGGTCATAACGATCTGTTTATTGGCATTGTGCAGTTCGTTAAAGGTGTGAAAGAACTCCTCTTGGGTCTGCTCTTTACGGCTGAGGAACTGAATGTCATCAATGAGCAGAAGGTCACAATCACGGTACTTGTCACGGAAACGGTCCATGGTCTGAGAGCGCAGGTGTGAAGTAAAAGAGTTCATGAATTGTTCAAGTGTCGTGTAGATGACGGTATTACCCATTGCGACATGATAGTTTCCGATCGCTTGAAGCAGGTGGGTCTTTCCTAGACCGACCCCACCGTAGATAAAAAGAGGATTATAGAGTCTTCCCGGTTTTTCCGCTACTGCCTTGGAGGTGGTGTAGGCAAACTGGTTGGACTCACCGACAATGAAGCTCTCGAAGGTCAAAGAGGGGTTCAAATAGGTACTTTTTGCATGGCTTTTTTCTTGGTGAACCTTCGGTGTAGCCATGCTTGGCGTATTTTTGCTCTTGGGTGTTCCAACAGTGATCTCTACTTCGGGTTTGACCTCGTTCTGGAGTTCGAAAAGGTGGGCGATCTTATCACTGTATTTGGTTTTGACCCATTTTGCTACGAGCATATTGGGGGCATTGAAGTAGACAATATTGCTGCGTGAACGTTTGGCATCGAAGACCAGTTTTTTAATATAGCGGTCATACTCTGTCTGAGTGATCTCTTTTTTGAGTTCGAAAAGTACCTTTTGTCCGATGTTCATCTTGGCAGCCTCTTAAAATATAGTGATTTTCACCCTGTGAAAAGATAATGTGAATAACTTTCGCAATTTTAGCCAACTTAAGCTAAAATACGGGCACTAAAACATAGTGAAAGAAGTTATTCACCATGTGAACAAAGGTGTGAATGAATATTTTAGGAATCGACCCCGGAAGCCGTAATCTAGGCTATTGTATCCTACATTGGGATGGTAGGAACTATTCACTTCTCGAAGCGGGATTGTTGAAGATCAAGACCAAGGAGCTTCAGGAACAGATCGTTGAGCTTGTAGAAGGAATAGACATTATTCTGCGCTCACATACCATCGATGAAGTGGCAATAGAGGATATCTTCTTTGCATACAATCCCAAAACTGTCTTGAAACTGGCACAGTTCCGTGGAGCGCTCTCATTGAAGGTATTACAGGAGGTAGGGTATTTTTACGAATATACCCCGCTACAGGTGAAAAAGGCTGTTACAGGTAACGGAAAGGCGACCAAAGAGCAGGTAGCGTTCATGGTCAAACGGCTTTTGAAGATCAATAAGGAGATCAAACCGCTCGATATCACCGATGCCATGGCGATCGCTATTACCCATCTACAGCGGGTAAAAATGAGAAAATCGTAGGTCGGGGTGTCCTTACTTGACAAAATAGTTGAAATCGATATTGGAACTTAGTGTCGGGTTCAGGAGAACCCAACCTGAAAAATTACAAGATAAAATATTAATTAGAGAGAGGCTTCTGGTTCGCTTTTTGCTTTTTGATGGTGATCATACGTTTTTTAGGCATTGTGAAGTACTCTTTTTTATGTCCTGCCGAAGATTCGTAGATGATCTGATCGTAGAGATAGATATCGTGTTTAAAGTATGCCAGACCATCCTCTTCAAAAACAGTAAAGTAGACAATATGTACCGGTACGGGCTCTTTAAGGCGTATGGTGGTCGGTTTGTCCGATGCGATGATCTCTTCGATATCCTCATAACTGTAGTGCTTGGAGGCATGTCTAAGAAGCAGATCGGCAAGCTCAAAAGGTTGCTCTACGCGCATACAGCCTGAAGAGTAGACCTTGTAGCGGCGCTTAAGCAGTGATTTGTTGTCCGTATCGTGAATATAGACGGCATACTTGTTAGGGAACATGAACTTGATACGCCCAAGGGCATTATTGTCACCGGGAAATTGAACGAATCGATAGGGAACGGGTTTATCGCTGTACTCATAGGGATCAAGCATCTGTGGGGTAATATCAACCTCTTTCTTTCCTCTGAAGACATGAATATTGTTCACTAACAGATAGTCGGGATTCTCTCTGAATACGTGAATAAGATCGCGTTTGATAAGATTGTCAGGAATGGTCCATGTAGGGTTGATGACCATATACTCCATTTTATCGTCAAAAATGGGGGTAGGGCGGTCGATACGCCCGACGACCACCCCTTTTTTCAATACCCGCTCACCGTCAATATAGTAACGCAGGTTGAAGTCGGGAACATTCACTTCGATATACTCTTTTTCAAAATGGCGTGGGTAGAGTTTTGTCTTATCGAGATTGGTGATGATAGCTTGGATATTTTTGCGTGCAGGTTGATTCAAGTACCATGTCATGGTCTTGTCTATCTCTCCTGTCACCTCAAGCAGGTAGCGTTTCTGGTAAGTGATGACCGCTCTTTTTAATGTCTCATCGAACGTACGGTTTATCGGGGCGTTCTTTGGGTAGTCACCTGATATCTGTAGACGTTTTTTCACCTGTTCGATGATTGTGCTGTGCATTCCGACCTTTAGAGGCTTGCTACTGTACGGTATTTTGGGGAACTTCTCCATACGGCGGTAGTTCTCTAGCATTCTAACCAGTGCACGGTAGCGATTCTCCAATGGCAGTAAACTATTGAGGTAGGTGGTGATGTTCCCTTTGATTGCTGCATCGATCATCGGTTTGTGAGGTGGGAAGGGTTTGGGATGCATCTCCCACGTTGCTTGGATATCATGACTCTCTTTTAAGGCATGGAACTTCTTTTGTACCAAGTTCCAGTCGACATCACCTTGGACGATGAACCGTACCAGTCTGACATATGAGTTGGTCAAGAGAAGGTCGAGCCTTGCATAGACGGCAGCTTTCTTACCCTCATCAATGGCGTTATTGTCAAGGTAGTAGAGGAGCTTTTTGATGGACTTTTGGTCGAACGATTTGTTCTTATAGTTGTAAAGCGGGTTCTTTAGCGCTTGGATCAATGCACTCATTTTTTGTGCATTCTGTGTGCCGATCCATAACGGTCGGTTACCCGTTTTGGCATAGATCTCCTGTACGATAGCGGTGTTCTTCCCTTTAAGCTTTGTCTTGATGGCATGTTGCAGATCCGCAGTGATCGATGCCATCGTGAGCGGTTGTGCAGAGGCACTGTTCCCATACCAGCAGAACAGCAGGCTGAAGAGAAAGGGTCTAAATGGCTTCAAAAAGAGGTCCTTATAGCGGTTTATGTTGTTTATCTATGAGTTTGAGGTATTTGGTAGGTGTGACTCGTTTCATCTCTTGGGCAAGCCAGCGTATCTGGAACCATGCCGCACCGCTGTCACGCAGGTCGAAGTAGTTCTTGAGCGAACGGATGTTGAACGTAACGACCATATCGACCTTCCAGTTGTCTGAGACGATGTGTTTGAAGGCATCACCCACGTTTCGTTTCTTCTTTCCGCACTCAAGCGCTTCGTAGAGCGATCGTGCATCGTTTTTATGTACTTCAAGGAACGGTAATGAGGATTTTGCTACGGCATTGCGAATGAAGTCGCTATCTTTGGCATATTGGAAAAGCAGTTTGTCATAAATAGCTCGTATCTCAATGGCAAGGTACGCTTCATCGGCAATGACAAAGAGGTTCAGACCAAGCAGTTTCTCCAAGAAGAAGCTAAATCCCTCTTTTGCTTCGAGCGAAGCGACGAACGCATTGATGACCGAGGACATGGTGTAGCGGGTACTGCGTACCGAAATGGCTTGTATCCTGTGGCGTGCATGCTCTTGAAGCACCCCTCTTGAAGTCCCCTGAATAAGATAGCTCAGTGTTGCATGTTCGATAATGGAGTGGTGGTGGTGTACCCATGCGAGGTTGGCGAGAAGTTCGGAGGAGTCTATGGCATTGATCGCCTCGGTATCAAGCTTCTCCATCGCCTCTTTGATACACTGGTTCTCGGAGTTTTCGAAGCTGTCGTAACAGGTACGGGCCGCGATCTCGGCAACCCCTAGACCACTCTCTTGAAGTAGTGTCACTTTCGGTTTGTGATAGGTGATATGATACATCTGTGCCGTCGCCATCCCTCTGACCCCTGTGAATTAAGATTTTGGTACAATTATAGCAAAAGAGTCTAAAGGAGGCAGCCATGAGACCCTACCAGCGCTTTCACCCCTTCAATGAGGATTTCCGAGATCCCTATTCGCGTGACCGTGACAGGGTGATTCATTGTAGTTCCTTTAGACGTCTTGAATATAAGACACAGGTGTTCTTGAACCATGAGGGGGACTACTTCCGTACCCGTTTGACCCACTCCTTGGAGGTAAGCCAGATCGCCCGTACATTGGCAAGAATGCTGCAACTCAATGAAACTCTGGCGGAGGTGATCGCTCTTTCACACGATCTGGGTCATACGCCGTTTGGACATGTAGGTGGTGACGAATTGGATAGACTCCTTAAAGCGGACGGGCACCCTTTGGGTTTCGAACATAACTTTCAGTCCTTTCGGGTCTTGACGAAACTGGAGAAGCGTTATAAGGATTTTGACGGGCTTAACTTGACCTTTGCCACCCTCGAAGGGGTACTTAAGCACTCCTTCCCTTACGAAAAGCCTTTTCTTCAAGAGTTGGATGTACGTTTCGCACTCCATAAACACCCCTCTCTCGAAGCGATGGTGGTCGACCATGCCGATGAGATCGCCTACACCTCACACGACATCGATGACGGTATCAAATATGGGCTTATCTCTTTTGAGGATCTGCTTGACGACCCCTTGTGTCAACGTGTCGATGAAGCGGTGCAGGAGGAGGGAATAGCACGGTGTGAAAAACTCTACCGCCACCGTTTTGTTGCGGGGTTGATCAAGCTTTTGGTGGAGGATTTCATTCAACACTCTCGATCGGGAGCGGCACGCTACAGAGGTGAAGAGCCGCTCGTAGCGACCCTTGATGCAACAGAACCGATACCTTTAGGTTTTTCACAAGAGACGGAAAAAGCATTAAAAGTGCTTAAAAAACGTCTTTTTCAAAAACTCTACAAACATGAAAAGATCGCACGGAAGATGTATGCGGGAAAACAGTGTATCAAAGGCTTGTATCACGCTTTCAGGGAAGATATCGATCTTCTTCCCCCTTATCAGAAATCACTCTTTTCCCAACGGAACGAAGTGCGTGTGATCGCTGACTATATCGCTTCCATGACCGATCGATATGCGATGAAAAGCTACCATGAGATCTATGGCTATGCCATTTGATATAACGCTGAAAGACCCCTCTCTTTCTAGCTGTATTTTCGCCTGGAATACGCAAAGTGCAGTACTTTGGAATACTCACTGTACCGGTGCAGTTTTGTTCACTAAACCTCTATAATAGTTTGTTTTGGATATAATTCGCGAAATACAACAAGGGCAAATGCCCATTTTAGGAAATTTTAATGCAAAAGATCAAGAATATTGCCGTTATTGCGCACGTCGACCACGGTAAGACCACACTGGTTGACCAACTGCTTCAGCAATCAGGTACGTTCGAAGCACACCAGCAGGTAGAAGAGAGAGCAATGGATAGTAATGACATCGAAAAAGAGAGAGGGATCACTATCCTTTCAAAAAATACGGCGATCACTTACAAAGATCACAAGATCAACATTATCGACACTCCGGGTCACGCCGACTTCGGTGGTGAAGTTGAACGTGTTTTGAAGATGGTCGACGGTGTATTGATGCTTGTCGATGCGCAGGAAGGTGTCATGCCTCAAACGAAATTCGTATTGAAAAAAGCGATCGAGCTAGGGCTTATTCCTGTAGTCGTTATCAACAAGATCGACAAAGACGGTGCGGAGCCAGACCGTGTACTTGATGAAATGTTCGACCTTCTCGTTGCACTTGATGCCAACGAGGATCAGCTTGAATTCCCGGTACTCTACGCAGCGGCACGTGACGGGTATGCGAAATGGAACCTTGAAGACGAGAACAAGGATATGACACCGCTCTTTGAAGCGATCCTTGAAAAAGTACCGTATCCGGAAGGTTCACCTGACGCCGATACACAGGCACAGGTCTTTACGCTTGATAGTGACAATTTTGTCGGACGTATCGGTATTACGCGTATTTTCAACGGTAAAGTCAAAAAAGGTGATGAGTATGTTCTTGTCAAAGCCAGTGGTGAAAAGACCAAATCACGTGTCTCTAAACTCATCGGGTTCAAAGGGCTTGAGCGTATGGAGATCGATGAGGCGGAAGCGGGTGATATCGTAGCGATCGCAGGTTTTGCGGATATCGATGTCGGAGATTCCATCTGTGATCCTTCCAACCCTGTACCGCTTGATCCGATGCACGTTGAAGAGCCGACCCTCTCTGTTATTATGTCGGTAAATGACGGCCCGTTGGCAGGTACGGAAGGGAAACACGTCACATCCAACAAGATCCGTGAAAGACTTGAAAAAGAGATGGAGACCAACATCGCTATGCGTATGGAGCCTCTAGGGGATGCCTCGTTCAAGGTTTCCGGACGTGGTGAGCTTCAGATCGGTATTTTGGCTGAGAACATGAGACGTGAAGGGTTCGAGTTCCTGCTTGCACGTCCGGAAGTTGTCGTCAAAGAGGAGAACGGTGTAAAAATGGAGCCGTTCGAGCATCTTGTAGTGGATGTTCCCGAAGAGTTCCAAGGTGTTGCTATTGAGAAACTCGGAAAGAGAAAAGCGGAGATGACAAGCCTTACACCAATGCCTGACGGTACGGTGCGTATCGAGTTCGAAATTCCTGCACGTGGACTTATCGGGTTCCGTTCCGAGTTTTTGACAGATACCAAAGGTGAGGGAATCATGAACCACTCATTCATCGAGTACAGACCATATTCAGGGTCGGTTGTCAGCCGTACACCGGGTGCACTTGTCTCTATGGATAACGGTGAAGCGGTCGCCTTCTCCATCTTCAACCTCCAAGCACGTGGAACGATGTTTATCAAGCCTCAGGATAAAGTTTATACCGGTATGGTCATCGGTGAGTCTGCAAGACCGGGAGACCTTGATGTCAACCCGCTTAAGGGTAAACAGCTTACCAACATGCGTACCAGCGGTGCGGATGATGCGATCAAACTGGTTCCTCCGCGTGAGATCACGCTTGAATCAGCCATGGAGTGGATCGAAGATGACGAACTTATCGAAATTACGCCGGAGAGTATCCGTATCCGTAAGAAATTCCTTGATCCGACCATTAGAAAAAGAATGGCAAGAGATAAGAAGAATTTGGAAAAATCCTGATCATCATAAAATATTTTCTCTTCAATAAAGGGCAGACACACAGGTCTGCCCATACCTTTCCTCTTTTATTCCCTCTTTGCCAATGACCATGCATAGGATTTTTATTAAAATTTAGATAAAATCACGCAATTTATTATGTAAAAAGGATTGTAGTGAAAGTTACAGTAAACAAAATTGACGATGCAAACGTAGCCGTAGGTGGTGAGATCGAGCAGAGTGTGATCGAAAAGAATATCGACAGACTTGCAAGAGAAGCCGGTAAACAGATGAAAGTTGACGGTTTTAGAAAAGGAAAAGTACCTCCGCACGTAGTGAAAAAGATGCATGGTGACAAGTTGGCACAAGATGCCGAGTCCGACGCACTCAAGGCGTTGGTAGATGCAGGTATCGCACAAGCGGAAGTGAACCCTGCCGATATTATCGGTGAGCCGATCTTCAAAAAGTACGACAAGCAAGATGACAAGATCGAAGTGGAGCTTGAACTCTCTCTAAGACCGAAAGTCGACGTAAGCGGATATGAAAAAGCTATTCCGTCTTTTGAAAAGCCTGAAGCGACAGAAGAGGAAGTAGAGGCTAAACTTGAAGATATCAAAAAACAACAAGTCTCATACGAAAAGATCAAAAGAAAAAGAATGGTCAGAGACGGTGACATGGTTGTTATCGATTTCGAAGGTTTCATCGACGGTGAACCGTTCGAGGGTGGAAAAGCGGAGAAGTTCAACCTCAAGATCGGTTCTGGTCAGTTCATTCCCGGATTTGAAGACCAAATTATCGGTATGAAGTATGACGAAGAGAAGGATGTCGTTGTAACATTCCCTGAAGAGTACGGTGCAAAAGACCTTGCGGGCAAAGAAGCGACATTCAAAGTGAAATTGCATGAGATCCAAGAAGAAGTGGAAGCTGAGATCAATGATGAATTGGCGAAAAAACTTCTTAACGATGAGAATGCGACGGTTGAAACACTCAAAGAGAGACTCAAGGAGCAAGTGGTCAATGAAAAACTCGCTAAGCTTTATCAAGAAGAGCTTAAGCCAAAACTGATCGAAGCGTTGGTAGAGCAGTTTGACTTTGCATTGCCTAACAATATTGTTGAGCAAGAGATCGATGCGAAGATCAATGCAAAAGCAAGAGAGATGAGCGAAGAAGAGCTTAACGAATATAAAGAGAACCCAGAAAAGGTAGAAGCTCTTCGTGAAGAGATGAGAGACGAAGCTGAGAAATCGGTAAAAGCGACATTCATCGTTGATGCACTTGCAAAAGAGAAAGAGGTAACGGTTGACGATCAAGAAGTATCTCAAGCGATCTACTATGAAGCGCTAATGAGCGGTCAAGACCCTCAAGCAGTCATCAAGTACTACCAAGAGAACAACCTTCTTCCAGCTGTGAAGATGGGAATGATCGAAGATAAACTCTTCGGAAAACTTCTTGGACTTGAAGAGAAGTAGTTATTTACATGTCGGGATACTTCATCCCGACACTCTCCGTTAACTTTTTTAATGTATATTCAAATCGATTTAATCCCAAATTTGGGTAAGAATAATCCATTTTACTATCTATTAAACAAAGGCAATTCATGAGTTATATTCCATACGTTGTAGAACAGACAGGGCGTGGTGAACGCAGCTACGATATCTATTCGCGTCTTCTTAAAGACCGTATTATTATGCTAAGCGGCGAGATCAATGATGCGGTCGCATCTTCTGTCGTAGCACAGCTGCTTTTTCTTGAAGCGCAGGATCCCGATAAAGATATCTACTTCTACATCAACTCTCCGGGTGGTGTGATTACTTCAGGGTTCTCTATCTTTGATACGATGAACTACATCAAGCCCGATATCGTGACCATCTGTATCGGTCAAGCAGCATCTATGGGTGCCTTCTTACTTGCATCGGGAACGGAAGGGAAGCGTTACGCATTGCCAAACGCCCGTATTATGATCCACCAGCCGCTCGGTGGTGCGCAGGGACAGGCAACCGATATCCTCATTCAAGCTGAAGAGATCAAACGTCTTAAAGATACGCTTAACGCTATTTTGGCACAGAAGACAGGTAAAAAGGTCAAGCAGATCGAAAAAGATACCGACAGAGACAACTTTATGTCGGCCAAAGAGGCGGTCGAGTACGGTCTGATCGATCAGGTATTGACCAAAAGCTTTACATAAAAAGGTGGAGTGAACCATGGTAAGAGAGATCGTAGTCTATCCCGATAAACGTCTTAAAATGGTCTCTAAGGAGGTCGAACGTTTTGATGAGGAGTTGCACACACTGCTGGATGATATGTATGATACCATGCGTGCCAAGAACGGTGTAGGGCTTGCGGCTATTCAGATCGGTGTCGATTGGCGTGCACTGATCATCAATATCCCTTTAGAGAACATTCCTGAAGGCGAAGATGAACAGCCCAAAGAGAACACGTTAGAGATGATCAATCCGGTCATCATCGAAAAAGACGGTTCTACCAAATTCCAAGAAGGGTGCCTCTCCGTTCCGGGTGTCTATGAAGAGGTAGAGCGTGCCAAGCATGTCAAAATAGAATATTTCGACCGCTTCGGTGAAAAACAGACCATTGAAGATGATGACTTCCTCTCCATCGCCATGCAGCATGAGATGGACCACTTGGATGGGAAGGTGTTTATTGAGAAGCTCTCATATATGAAACGAAAAAAGTTCGAAAAAGAGTGGAAAAAAAGAAAAAAGACATCATAGCACGGCATCTTGCACCAGATGTTCTTGCGACGTACTTAGTGTACGTCTCTGAACCTCAGGCACAATCTACCGCACTCTGAGCCTTTTTTTGAGATATACTTCGCCCATTCAAATCAAAAATTTTCTCAAAATATGACAATATGACATATTTTTACCCTCTCTTTCAAAAATAGTTCATACTTTCACTATGAATGCAAAACAATCCAATACCAAACAAAAACAGATCAAAGTCAAACCCAAAGAGGAAGCTATTGTCAATCGTCTTCTCTGTGCAACATTGGAGGGTGTGAATGCACAGGTGGTGGAGGTGGAAGCAACCTTTACCAAAGGATTACCGGGCTTTGCAGTGGTGGGGCTTGCCAGTTCGGACATACAGGAGGCAAAAGAGCGTGTCAAATCGGCACTGCTTGTCAATGAGTTCGTCTTTCCGCCGTTAAAGATCACTATCGGTTTGAGTCCGTCGGAGATGAAGAAATCGGGTAGCCATTTTGACCTGCCTTTGGCACTTTTGATCGCATTGAATAAAAAGGCGTTCGTGGAAGAGGAGCTTTACGTTTTTGGGGAGCTTGGACTTGACGGGCGTATCAAAAGCTCTTCGATGCTCTTTCCTCTGATATTGTCACTCAAAGAGAAGGGGAGGATCAAACGGGCGATGGTGCCCAAAGAGGCAATGGTATACCTCAAGCATATCTCCGGTGTCGATTTTATTGCCGTAGAGACGCTGAAAGAGGCGATAGCACTGATGCTCTCAGGTAAACTCGAAGCGCAGAAGATCGCGTTTGACTACGATGCCAAGCAACTGGAAGTCAATACAAAGAAGTATTACTATCAAGAGAGATATGCCTATGATTTCAAGGAGATTAAAGGGCAGATGGTAGCCAAGCGTGCCGCATTGATCGCTGCTGCGGGAATGCACAACTTCTTTATGGAGGGGAACCCAGGATGCGGCAAGAGCATGATCGCCAAGCGACTGCCGTATATTCTGCCGCCTGTAAGTGAAAAGGAGCTGCTCAGTATCGCCAAGCATCAGTTCCTTGACGGGCAGATGCCTAGCTTCTCACCCGTACGTCCAAGCCGCTCTCCACACCATACTGCAACATCCGCTTCTATCTTTGGGGGAGGTTCGGGAACGGCAAAAATAGGAGAGGTGGCATTGAGCCATAACGGGATGCTCTTTTTCGATGAGATTCCGCACTTCTCAAAGCAGGTGCTTGAAGCGCTAAGAGAACCACTTCAGGATAGGCGTGTGCTTATCTCCAGAGTCCACTCCAAAGTGGAGTATGAAGCGGATATTATGTTCGTAGCCGCACAGAACCCATGCCCGTGTGGAAACCTGCTCTCAAAGAGCAAAAGCTGCCGCTGTTCGCAAAAAGATATCCAACGTTACAAAAACAAGCTCTCAGACCCCTTTCTTGACCGTATAGACCTCTTTGTGGTGATGCAGGAGGTACAGAGCGGAGACAAGGCGGATGTGAGCTCAAAATCGATGCATAAAGCGGTCATAGAGGCGTTTAAAAGGCAAAAAGGCAGAGGGCAGATTAGACTCAACGGTAAACTAACTGAAGAGGAGATAGAGACCTACTGCAAACTCTCCGCCGATGCGCAGAAGATTTTAGAAGGAGCTATTGAGAAGTTCTCACTTTCACATCGAAGTATCGCTTCTGTGAAAAAAGTGGCGCGTACCATTGCCGATATCGAGGGGCATGCACTTATCGAAAAACGTGATATACTTGAAGCATTGAGTTATAGACGGAGAAAATAAATAAGCAACTATAGCAGCTTTTGCTACTATAGCTTATAAATAAAAGAAGTTATTATAGCATTTTACCGCAACCCATGATAATCTCCTTTTTGAAGTTATTCACTCTATACATTATCAAAAAAAGATTGTTTTTGTCAAGATAGACTTGACCTTCGGAGGGAGATCTCCGAGGTCATTTCGTATGGTTAAAGCAGAGAGAAAGACTATATCGGCAGTACTCTGATATTCGGATCGAGCTTCTCTTTGAGGATGTTCTCGATCGCAAAGAGGGTTCCTGTGCTTGATGAGGCACAACCGCTACATGCGCCGAGGTATCGGATGTAGATATCGATGTTCTCCCCGTTCTCCTTGATGTCTAGGATCTCCATGTCACCACCGTCCATGATGAGCATTTGACGGATGTTGTCGTCGATGACCTTGTCTACGGCTTTGATCTTTTGTACGATGGTCATATCTTTAAACGGTACATCCGCTCCGGCACTGCTGGCATCGGCTGCTTTTGCCATTTTCTCTTTCTCATACTCTTCAAGAAGATCTACAAGGTAGATATCTTTCTCTTCGTGACCACCGGGTCTGATACATGATTTACAGAACGCTCCCGCTTTGGTGTAGTCTGTGATCTGCTCGACTGTGGTAAGGTCGTTGAGGCGGATGACCTCTCTAAGGGTTGAGAGGCTGACACGGGCACATTCACATACGATGACCTCTTCTTCAAAGCTCTCCATATCGACACCTTTGTATTGAGCGGCTGCTTTTTTGATGACATCGTACGCCATGACCGAACAGTGCATCTTTTGTGGCGGTACGGCCGGTGTATCCGGTTCGTCACGCATCGCTTTTTCAACGTCGATGTTGGTGATCTTTACCGCTTCATCGACTGTCTTGCCTTTACACAGCTCTGCCATCGTATCGGAAGAGGCGATGGCTGTACCGCAACCGAAACTTTTGAACTTGGACTCTTTAATGATGTCGGTTTTCGGGTCAACCGCCCAGTAGAGACGTACGGCATCTCCACAGCTTTCTGCTCCGAAGTCGGCAACGATGAGCTTGGTACCCATCGCTTCGGCTTCCTCTTGTGTGATCTCACCCATATTCTTAGGGTTGTTCATTAAATCCTGTACTTTTTGGCTGTACTCATCCCAGATGGTACCGCCGATCAGACTGTCAAATCCCATTTTCTATCCTTTGTCTTGCGTTGTATATTTCTATTCTCTTGGGCTTTCGCCGTAAAGATTATTTGTATGCTGTATTTTCTTATTGGTAGGCATTGCCTACCCTACATTATCAATGATGCGCATCGAGGCCGCTTTCGTGACCCTCCGGTGCATATGCGTAAGAGCTTGAAATGCCTCTGAGTCTCTCTACGGCTTTTTTGACCACTTCAAGTGTGTACTCAAGCTCCTCTTCAGTCGTATAGCGGCTGAGTGAGAAACGGATAGCCGTGTGTGCAAGGTCTTCTGCTGCACCGATGGCTTCCATGACCGAGTTGGCTTCAAGGTCTTCACTGGCACAGGCACTTCCCGTACTCGCAGCAATTCCTGCACGGTTGAGATCCCACAGCATCGCTTCACCCTCGATCCCTCTAAAGGAGATGAGTGTGGTGTTTGGTGTACGTTTCTCTCTTGGTGTGACAACGAAGGTATCTTCGATCTTGAGGAGTTCATCCTCAAAGTCATCTCTCATTTCACGAATATCGTGCATTTCGAAATCAAGTGCGTCAACGGCCGCTTCCATCGCTTTACCCATACCGACGATTCCAGGTACGTTGAGGGTTCCTGAGCGGTAACCGCCCATTTGTGAACCACCGTGGAAACACGGTGTCAGCTCTCTGCCCTTTTTGATGTAGAGTGCGCCGACCCCTTTTGGTCCATGGAATTTGTGTGCCGAGAATGTCATGTAGTCGACATTGAGTGCCTGCACATCGACAGGTATTTTCCCGATGGCCTGTACCGCATCGGTATGGAACGGTACATCGAACTCTCTACAAATTTCTCCAATCTCATAGACAGGGAAGATCGCACCGGTCTCATTGTTCGCCCACATAATAGAGACAAGCGCCGTTTTGTCGGTGATGACCTCTCTGAGCTTCTCAGGTTCGATGAGCCCCTCATGGTTGATAGGCAGATAAGTGACCTTGCATCCCATGCTTTCGATCCATCTTGCCGTAGCAATGACGGAAGGGTGTTCTACTTCGGAAACAACGATGTGGTTCTTCTTTCCTGTAAGTATCTGCTCGAAGTAGATGCTTTTTAAGACCCAGTTGTTACTCTCTGTCGCACAGGAAGTGATGACCACGCTGTCCTCTTTGGGTGCATGGATACCGGCATAGATCTTCTCCATAGCCGTTTTGAGTGCAGGGTGTGTTTCACTGGCAAATGAGTGAAGAGAATTGGGGTTTCCGTACTTCTGCACAAAGTAGGGTTCCATTTCCGCAAAGACATGCGGATCGACGATGGTCGTTGCGTTGTTGTCCAAATAGACTCTCATACGATTCCTTTGAGAACGATTTTCATTTTAATTAAGATATATTTTGTCCTAATTGATTTTTTGCATATTACGCTGTTTTTCTTAAATCAAAGTTAAAAGAGGAGGATTATACTCCGAATTAATCTTTTTTCTCTTGATATCTGTCAATAGAAGAAAATATTAAAGCTACTTCCAAGCAAGCGAAAGTTGCTTAGAAGTTTGAAGGAGTAGGGGTGTTAATGAGGTTGTAGAACTCGTTACGGGTACGCTCGTCACTTTTGAAAAGTCCGCGAAGTGCGGAGCTGACGGTGGTGGAGTTGATCTTCTGTACGCCTCGCATCTCCATACACATGTGACGGGCATGAAGTACCACGGCAACCCCTTTGGGTTTGATGGTCTCAAGAATGGCATCGGCGATCTGCTCTGTCATCTGTTCTTGGATTTGGAGTCTTCGTGCATAGACATTGACAATGCGTGGTATTTTACTCAGTCCCACCACCTTTCCATCGGGAATGTACGCCACATGTGCCCGTCCGATGATAGGAAGCATATGGTGTTCACACATAGAGTAGAACTCAATGTCACGCACAAGTACCATCTCATCATTACTGGTGGTAAAGAGTGCCTGATTGAGGATCTCTTTGGGGTCTTGGTGGTACCCTTCGGTCAAAAACTTCAGTGCTTTGACAACACGGCTTGGGGTTTTAAGTAAGCCTTCACGCTGTGGGTCTTCACCTAAAAGTTTCAGAACTTTGGTGATGGCCTGTTCAAACTCTTCTTCTTTATTCATAGTTAACCTTCTTTATAATAAACGCTTTCTGTAAAGAAAGCATACCAAAACTATTCACTATTCATTATTAATTATTCACCTCAAACGCTACGCAGGTAGCGTTTGACAATCTTCTTGTCTACTTTGGAAATGGCAAGTCTGTCTATCTCGCCGATAGTAAAGTAATGTGCCTGTGAGGGGTCACTCTCATGATACACATGCACATGACAGATGAGTTTGAAGTGGGTGTAGGCATGGGTGACCTCACCGATGTACTCAGCCGCACACAAAGGAGACTCAACACTCTCAAACCCCCACAGTCCATGCAGAAAATTGCCGCTTCTTTGGGTGAGGGCAAGCTTGTCATCATAGCAGTAGAGAAGAACATGCTCCTCTCTAGTCGGTACTTTTTTGCGTACTTTGGTCGGGTAACGTTCGGGCTCTGCTTTCCCTTTGCAGATATCGTTAAGAGGGCATTCGTGACATAACGGTTTTTTTGGCAGGCAGATATTCGCCCCGATGTCCATCATGGCTTGATTGTAATCGAAAGGATATTCCTTGTCGACCATCTTATAAGCAAGCTCCCACACTTTGTTGTCATTGACCTTCTCGATGGTGTGTATACGGCACAAGATACGTCTGACATTGGCCTCCATGACCGGTACGGGCTGATGAAAGGCGAATGCGGCAACGGCATGGGCGGTATTTTTCCCGATACCGGGCAGTTTTATAAGATCATCAATATTTTCAGGTAGCGTAGGGGCAGTGCCTTGTGCCTGCCCTTCAGATAGAAGGATTTGCGCTGTTTTATGCAAATTCTTTGCACGGTTGTAATACCCCAGCCCCTCCCACATCTTCAGTACATCATCCAGTGGTGCCGAACCCAGTGCCTCAAGGGTAGGGAACTTCTCTAAAAAGGGAAAGTAGAAACGCTCCAGTACAGTCTTGACCTGTGTCTGCTGAAGCATCACTTCACTAAGATAGATGCGGTAAGGATCGCCGGTAGTACGCCACGGCAGGTTATGCCGTCCGTTATGGGCATACCACTGGCGGATCTTTTGATGTGTGTGTGTAAAGTTATCGTTCAATTTTTGCCTTTGCTAAGCTTGAGATAAGAGAGCGTGTATTAACTTTCCTCACTCCTCACTCCTCACTCCTCACTAAGATCACCCTCCCCATCCGTGCATCTTTTTGGAGATGAGCAGGTCGTAGTGCTCGAAGAGGTCGTCGATGGTGTTGGAGGCGACATAGTAGTTCTCTTCCAGTAATCGCATCCACTCGAAGCGTTGTGTATGATCGCCTTTGGGAAGGAAAAGAAGAATATTCCCGCCGTTCTTGATGATAGGGTGAAGACGCTGCAAGAACGCCTCTCTCGTATCCGGTGCAATGACGGATGTGACAAAAACGAAATCGTAGAGCTTGCCCTGCTGGATATAACGTGGACGCGTGAGTGCAAAGTAGCGTGTTTTGGTATGGTTGCTGCGATCAAGTTGTTTTTCGATATAGCTGAAGTACGCCTGTTCGGTACAGTTGATCTGATACTCATACCCCTTCTCTTTGGAAAATCTCTGTAGATGCAGAGGCATATCCAGTCCGCTGTCTGCAAAGTGAAGCAGCCTAACTTCAGGGTGATCTGGGATGATGGTCAGGAGTTGATCGAGTTTCTTTTTATTGATAGGTTTCATACTTGGGAGTCTAGCCAAACGTACTGAAAAAAAGATAAAATCAGGGTGGAAGAAACGGCATTTGGGAGGGGTTGAGAAGTTTCAACATAGATGTGTATAATAGCTTAAAAAACACTTCATTCAAAAGGGTAGATCTATGATAAGAAAGAAAATATATAACCCCGACTCACAAGAGAAGACGAACGAGCGGAAGATATTCGGCGGGAATCCGACAGGTATCTTCGAGTTAAACGACATTAAGTATCAATGGGCGTATAATCTGTGGGAGATGATGCTCAACAATACATGGTTTCCCAAAGAGGTCGATATGACGCGTGATGTCAACGACTACAAGAATCTCACCGATGCAGAGAAACAGGCGTATGATAAAGTTTTGGCACAACTGATCTTTATGGATTCACTTCAAACCAATAATATTATCGACAATCTGAACCCATTCATCACCTCTCCTGAGATCAACCTTATTTTGGTGCGTCAGGCATTTGAGGAGGCGCTGCATTCACAAAGTTATGCAGTGATGGTTGACAGTATCTCCACCAACTCCGAAGAGATATATGAGCTTTGGCGACGCGATATGAAACTCAAACACAAGAACGATGCCATTGCCAAGGTCTATGAGGAGCTATCAAAAAATCCGACCGATCACAATATTGTCAAAGCGATGTTCGCCAACCAGATCCTTGAAGGTATCTACTTCTACAGCGGATTTACCTATCTTTACACATTGGCACGTTCGGATAAGATGTTAGGGTCTGCGCAGATGATCCGCTTTATCCAGCGTGATGAGGTGACACACCTGCTTATTTTCCAGAACATGATCAATACTACCAAGCGTGAACGCCCCGAACTCTTTACCAAAGAGCTGATCGAAGAGGTTTATGAGATGTTCCGTTCTGCGGTAAAGCTTGAGAGCGAATGGGGGGCGTACATTACCCAAGGTCAGATATTGGGATTGACCGATGAGATCATCGAGCAGTACATCAAATATCTAGCAGATCAAAGACTCCATGCGGTCGGACTGGAGAAACTCTATAATGTCGAGCATCCGATCAAGTGGGTCGATAACTTCTCAAAATTCAACGACCAAAAGACCAACTTCTTCGAGGGGAATGTGACCAACTACTCCAAAGGAAGTCTGGACCTTGACGATTTCTAGGAGCCACTATGCCTTATAGACGAAAACCGATGCCCGTTGTTGCCCTGCAACTGCCTTCTGACAAGCGATACCAGCACAACCTTGATGCGCTTTTGGCACATATCGATGCCAATGCGGACAAGCAGATCATCGTTGCGCCGGAAGTTTACCTCACAGCCTATGACTATGAGCACCTCTCCACAGCAGCGAAGTTCTCTGCGATGGCACTGAAGGTATTGAAGCAGAAGATCGATGATCAGATACTTGTCTTGACCCTTATATTGGAAGAGGATGATACCTTTGTCAATCAGGCGGTCGTTATTCACAAGCACAAGATCGTCTATCGTCAAGAGAAGGCAAAGCTCTTTAAGTTGGGAGATGAAGATCTTTACTTGCGTGCAGGGAAGAAAAAGAAGATCAAACCTTTTGAGATAGAGGGAGTGAAATATGCCATCGTGATCTGTTTTGAACTACGCTTTAAAGAGCTGTGGAAGCAGATAGAGGGTGCGGATGTGATCTTTGTACCGGCACGCTGGGGATTGCCTAGAAAACGTCACCTTGAAGTACTTTCACAAGCCCTTGCCATTATGAACCAGACCTACGTGATCGTTGCCAACAGCAGTGACAGCGATATGGCAAGCTCTTCGGCGATTATCTCTCCTAACGGTGATGTGATCATGGATGATACTAAAGAGGCGATAGAGGGTGTGATAGACTTTAGGGAGATCAAGAAGATACGCCGTTATATCGTCATGGATTAATTACATTTTAGGTAGAATGCCGTCAATATTTTAAGGGATGTTCTAACATAATGATCAAAACACGAAACAGACAAAGTCTTGTTGCCGAAATCGAGCAGCGTTTTCCTTTGGACCCTCATGTCAAAGAGGCATTCTTAGCGGTTGACCGCGAAGCATTTGTACCGCCGGAGTTCAGACATCTCTCCTATAAGCTCGATGCATTGCCTCTTGCTGCGAGCCAGTGGATATCTTCTCCTTTGACCGTAGCTAAAATGACACAGCATCTTGAGCTTAAAGGGGTCGATTCCGTACTTGAGATCGGATGTGGAAGCGGTTACCAAGCGGCGATACTGGCACAGATCTGTCGTCGTGTTTTTACCATCGAGCGTATCGATGAACTCCTTAAAGAAGCAAAGCGTCGCTTCAGTGAATTGGAGATGCATAATATCTTCACCCGCTTTGACGATGGTCAGCGCGGATGGAAACAGTATGCGCCTTTTGAGCGTATTCTCTTTTCCGCAACGGCAAAGAAGATCCCCGATGTGATCTTTGAACAGTTGGCCGAAGGGGGTATTTTGGTAGCTCCTATAGAGCAGAGTGAGAACTACCATATCTTGACACGCTTTTACAAAAAGAATGGTCGTATCACCTCAGAGACCATTGAACAATGCCTCTTCGTACCGGTACTTGACGGTACGCAAAAGTAAACCTTTCAGATTCTCAAAACCCCTTTATAGCGTCAGTTTACAGGGGTTGTCAACCTCTGATTGTCAACATTTCATTAAACTTATGCTATGATGTTTACACAATTGTAAACAAGAAGGGTAAGGTATGGAAAAGTTGATGAAACCGGCCGAGTACGCTAAAGAGCTCGGCATCTCAAGACAGGCGGTCTATGCAAAGATCAAGCGCGGTATTCTAAAAGCGAAAGATGTAGAGGGGAAGCTCTATATTGTCATCGATTCGGATGCTTCTGTATCACCGGCGGAAGAGAAACAACCTGTAACCAACACAAAGTCGGATAATACGCCGCTGTCAGAATTATCTGAAGGTAACAGTAGTGAGGGTAGTGACAAGAAGGATTACGAAGCACTGCTTGCAGCCAAAGATGAGACTATCAGCGTCCTTAAAAGTACGGTCAAAGATCTGAAAAAATCCAACAAGCAGATATCGACTACACTTCGTGGAGAGATCGATCTTCTAAAAGAGGCGTTCCATGAGATGCGTACGATCTACATGCATCAACTAGAACATCGCAAAGATGAGTCTGAGACGATCGATGTGATCGGTGAAGAGATCGTTCTTGAGCGTGAAACGGAACATATCAGTGTGAAGAAGTTCTTCAAAGCGTATGGGATCGAGAAGAAAAAGGCACAAGAGAAGGTCATGAAACGTTTGAAAAAAGCGTGGAAGGCGGGAGATCCTCGTATTATCAAAGAGGATGGAAAGTTCAGGCTCGATGCTTCAAGTGACTATATGGATATGCTTCCATGAATATCTTAAAGCAGTTCTCAAAAGAGTACAGCCTCTTTCTTGCCATCCTGACCTTTGCCGGTATCAGTTACTTTGAACATGCGCTTGTCGAGAGCACTATGGGGAACCTGTTAGGGTTCGGTATCTTGTTCGTTGTCATTATCTATGCGGCGATGTCGGTAGCGCACCATGCGGAGATGCTTGCCGAGAAGTTCGGCGAACCCTACGGAACGCTTATTTTGACTATGTCTGCGGTCATTGTGGAGATCGTTATTATCGTGATCATGATGATGCATGCGGAAAACCCAAACCTCGCCCGTGATACGATCTACTCTGCGATCATGCTGGATATTAACGGTCTTTTGGGACTTGCGGCGATCATTGGAGGATTGAAGTATGGGGAGCAGCCTTACAATGTCGACTCCTCCAATTCGTATCTTTCCATGTTGCTAACGGCGATCGGTATCGCGATGGTGCTTCCTGAGTTCTTGGACCCACAATATCATCAGCGTTTTATGTTCTTCAATGTTGTGGTGTTCATTCTTCTCTATACCATATTTACACGTGTACAGCTAAAGTCGCATAAGTACTTTTTCGAGTACCGTGCCGAAGAGAAAAATGCCTGTATCGAGAGCGGTGAGTGCCATCCGCATGAAGAGATCAATGCTTGGTATCATGGTTTTAACCTTGTGATCTCCATTGTCATTATCGGAGTTCTTGCGGAAATACTCTCCATCTTCATGGGAAATACCTTAGAGACCTTTGGGCTACCGCTTGCGATCGGTGCGGTCGGTGTTGCGGTCATCTCTGCCGCACCCGAGCTCATTACGGCGGTACGTGCAGCGATGGATAACCGTATGCAAACAGTCATCAATATTGCACTGGGTGCCTCTTTGGCAACGGTACTTCTGACCATTCCGGCAGTTATTGTTGTCTCATACTACTTAGGATTGGAACTGAACCTCTCTTTGACACCTATACAGACAATGATGATCGGTCTGACCTTGCTTGTGAGCATGGTCAACTTCAATGATGGTGAGACGAACGTACTGGAGGGGTTCTTACACTTTATCCTCTTCGTGGTCTTTGTATTCTTGCTTTTTGTCTAGTGTAGCAGTGGGGTGTCGCCCCACTATCTAAAGAGCGTTAACATCTTCCCTATGACCGATTCTGTGGTCATGATCTTCACATATCGTATGCGGTGCTTGGAAAAGTGAGCCACCATTCTTTCATCACTCTCTACTCTTTTTTGGATATATCGTGTGATACTTCTCTTTGAGATATAAGTATCGATATGCTGTGCTGTCTGCGGGTTATGGAGCGTAAGCTCTCCTTGAAGACGGGGGTTCTCCTCTTCTGGATGGCGTATTACAAGGGCAATGACCTCATGACGCTGTGCCAGTAATGAGAGATCCATAGGTTCTAGGAAATCGTGTAGAATAAAAAGAAGAGAGGGACGATGGAGCCGCAAAAAGAGTGTGTCGAGGGCAGGTTGCAGAGGCAGTGAGGTATGCAAAAGAGGGGTATCGTAGAGCTTCTGGCAAAAGCGTTCTATCTCGAAAAGCTGTTTGGTCGGAGGTGTCGCATAGGTATGGTCCTGACTAAAGCATATACCTTGAAAGAGGTCATAGTTGTATTGTGCAGCGTAGCCCAGAATTGCTGCGGCCTCTGTCATGGTATGTTGTTTGTCATTTCCTTCCTGAGAGTAGAGGCTGCCATCCATCAGTGCCGCTACCGATACATAAAGCTCCCTGTTAGCATGCAACTCCTTTACGTAGGGCTTTCCTAGTTTGGCAGTGATGGTCCAGTTGATCTTACGGATATCATCGCCTATCTGATACTCTCGAAGCTCGGCAAAGTCATACCCCTCACCATGTTGTTTTGAAAGGTTATGACCGCTCAAATGCGTATAGGTTTCCTGTCTGGATCTTAGAAGAAGCGCTTTGAACTCCGGTGTCATGGAGTGCCCCCAAAATTAGTGAATAGTGAATGGTGAATAGCGAATAGTGGGGGTATGCTTTTGGGTGAAAAGTTTTTATTGATCATGGGGGAAGTGTAGTTCATTTGTCTCTCCATTGTATAGAAGCGGAGCCATTGCACCGCATACATAAATTATTCACTATTCATTCCGATCTTACGGGATCTGCACTGTTTCCACGATCTTGGTAATGACCTCATCACTCTTTATCCCTTTGGCTCTGGCTTCATAGCTTAGTACGATACGGTGTCTAAGTACATCATGCACAACCATACCGATATCAGCAGGTGTCACGAAATCGTTTCCTCTGAGGTAGGCTTTGGCTCTGGCAGCTTTGTAGAGGTCGATGGAGGCACGGGGGCTGACACCGTACATGATATCTGCTTGCAGTGTTTCCAGTTTAAATCGTGCAGGTTCTCTTGTGGCACTGATAAGCTGGATGATGTAGCGTTCAAGTTCAGGGTCGATGTGTATTGCTTCAAGCTCCTCTTGTAGTGCAAAAAGGCTCTTCTTGTCCATCACCTGCATCACATCTGCAAAGCTTTTGGTTGCACCCTTTCGCATGATCTGTAGCTCCTCTTCTTCGCTGTTGTGAGTGACGATCAGTTTCATCATAAAGCGGTCAAGCTGTGCTTCAGGCAGGGCATAGACCCCCTCTTGCTCAATGGGGTTCTGGGTCGCCATGACAAGAAAAGGTCTCTCCAGCACAAAGCTTTCATCAGCAATGGTCACCTGACGCTCCTGCATCACTTCAAGCAGTGCCGATTGCACTTTGGAAGGGGCACGGTTGATCTCGTCCGCAAGCAGCAGGTTAGTAAAGAGCGGTCCCTTTTTAATACTGAAGCTATGGGTTTGCGGATCATAGATCTGCGCACCGATAATATCGGAGGGAAGAAGGTCGGGGGTGAACTGGATACGTTTGAAGTCCAGTCCCAGTGCTTTGGAGAGGGCATTGACCGTAGTGGTCTTGGCAAGACCCGGTACTCCTTCAATGAGGATGTGCCCGTTACACAGTAGCCCAATAAGTAGCCCCTCTATCATCGCTTCTTGTCCGATGACCGCTTTTTGCAGTTCATTTTTAAGTTGAGTGATCTTCTTTTTCATTGTAGTTGCTCCTTTGCCTCTTTTTTGAGTGATGTCAATGTGTATCGTTCCTTGCCGTAAAGGTCACGCTCCAGTTTTTCAATAACCGTGCTAAAGCGTGGACCTTGTTGTGCCAGTAGTAGTTGAAGCAGTGCCTTTTTATCTTGAGCGTTATCGATCTTTACCTCAAGCGGATGCCCGGATGGTAGAGCGGCTCTTTTGTGCCACTTTAGAAACCATGCCGTAGCAAAGCCTGAGACAAATGCCAAAAGATACCCCAAAACACTTCCAAGCCACTGCCAGTTGGTATGGAGTGGTGGCGGGGTGTCAACCTTGTCAACAAGAGCATTGACATCGATAGGTTTGATGTGGATCGTTTCGGGTGGGACTTTCAGGGTATAAGCGCGCTCTTTTTTAGGATCGAAGGCATGGATCGTAATGGGCAGAGTGGTAAAGTTACGGTCGCTAGATAGCGCCATTGGATAGACGATGGTACTGAACGTACCCCGTTTGGAGTGGCTTTTTTGTACAATGGGCTTTTCCGTAAACAGTGTGAATGGTACCTTCTTTGGAAAGAGCGATGCCAGTAGTGACGGATAGCCTCTACCTTTTAGCGTAACACGAAAAGAGATAGGCTCATACGCTACGGCCTCTTTTTTTTGAAGTGCATAGGTAAGGGTAAAGTCACCGACAAGTGTCGTACCTTTTGGCAAAGGTTTGACATGCAGTTTTAGCGGAGGCAGGGTGATATTACTGTCCTTGGTAACAAGCCCTTTGACGTTATCGCGGTCACCGGAGAAGCTGTAGGCGACACTCTCATCGTTCGTTACCCGTTTTGTCAATCTAAAATCAATATCGATATCCCCTGCTTTCAAGGGGTAGATCAGATAGAGGTAGTGCACTTTGGCATTATGGTAACTATCGCTCTCTTTAGAGTCGATACGTCTAAAAACATAGTCGCTACTTGCTTTGAGATCGAAATCAAAAAGCAGTACGATATCGGGATTGGTCTGGTTGAGGTCGATGAAAAGAAGCACTCCCTCTTTTACATAGGGATCGGGAGTATCGACCTGTCGCAAAAAGGTGAAATCCTCACCATGTAGGAGGGAAAGAGTCAGCATGATGATGTATGCAAGGGTGCTACCAAGGCTGTTTTTCATGGATGTATCCTTTATTGATCAGCTCATAGACCTTCGAACCGAGCAGATGCGGGGGTGCCTTCTCATCCGGTTCGAGGTACGTCTGTTCTTTCTGTTTAGGGTTGCTTCTTTGTCTTGTCTGTCCTCCCGATCCCGTTCCTGAATGCGACTGCTCCTTTTGTGAGGTGCTTTTGTTCTTTGATTCTTGTAAAGCGTCGCTCTTTTTGCTTTGGTCGCTTTGTGATACGGGACGTTCCCTGCCAAGAGGTGCATCGTGCCGGTCATGTAGCAGTGCGATCATCGCAAGATTCTCTCTGGCATCGCGATCCTCTCCTAATTGTAAGGTTTTACTATAGTAGTGTTTGGCTTTATCGTATTTATGAAGCATGACATAGGCGTTGGCGATATTGTAGTAGAGTTTCTGTTTGATCTTGGGTGAGTGTGAACGGATACTTTGGTAACGTGCGATCGCCTTTTTATAACGGTGTTGTCTATAGTCGGTATTGGCAAGGGCAAACTGCTGTTGTAAGGAGGTGTGTTCGATCTCAAGGAGTATGCTTCGTGTGGTATTATACTCTTCTTGGCGGTAGTGTGCATAGGCACTTTGGAGTTTGAACAGATCAAAGAACGATGCGTGAAGCTCTACGCCAAAGAGGGCAAAAAGCAGGATTAGGTAGCGTACAAATCGGGTATGGAGCATCAAAAAGAGTATGATCGCAAGTAAGAGCGGAAGCATATAGAACTCTGTGTAGGCATAGTGTCTTTTGATGGTCGTTCGAGGTTGTTTTTTAAAGGTCTCGCTGATACGCGCGGCGATCTTTTGCGGAGAGACGGTCGCTTCAAAGTAGTTGCCTCCAAGAGCATGGGCAAGCTGGCGAAGGAGTGGATTGATACGTGAGACAACAAGGTTCCCCGCTTCATCTTTGAGCAGGGTGCCGTCAGCTTGTGGGATAGGTGTGCCGCGTGTCGTGCCAAGTGCCAAAATATGCAGATGCATCGGTGTATGCGCCAGTGTATCGGTAAGAGGTGTAAGTGCATGCTCTTCTCCTCCGTCGGTAAGGAGCACCACCTCCCTCTCTATCGGTTCGAGCGATGCGATCTTTTTGAACAGATGTTCGAGCGAGGTTCCCTTGGTCAGGATATTCTCCAGTTGAAGTGCTTCAAGTGCCGTACGGACGAGTCTATGGTCGGTAGTAGGTGGCGAGAGTAGAAGCGGGTTTGTGGTAAAGGCGATGAGCATGATATTGTCGTTGGGGTTTTGCATCAGCAGGGCATCGATGACCTTACGTGCATAGGTGTAGCGGTTAGGTGTAATATCGTCCGCTTGCATGGAGTAGGAGATATCCAGTGCGATAAGAATATCCTTCGCTTCTATAGGGCGTGTGCTCTCCCCCTGTTCGATCCGTGGACGGGAGAGTGTGAGGATCAACAGTAGGATAATGATCGCATGGATACATGTGCGGACTCTTCTTGGTCGGCACTTTAGAACAAGCAGTGCAAGGGGCAGAAGGAGCCAGAGAAACTGCGGATAGAGCAGACTCATTCTCTCTCCTTTCGTATATCATCAAAAACCCACCAGATCAAAAGACCCAGTACCGTCAGGAGCGGAATGAAGATAAGCACTCTTTTGTTCAAGTAGTTCTCTGAACGTATCGGTGAGGGTTCAAGGGTATTGATCTCTTGAAAAATAGATTCAAGTGTATCGGCATGTGCTGCACGATAGCTCTTTCCTCCGGTCTCTTTGGCAATACGCTCCAGCAAGGCAGTATCGAAGTCACCCTTGTTCCCGATGCCGATAGTATAGATGCGTACCCCTGCCTTCTTTGCCGCTTCGACCGCACTTTTGGGTGCATGCTTACCGGCATTGTGAAAGCCGTCTGTGATCAAAATGATCGCCTTTTGTTCGGCCTCTCCGAAACGGAGGGTTCTTAGCGACTGCATAATAGCATCACCAATGGCAGTACTCTCTCCGGCGATCCCCACATTGGTCATCTGTAGCAAGTAGGCAAGTGAATCAAGGTCGTAGGTAAGAGGAGAAGCGGTATATGCGAACGTTCCGAAAATAACCACGCCCATGTTATCGTCATGGCGCTTTCGTATAAACGCGCTAGCCAGTGTCAAGGTGGTATCATACTTGCTTTTAAAGCGATCTTTGGTATTGAACCCGCTCTCTCCCATCGAGCCGCTTGCATCCAGTGCAAGAATAAGATCCCGCCCCTTTCTTTGATGGGATGATCGCTGTTCATATACAAAGGGTTCTGCAAGGGTGATGACCATCAGGGTGAAAAGTAGTACTCTTAGCCATATCTGAGGCATGTATAGCACGGTACTTTTCCCCATCCATTCCGTTTTGGCGAAGTATCGCTCTTTGCTTGGTATTGTACACCAGAAAAAGCAGGGATTAAGCAGTAGAAGCAGTAGCAAATAGGGCGATCCAAAAGTAAAATGCATTATTTATTTTAACATAAACTTCTCAAAAAAGATCATTTTTTATAGTGATCAAAAGCATCAAGAAGTTTAACTATTATAAGATAAGTTTACGCTATAATTATTTTCATTAAGCGAGAACAGTAAGGGAAGTGAGTGAACGATGAAGCATAGAAGACAATGGGAGTCGGTACGAAAATGGATAGTGGCACTACTGCTGATCTGGGGGATGCAGAGTACGGTTGTATTGGAGGCAAAAAGCATAGCCTTCGATGAACATGCGACCGATGTGATCTATAACTCTCTGGTAGACCAGCCCGATAAAAGCTATCTCAAACAGTTCTATAAACGTTTGCTCTTTTTGCCTGTCTGGATGCACGAAAAAGGGCTCTCCGCTCCTGCAAAGGCACTCTTTAGCACAATGAAGGACGATGGTACGCTCGATCCCCAAAGCAGACTCTATAAAGATATGCATATATTGGAAGAGACCGCTTACCGTCTATACCGTACTCCCAGTAGTTTTCTTCAGAAAATGGAGATGGAGTTTCGTATCTCTTTGCTCTATAAGGCTTATGTGGATTATGCCTATTTCGGAAGTATCAACTGGGGTGCTTTTCAGGCGCGCATAGCGAACCTGAAGGTCAATGATGTCAGCACGGAGTGGGAACTCTACCGTCCAACGGTCGATGCCGCGGCAATGGCGGAGAAGGCGATGATGGGAGCCGATCTTGGCAAGATGCTTCAAGATGCCGTTCCCAAAGCCTATCACTACCGGGCGCTACAACGGGCACTGGTGCGCTATATACAGATAGAGGCGCAGGGAGGATGGCAACGTGTCTATCTGGATCGGACATTACGTCCTGGAATGCGAAGCGAAGGGGTCTATGCATTAAGGGAGCGTCTAAAGGTTACAGGAGAGTATCGGAACGAGACAGTGGAAGAGGAGAGCGATCTTTATGATGCACCCCTACAAGAGGCGGTCAAGCGTTTTCAAGAACGCCACGGACTCACTGCCGATGGGGTCGTAGGGCCTGCTACCTTACGTGCGATCAATGTTCCCGTATCGAGCCGTATCACCACTATCCGTTTGAACCTTGATCGTATCAAATGGCTTAACCCACGTCAACCTTACCGTCATATTATTATCAATATACCTTTCTTTATGCTCTACTTCGAAGAGGATGGAAGGTTGATCCAGCAGATGCGTGTCATTACCGGAAAACCAAACCATCCTACACCGATTTTCTCCGATGAGGTGGAGATGATCGTACTTAACCCCTACTGGAACATCCCTATGAGCATCATTCAAAAAGAGATGATCCCTAAATTACTGCGTGACCCCTATTCTCTCAAGCGTAAAGGAATAGAGATATTCAGCGGATGGGGGAAAAATGCCAAACCGATCGATCCTGCTTCGGTCGATTGGGCACAGTATCGCTACAGTAAAAGCGTTCCTTACCGTTTTGCACAACTTCCCGGTAAGCGAAATGCTCTTGGGAAGATCAAATTTCTCTTCCCTAACCGCTTTTCGGTCTATATGCACGATACACCGACCAAACCGCTTTTCAAGCGTGACAAACGAGCCTTCAGTCACGGATGTGTACGCCTGCAGAAACCGGTGGCACTGCTAGAGACCTTTTCGACCTTCGAACCGGATATCGACTTTGCCCGGTCCGAAGAGATATTGGAGGGGAAGAAGAGTGTTTACCTAAAGCTCAAGCAGAAGGTACCTGTGGATATTATATATCTGACCGCATGGGTCGATTATGACGGAGTGTTGCAGTTTAGAGACGACATCTACCACTATGACCGTATGCAGTTGCAATCGTATAAGAAGTGGTAGAGATGGCATTTTCATATGCAGTAGCATTGACCGGAGGGATCGGAACGGGAAAGAGTACCGTAGCCAAGATGTTCAGTGAAGATGGTTTTTGTGTGATCGATGCCGACAAGATCGCCCATGAGGTACTGGAAGAGCAGAAAGAGAAGATCGCCAAGATGTTCGGTGCCCATCTGATCGAAGAGGGCAAAGTGAACAGAAAAGCCCTTGGTGAGATCGTCTTCTCGAACCCTTCGGACCGTGAACGACTAGAGAGCCTGCTGCATCCGCTTATCTATGATGCCATAGAGGCAAAAGCAGTCAAGGAAGATGCCAAGGCCAAGCCCTATTTTGTCGATATTCCGCTCTTTTTTGAGGGGGGACGCTACCCTATAGCGCGTACCTTGGTCGTCTATGCACCTAAAGAGGTGCAGTTAAAGCGTACGATGGCACGTGACGGTTTAAGTAAAGAGGAAGTACAAAAGCGTCTGTCAGCGCAGATACCAATCGAGCAGAAGCGCCAAAAGGCGGACTTCCTCATCGATAACAGTGGGGATCAAACCCAACTTAGGGTAGAATACGCCAAAGTAAAAGAGGCGATCTTAAAGGAGTTTACATGACAGTGACCAAATATTCCGCCAATGGGAACGATTTTATTATCTTTATCGCACAAGAGCGTGCGGATCGTTCTGAACTGGCAAAAAAACTGTGCCATAGACACAACGGTGTGGGTGCGGATGGTATGGTGGTCGTGCTTCCTCATCCTGAGTATGATTTTGAGTGGGAGTTCTACAATGCAGACGGCTCCTATGCCGCGATGTGTGGGAACGCCAGCCGTGCCGTGGCACATTTCGCCCATGAAAAAGGTATATGTAAAGACGGTAAAGCAGAGTTCCTCACGGGTGCGGGAGTGATCCGTGCAACCATCAACGGGTTCTATGTAGTTAGCGATATGGTCAAGCCCGATATCCAACGACAAGATATCGTCGAAGATGGAGAGACCTGGTGGTTGATAGACTCAGGCGTACCGCACCTCTTAAGCGTTAGGGATAATATCGATACGTTCGATCTGGAACAGGCTAGAAGACTGCGCCAAAAGTACAATGCCAATGTCAATATCTGCAAGGTGACCGACGATGCGATGTATGTACGCACTTATGAGCGCGGGGTGGAAGATGAGACTCTTGCTTGCGGTACGGGGATGGTCGCCTGTTTCATCCGTAATCATATGGAGGGGCGTGTTCCCGATATGATCAAAGTACACCCCGTTAGCGGAGATGAACTCTATGTTAGTTATGAAGAGGGTGTCTACCGTTTTGGTGGAAAGGTCACTAAGACATTTATTGCAGAGACATTGATATAAGAGGGAGAAGAAGTGAAAAAGAGTCTATGGTGGATACTGTTGCTATTGAATACGATCCATGCGGGAGAGTTCGACCAAGCTACAGAAGCATATGATCGAGGTAGCTATATCGAAGCGTTGAACGGGTTCTATATTCTGGCAAAGAACGGTGATCCTCAATCGCAGTTCAATGTCGCTTTGATGTATGCCCAAGGGAAAGGTGTTCAGCAAGACACCCAAAAGGCGATCATGTGGTATGAAAAAGCGGCTCAACATGGTGTTGCCGAAGCTGCATACAACCTTGCAGTACTCTATCATCAGCTTGGTAAAGTGGAGCATGGATACGAGAAGGCACGCTACTGGTATGAGAAGGCGGCGAAATCGGGGATGAAAGAGGCATATAACAATCTTGCAGCACTCTATCTGGAAGGAAAGGGTGGTACAAAAGATGTGCAAAAGGCATTGGATTACTTTAATCAGGCTGCCGATAAGGGTGATGCCAATGCAAAACTCAATGTAGGAATTCTTTATGGTTGGGGTGAAGGGGTAAAACATGATATCCTCAAATCCTATGAGAACTTTAAAGGGGCTCTTCTGCTAGGTAATACGGAAGCACAGGACTATCTTAAACGGATATGTAAAGAGAACCCTTGGGTATGTGAAAAGCAGTAAGGGAACTTTTAAGTTCTCTTCGCTATAATTCCCGTCTACAAAATATGTGGTCGCGTAGCTCAGTTGGTAGAGCACCACCTTGACATGGTGGTGGTCGATGGTTCGAGTCCATTCGTGGCCACCATATATTTATTCCCACTAAATTTTAATTTTAAAATATTCTAAGATTTCCACTTATTGATATATTTCTAACTTTCTGTGATGTATGAAAAGCAGGTATGGTGTTTTGTGGGGTTGCTAAGAAGAGAGCAGTAGAAAGGAGGCAGTACCTCCTTTTGTGTAGCGATACCTAAAGCACTTCTACGATGAACTTCGTAACTATAAATCCACCGATAACCAGCCATAAGAACATACTTAGTGCCGTATAGAGTGGTGCGAGTCCAAGCCCTTTGAACTTACTGAAGATCGTTCCCATTCCAAGGGCGGTCATTGCCATAGTCAATAAGAAAGTGTCAACTTGGTTGATGAGGTTGACGAGGTTCTCAGGTAGCAGGTGCAGTGAGTTGAACCCTGCGACCATAATAAAGTAAACGGCAAACCAAGGGATGACGATCTTCATCTTTCCTCCGCTCTCCCCGCCAGCCTTTTTAGCTTCCCATGCAAGGTAGAGCCCAAGCACGATAAGCATCGGAGCGATCATGATTACACGGGTCATCTTCACGATGACAGCGGCATCTGCCATCTCTTTTGGAGATCCGGGAACAGAAGCAGGAACCGCAACGACCTGTGCTACCTCATGGATGGTGCCGCCGACATAGATACCGAACTCTCTGGCTGTCATATGTAGGAAACCTGTTGCATTTTCAATCAATCCTGTGTAGAGTACGGGGTAGAGGAACATTGAGATAGTACCAAAAAGTACCACCATAGATACGGCAATAGCCGCTTTATACTCTTCCGATTTGAGTACAGGCTCTGTAGCCAGAACCGCTGCCGCACCACAGACAGCCGCACCTGAAGCGGTAAGGATGGAAGTGTCCTTCTCCATACCAAAGATCTTATGTCCCAGCCATGAACCGAGTATCAGGGTAGAGGTGAGCATAATGAGAGAGACGAGAAATCCGTCCATCCCGACAGCAACGATCTCTTGGAACGTAAGCCTGAACCCGTAAAGAACGATCGCAAAACGGAGGATCTTCTTTGCAGAGAAGGTGATACCCCCCTGCCATGCGGCAGGGGTTTGGTTGTGGAGGGTATTGGCATAGAAGATACCCATGACAATACCGATGACCAGCGGAGAGAGCCCCAAAGCTTTTACCGGACCTAGCTGTGCAATAAAGGTCGCTGCTGCGGCAAATATCGCGACAAAAATGATACCGCTAAGCGTTCCTTTTCTATTTTCGGGAGAAAATGGCATGTTTCAAATCCTTGATATAATCTGTCTTCTTCAAAAAAACTGATTATTTTTTCGAAAGTCTAACATAATTTTGATATAATAGTAAAATCAATAAAATCGTCAATCGTAATAAATTTTTTAGAACAAATAAGTGAGTATAAGATGAGATTAACATTAAGACAGATGGAGATATTTCTCAATGTGGTTGCTTCCGGGCACTTGACCAACGTGGCAAAAGATATGAACCTCAGTCAGTCGGCTATTTCCATGTCCATTAAAGAGTTGGAGAATATTCTGGGAAGACCGGTATTTGACCGTATCAATAAAAAATTGGTGCTCAATGAAGTAGGACGGGCTTTCTATAAAGAGATCGATCCGCTCTTTAAAAAACTTTCCGATATCGAATATGAGTTTCAGAACTCGGAGAATAAAGGGATGATCCGTGTAGGAGCAAGTACGACTATTGTCGATTATCTGATGCCTTCGATCATCTGTAGCTATATGAGCTCCTACCCGGATGTCAAGATCACCCTGAAAGAGGGTAACACCAAAGAGATAACGACCATGATCCAGAATGGTGAGATCGATGTCGGGTTCGTTGAGGGGTTCGTTTCGGGCTCGGAGATCATCAAAGAGAAGATCGGTATCGATGAGTTGATCGTCGTTACTTCCCAAGAGGAACTGGCAAAACCCTGTTTCATCGATGAATTGGCGGAGAAACGTTGGATACTCAGAGAAGAGGGCTCAGGAACCAGAGAGGTATTCCTTGACTATATCAAAGATAAGGTCGATAATCTCAATATCTTCTTTGAACTGGGGCATACTGAGTCGATCAAGAGTATTTTGATGAACCGTGAGTGCTTCACCTGTATCTCCAAGATCTCCGTAGAGGATGAGATCCAAGAGGGTAAACTTCATCGTGTGCCGGTGAAGAACTTTGAGTGTAAACGTGACTTCCTAATGATCTACCATAAAGATAAGTACCATAGTACTCTCTTTGAGAAGTTTCTCTTCTTCTCCAAAAAACTTATGATCCAGATGTTGGAAGATGAACGTCCTCTCTCTTTGAAGAAGTGACATACGCAAGTGCCGCCTCATACTCATGTGGGCGGTTCAGATTAAGAAACAGCTTCTCGTTCTCAAATGTAACGGTCTCGCTCGATACGGAAGAGAGTAGAGCGGTCATTCTATGCCGATCTTTGGCAAGTGCCTTTTTCGCATAAGGCAAAATAGTTCTTCTGTATATCGCACAAAGGGGCTCGACCCCTTCTTGGGTAGCAGCTGCGACCACATCATAACTAGGGTTCTTTTGCATCTTCTCTATCAGTGATGCAATGACCTCTTTGGTGATAAAAGGTGCGTCGACACTAAGAACAAAAAGCATCTCTTCTTGGGGAAGCGCCTCAAATGCCGAAACGAGTGCGACCAAAGGCGAGGCTCCCTCATACGCATCAAAAATAAGCGGTGCGTCAAAGTCGAACTTTCTCTCTTTTGTTGCGATATAGACCTGGGAAAACCATCTGCCAAGGCGCTGATATTGGAATGCGCTTAAAGAGGATGCTCCGCCAAAAGGCAGGAGTGCTTTGTCTTTTCCCATACGACTACTTTTCCCTCCGGCAAAGATCACTGCGGGTATTGAAAAGGTGCTCATTGCAGCTCCTTACGCCGTTGATGGATCAAAAGGACGGCAAATGCCATTAGGGTGATACTCGATTCGACCAAAAAGAGGTACTCTCCGTAGATACGTCCCGAAAGTACCGCCCCGACAGAGCCGCCCAATCCGAAAGCGATCCCCAAAAAGAACTGCTGTGCCAGCTTTTTCTGGGTATAGAGTGAAAAGACATAGGTGATCGCAGCGGTATGGTAGAGTGCGAAACTGACCGCATGGAGCGATTGTGATGCAAAAGTTAGCAGAACGGAGTCGGGGAAGAGGTAGAGCATCATCCATCTTCCGGCTGTTACAAGAGTAGCGAACTGTAGGATCCTTAGCAGATTTCTTTGCAGTAACGGTCCTTGGAAGTAGAGCATGACAATTTCACATATTACCCCAAAACTCCACATCCAGCTTGTCATCTCCAAAGAGATACCGTGGGAGGTCTCATAGATGGTGAAGAAGTTGTAAAAACCGCCAAAGCCGACCTGCATCAAAAAGACCGAGACCCAGAATGCCCAGTAGCGTGCCAGTGAAAAGGTGGCATCCTCTTGTACGGAAGTGTGTTGGGTTCGGTCGTAGCGTACCAGAAGGGTTCCAAAGAGCATGGTCAGGAATGTAACGGCCGAGAGGTAATAGAGTGCCTCTTGGGGAGAGTGGAGTACCTTTCCCAGCCATAGGGCGATCCCCATAAAGCCCAAAGAACCCCATAGCCGAACTTTGCCGTAGTGGCTTTTGGAAAGTGCGGCCAGGGCGATGGTCTCAACATAAGGCAGGGTGATCCCCATCGATGCGCCGAAGATCAGGTTTGCACATAAATAGAGTGAAAAGTGCGTTATCGTACCCCAAAAGAGCAGTGTGGTAAGTGCGGTAACGATGAGTGCCCCTACATAGACCTTGGGAGTGAGCGCTATAAAGTGACGGAAGATAAAAGGGAGTAAAAAGCGCATAAAAGGCGCGGCAGCATAGATCACACCGACCTCAAAAGGATCATATCCGACATCTAGCAATACTTTGGGCATAAAGATAACATAGACCCCTACCAGTGCGAAGTAGAAGAAGTAGAACGCACTCAAAAGGAGTGCCAAAGGTGTCAAGAGAACCCTCATGGTTTCTTGACGACGATCGTTCCGCTAAGAAGATCGTGAAGGTTCTTGTTGTCTTTTCTGAAGAACATGAGTATCCACCCAAAGAGTGTGGCTGCGGAGAGTACCGCGCTAAGATTGCGAAAGAGTATCAAAAAGAGCGAAGGTCTCTCTCCTGTGCGTGCATCGACCACTTCGATATCGTAGGCACGATAACCGGGTGTTTGACCGGTCTTGACCATAAAGATCGTCTGAACGATGATCAGCGGTATAAGAATGTAGAGCCAGCCCAGTGCTTTGTGTTCGGCAAACCCCTCACGACCGCCCATTACAAGATAGAACACCACATACATAATAGGCATCAACAGCATGAAACTGTCTGTTACAAATGCTTTGAGCTTGTCTTTGACCGTTGCATATTGCCGTTTATGCGATGTTGACTGCTCTGTATACTTTTTTTTCGTCTCTACTTTACTGCTGACCTTACCCTGTTTTACATCTCTAAATCGTTGTTTTGCCATTAGAAATCCCATACCACTGAAGCGTAAGGCCCCTGAAAGTCCGCATCGACATAAAGCCCATCTTCAAGATCGCTGCTATCGAGGTGCACAAGACGATACCCCGCCTCGATCCCTATACCCATGGCAAACGTATATCGGGCACTGATCTCATAGTCAAAGAAGGTCGTATCTTCATAGCTGATACCGTTCCCTTCGAACTGAAGTGCAATATCGGTCGAGGGGATGTATGCTCTTAGCTTGGTGTAGAGCATCGGTGCGGCACCGGAGAAGTCCACCGCTTCATAGGTAGCAGAGAGTGTTCCGGAAACAGGTGTCGCACGCATATCGATAGTTCCGTCAATATAGCGGAGGGTCACTCCAAGGTCAGCCTCAACGATCTGGTTATCGAGCAGTTCATAGTAGAGGGTCATATCGTACATCTTTAGGTCCATATTGTTATCGAGGGTTCCCGAGAAGTCGATGATATCCCCCCAGTTGAACTGATAGACCGTACCGCTTCCTGAATGAGAGAGGTCACTATATTCAGCTTTGATGTTCGGAATAAAAGGAAGCGGATGTTCAAAATAGGCTTTTAGCACAAGATCCTGTTCCGTATCCCAGTAGAGGTCATCCTCAAGGTCGACCGTGGCACTGCTTTGATAGGAAGCGATCCCGCTTGGTGCATGCGAGAAGAGTCCCAATGAGATCTCTCCGCCGATCGTATCGGCATAGGTGAACGGGGTGATAAACCCGAGAAGTAGGGTGATCTTGCTAAAGGTCTGTAGCATAGTTGATTCCTTTTTCACTTATTTTAATCCTTGTGTCATAGTAAAGATAGGAAGCATCATCGCAGCGATAATGATCCCGACAAAGCCACCGATAAGCAGCATCATGAAAGGGTTTAGGAGGCTCAATAGGATCTTGAGCTTCTCATCGTTCTCTTCCGCATAAAGAACAGATAGGTTCCCCAGTACACTTGCCACTTCACTCGACTCCTCCCCCAATGCCAGCGACTGCATGAAGTTCCGTTTGAGCGGAACGCCTTTGCTCAACTGTAGAGAGTTCGAGAGCTTGTTCCCTTCCAATACCTTTTGAGAAGCCTCTTCGAAGAGGTCTTTAAGCGCATAGTTCCCAAAGGTCTCTTTTGCAAGTTGAACCGCTTGGGCATAGGCGACACCGGAACTGAGCATCAAAGAGAGAATATAGCTGAAGCGTGAAAGCTCATGGTTTTGTATCAGTGTCCCTATCATAGGTACTTTAAGCATGAGTGCATCGATCATACGGTGAAACCGGTATATCTTGGCATAGGCAAGTTTGAAAAGTGCGGTCAGTGCGATCAGAGCACCAAGCAAATAAAGATAGTTCGCGATCAAAAAGTCACTGCTTGCGACAACGATCTGTGTAATGCGCGGAAGGGCTTGATCGGTATCTTCAAAGACCCCTACGATCTTAGGAACGACACTTACTAAGAGAAAACTGATGATACCGATCGCAACGACAAAGATCACCGCAGGGTAGACCATGGCACCTTTTACTTGTGCCTTGACCTTGTTCTGTGAGGAGAAGAATGCAGCCATATTGGTCAGTACCTCGACCATCTTCCCTCCCTCTCCTGCAACCTTTAAACTCTGAAGATAGAACTCCGGTAAGCGATAGACCTTTTGTGTTTTGAGCGCATGGTAGAGGGTCTGCCCCTCATCGATCATGGTCTTGAGGGAGTTCAAAAAGGAGACATAGCGCTTCTCCCCTTCATGTTGGTTCTCCAGTAGTTTGATCGCTGTGAGTATGGTCATCCCTGACCCAAGATAGGAAGAGAGCTCATGAGAGAAAGCCGCAAGCATCTCTCCGGGCATTTGGCGCTGTGTCAGGCTTTCAAGAGAGAAGCTTTTGGTAGGGGTGATCTGTTCATAATATATCCCTTGATTCCGCAACTTCTGTCCGGCCTCTTCAAGTGTATTTGCCGTCACAGTACCTTTGGTACGTTTTCCGCTCTTGTCAAAGCCTTTATATTTAAATAGCATTCTTGTAGATCCTTACCGGGCATATCATCTCTGTATGCCATTATACTTTTTTAATCTTTATGAAGAGCAGCCTTCTACAGTCCGATGATATTTACATGAAAGTAGGAAGAGGAGAAGTTCTTCTTCAACTTGATCTCCTGTATCTCTGCGGTCGATCCACTATCCTCTTCCATGGTGATCTTTTGGGGTTCTGGAATGTAAATGTTCCGTGAGATACCCCGAAGGATCTTCCTGCTCTCAAGACTATCGATATGCATTTGGTCAGAGAGTATATCGTATGCGCTTTTCTCCTCTTTATGATAACGAAGGCTTTTTTGTGTCAGGAAGAGTGAATCTTCCAAAGCCGCTTTATTACGTTGAGATATATAGCTTGCCTGGGCATGGTTCTGACCATAGATCTTCAGTACATAGAGAATGGATGTGGAGATGATCAGAACGGAGATCAATACTTCGATCAGTGTAAAAGCGTGTCGTTCCTGTCTCAATAGAAGTCTCCTGTACGGGAGAGCGGGTGGGTATGCAGAAGCCATGCTCTTTTTGCCTCTTCAAGAGATGGGAACTTTTGTGGCTCTCCAAAAAAGGTCGGTAAGTAGAAGACCCCTTTTTTTGTCTCCAGTATCAATTGACTGCTGCTTCCATTGGGAAAGAGATCGAAAAGAAGACAGATGGGGTGGTCTTGGTATCTGCCAAGTTCAGGTTGTATCAATATCCCATCCTTGTCAACAATATAGCTTTTGGCATCAGTAAGATCTATCTTTCCCTTATACGGCTCAAAAGGTGTGGTGACATCTTTTCTAATATAGCAGCGGTTACATGCATCGATACACATCAGTGTTCCTCCGTGGCGGATGGGTGAATGAAGCAGGCTTTTTTTGAGCGTAAGAGGAGAGAGTGTCGGCTGTCTCTTTTTTGGCTGACTTACACCGTCAAATCCTAAAAAGTAGATCAAAGAGATAATAAAGATAACAAGAAGCAGCTCTATCAAAGAGAATGCGGACCTGCTTCTTGAAAGGCGGGAGAGAGGGATCATTTATTACATTGAGAGAAGAGGATATCCTTCGCGTTCCCGTCTCCACCCTCTTTTTTATCGGCACCTAATGAGATGATCTCGACATCATCACCTTTGTTCAGATAGATGAACGGTGTCTTCCATGAGTCTTTAGGCAGTTTCTTCAAGTAGGGCTTTGCTCTATAATTAGGGTATTTATCCGTATCGGGATTGCTAAGGAGTGCCTCAAAGCCCTCTTCCGTATCAGGATAGACCCCATTATCGAGCTTGAACATATCAAGACGTTTTTTAAGGTCGTCCATCTTGAGGCAGACAGTATCGCGTTTTGCTTGATCGGCAGAATCCATCAGCCCCGGTGCGACGACGGCGACAAGACCACCGAGAATGACAATGACTATAAGAAGTTCGATCAGAGAGAATCCTCTTTGTGCTCGGCAGGTATCAGGTAGTGTCGCATGTGTATTTTTCATGGTCGTCCTTGTGTTTATTTTTTTTCGATATAATTATTCAAATCAAGCAATTTTACTTTAACCGAGCTTTTAGATGGATAAACCTTCCCTCCCCCATATCAAAAAAAATAGTAAAAGACGGGGGTTCGCTCTGATCATTACACTCTCTGTATTAATGGTCCTGATCTCTCTTACGACCGTGATGATCTCCTATCTGGATAAAGCAAGAGGGGAAGCCTCGTCAACAGAAGCGATGATACAGGCAAATCTCTATTTTAACGATATAAAAGAGATACTCTCCCGTTTCAAAGAGAGAAAAACACTCTATAACACACTATACGCAACACCGTTACCGCTTAGTGGTGAGGATGAGCGTTTCTCCATGCTTCTTACCTGCCGTCCGCTTCGTAACGGTATTAACCTTAACTGGCTCTCTTTTGAGAATGAACCATTAATGCAATTACAGTATAATGCCGCAGAGACACTTTGGGAAAAGATCGTACAGAACTATGGTATTTTAGATCCTGAAAGATTACGTCAGATCCTTCTGTCCCAGATGAAGACAGGTGTATGGAAAGATGAAGAGGGTGTGGAGCACCTATCGCTAAAGAGAGGGATATATGCCTATGAAGCCTTTCTTCAGCTCTTAAGCCGCTACCAGTTCGAGGCGGACGACCCTTCTGTGGGGAAGGTTCCATGGCAGAAGTTCTTTGTCTTCCTCCCCGTTGCGAAGGATCCGGCAAGGAACAAGGTTGCAGGTGGCTACCTTTCCGAAGAAGCGGTTGCATTGCTTTTCGATCTGGACATCGCAAGTGTAAAAGAGGAGTGGTTTCCAGGAGAAGGAGCGCTTAAAAGAGTACTGGATAAGTTTGGAATACGATATGAGGGTAAACTGTATGCAGATACGTTCATCAATCAATCCTATTGCGACGTATCCTACACATATAAGAAGCATCAATATGCTTTTTCATTCATAGACCAAGAGGGAGAGGTGAACGGTTTTGAGTTTTATGGGGAAAGATAGAGAACTTCTATGGGTCTATCGGGAGATGCCGAACATCAAGGTTGACAAGCCGACGGATATCATCTTGACACCGGAGTTCTATACGATCAAGAAAGAGGCACTGCCGATCAAATATACCCATCAGGCGAAGCGAATCGCTGCGTCACTCTTTGACGGGTTGATCGATCAAGCAGGGAGTTATCACTATTTTGTCTATAAAGAGGATGATACGTGGGTGTTTATCGCATATCAGCCAGATAAGATCCTCTCCTTTCTTCAAGCAAGAGGTATCGATCCTATATATGTGAAAAAGATATTCTTTGCCGATCAGGTCAGTACCTCTCTCTCCCGTCCTATCGCTTTAGGGGATGGAAAAGCACTGGTATCGTTTTCGGGCAGTGCAGTGGTCGTTCCCCTCTCGGCACTAGAGAGAGACGAGGTCGTCTCCCCCTACCGTGTAACGCTACCTAAAAAAGGAATAACCTTAGAAGGGGAAAGCACCTCTCTTCTTGGCGGTAAAGAAACATTATGGCTTTCGGTCATCATCATCGCTTTTGGTCTTCTGTGGATCGCAGAGGGGTGGGAGTACCGAAAGAATATGCAGAGTCTGATCGAAAAGAAAGATGAGATGTATCAGGCATACCCAAGACTTCAAAATCCCTATACACGAAAAAGTATCATTGAAAAGTACCAGAAGATAGATAAGAGTGAACGTGAAAAGAGAGCGATACTCAAAGCGCTCTCCTCTATCATCTCAAAGGATATTACAGTGGATATGTTACGTATCGAAGCCCATCGGTGCACAATTCATTTTTCGATAAAGAAGCGTAGTGATATCAAGAAGCTTGAACGTTTCGCCCAAAAAGAGGGCTTTACGATCAAAGAGAAGGGGGAAGGATACGTTACGATGGAGAAGAAATGGTAGGACTTCAACGCTATAAGAATGAAATGATCGTTATTCTGGCTATCTTTTTTGCATTGATCACATTGATGTACAAGCAGACACAGCATACGAAATATCTGGAAGAGTACCGAAGTGTCAATGATGAGATCGTGATACTGAAAGAGGTGAGCGCACTCAAAAGGATCTGGGTGGATAAAGGTGTGCTTTCACGTGTCAAAGTACTGCAAAAAATACTTCCTCAAACAAAAGGGAAGTGGATACAAAAGGGTAAAAAACTTACCGGTACGTTTAAAGACCTCTCCCCTTCGGAGTTGAATAAACTTCTTACGAAACTTTTGAATACACCGGTACAGATCATGCATCTTCAGATCAAGAAACAGAAAGAGAACTATTCGATGGAGATCAAATGCAAGTGGTAAAGAAGCTGATAGGGTACACACTCCTGATATGGTTCGCCGTTATTCTTTTCATGCCTAAAGAGAATCTCTATTATCAGTTGGAGAGAGTAGCGGCACAAGAGGGTATCGAGATCAATGAAGCATCGATCAAAAGCGGGGTCTTTACACTCTCCGTCCGATCACCTGAGGTTTACTATGAAGGTGTTACCGTCGCTTCTGCCAAGGCATTGGATGCAACGATATTTCTTCTATATGATCGTGTGATCATTAGAGGAATAGCGCTTGATAGGACCATTGCCTCCATGGTACCGCTTACCGTTGACAAGGTAGAACTGGTCTACTCGATCCTTACTCCTCAAAAGGTCACTCTAAAGGGAGAAGGAAGCTTTGGTCGCTGTCACGGTGAGATCGATCTGAAAGAGCGTCGTGTTCATATCTCTATGGATGACCCGGAGAAGATCGGATCGATCAAGTCTCTTTTGAAAAAAGGAGAGGAAGGATGGTACTATGAAACATCTTTTTGATCAAGCGCGTATATCATTGCTGATCCGTGTTTTGCTGGTCTTACTTCTTGTTAAGTCGGTATGGTTCATTGTTGCGCTAGTATGGTTGCCTTCAACAGGGGTGGACCATATCGAAGAAGTAAGGGCAAAACCACTATATTACCGTGTAAGACTGGCCTCTTCTCCTGTAAAAAGTAAAGCACCGAAGCCTAAGAAGCGAAAGCCTCGAACTGCAGGAAGTATCAAAGATATCACCTTGCTGGCGATCTATAAAGATGGCGAGACCGTTGTCGTAACGGTAAAATATAAAGGAAAGAGCAAAGTGCTTGGGCGAGGAGAGAGGATCAACGGCTTTACGCTTGAAGATGCAGGACGTACCTATGCACTCTTTTCAAAAAAAGGGAAAACTTACGAAGTATCGTTAAAACCACTCTCTAAGAGTAATGGTTCTATCAGTACGGTGCGTAGTGCTTCTCCTTCACAAACGGATCGTACGGTCGAGAGTGACGGTATCGTAGATGCGGGAGACAGAAAGATCGTTGACCGTGCATTGATCGACCGATACACGCACAATATCGATGATATCTATAAAAATATCGGTGTTCAAGAGGTAAAAGGTAAAGATGGGATCGAAGGCTTCAAGGTCACCTTTGTCAAACGAAAAAGCCCATTTGCACAACTGGGACTTAAACGAGGCGATATCATTACAGCGATCAATGGTGAGCCTTTGAACAGTTATAGTGCAGCACTCAATATCTATTCACACATGAAAGAGATACAGAACCTTACGTTGACGATCAAAAGAAGAAATCAAGAGATGGAGCTAGAATATGAGATTAATTAAAGTTTTATGGCTTATAAGTATGGTCACACTGCTGACCCTTCAGGCAGAAGAGCGGGTCGATGTGAATTTTCGAGACCTCAGTGTGAGAGATTTTATCGAGATGGTCTCAAAGATCACCCATAAGAATATCTTGATCGATGCGGACTTGAAAGGGAAGATCAATTTTGTATCCCAAGAGCCGATCAAAAAGTCCTCTCTTATCCCTTTGGCAAACTCGATCCTGGCAAGTAAAGGGCTAACGATTATCGATCAGGGTGATTTCTATAAGGTCGTTAAGGCTTCCGATGCAGCGGGAGAAGGCTTGGATGTAAGTAGTCAGATCGAAGGGGATACTATGCGTACAGTGATGTTCCCGCTTAAACATGCCAATGCCGCGGTTGTTCGGGCAAAGATAAAACCGCTTCTGGGAAGAAGCGACAAAGTGATATCTTTCAAAGACAATAATGTTCTAGCAATAACGGCCACACCACGAACACTGCGTTCTATCTCCAAACTGATCCATGCAATTGAAAAGAAGGGTGTCAAACGCTCTGTCGTGATCCAGCTTAAGAACTCCAGCGTCAAAGACCTCTTTCCCAATGCTCAGAATATGGCGAAAAAACTCTTCCCTCAGACCATTGAGAGTGAAAAGGTCGATATCTTTAAAGATGATGCGACGAACTCTATTATTCTTGTAGGGAAAGAGGATAACATCCACCGAATGATACGCTATATCAAGCAGCTTGATATCAAAGGGGAGGATCAAACCCAAAAGATGTACGTGATCCGCTTGAAGAACTCCAATGTGGAAGAGATGGAGAAGATCCTCTCCAAGCTAGTGGCACAGATGAACAATGTAGCCGTAAAAACAGCTAAAAAAGGGGTTAAGCCGACAAAAGCGATGGTCGTCTCCGACGTGGAAAGAAATGCTCTTATTGTTCTGGCAACCGGTGAGCAGATCAAGAATATACGTGAAACGGTCAGAAAGATCGATATTCCGAAGGTGCAGGTCTATGTAAAAGCACGTATCGTCGAGATCGATAACAGCTTGGCGGAACAAGTAGGATTGAAGTACGGATTGAACGGAGGGGCGATTACCTCAAACGGTCTGTTCACACTTGCCGGGAACTTGGGAGCGCAAGCATTACAGATGGATCAGGGGCTATTGGCATTTCTGAATACCAACCAGACAAAAACGATCTATGATGATAACGGAAACCCTATCGGAACGGAGACAGATCCGGCCTTTAAGTTCGATTCGGTCGATCAGGTATTCGCACTTGGGGCACAACTGGATCTTTTGGAGCAGAACGGTGCAGCACGTATTTTGAGCGAACCCTCTATTCTCTGTACGAATAACAAAGAAGCGGAGATCTATGTCGGACGTACGATGTCCATCTTGACTCAGGCACAGCAATCCACCCAAGGTTCCTCCAATGTTGTCAACAATTATACACGTGAGGATATCGGATTGACACTGAAGGTCAAACCAAGGCTCTCAAGTAATAATAAAGTGACTTTGGAGGTCGTGACAACGATTGAAGATGTACTGGAGAATGAATCGCCCGCTGCAGATAGACCGACAACGACAAAACGAGATGTCAAGACAACGGCTATTGTCAATAATGGTGAAATGATCATTCTTGGAGGACTTATCAAGAATTCCGAAGGTGTAGGTGTGAGTAAAGTACCGATCCTTGGAGATATCCCTGTGTTAGGGGATATGTTCTTTACGCATACCTCCAATGCAAATAGAGAAACGAACGTCGTGATCTATCTTACTCCATATATTGTAAGAAGAAGTGATGAGCTTCAGAAGCTCAAAAAGCACTTGGAGAAACTGGATAAACTTCAAGAAGAGTATAATAGACTTGTCGAGAGGGTATTGGAAAAGAGAGTGAGTGGAGAGGATAGTACAGCTCCAGCAGCAAGACGTATCAAACATCATACGAATGAGCCCAAAAGTAATCTGGATATTCTCAATACCACGGAGGAATTCTAGTCATGTTGTTCCCACGTTTACAGGATGTCAACCTTGAGCCTCTTTGGGAAGAGGGGATCAACCACAAACTTGCGATCAAGCATGACCTGCTCTTCTCACAGATCGATGGAGAGAAACGTGCGGTGGTAAAAGAGGAGCGTATGGGTGATGCCTTGAACCACTTGGCAAAACTCGACGTATCCTATCCTGTAACGATCATTGACAGTGAGAGTTTCGAACGGCTTAAAAACAAGTTCTTGGAGATTCAAACAGGCTCTGATTTTGAGGAGATGTCCACCGCGACCGAAGAGCTCATAGAGGTTGAAGATGATCTCTTGGAGTTTATTCGAAACTCTCAAGATCTTCTCTCCAATGAAGAGTCCGCACCGATCATCAAACTGGTGAACTCCCTATTTTTTCAAGCGATTAAAAAAGGGGCGAGTGATATTCATATTGAGAGCGGAGAGAGAAAAGGAGAAGTACGGCTACGTATTGATGGTGCATTGAAAAAACACCTCGACCTTGAAAAGATGATCATCGGTTTGGTCATCAACCGTATCAAGGTCATCTCCAATCTCGATATCTCCGAAAAAAGAGTACCGCAGGATGGACGTACGCAGATCTCCATTTCAGGAAAGACCTTGGATGTCAGGGTCTCTATCTTGCCTACCTATCATGGAGAGCGGGTCGTTATGCGTATTCTTGCACAAAGCGAGCATATCCCTACACTTGAATCGTTGGGATTCCATGAAGATGTCACAAAGAACCTCTATAAGCTTCTCTCTCATGCACACGGGATGATCCTTGTGACCGGACCTACCGGTTCGGGAAAATCAACGACCCTTCATGCCTGTTTACAGCATATCGCTACGCCAGATAAGAACATTATTACCGTAGAGGATCCTGTTGAGTACAATGCCGACAATATCTCACAGATACAAGTGAATACGAAAGTCGGTCTAACGTTTGCAGCGGGTCTGCGCTCTATTCTCCGGCAAGACCCCGATATTATCATGGTAGGGGAGATCCGAGATTCTGAAACGGCAGATATTGCACTTCGATCCGCACTTACGGGGCATTTACTGCTCTCTACGCTGCATACGAACGATGCAACATCCTCTTTGAGCCGTTTGATGGATATGGGGATCGAAAGTTTCCTGATCTCCTCTACACTCTTAGGGGTTCTAGCACAGCGATTGACCCGAAAGCTATGTAGTGCTTGTAAAGAGGAGACCTCTCTTTCCTCGGTGTTAACAGAGGAGATAGGGCTACCTTCTGACCATACCTACTATCGGGCAGTCGGTTGTAAAAAGTGTGACTTCACCGGATATAAGGGGCGTCAAGCAATAGGAGAGCTTTTTATTATCGATGATGATGTCAGAACTATGATGAAAGATGGATTCAACGATCATCAGGTAAGAGAAGCAATGAAAAAACGGGGTATGAAAACAATATCCGATAAATTAAAAGAGATGCTTCTTGCCGGTGAGACCAGTTATGAAGAGGCGATCCGTGTCGGTTTGATGGATGGCTAATGGGTACAAAAAGAGCGGCATTCACACTGATCGAAGTATTGATCGCTATTGCTTTAATGGGGCTTATCCTTCCTCCTCTTTATAAAAGTGTAGATCTCCTGCGTGATTCGAACGATCAGCTTAAAGAACATTTGGAGAAGAGTAAAGTGGAGGCAAAGGCACTTAAAGCACTTTTTCTCGATATCGCTAGCTCTGATGGCAATCTTACCATAACCAATGGAGAGTTTGACCGTTTATGCATCGAACAGACCAGACACTCTCTCTATGATCTTTTTCATGTAAAAGTGTGTTGGCTGGTTTTGCGAGAAGGACATAGACTTGTGCGTGTAGAAGGAAAATCGTTCCATTTACCAACGGGTTTGGAAGAGGAGACATACACCGATACGGTCTTTAGGGATATGGTACTTTTTGATATCACTAGAGATGAACAGAACGTATTGGTCGTACTACAGCAAAAGCACAAAGAACCGGTTGCATTTTTGGTGGAAGCTGTCACAGCACCAAAGAAAAAGAAGACGAAAAAACCTCTTAAGAAAAAGAAAGCGACTGCAACGGTAACGCAGGAGACGAATACCTCTACTCCTACAAGTGCCTCTGATACGAACACGACGACCTCCTGAGTATGATCAACGGCTAAGCGGATCGATTTTTAAATTTCGTTACAATAACTCAAACAAGTCCTATTGGGGAGGCACACTATGCAAGAGATCTATGAGAAACTCGGGCTTTTTTATCTGGGGAAGGATGTTGATAAGGGTAGCTTAGAACCTACAGATGCACTAACTCTGCTAAAAAATAAAAATCTAACGACACATGCTGCGATCATAGGAATGACAGGATCGGGGAAAACAGGTCTTGGGATCGGACTGATCGAAGAAGCGGCTATTGATAACGTACCGGTGATCGTAATAGACCCTAAGGGTGATATGGGTGATCTCTGCTTGACCGACCCTTCGTTCTCTGCGAGCCGGTTCCAGCCTTGGGTCGAGGATGAGGCGGAGGCAAAGGGTGAGGACCCCGCACTTTATGCGCAAAAAGTAGCAAAAGAGTGGAAAGAGGGGATCGAGAGTTGGCATCAAACAACAGAAAGGGTAGCCAGACTTCATCATGTCCCAAAGACTATCTATACTCCGGGAAGTTCTGCCGGTATGCCTATCAATATTCTTGCCTCAATGGCCGTACCCCCTCAAGAGATAATGGAAGAGAGTGATTCTTTTGCGTCATATGTAAAAAGTACGGCGGTCAGTCTTCTCTCTTTGATCAATGAAGATACACAGAGTTTGGACTCGCCTCAATATATTCTATTAGCGAAGCTCCTTACCCACACTTGGCTCAAAGGTGAGTCAACAGGCATCGAACGTCTTATCGGAGAGATCATTACCCCACCATTCAATAAAATAGGTGTTTTGGATCTTGAGCTTTTCTTTCCTCAAGATAAGCGTTTTACTTTTGCCAGTAAGTTCAATGCACTTTTGGCAAGCCCTAGTTTCTCGCTATGGCTACAGGGTGAAAGTCTAGATATAGATGAACTGCTTTATGATCAGGAGGGGAGAGCAAAGGTAGCAATATTCTCCATAGCGCATCTTAATGATGAAGAGCGTATGTTCTTTGTCACCCTTCTACTTAACACCTATATCGCATGGATGCGTCGGCAAAGTGGTACTTCGAGATTAAGAGCACTTCTCTATATGGATGAGATATTCGGATTTTTCCCTCCTAGTAAAAATCCGCCAAGTAAAGAGCCTATGCTTACTTTGTTAAAACAGGCAAGGGCTTTTGGTATCGGTATTGTTCTAAGTACACAAAATCCTGTCGATCTTGACTACAAAGGGCTCTCTAATATCGGAACATGGTTCATTGGTAGACTACAAACGCCGCAAGATATTGAGCGTGTGATCGATGGACTGGAGGGAAAAACGGAAGATAGAGGGGTTCGGGAGAAGCTAAAGATGCTTCTTAGTACATTGCCAAAGCGTACCTTCTTCTTGAAAAGTGCACACCTTGATGAGGTTCGACTCTTTACTACACGCTGGGTATTAAGCTACCTTAAGGGACCGCTGCAGAAAAAAGAGATAGCCCAATTGATGGAAGCACAAAAACATCAAGAGCCCACTGCTCCAACTATGCAAAAAATAAAGAAAAGAAACACCCGATATCAGCATATCGATCCCTCCATCCCTCAACACTACGAACCTGATCCAACACTATTGAATCGCTACAGTGCATCTATCGGAGCAAAGTGTAAAGTACGTTTTTATCAACAAAGACGATCTATTGATCTTTTGGTAGAGAAGATATGCTACTTACCATTGGACCCTGATATGGAGTATTTGGATTGGACAGACTCCTATACGGAGGAGAGTGACTTCTCTCTCTACCCTAAGAGTGCTCCGGAAAAGATGCTTCAGATGGAACTTCCTTCAATTGTTGCCAAAGACAAAGGGTTAAGATCGGCGATCAAAGGTTTGAAGAACCATCTGTATCAAACAGAGTCCATTACGCTGTGGCGTGTTTCAAAACTCAAGATGGAGTCTAACCTTGAAGAGAGTAAGAAAGCGTTCCTAATACGGCTACAAGCCTACCTTGACGAGAAAAAAGAAGAGGAGATAAGTAAGCTTCAAGAGCGTTATGAAAAAAAAGAGAAAGTACTTTTAAATAGACTTTCCCGTGCAAAAGAGCGTGTTGCCAAGGAGTCAGCAGATGCTACTAGTACCCTGATCGAAACGGGAATAGCCGTTTTGAGCGCACTTTTTGGAAAGACAAGCAGTGCCAAGATCGGGCGGGCTGTCAATAAAGGTGGCAAGATCCTCAAAGAGAGAGATGAAATGAGCCGAGCAGAAGAGCGAGTTGCTGCAATAGAAGAGGATATCATTGCATTGAGTGATGAGCTGGATGAAAAGATCGATCTGCTTTATGAGAAGTATCAAGTTGAGAACTATGAGATCTCAGAAGTCAAGATAAAACCCCGAAAGGTCGATCTTGATATCGGTTATGCTGCACTTGTTTGGCAGGCAGAAGGCTAATTAGCCTTTGCTCCCGGGTTTGATAGCGGTCGAACCCTCTTTACACATGGGACACTCTTCTGGTGTATACATTTCAAATGTAAAGTCAGCTAATGAAAAGAGAGGTACATTCTGAGGAAGTTTGCACTCAGGCTTAGCCTCAAGATCACTGCCTTGACGTTTACAAAAACCACGATTTGCCAAAGATGCAAAAGCAACGACCTTTGCTCCTAGCGCCTCAATAGCCTGTGCAGCTTTAAGAGCGGAGCCTCCGGTTGTAATAATGTCTTCACAGATAATGATCTTCTCTCCTTCTGAGACCTTAAACCCTCGTCTAAGCTCCATTCCGCCATCTTTCTTTTCAACAAAGATCGATCTTACACCCAATGAGCGTGCGAGCTCATATCCGGCAAGTACACCACCAAGAGCAGGTGCACAGACCGTATCGACCTCAATACCGGCATCTTTGATCATCTTTGCCAGTGCGTCTGTAAGCTCAGAGGCTTTTTGTGGATACTCAAGCACTTTGGCACTCTGTAAATAACGGGAGGAGTGATTTCCACTTGCTAGGAGAAAGTGTCCTTCCAATAGTGCATTGGCATCCTTATAGACTTGCTCGACATTCATCATTAAACCTTTAGGATGTCCGCTTCTTTTGCCTTAAAGAGCTCATCGATCTTAGCAATATGTGCATCAGTGATCTTTTGGATCTCATCTTGTGCTTTTTTAGACTCATCTTCACTGATCTCTTTATCTTTTTCAAGCTTTTTGATCTTGTTGTTGGCATCTTTACGCACATTTCTGACAGCAACACGTGCATTCTCAGCCATCGCTTTGGCCTGTTTTACGATCTCTTGTCTTTGCTCACTTGTCATTGGGGGGAAGAAAAGTTTAATGAAGTCTCCGTCATTGTTAGGATTTACACCGATATTCGCTTCCTGAATGGCACGCTCGATATCGTTAAGAAGGTTTTTCTCCCAAGGTGTGATACTGATCGTTGTCGCATCTGTTGCGATCACGCTACCCACTTGGTTCAATGGGGTTGGTGTTCCATAGTAGTCGACCTTGATATTGTCAACGATACTTGTTGTAACCTTACCGGTTCTTAGTGAAGCAAAGTCACGCTTAAGTGCTTCAATACTCTTGTCCATATGTTCTTCTGCATGTTCAAAGATCTCATTGATCATAGTACTCTCCTAGAGGTTTATTTGAGTGAATTTTACCCTTTTTTACCTTGTTGTTAGGAAAGTTGTATAGCTAATGGGTGTAGAGTGTTATATCGGGAGAGTGAAAAATGCACTCTCCAAGAAGGTAGGAAAGGAGTACTATTTTGTTTGCGGTGCTGCCGGTGCATCTTGTGTCGGAGCGATTGGAGAAGCAGGAACAACGGTATTGTTCTTAGGAACGATCTTGTCCGCTACCGAACTGGTACTCTCTTTTGTATAGAGAAAGCCAAGGGCAAGGGTATTGATAATGAATGCAAGCGCCAAGGCAAATGTTATTTTGGCCAAAAAGCCCGTAGGTCCTTTCGCACCAAAGACAGATTCGTTACTACCACTGTATGCGCCAAGGCCGATACTTGAACTTTTTTGCAGTAGAACGGCAATGGTTATAGCAATTGCCAGAACGATTTGTAAGATAAAAAGTGTTGATGTCATAGATTCCTCTTCAAGCCCATATATACGATCATAGGGCAGGTATAATTTGGGCGATTATACCCAAACTATATTGAAAGTGCCCTAAATCGTTTTAGTCGTCACTTCCCATGATCCCTAGAAGTTGAAGGATAGCAGTGAACATATTAAGAAAGTCAAGATAAAGCGAAACTGCCGCATCTACCGGTGAATCATAGGCTCCATTGGCAATATTCTGCGTATCATAGATTGTAAAAAGACCGAATAGGATCAATATCGCTGCTGTAATGAAAATATGCATAAGGGAACTTTGAAGAAAAAAGTAGTTCACCAAAGATGCAACAAGTACAACGATCATAACAATAAAAAGAGGTTTTCCCCAACTGGAGAAGTCTGTTTTACTATTGATCGCAAACAAACTGAGTGCACCAAATAGAACGGATGTCATCAAGAAAGCATTCCCGATCAATGCACCGTTCCCCATACCAATGATCGTTGCAAGTAGAGGTACTAGAGAAACACCGGTTAAAAATGTAAAAAGAAAGAGCATTGCCAAATTTAATCCGGGTTTACCTCTTGACAGTCCCAATCCAAAAAAGAGAACAAGCAGTTCAGCTCCGAATATAAGCCACTTATATTGCATTACCGCCATTGCATAGGGCATCGTTATATATGCACCTGCTGCTGCTGCGATCATACTTGCAGCAAGAAGCTGATATGTTTTTTTCATAAAATCAACAGAAGCCGACTCTTGTACATAGCCTATTTCCTGTGTTGAAGCATAATCTCTATCGTATAATGCCATTGATAATCCTTTTCATTTTGTAATATTTGTCTCGAAGTATAGTTGAGGGAGATTAATCTAAGGTTAACCTGACGAAAAAAAAGAGAGATTTTAAAGCATAGCTTCTTTTCGTCTCTTCTCTTGTAGTGCAATATACTCCTCTTGCGCTCTTTTTGCCTCTGATCTATTCTCCTTTATGAGGGTCTGTGCCTTTACACCATTATTGGGTTGAGGCTCTTGGGAACCGACACAGCCATTGATAAAAAAGATGGTACACAAAGATAGAACGAATGATCGCATAGACCCCTCCATAACAAAGTAATGAACGCTATTGTAGGCGAAAATCACTTAATAAAATAGAAAAAGACAATTTTTAATTTATATTAATGTAAGTACTGGAAAAAAAACAAAATAATTTGCATAATTTTCGAAAAAACCCTTGACAAGGGGGAGATTTTTGTCTATAATACGCGTCCACAAACACAGAGAGCTGTTAGAAAGCTAACTGGTAAGACGCCCTGAGTTAGGGAGTTTGAGCGTTTGTAAAGTGATCTTTGACAACCAAATATAAGTAAACAAATCAACGTCTATTTGAGATTTAATTTTTGCACTTTTTAATAAAAAAGTGATAAAGATGAACTTA
>JAMORY010000009.1 GCA_027063305.1 Sulfurovum sp. | reverse complement strand
ACGAGGTAGCTCTTTACTCCCAGTGCGGCGGCACTTCTTGCAATGGCACCGATGTTGTCCGAGTTACTGATCTCGGTAAGCATCAAAATGTGATCATCCAGTGCTTCTAACGGCGTTTCTTCAGGACGAACGGCATGCATCATCACATTGTGGTGTAGTCTGTGTCCTACCACCTCTTCAAGCACGCTTTTAGGCGCGCTGTATGCAACGGGAATGTTAAAATGAGCCAGAAAGTCGGCATTTTTCTCATAATACTCCGGTGTGGCGAAGATGCTTTTTACTTCAACATCGGCTTCCAAAAGCAGTTTGACGACATTGGGACTGTCGGCGATGAACGAGCCGTCTTTACTGAACGCGTTCTCTCTTAAGCGTTGGTAGATCTGAACTTCGGGGTGGTCGATGGTTGTAATGGGGGTTGTTTTCATAGTGTAATTGTACAAAGAGAATATAAATATTTAGAAAGAAGGTTAAAATTTATAGAAATTAACTAAACTTGATTGACATCGACTAAACTTTTCTGATATAATACGTCTAAAATTAAACTAATATTAAGTATTTACGGATGCAGTCGAGATAGTGGCAGTACTCCTGTACCTTGCAAACGCAATCACCCCTATGGGGCGTGGTGTAAGGTTTGTGTACTGTCACCATCTCTTTACCTTTGAAAATAGAAAGGTTTTTAGGTATCTGTAAATATAGGGAATAGGAAAGAGCCATGTCAAAAAGTCTATATGAAACATTAGGTGTCAGCGAGAATGCGAGTGCTGACGAAATTAAAAAAGCCTATAGAAAACTTGCAAGAAAGTATCACCCTGATATCAATAAAGATCCCGAGGCGCAAGATAAGTTCAAGGAGATCAACGCAGCATATGAAGTGTTGAGCGACCCTGAGAAGAAAGTGCAGTACGATCAGTTCGGTGATCAGATGTTCGGCGGTCAGAACTTCCATGACTTTGCCAGAGGGCAAGGAGCGGAAGTGGACCTCGAAGAGATCCTGCGTCAAATGTTCGGCGGTGGCGCGGCCGGTGCAGGCGCCGGTGGATTTGGCGGATTTGGCGGATTTGGTGGCAGTGGCGCCGGTGGATTTGGCGGATACCAGACGCCTGATCTGGATATTCATGCCAAGATCACCATTCCGTTCATGGTCTCCGTCAACGGCGGTAAGCACCATATCAATGTCAATGGTCAAAGTTTTGACATCAAGATCCCCGCAGGGATCAAAAGCGGTGAGACGCTAAGGGTCCGTGGTAAAGGAAAAGAGTACAATGGACACAGAGGTGACCTGCTCATTAAGGTCGAAGTAGCTGATTCAGGCGAGTACGAAAGAAAAGGTAACGACCTCTACAAAACCTTTGACGTACCGTTGAAAGCGGCACTGTTCGGAGGAAAGGTTCAGGTACAGACACCGGAGAAAGAGGTGTCGCTGAAAGTACCGAAGAATACCAAGAACGGTCAGAAATTCAGACTCAAAGGCAAAGGGGTACCTGACAGAAAGACAGCGATGAAGGGTGACTTGTACCTCATTGCGAACATTGTCCTTCCTGATGTCGATTCGCTTGATCCTGAGCTTAGAAAGATGTGTGAAGAGAAACTGTAAAAGGAGTTGATGTATGCACAGTTATGATGAACCGGTCTATCTGATATCCGTCGTTGCGTCAATGCTCGATATTCATCCGCAGACATTGCGTCAGTATGAGCGTGAAGGGCTGGTCGAGCCTTCAAGAACACAGGGGCGTATGCGCCTCTACTCTCAGAGGGACATCGACCGTATGAAGCTTATTTTACGTCTGACACGTCAAATGGGTGTGAACCTTGCCGGTGTCGATATAGTACTACAGCTTAAAGAGCAGATCGACAAGATGCAAGAGGAGATAGATGCACTTCGTGAGGAGCTAAGCAAGGTCAACCGTAACGGCTCGGTACACAGTTCAAAAGCGCTTGTAGCCAAAAGTGTGTACGATATTATTATTTTTGAAGAGTAGGCACGCCTCTTTCTAACAGGGATTTGGGTAAAATATGTCTATTAAGCGCACACTTCGTGCGCCACCGTTTTTTAAAGGATCGCTGTGACTGCCACAGAGAAAAAAGAACGCAAACGCGAATCGATCATGCAAGCTTCTTTGCAACTCTTCTCCCTTCATGGTTTCCATAAAACGACCATTCCCGATATTGCCAAAAAGCTGGGGATGAGCGTGGGGAACCTCTACAACTACTTCTCGTCCAAGGATATCTTGGCGCAAGAGATCATCAAGTACACCTCCGAGGTGCTCGGTGCGAAGATCAGAGAGGTCAATGAGACCGACCTGAGCGCACAAGAGAAGATCCGAAGGATCGTCGAGGTCTATTTTGTGATGTCCAAAGAGAAACCTGAGATGATCGAATACTTCTTACGTGTCTATCTCTCCAACAGAGAGGTATTCTCTGAAGGATGCGAAGGAATGACCTGTGTTTCGGGCTTTATTACCGAGATCATGATCTTCTTCGATGACGGGGTGGCTTCGGGAGAGCTGCGCGATCAGGACTTCTTTTCGGCTTTCGGTCTCTTTATGGGGTATCTTGGCGGTATGGTCTTCCTCAAAGGGGAGGGCGTGCTGCCTCAAGAGATCGAATACTACATCGATGATATCTCCCGTAACATCTACAATGCCCTCAAGGCGTAGCGGTGGAGGCATTAAAACCCCGCTTGCTTTGGCTTCAGTCCATTACATGTAACGGGAACACCCACTCCTTTTTGAACCATCCCGATCTTTTTTCCATACTTTCGCATTTCGAACTTGTCTATCATCCCGTACTTGAGAGCAGTTGTATGCTTCATGAGGTGTTGGCGCGTAAAGCCCCTTGTGACATTCTCATCCTTGAAGGGGCCTTTAGTGAGCAGGGGATGGTAAAAGAGGGGGTTGAGATACTCGATGTCGCTCTGTACTATGCCAATGTTGCTGAACATATCGTTACGGCAGGAACATGCGCGACATTCGGTGGGATATTCAAAGGGTATGACCCCGATGCTATTAGCGGCTTTGCTTTCGATGAGGAGAGGCAGACAGCACGTTTTGAGCGCTTTTCACCCAAGCTCATCTCCCTTCCGGGTTGTCCCATTCACCCCAAATGGCTCTCGTATGTACTGATGATGATCGTACAGGGGCGTAGTATCCCTTTGGATGCGATGTGCCGTCCGCAAGAGCTTTACAATATTACCGTGCATACAGGGTGCAGCCGTAACGAATATTTTGAGTGGAAGGTCGATACCAAAGGCTTTGGGCTCAAGGAGGGGTGTCTGTTCTATGAGCTTGGGTGTCAAGGCCCTTACACACGGGGAAGTTGCAATAAGATACTCTGGAACGATACCAGTTCCAAGACCGTTGTGGGCACACCCTGTTTCGGTTGTACCGAGCCGACCTTTCCCAAAGCTGTGCTCTTTGAGACAAAGACCCATATGGGTATTCCCGCATCGATGCCGTTGGGTGTTCCCAGACGTGCCTACTTGACTGCAACGGGTGTGGCGAAGAGCTTTAAGATCAAGCGGTTTGAAGAGAGGATCATAACGTATGAAGATTGAGAAGCTTATTGAAAAGATAGAAGGAGAAGCCTCTTTGGACTTCTCTTTTGAAGCGGGGGTCGTCTCCGATGTACGCATCCGTTTCGGGCTCTATAGAGGTATAGAACAGATATTGGAGAAGAAAGCACCCCGTGATGCGCTGGTGATCACCCCTCGTGTCTGCGGTATCTGTAACCATGCACACCTTATGGCGGCGGTCAAGGCCATCGAGTCGGGTTATCGTGCATCGGGTATCGATGTAACACTCTCTCCCAAGGCCGATGCCATACGGGAGTTCACACTCGCCTGCGAACTGATCCAAAACCATGTCAAGTGGCTCTATATGACCGTGATACCGCATTTCGAGTCGCTTACGGGTAAAAGATCCCAGGAGAACCATGCGCTCAAAGCGAGCTATATCTCCACGACCATTACCAAAGCATTGGCGATCTTTGCCGGACAGTGGCCACACTCTTCCTATGCGGTCCCGGGAGGGGTGACGTGTGACCCTACCTATGTTGATGTGATGCAGGCAACTGCCTTGGTCGAGGAGGCGATACGTTTCTTTGAGCAGATGATGGTCGGTATGCCGCTTGAGGCGTATCTTGGTATCGATTCGGTATCGCAACTGCATAGTATCCAAGGGGATGTGGGCAGATTGATGCAAAGGCTGGGTGAAGCGGGTATGGCGGAAAAGGGGCATAGCCACGACCGTTTCATTGTCTTTGGCGAAGGAATGGGGTTTGTGTCGGGTAAAGCGACCGCAACCACTGTTTCGAGTGTCGATGTCCGTTATGTTGAGGAGTCGAACCAAGAGGATTCAACGGCAAAAGCGGTCTCCTATAAGCAAAAGCAGTTTGAGACAGGACCGCTTGCACGGGCGATCATTGCAAAGAACCCGCTGATCAAAAGTCTGCACAAACGCTATAAGGATTCACTTCTTACACGCGTATTTGCCCGTACCCATGAGGTGGGTTTATTGTTACACCGTGCCAAAGAAGCCTTGGTACACCTCGATGTCACACAACCATCCTGTATGCTTGAAAGTAAGCTTCTCTCTACCGATTTTGAAGGGGTTGGAACCGTAGAAGCGGCGCGGGGATCGCTGATACACCGTAGCGTGGTCAAGTCAGGACGGATCGCACACTACGATATTATCGTTCCGACACAGTGGAACCTCAGTCACGGTAATGCAAGTGAAAAGGGGGTTGCCGTACGCGCCATGATCGGATCGGCAAGCATTGAGGAGGCTTCGTTCATCTTCCGCTCCTTTGACGTCTGCTCCGTTTGTACCATGCAGTAATCACACTCTTGTGTTGAGTGATGATAAAAATAGATACTTTATACGCAATTCTTTCTTAAATGAATGCTCATTCATTGCAACTTAAGTCTTTTTTCTTTAGAATACTGAATAGTTATTCATTGGTACTCTTCGCAGGGGTGTCGGTGGATCAATCTAAAAAGGAGAAAGATCATGGGTATCGATAAACACGACTCGGTCAAGAGCCTCTTTACGGCACAAAGTGCCAAGGTAAATACCAACAGAGGTGATGCGTATTATGAGAAGCTCTATGCACAGTGTAGAGCGAGATTGGATGAGCTGAAGGCGCTTGCGCCGTTGAACAACAGAATGGACTTTAAAGAGAGTATCGAAGAGGAGGGGCTTGACAGACGTGATTTCATGAAGTGGGCTTCCGCTACGACAGCGATGTTGATGCTTCCTGCTTCATTTACTCCGCTTGTCGCTGAAGCGGCGGTATTGATGAACCGTGTTCCGGTCATCTGGATCGAACTACAAGACTGTGCAGGTAACACTGAAGCGCTTATTAGAAGTGACGGGCCAAAGATCGATGAGATCATTCTTGATATCATCTCTTTGGAGTTCAACGAAACGTTGATGGCAGCTGCGGGACATCAGGCTGAAAAGCAGCTTGAAGATGCGGTAGAGCACTTTAAAGGGAAGTATCTTCTCTTCGTTGAGGGGTCTGTTCCAATGGGTATGGACGGATACTACGGAACTATCGGTGCGAACGGTGAGACCTTCATCGATCACTTGACACGTTTGGCAAAAGATGCCGCAGCGGTCGTAGCGGTCGGTTCTTGTGCGACGTTCGGAGGTATTCCGGCAGCTGCACCGAACCCGACCGATGCCAAAGGGGTAATGGATGTGGTCAAAGGTAAGCCTATCATCAACATTCCTGCATGTCCTGCCAACCCGTCCAATATGGTCGGTGTGATCTTGCACTATGTACTCACCGGCGGTATCCCTGAGCTTGACTCTCTTCTTAGACCGAAGTTCGCGTTTGGGTACAGAATCCATGACAACTGTGAAAGACGTGCACACTTCGATGCGGGTGAGTTCGTTGAAGAGTGGGGTGACGAAGGTGCGAAGAACAACTTCTGTCTATACAAGGTCGGATGTAAAGGGCCTATGACGTTCAACAACTGTTCTATCGTTCGTTATAACGAAGGTGTCAACTGGCCGGTCGGTGTCGGTCGTGGATGTATCGGATGTAGTGAGCCTGACTTCTGGGATAAGTATGCATATGAAAGACCGATGGCAAACGCCAATATCAAAGCACCTACAGGTGGTGTAGAGAAGAGTGTCGATGAGTTCGGTCTCGGTCTATTGACCGCTGCAGGTGTAGGGATCGCGATCCATGCAGCAGCGAGTGCGGTAGCGGGTAAGAAAAGCGAAGAGAATTAGTGAGGAGAATGTAGTATGAGCAAGAAACACATTATTGTAGACCCGATCACAAGGATCGAAGGACACTTGAGGGTAGAAGCGGTCATCGATGAGAACAACAAGATCGTTGACGCCTATACGTCATCAACGATGTTCCGTGGTATGGAGACCATTATGAAAGGCCGTGACCCGCGTGACTGTGGTTTGATGGCAATGCGTATTTGTGGTGTATGTACCGGTACGCACTACCAAAGAAGTATCGAAGCGGTTGAGGATGCGTTCAACATCACCATCCCTAAGAACGCGAGATTGGTAAGAAACCTGATCCAGGGTGCACTCTATGTGCATGACCACTTGGTTCACTTCTATCACCTTCATGCGCTTGACTTCGTCGATGTGGTCGCAGCGACCAAAGCGGACCCTGAAGCGACAGCGAAAGAGGCGGTAAAATGGGCGGAAGTGGCAGGGCACAAACCTTATATTTCCGCCGCAGCGGACTTTAAAGCGATCCAAGACCGTATCATCAAGTTCGTTAAGGAAGGAAGACTCGGTATCTTTGGTAACGGCTACTGGGGTAACCCGCACTATAAGTTGACACCGGAGCAGAACCTCATTGGTGTGGCACACTACCTTAAAGCGCTTGATATTCAGCGTGACCTTGCAAAAATGCAAGCGATCTTCGGTGGTAAGAACCCGCACCCGCAATCGATCGTCGTTGGTGGGGTAACCTGTGTTCAGGACATCAAGAACCCCGCACGTATCGCACTCTTCAAGACCTTGCTTAAAGAGGGAAGAGAGTTCATCAAAGGTGCATACCTTCCGGATGTCTATATGGCAGGTACGATGTATGCTGAAGAGGCAACCGATAAAGAAGCGACATACAAAGGTGTCGGAGGTACCGGTGGCGGTATCTTGAACTACCTCAGTTACGGTGACTTCAAACTTGACGATACAGGCTTCTACCATGCGGAGAACCTCTTCCCGTCAGGTATCGTAATGGGTGGAGACCTTACCAAAGCGTACGAGGTCGATACCGACAAGATCGCAGAGGATGTCACACACGCATGGTATGAGGGAACAGGAAAACCTGAACATCCGTACGATGGTACGACCATTCCTAAATATACCGGTCTTGAGAAGAAAGAGGACGGTAACGCATACCTTAAAACCGAAGAGAAATACTCTTGGATCAAATCACCGCGTTACGACGGACAACCGATGGAGGTTGGACCATTGGCACGTATGGTGATCGGATACGTTAAAGGTGACAAGCGTATTACCGAGTATGTCGGTAACTTCTTGAAGCGTTCGGGTCTTCCTATCGAAGTGCTCTTCTCCACGGTGGGAAGAACAGCGGCACGTGCGATCGAGACCGAGCTTATGGCTGACGTGATGATGGAGTGGGTCGATGAACTTGCGAAGAACGTCGCTATGGGTGATGACAGTACTTGGACGGAGTTCGATTTCGATGTCGTCGCTAAAGACTGTAAAGGTGCCGGACTTGCAGAAGCGCCGCGTGGAGCACTTGGACACTGGATGCGTATCAAAGACGGTAAAGTAACCAACTATCAAGCGATCGTTCCGTCTACATGGAATGCCGGTCCAAGAGATGAAAAAGGACAGCTTGGTGCATATGAAGCGGCGCTTATCGGTACGAAAGTGGCCGATCCTGAGCAACCGCTTGAGATCATCAGAACCATCCACAGTTTCGACCCGTGTATCGCATGTGCGGTTCACGTTGTCGATACTAAAGGTAAAGAGTTAGCGGTTTATAAAGTTGACCCTACCTGTGCATTCTAAGAGGAGTCCGTCATGAAAAAAGAAGGATACAAAAGCGTTAAGAGAATGACCCCGGCGATGCGAACCATCCACTGGGTCAATTTCTTCTCTATGATCGTCGCTATCGCGACGGGGCTATATATCGGGCATCCGTACTATCAGTCCTTCATTGCCGATCCTGCGGTCGATAAGTATGTGATGGCATGGAACCGTTGGGGACACTTTATGGTCGCGATCATCTTCGATGTAACATCGATCATTGTGGCATACCTCTACTTCTTCTCGCGTTTTGAGCAGCCGTGGAGAAAGGTGATCCCGACAAAACAGAATATCAAAGAGTTCTTTGAAGTGCTCTTGAACCTGTTGACACTCAACCGTAGAAAGAATTTCGATTCTTCTCATGCGGACAGTTTCAATACGGTCTATTTCACGATCTTCCACATCTTGTTGGCGTGGATGCTCTTGACCGGGTTGCAGCTCTATGTTCACGGGTTGGCTTCAGGAGAGAGTAGTATCGGTGCATGGTGGCCGTGGATGTTACATGTAGCAACCGACTGGACTATTCCTGTTACAGGCGGTACATTGATGGATGTACGTATCTCTCACCACTATACGATGTGGTTTATCATCGTATGGGTGATCTTCCATATCTACTATCAGGTATGGAGAACCATCTACTGGAGAGAAGGTGACATCGCCATTGCATTCGGTGGTGAAAAATTCGTAAAAGAGCAGAAAGAGGCGTAAGCCTCCTGCTAAAATCCCATAGATCGAAAAAGAGCGCTTTGCGTTTCTCTTTTGCTCTTGGCTTAAAAAGGAACATGATGACAGAACGTAAAATAGCACTGATTGGTATGGGAAATCTCATGTTCCATGATGAGGGCCTGGGAACATACCTGGCAAAATATATAGAGGTTAACTATGAGATCCCCTCGAACCTGACGATCGTTGATGGCGGATTGTTGGGGTTTTCATTGATGACCTACTACCAAGAGTACGATAAGATCTTGATCGTCTCCACCAACTCTAAAGAGGGAGAACCCGGTACGATCTTCCGCTATAGCGGTGAGGAGATGATGGGTTTTGGTTCCACACGGAAAACAGCGAACGAAGTGGAGCTTACGATGATGCTTGAGATATGTTCGTTTCATGAAGCGATGGGAGAGGTGGAGTTGGTAACGATGATACCGAAAGATATTATCGATGTGAAGAACGGTCTGACCGATACGATCATGGCACGGATGCCTGCACTTTTAGAGGAGACGTTGAAGGCTTTGGCGGATGATGGGATCACCCTGATACCCAAAGAGAAACAGGTCTCCTTCGAAGAGGTGGTCGAGGCGTGTGCCAACCCTATGACACCAAGGATGTCATCTTAGCGGTGTTTAGTCCACAGCCAGAAGAGGGAAGTGTCATTTTTATTGTCCAAAACGAAATGATATCAAAACCTCCTTATAACTTGTATTCCTTTCTTCTGGTTGTGTAGTAAATACCCTATAAAATCTCTGCACAAGGATTCCGATGTACTTTATTTTTGAAATGGCGTTCACGTCCAATAAACCCTATCTGACAAACCTGATCCGTGCGTATGCGATCGAGCAAAGTATGAAAATGCAGATCCTTCAGACAATGGAGAAGATCATATTGGTCTTTGAAAAAGAGGATGAGAAGATCGAATCGTTCCTGCTTGGATTGGATGAGCGTCTGCCCGCATCGATCTTTCTTGGTACGAGCAGACACTACTTCAGTGATACCTTGCCGCAAGTACAGGAGATAGAGATGGTACATGCACCGCTGAACATCTCATTGTGTCCTACCTGCCAAAAAGAGATGTTCGATGTGAGCTCATCGCGCTACTATTACCCTTTTACCTCCTGTAACTCATGCGGTACGCAACACCCGTTCATGACCGGATATCCGTTCGAGAGAGCGAACTCCACCATGAAGTTCCTCGTACCGTGCGAATCGTGTGAAGCGGAGCGAAGATCCAATCCTTTACGTAAGGATTACCCGCTTATCAGTTGTATCGAGTGTGGTATTACACTGAAGATGAATGATGGAAAGAGTGAGCGTTATGCCAATGATAAAGGGAGTTTTAGAAAGCTCTTTGAAGTAAGTGCCGCCGCTATTGCCAAAGGGAAACGGGTCTTGATGAAGACCCCTAACGGCTATCGGCTCTTCTTTAAACCTGAACCGGGGAAGAAGCTTGCCGAGACGATCTTGCTCATTGCCGATGCCAAAGCATTGAATACGCATATGATGATGGTCACGCAGGAGTTCAATGCACTTCTTAGTATCGAGCGTCCTATTGTGCGTGTCTCGACAAAGAGTGACGAGATGAAAGCACTCTACGGATCGACGGCACTGACAAAATACCCTGATGACGGTATGACGATGCTTCTTGCAAGAGAGCTGATGAATGCAGGATTGAGCTACATCTCCTATGAAGAGAGCGAAATGGATGCCAAAGCTGATTTTTTGGTCGATTTCGATCTTCCGGTCTCTTTTCAAAAAGATAGCAGGCTTTTTATCAATCAGGATATGAAATTCTTTATCGGTGGGGAGCGTGTAGTATTCCCTGCGGTAGTCAATACCCATAAAGATGTTGTCAGTATTGCCAATGACCTTGCGGCAGTACCTGTCAACGGTAGGATATTCATCGATGCGATGGATCGTTTTGAGAGTATGCAGACAAGCCGTGTGAATATACTTGAAGGGGAGTCCTTTAGTACCGGACACTCCAACGAGAGACGCTTTGAGCAGTGGAAAGGCTCGATGCTCTCTGTCTTGGCGGAGCATGGAAAGATAGGAGAGAAAGCAGTGGGTATTCACTTTGACAGTGCACTTTATTTTCTATATTACAACGGAAAAGAGGTGATCAATGTCGTACCGCCCAATCCGTTCGAAGCGGACAGTATGTTCAGCCATATCGCACAGTTGCGTGAAGGTTCGGACAGACTTGTCGAGAACTATAAAGCACACTTTCCCAAGATCTATGCAAGGCTCGATGCCCTAAGCGGTGACGTGGATCTCTTTACTGTTACGGCGATCATGTTGGAGCTTAAGGATGAAAGCTTTGAGGGGATCTCCGCAGAAGCGCTCAGCTTCCTTGGTAAAGGGGGTATCCAGATCGATACGCACGTGCAGGATAACCGTTTTGACAACTATGCGTTCTTAGCCAGTATCATGAGCTATCTTGTCGCAGGAGTAGAGACAAACCTGATCTGCTACAGTATCTATGAGTCGTTTGGGGATTATATCTCCGAGATCAGCTCCCAACTGATCGCAAAGACAAAGACGCGTGCAGTTACGCTGACTGGAGAGACGCTGGCAAACCAAGCGCTTTATGCAAGGATACAGCGCCATATGGGAATGAGAGAACTGCTTTTTCCTAAGAACTTCCCTGTAGGAAAAGAGTGTGCAGTACATGGTGGGATCTATCTCTAATCTGCTATAATGCGTGCAATATTTCTCTAAAAGGATCTTGAACGTGTATTTTTTAATGCTCTATTTGCTTTTTTTCTACTTTAAGTTGGCGAGAGTCAACAAAAAAGAGGAGGTGCTTACCCCATTGGTAGGGATCTGTCATGTAGGTGTGTTCATTGCAGCCGTACTGCTTTACCGTTACGGTTTCACCCACTATTCGGCAACGATAGTAGGTATAGCCTCTTTGCTCTTTTTCATCATGGCGGCATTGAATGTGACCGCAGTACAGTTGGGTATCTTTAAAGATGGAAAGCCACTGCTTGGTATTACGCGTCTGTATCGGTTCATGCCGGTGATCTCAGGGGTGCTTTTGGCATACGGGATCGCAGTAAGCCTATAAGATGTCACAAAGAACCTATCATATCCTCATCAACGGAACGGTGCAGGGGGTAGGGTTCCGTCCTTTTGTCTACCGCGTTGCATCCGATCTGAAGCTATGCGGTACGGTACAGAATGGCACACAGGGTGTGGATATCGTCGTGACGACCACACCTGATACACTCAAAGAGTTTCTTCATACACTCCAAACCACACTTCCTCCGCTTGCCTCCATTGAGACGATACAGACTGAAGAGATAGCTTATGAAGATTTTTCGGATTTTCAGATCGTGCAAACACAAGAGCAAGGAGAGCGTAGCGTACGCATTCCTCCTGATGTAAGCATCTGTGCCGAGTGTGAGAGAGAGCTTTTTGACCCGAGCAATCGCCGCTACGGCTACCCCTTTATCACCTGTACCCACTGCGGGGTACGCTACTCCATCATCTACGACCTGCCTTATGACCGTAAAAATACTTCCATGAAGTTCTTTCAAATGTGCAAAGCATGTGAAGCGGAGTATACCGATCCTTTGGATAGACGCTACCACGCACAACCCATTGGCTGCCATCAATGCGGACCATCTCTATCCTTGTGGGATAGAAGTGAGGAGTTAGGAGTTAGGAGAGAGGAGTTATTGGATGTTGCTTCGCAACTTTTGTTAGAAGGACAAATCCTTGCGGTAAAAGGGGTGGGTGGATACCACCTGATGTGTGATGCGACCAATGAAGAGGCAGTGCGAAAACTGCGTGAGAGAAAACGCAGACCCACCAAGCCCTTTGCGGTGATGGTCAAAGATATGCGGATGGCAAGAGAATTAGCTCATATAAATGAGATGGAAGAGAAGCTCTTGATTTCAAAAGAGCGTCCTATTGTTCTTCTCAACGCTCAGCACTCAACGCTCAGCGCTCAAATCGCTCCCAATATATCTCGTATCGGGCTGTTCTTACCCTATACACCGCTTCACCTGCTTCTGCTACATAAACTTAACCGTCCTCTGGTCGCCACTTCCGCCAATGTAACAGATGAACCCATCTGTACGACAAGAGAGTCGTTGGAGAAACTCAGCAGTGTCTATGACTATCTGCTTGACCATGACAGGGAGATCGTCAACGGATGTGATGACTCGGTGGTGATGGTGGTAAAGGGACAGAGAGTGGTGCTCAGACGCGCCAGAGGGTATGCTCCCGCAAGTGTCACTTTGCCGTTCAAACTTACCAAACGAACATTGGCAATGGGAGCCAACCAGAAGAGTACGGTCGCTATCGGTTTTGACGATCAGGTGATCCTCTCTCCACACATTGGAGACCTTGACAGCATTGGTTCGGTGGCGTACTACCAAAAGAACATAGAAACGTTAGAACGTATCTACGACTTCACCTCTGAAGTACTAGTCCATGACAAACACCCTGAATATGAATCAACCAAATTAGTAAAACAACTCCTCACTCCTCACTCCTCACTCCTCACTCACGAAGTGCAGCATCACTATGCCCACATCTTAGGAGTGATGGCAGAAAAGGGCATCGCAGGCAAGGTTTTCGGTGTGGCATTTGACGGTACGGGATATGGTGATGACGGAAAACTTTGGGGTGGGGAGTTCATGGTATGCGACTATGAAGGGTATGAGAGAGTGGGACACCTGAACTACTTTAAACTCCTTGGTGGAGCCAAAGCGGTCAAAGAGCCAAGACGCGTAGCGCTCTCTTTGCTGTTCGACCTGTATGGTGAAGAGGTATTTCGCCTAAAGAACCCTGCGACAGAAGCTTTTAGCCAAGCAGAGCTTAAAACGGCTTATCTCATGTGGCAAAAGGGCTTGAACGCCCCGCATAGCTCATCGGTCGGACGTTTGTTCGATGCGGTGGCTTCAATGCTTGGTATCTGTCAGGTCATGAGCTTTGAGGGAGAGAGCGGGATGGGGCTTGAGGAGTTGTATGAGAGCGGTGTAGAGGGGAGTTATCCGTTTGTTTATGAGAACGGTGAGATCAATATACTTCCTATGCTTGAAGCAATGATACGTGAGCGTGATGTATCCGTAGCGGTTTCAAAGTTCTTCCATACTTTGGTAGAGATGGTTGTTACCGTTTATGAACCCTACAGCAAACTGCCTTTGATACTCAGCGGTGGGGTCTTTCAAAACAGCATACTCCTATCGCTACTTCTAGAACGATTCCCCGATGCACTCATCCCCAACAATTTCCCGCCTAATGACGGGGGTATTGCGTTGGGGCAGGTTGTACGCCAATTCCAACAATAAGTGCAATTTCTGAAAGATAGTCGAGAAAGAGAGGGCTAACCGAATGTAGGTTATCCTTTTTTCGACCAAAAAGAAAGGAATTGTATGACCCACAAACAATTAACCCCAGGGAAACGATACCGAATTTGGTCTTTATTACAGCAAGGGTACAAACAAAAAGAGATTGCTGTAATCATAGAGGTTCATCCCTCAACAGTAAGTCGAGAGCTCAGAAGAAATGAGGACAAAGAGCTTCATGAATACCGATATCAAACTGCAGATGGATATGCCACAGAGCGTCAAGAGAGCAAACCCAAATATACAGTCATTACCGAACAGATAGAAACATATATTCGCCAGAAGCTCAAGGAGCAATGGTCACCGGAGCAGATTGCAGGGCGGATGAAGATTGACCTGCAGAAGACAATTTCCCATGAAACCATCTACCGGTTCATCTATGCCAATAAGGCACGAGGCAGCAGACTCTATAAGTACTTACGTCACAAGAACAAGAAGTATCATAAACGAAGCCATACCTATCAAAAACGTGGGATCATCAAGGATAGAAGGATGATCGATACCCAATCCAAGATCGTTGAAAAGAAACGGCGTATCGGAGATCTTGAGATTGATACGGTCATAGGAAAAGACCATATCGGTGCGCTGGTCACGGTGGTTGACAGAAAGTCCAAATTCACTCTGATAAAGCACGTACCTTCCAAGCATGCTGAAGTGGTTACCGGTGCATTGATTGAAATGCTCATTCCGATCAAACCTGTTCTCAAGACTATTACCAGTGACAATGGAAAGGAGTTCGCATACCACAAACAGGTATCGGAAGTATTGGAAACAGACTTTTATTTTGCCAATCCCTATCACTCATGGGAAAGAAGATTAAATGAGCATACCAATGGATTGATAAGGCAGTATCTTCCTAAGAAAACCGACTTTACACACATATCTAAGGAGGAGATCGTTACCATACAGGACAAGATAAATCACAGACCACGAAAAGTGCTTGGTTTTAGAACGCCGTATGAAGTATTTTTCGAAGAATTTGCTAAGGAATTAGCGGCGTGATTGAGGTGAAATTGCACTTGTGATTTGAATGGGCGAA
>JAMORY010000008.1 GCA_027063305.1 Sulfurovum sp. | reverse complement strand
TTTGAGCTTCAGTCTCTTCTGTCTGCTGCTCTTCATGTTGAGTCTGCTCAAGATCTTTCTCTTCTTGACTCATCTACAGACCTCCTTTTTCCTAAAACTTTTGCACCGTAATTCAAATGCTTGGGCGCATTATACAACATTGAGTGTACTTTTGTCAAGTCTTTATGATGCTTTTTCACACAATAAACTTTAGTCACTAACACTAAACTTATTAAACTCTTTTACCGGTACTGGCTTTGCGTAGTAATATCCCTGATAGACATGACACCCTAAAGCTTTAAGTAATGCTACATCCTCTTCATGTTCCACGCCTTCTGCCACTACTTCAAACTTGAACGCTTCTGCCAAAGAGATCATCGTTTTTACAATTGCAAGGTCTTTTTTGCTGGTATGCATATGCATAATGAAAGATCTATCTATTTTAATCTGATCAAGTGGAAGAACCTTCAGATATTCCAATGAAGAGTATCCTGTTCCAAAATCATCCATTGATATACGAACACCCAAACGTCTAAGCAATTCCATCTTCTGTATTGTATGTTCATGATCGATCAATAATACCGATTCGACAAGTTCAAGCTTCAAAAGATGATAGGGAATACGATTTGTAATTACTGCATGCTGTACTTGCTGAACAAAATCATATGCAGCAAACTGTTTTGCACTTACATTAACTGACACGGGTAAAGATGTAAACAAACCTGCATCACTCCATTGTGCGATCTGTTGACACGCTTCATGAAGAACCCATTTCCCAATATCGATGATCAACCCGCTCTTCTCCGCGATAGAAATAAAATCAACAGGAGAGACCAAGCCTCTTTGAGGATGATGCCACCGGATCAATGCCTCAGCTCCACAGATCTTCTCCTCTCTATCGTATTGAGGTTGATAGTAAAGCTCAAAGGAACCGTGCTGCAATGCTATTTGAAGATCCGTATAGAGATCGACATGATCTTTCACTTGCACCTCTATCTCTTTATTGAAAAAAGCGATCTTTTCTTCTTTCTTTTTTGCGATCTGCAATGCAGCATCTGTATTTTTTAAAATAACATCTGCATTTTTCTGTGAAGCATCATAGAGGTTTATCCCTACCTGTATGGAGAGATAGATTGCATTACCTCCGATAAAAAATGTTTTGGAAATAATAGAGTGAAGATACTCCGCTATCATCTGCACCTGCATAACAGCTTCCTCTTTTTTTGGGGAAAGAGAACGATAACAGAGAATAAACTCATCAATCCCGATCTTTGCAATCAAGCTACTATCGGGAAACGCATCTTTTAATCTTACAGTGATCTCTTGAAGTATCCTATCTCCTACCTCATAGCCATATGCATCATTGATCATTTTAAAATCTTTAATATCAAATCCGATCATTGCATGCCACTCATTGGCTAGTGTTTCAGTAAGTGTCTCTTCCAATTTTTTTAAAAGAAGTGATTTATTTGCCAGTCCGGTCAATGGATCATACTGCATCAAATAGGCCACGCGGTTTTCTACCTCTTTTTGAATACTTAGATCAATAAAAGAGAATACATAATGAGTAACCGCCCCTATCTCATTATCGTAAACCTCCTGAATACTCAAGTACTCCGTAAAAGCACTACCGTCTTTTTTACAATTTTTGATCTCACCTGCCCAGTAATGTTGCTCATATAGTGTTCTTTCAATAGTTTCATAGAGTGAACTATCCTCCACTTCACAACGTAAAACAGGAGGTTTCTTCCCAATCACTTCATCTTGTGTATATCCTGTGATCTCTGTATATGCCTGATTAACCTGTATCACTCTCTTCTGCGCATCTGTGATGATCATTCCGCTAGGGGTTTCAAATGCTACGGATGCAATTCTTTGTTGTGCTAAGGAGTGTTCTAAACGATCCAACATCGTATTCACTTTCTCTTCGAGAATAAAAAATTCCTTCTCATCCCCTAGTCTTATTCGTTTACCTGAAGCCTTTGAAAGATCTATCGTTGTTAAAAAATCCACTAACTTTACAATAGGCTGAGTAAACCGCTTGGCATAATACGAAGCAAGCATATATGAAACAAAGATCATAAGAAGATAAAAAAGTAAAAACCATATTGTATGGGAGCTTAGGATCTCACCAATTGTTTTTACTTTAATATCCATTAAAATATTCCCTAAATAGCGTCCTTGGTAGGTTGCTTGCAATGTGTGCGTAACACTCTTTTCATGCATTTGAGGCAGTGCTTCTTTGTGGAGGGGAGGAACATCAAAGTTCTGATGGGATTTGGAGTATTGATAGATCGGCGTTCCGTCCTTTTTATAAAGTACTAACCAATTTAAAAAAGGAAAGGAATCGAGTTTAGCAGAAATATCCGAAGCAACGGATATATTGTTTAAAAGAATAAGCTTTGCTAGATCTTGTGCAATAACATAACTAACCGTTCGTGCCTCTTCAATACTCTGTTGCTTCTGATCATGGTAGTACCATAGAGCAAAGATTGCATATGCTAATAGTGTAACAAATGTAATGATCGACAAGATCAAACCTGTCAACCGTTTTCTAATCGATGCTTTAGGAGAACCTCTCATCTACTTCTCCTTTGCAGAAGGATTCTCTATCGGAAGGTTCGGGTTATTGCCCCACTCCAGCCATGATCCTTCATATACGGAAGCTTTATATCCCAACTCCTTTAAAATAATATAGTTCAGCGCAGCATCCGCACCATCTTCACAGTAGAGTATGATTTTTTTATTTTTAGGCAATTTACTATAATGCTTAGCAAGGGTGGAGAGACTCTTAATGTGACTTCCGGAAAGATTATGCTCATAGTTCATATGTCCGGGGTAGTTCAACGCTTTAGGTATATGCCCATAGCGCTTGGCATGGGACTTCTTTCCCAAATAGAAATCCTTTGGACGACCGTCAATGATCACATCCTTATCGATCGATATCAGTACACTCAACTGAGTATCCAAGATCGTATGATCGATATTGGGAACGAACTCTTTACGAACAGGTGTATAGGTCTCTGTTGTTATAGGAAGTGTCCCTTTCTCCCAGTTTCCGAAACCAACACCAAGCAATCCTACCTTTTTATGGCCCAATACTTCACTAACCCAGTAAAAACGTGCCGCCCATATCATTTGATCATCACCATACGCTACGACTATACTATCTTTATCTATCCCGGCTTTAGAGAATATCTCTTTAAGAAAATCAAGTTTAGGTAACATCAAATTTTGATCAAAAAGATCTCTAAAAACCGGCATATTAATTGCTCTTTCCAAATGCCCTTTTGCAAAAAGCTCCGGTTTACGAACATCTATAATAACTAAACATGGGTCTTTATAGTGTGTTTGTAACCACTTTACCGAAACAATAGAGGGAACCGTTTCTTGATGTATCTCTTCCCCATAAAGAGATAAGCTCCATATAAAGATTACCATTAAGATCAAACGATAATATATTTTTATCATCCATACTCCCTCCCCCAAATTAAGAGATAGAAATATTTTAGCATCTTTTTTTAGAATTGCAAAAAGTAAGAAAATTTATTTGAAGATAAAAATACCGGTGATCCGGTATTTTGTAGTGGTCTATGAAGAGAAGGAGGGATTAGTTTCTAATTCCTAGTGCATCTTTAATTGTATGCCATCTCTCAAGATCGACTTTTTTCAAGTATCTCATCAATCTTCTTCTTTGCCCTACGAGTTTAAGAAGACCAAGTCTTGAAGAGTGATCTTTTTTATTTGTTTTAAGGTGTTCAGTCAAGTATTTGATTCTCTCTGTAAGTAGTGCAACCTGTACTTCTGTTGAACCTGTATCGTTTTCGCCTCTTGCGTACTTAGCAATAATTTCTGCTTTTTTCGCCTGATCTAAAGCCATAATGACCTCCTGATTGGTAGTTTATTCTCAAAAATGAGTCTGCAATCATATCATAATAACCTTTTGTAAGCCTTATGTTCCAAGCTTAATGAAACTATAATCTAATTAGAGTAAAATACTCTTAATTAAAACGAAGGCAGTGATCAAGAATGTTATTAACACGTGCAAGCGAATATGCCCTACTCTCATTGGACACCATTCGCAAATCGGATAAACCCATTGGAGCAGAACAACTCGCTAATGAGCTTAGCATCCCTAAAAGTTTTTTAGCCAAGATCCTACAGAGTCTTGCGAAAGAGGGGATCCTCGAATCCCGTAAGGGTGCACACGGAGGATTCGTATTGGCACAGAAAATGGATGAGATCACCGTACGAAGCGTGATCCTTGCCGCCGAAGGGAAAGCACCGGCGGTCTTTGACTGTAGCAGCTACTCGCACACTTGTCCTAACGGTGCTATCGGTACATGTGCCATCTCCCCTTTCTTGGCAAACTTCCAAACACGTATCGATGACTTCCTTAACGGGCTGACGCTAAGTGACATTCTCTAAAAAAATAAGGGCTACTCCGTGACACAACATCTCTACCATCTTTCACATATCGATCTTGACGGCTACGGTTGTCAATACCTTACAGAGCGCTGTTTCGAACATATCAAATGCTACAATGCCAACTACGGCCCTGAAGTGACCGCCCGCCTTGAAGAGATCGTCAAACAGATCGAACAGGACAACTTCCTCTCCCAAAAAGAGGAGATAGAGCGATTGATCCTCATTACCGATCTGAACCTTACGACAAAAGAGGCGAACTGGATCGAGAAAGAGGTTATGCGTATCGGTGCGAAACTGCAACTGCTAGACCACCATGCTACAGGAGCGAACGCTGCGGAACGTTTTGCGTGGTATACCCTTGATACCTCACGCTGTGCGACACTCATTACTTATGACTGGCTTCGTCAACACTACCGGTTCGACCCCGAAGGAGAATATGAGGTGATCGTCAAAGCGATCAATGCGATCGACATCTGGCTGAGCGATGACCCTCTGTTTGAATATGGAAAGGTCATGCTCGGTATGATATCGGGAGCAAGAGAGATCAACCGTATCCTTTTCCCCGATGAGGACAGAGCCTTCAAACTCTTCATGATAGAAGCGGCGAGAGAGCGTATCTTGATGCATGAAGCACCGATCCAGCTAGATGACGACCTGCACCAGATCAAAAAGGCCTTTTTCAAACAGAAGATCAACGATACCAAAGACAACCTCGTGGCTTTCTATGTCACCGATCTTCTTACAAAAGACAAAGAGCGTCTGACCATTTACTATAAAGGTTACAAGGGTATTCTCGGATATAACGTCGGGAATACCTCTATCATCGGAAATACCTTTCTTGTCAATAATCCCGATTATGACTTCTATATGGATGTGAACTTCAGAGGGAACTTCTCACTTAGAAGCAATAACAAACTGGATGTATCGCAGATGGCAGCCCAGATCGGGAACGGAGGGGGACACCCCAATGCAAGCGGAGGGAAAATAGACGGCTACAAAGACTCCTTCGTCTACAATGAGGTACGTAAGTTCGTACAGAAATATATTGATGAGAAGAGCTCTTCCTAAAGCACTTCTCCCCCCTCTTTTCCGGTAATACATAGCTAATACTCTTCTTCTATAATTCTTCCTACACTATACAACGATTTTATAATTACTAAATCCAAAGGTTATGTATGATGCCCAGACAGTTCACGATTTTATATAGAACCCTGCTTTTCGTTGCGATGTTACTCTTTTTGACCAACTGCGGGGGTGGAAGCAGTAGCTCCTCTACAAATACGGAAAGTACTGTTACTCAAGATGATCAGCCCGAAGATGAGTTCGACCGTTCAGAATATAAGGGCCTGATCTTCTACTATAAGAATATGCCCACATCCGACTACCAGCTCTCTCCTCTGACTAATGAAGATTTCTACCAGTTAGATCCATCACAACAACTCTATGTTGCAGACAAACTGCTTACCTCTCTCTTTTTCGGATACCCACTCCCTGAACTGAAAAAAATGATAGCTGATGGTAACTTCATCAATGATATACAGAGTGCACTCACAGAGGATCGTACCGATATCGCTTGGCTGGAAAACTATATTTTAGACGATACATACTTTTATCAGTATAACAGCTACTATCAGCCACAAGCCATTACGATCCTAAGCCGTTTCTATGCAATGAAAGAGCTTGATCGGTACTTTTTTCATAACTGGATCGCCTACATCCTAACCCAAACCATTATGTTCTCACCGGCATACGAGCTTGATTCGACTCATACTCCCGATATTTCAAGAGTCTATAACAGAATTGTTACAATGCTCAATACAGAAAGCGGCATGCGTTATATGACCTATGTCCATATGATGAGCGAAGAGAACTGGAGACGTTTTAGAAGTCCGGAAGATAACGGTAGGGAGATGCTTGAGATCTATCTTTTCGATACTGAGGACTCTCATGTACCTATAGCAGCCAAAGCCCTTCAGAACTGGAAACTCAATACTGACTATGATACGTTGGAAGTGGGTCTGAATGAAAACCAAGAACCTCTCTCCCTCTTTGGTACGACTATCTATAACGGTGATGACTTTTACAGAGAGCTTGTCAAATCCAATGATTTTACGATCGGGGTCACAAGACGACTGATCGACTTCTTCTTCCCGATGAAAGACGAAAGGAGCCGTCTACATATCGCCGATACAATCGTCTCAAGTCACCCTGAAACATGGCAGGATATTCTTCTTCAGATACTCTGCTCAAAAACCTATCTTCTTGACAACCAACGTCCCAAAAGTGCTGAAGAAACATTCTTCTCTCTTGCAAAGAAGATCTCTTATCTATATCAGGCAAGAACATTCGGTACACTCAAAAATAACTTGGAGAATATGCATCAAGCAACGATGAAATATAAACTTGGAAAACTAGAACGCGTACCTTTGGATACACTTTCATTTGCCTACTATCACCGATACATTCGCAGTAGTGTACTTCTTAAACATGCCAATCCTGATAAAGTAGATGACTTCTATGCATGGGGAAGATCGGGCTGGAGTGATAACTTCATCTCTTTTGATCATTTCGATCACAATAGCAGTAATGATGTTGCCAGTCTTGATTCATTTGTCGATTATCTATTTGAATCAACCATTGCACAAAAAGCGACCGATGAAGAGAAACAGCTTTTCAGAGATCATATGATCCACCAAAAAGATGGCAAAGATCTCTTTTACTGGCAGTTCAATATGTTCGTTACATTTGACGACCCTGAAAAACAGGAACGCAAAAGAGAAGAGTATAAACGAAATATCGCCTATATCATTCTAGACTATATTTCAAGAAAAGATTTAACCTATATGCAAAGAGAGGTACACTAATGCAACGAAGATCATTTCTAAAATTCTCATTGGTAGTTGGATCAGCGATAATGATGCCATTAGCAACTTATGCAGATGAGCTTGACATCGATACTATATCATTCTCTCAGACACAATATAACGACAATCAAGCTCAAACCATACTTATTTTCATGTATGGGGGTGCAAGCCAACTAGCAGGTAACATTACTAATCTCGAAGAGATAGAGAAACATTCCCAAAAGAGCTACTACAGCTACTTTAGGAATATCACTCCCACAGAACATGGCTGTTGGCAAGAAGCTGGTGGGGATATAATGGAAAAACTCATACAAAACGGTGATATGACACTCTTTCGCACCTGCTACTCTCAGGTACGTGAAGATGAAGGGAATAAAGCACATGGAGTTTGTACTTCACAGAACCAAAGAGGAACGTTTCAGGAAAATACAGGAGGTGTCCTTACAAATCTTGCCGCCATCCTTCAAGCACATGATATCATTAATGAAGAGACCCTCATGCCTTTTGTTACCATGGAAGGAGAGTCCTACTTCTATACAGATCTCACCACACCACTCCCAGGTTATTTAAAACCTGTAGGTATTAATGAGAACCTTGATAATCCCTATAAGCGTGACGTACGTAGATGGTTCTACTACACGGATGAAGAGAGAGAAGAAGAGAACTATAATAGAAGTGATGAGGAGGGAGGTTTCGATCCGGAACTTACTTATAAAATGGACCGTCTTGCACAAAAGGGGAACCTTGAAGGAAAGATCAAAGATGCTTTTGATAAACGTGCCTCTTTAAGCCGTTTTCTTGATGAGATCGCAAGTGCACCGACACCAGATCTTGGAGAGGATGCTTACCATACCGATTCATTTTCCAAAAAACTTGAAACAGCCGTTAAATTACTGGTTAAGAATCCCGATACCAAAGCCATCACCATTGGAACAGGAGGATTGGGAGGTTGGGATGACCATAATGATGCAAAGAACTATCCTTCAAGGATGGAACAGCTCTTTAATGCCCTCAACTCGGCTATTGCACACTTAAAAGCGGAAGGGAAAGAGGATACGATCTCTATTATGGTCTTTGGAGAGTTTGGTAGGAATGTCAACTTAAATGCTGCCTATGGATGGGACCATGGCAACTTACAGAACCTCTATGTACTGGGAGGGAAACGCTATTTTAACCATCAAGGGGTAGTAGGAGAGACCATACTTGAAGATAAAGGAGCAGTGAACCGCCTCTTTCTTAAGCCCAAAGAGGGAAGCTACTGGTTCGAGCCGCTAAGCATCGCAGCTACCCTCTACAAAATATACGGTATCGACAATCCTGAGATACTTACCGATGCCTATTCGCCTATCTCTCCTCTTTTTAGTTAGATCTTCACCCTTGCTTCAAGCGCACGGGAGAGTGACATCATATCAATGTTCTCCAACTCTACACCCGTAGGGACACCCTGTGCGATCTTTGTGAACTTGATATTGAGCCCTTGTAACTTATCTTCAATATATAGGATCATCGTATCGGTCGCAATACTCGGAGGAAAGGCAAAAATGATCTCCTCCACACCTTCAACTGCATAGAAAAGATGTGATTCATCCATATCCTGAACTTGGGATATCACATAATAGACACCATTGAACTGCCCGCTCTCTTCGATCGTTAGAATATCTTTTGCACTCTGTACGATACAGAGCTTGCTTGTATCACGGTACGGGTCAGAACAGATAGTACAGAGCTCATCTTCGCTCATATTGTGACACTTGCTACACTTTTGAATGGTATTGACCGCATCCTCTAGAGCATGTGCCAGCTTCAATGCAGCAAATCCATCCTCCATAACTGCATGATATGCCAAACGGATCGCCGTCTTTTTCCCGATAGAGGGTAACGCACCGAATGCTTCTACCAGATTTTCAAAGGCTTCTATTTTGTATTTTTTCATCAATATTCTTTTATACTGACCCTATAATGTTTTTTCATAGTCGACCACTTTGGAGTACTCGACCACCTGCTTGATAAAATCGACCACCTTTAGATGCTCAGGATGTACCGCATACGACTCCAGCCCCTCTTTATCTTCAAAGGTCGTGATAATACTAAGATCCATCGCTCTTTCCTCCGGGGAAAAGTTCACCCCCACATCCATACTTCTTAGTGTCGGTACCCTACCCATCAAGCTCTCCAACATCTGCTTCGCCTGGATCAAATTCGCCTCTTTGTTCTCATCTTTGAACTGGAACATTACAATATGCACTACCATAAGATCACCCTTTTTTTTAATTTCGCATTATAACGAAATTATGGTAGAATTCGCCCAAAGAAAATCCCGTATGAGGAGCAACGCGTATGAGCGAAATGGATTATTATGAAGTACTGGAGGTCAGTCGTGACTGTACCGGTGCCGAACTGAAAAAAGCATATAGAAAACTGGCGCTAAAATACCATCCTGACCGTAATCCGGACGATAAAGAGGCTGAAGAGAAATTCAAGATCATCAATGAGGCCTATCAGGTGCTCAGCGATGATGAGAAGCGTGCTATCTATGACCGTTATGGTAAAGAAGGGCTTCAAGGCCAAGGTATGGGTGGCGGTTTCGGAGGCAATGCCAGCATGGATGACATTATGGATATCTTTAACTCCATGTTCGGTGGTATGGGTGGTATGGGAGGCGGTTTTGGCCGCAGCAGACGCGATCCAAGCCAAAAGTATGCTATGGACTTTGAGATAGAGCTACCGCTTAAGTTCAATGAAGCAGTTTTCGGATGTGAAAAAAAGATTGATATTACCTATAAAACATACTGTCGTGACTGTGACGGCACAGGAGCAAAAGAGGGTAAACTAAGTACTTGTGACTATTGTGGCGGGCAAGGACAGATCATGATGCGTCAAGGTTTTATGACCTTTACACAAGAGTGTCCTAAATGTCATGGTGTCGGGAAAAAGATCGAAGAGAAGTGTCCTAGCTGTCAGGGTAAAGGGTATGAGACCAAAGAGGAAACCGTAACCATCAAGATCCCTGCCGGTGTCGACAGCGGGAACCGTTTACGTGCTCAAGGCTATGGGAACGAAGCCAAAGACGGTAGACGCGGAGACCTCTACCTCACATTCTTTGTCGAAGAAGATGAACACTTTGTACGAAACGGGAGCGATATCTACATCGAAGTACCCGTTTTCTTCACCCAAGCGATCTTGGGAGAGACCATCTCCATTCCTACACTTAAAGGAGAACTCGACTTGGAACTTAAACCCGGGACAAAAGACAGAGAACAGTTCGTTTTTGAGGGCGAGGGTATCCCTGATGTCCATTCAGGACGTAAAGGCCGCCTGATCGCTCAGGTCAAGATGATACTGCCTAAGAAGATCAATGACGAACAAAGAGATCTTCTTGAAAAACTCCAAGAGAGCTACGGTGTAGAAAGCCGTCCTCACAAAAGCACGTTCGAATCGGCATTCGAACGGATTAAAGGGTGGTTCAAGTAACCCTCCCTTTTTTTACGCCCCGCTCTCTTGTGGAGCATGAATCAATAGACTTTTTGATGCAAGATGATCTTGCTGTCACTCTTCTCTAGTCCATCGCTATCTTTCTCTCTATCATAAGCAACAACATATACTTCATCACCATGTTGTAGATAGTGTTTCTCACCAAACTCCGCATAGGCGGTTGCACCAATAGAGATAAGGGCATAAGAAGGGTACTGGCACGATTTTAAATGTGCAGAAATATCTTCAAGCGGTCCAAAATCTTGTTGATCGTTCATCTTCACAATAAGCCAATTTTTCAACTTACCATAAAAATAGCTATATCCACAAAGCGGTGCATCCACACCATAACGATGCAATACCCCATCACGTCTTAGGTAGGAGCAAAGTTGATAGCGATCCATGATACCACCTTCTTCAAAGCGATCGATAGGGATCCACTTATTCCCTATACCCTTAGAGTTCTCTCCCCAACTCTTCTTCTCAGAGATCTTCTTTGCACCCTCTTTTCTGATCGTACAGTCATTGAATGCCGTAAATGCCTGAGGGATCAGGTCAACTACGCGATTAGCATCATCATAGACTATCTCACAGGCCAAAGCGATCTCAGGCTCCATCTGTGCATTAGCCTCATACGAAGGAAGATCCAACCTATCCGTACCGATACAGTAAAGACCCAAAAAGCTCTCGGAACCAGGTAGATAAAAGGGGAATATCCCCTTTGGTGCTTCCAGCTCTTCCGTTACAACATCTTTAAAGTCTTCTAACTCTCCAGCCTGTTCCAAATGGTGTGCAAAGTTACCTGCTACACCAAGACCGATCATTTCTCTTAAATCCATGATTACTCTTTTTTTGCGTGATTATACCATATGGCTAATGAAAAGATTTGATAATTTTATATTAAAAAATTTAGAAGTGAAGATAGATATTTTGAATACTATTTGTAGTTCATTAGGTTCGGTAAGTACCGAACCTAACAGGAGAAACTAGTTCCCTGCAACCGCTTCTTTAAGTGTTTTACCAAATTTGAACTTTGGTGCTGTGTGTGCAGGTTTTGTGTATGTTTTGTTCGTACCAGGTACAGTTCCTGATTTTTCTGCAACTTCGGAAGTAGAGAATGTACCAAACCCTACAAGAGTAACAGACTCTTTTTTTACCAATGCTTCTGTAACAGAGTCGATAAATGCTTTTACTGCTCTCTCTGCAGCTGCTTTGCTCTCATACTCTCCATTTTTCTGTACCAAGTCAACAAATTCTGATTTTGTCATTCTTCTTCCTTTATATGATTAAGATAAAGCTATTATAGCATAAACTAATCTTAAACAATCATAAAAAAAAGCCACTAAGTGCCCAAAAACAGGGACTTTTATGTATTTTTTACTAAAAATCAGTCGAATTACAGAAAAGTTTTGGTAAATGATATTTTTGTAAGATAATTAAGACTGTATATTAATAGATGGATTTATAAAGGTTGAATAGAATATTTTTAGATTAAAAGCTAATAGATGGTGCGTCAGAGAGGATTTGAACCTCCACACCACTAGGGCACTACCCCCTCAAGGTAGCGTGTCTACCGTTCCACCACTGACGCATTAAGAAGATGATAGTTTGACTATCAAATTAAATGAGGGATTAACAAAAAGTTGTAGCGGAATTATACCACTACAACCTTAAAGTTTCCTGATTAAAGGAATGGGTTCGCGTAAAGTGCGATAAGTGCAATAACAAGCGTATAGATAACTTGTGCTTCGATCATCGCTAGTGCAATGAACATTGTAGTCATAAGTTTACCACCAAGACCTGGGTTTCTAGCTGTACCAGCGATAGTTGCAGCAGCAGTGTGCCCCATACCGATTGCACCACCAAGTGCAGCAAGACCAAGACCAACACCTGCAGCGATTACAGAGTATGCTTCGATCATAGATTTACCAGCTTCTTCACCAGCGAATGCAGCAGCACCTAGTGCCAAGAAAAGTAGAAAGAACTTTTTCATTTTATATCCTTTGAATAAATAGATTTTAAGTCTCTTCGACTGTTTCCCAAAGCCCGTTCGGATAGCGTAAACAGTGTTACCACTGCCAACCCGCACATAAATGCAACGGATTTCCCTACTTATCACTTCGGTTAAACGGTATAATTATAGCCAAATAAGTTTAAAACTCTACTAAATACCGGTCATATCACGGCGAGGGATGACCAAAGGTTCAAGATGGACCTTACGGCTTGTCCAGCGCCCTAAGATCGCACCCTCTTTTCCTTTGATCGTACGTACAGGATGTAACGATCTGATATTTTGCATCAATGGTTCGAGGAAAGTGCGTAATGTATCATTATCCATACCATAGACCATATTGAGCCCCTGATCATCCAACTGCTCTGCCATAACATTGATATAGGAGCCGTCTACAAGCAGTAACTGGAATACATAGAAAGAACTATTATAGTAGATCTGATAGAGCGATTTTGCATCAAATACGACCTTTAGCGTATGTGCTAAAGGATAGTTGAACTCATAACGGGTATCGGTACGTGCCTTGTCAACAACGGCAAGCGAACCGGTCGGAAAACGGATCAGTGTATGTGTCACATAGAGTGTTGCAAAGTTTTCCAACTGCTCGGCTACTTTGGTCGCAGGCATTTGAATATGTGCATGCCCTAACTGAAGTAACACCCTATCGTTACGATAAGCCAGATCCGTCGTGCTCATACTACATCCGCTAAACAGCAATACTGTACCCATAGCAGATACGGATATAAGCTTTCGCGTAATTCCTCTTACCATATGGTGCTCCTATGCAAGATATTCCGGTGTTGCCAGCTCTACCTTCTTGCCTTTTTGCTCCATCACGACAACATCGATCTCATCTCCTTCATGGTAACGTACGTCAAGGTCGTTCACACGCTCTTTCGCTACCTTGGAGATATGTAATAGTGCATCGAACCCATCTGGCATCTCAACAAATACACCAAAGTCTACAATACGCTTAACCTTCCCTTTGTAGGTCTTTCCTACTTCATAGCTCATCTGTTTACGTACAGGTGCATCCGCGATCTTCTGAATGTGCTCTTTTGCCGCAGCGACTTTCTCTTTATCATCTCCGGAGACTTTGACCCCGCCGACATCACGGTCAAGATCGATACTTACTTCGAAACGCTCGATAATGTCACGGATCGTTGCCCCCGCTTTACCGATAATATCACCGATCTTGCTTGGGTTGATCATGAAGTGCTCGGTACTTGGCAACGCTTCGCTCTCGACAATGTTCTTCTCAGCCTCTTCCATAATACTCAGGATATGTGCTTTCCCGCGACTTGCCTGCTCTAGCGCTTCTTTAAGGATATTGAGGTCGATCCCTCCTAACTTGATATCCATTTGAAGTGCCGTGATCCCCTCTTTTGTACCGGCGATCTTGAAATCCATATCACCATCATGATCCTCAAGACCCATAATATCGGAAAGGATCGCATACTTCTGACCATCCGTAACAAGTCCCATTGCAATACCTGCAACCAATGCCGTCATATCGACTTCAGCCGAGCGAAGTGCAAGTGTACCGCCACAGATCGTTGCCATAGAAGAGGAACCATTACTCTCCAATACTTCCGATACCAAACGGATCGTGCCATCATAGTCAAGAGGAATAGCAGGTTCCAATGCGCGTTTTGCAAGATTACCGTGTCCTAGCTCTCTACGCCCAGGTGCACCGATGAAAGACGCTTCTCCTACAGAATAACCAGGGAAGTTGTAGTGCACCATGAAGTGCTCGGATTGTGTCTGCTTATCGGTAATGAGCTCATACATCTGTGCATCTTTCTTATCACCCAGTGTTGCCGTAACAAGTACCTGTGTCTGACCTCTGGTAAATAGACAAGAACCATGAACGGATGGAAGGATATTGGTCTCGATACTGATCGGTCTTACCTCATCCAAGGCTCTACCGTCCGCACGTACACCCTTCTCCAAGATCATCGATCTGACGACCTCTTTCTTATAGCGTTCCAATACTTTCGAAACCAATGCTTTCTCTACGCTCTTTCCTTCTGCTTCCAGTGCTTCCATGATCTTGGTACGTACCTTCTTCAGCTCAGTAGAGCGCTCCGATTTTGCCATATGTGAAATAGCTGCTTCCACATCCTCTTTGTAATGTGTTGCGATGAAGTCATATAATGTCTCATCCACTTTCTCTTCAGCAAGATCCAGAGATAGCGGCTCTCTGACCGCCGGAGCCAATGCCTCACGGTAAGCTTCACTCGCTTTAGCGATCGCCTCTTGTGCCAATGCGATCGCCTCGACCAATGTATCTGCCGTCATCTCATTGGTCTCTTGATGTTCAAGGAGCAATGGTGCCGCACCCAACATCGGATCGATCGGCTCCACTTCGATATCATCGATCACTTCAGAGGCGATACTACGCATCTCGATCATCACCACATCACTATCTACACCAACAACCAAAAGATCGAGCGTACTCTCCTCCTGCTGAGACAAAGAAGGATTTACGATCAACTGCTCCTCGATCTTACCGATACGTACGGCTGCCACACTGCGTGATACGGGGATATCCGAAACATAGAGCGCTGCCGATGCGGCATGAAGTGCTGCGACCTGCATATCAACATCACTGTCACTGCTTACGACCGTTACTGTGATCGTGACCGGGTAGTGGAACCCCTCAGGAAAGAGCGGACGGAGAGAACGGTCAACGATACGAGATGTCAATGTTTCGAAATCTCCGGGTTTAGTCTCACGTTTGATAAACCCGCCTGGGATCTTCGCTGCTGCATATGCTTTTTCGATATACTGTACCGTAAGCGGAAGAAAATCCTCTTCAACCGCTTTTTCATCAATAGCGACCGCTGCGATCAATACCGCTTTCCCTTGACGGTACATCACTGCACCACTTGCCTGTTTTGCGATCTTATTACACTCAAATACCTCATCAAGGTTATTGACATTGACTTTTATGATCTGTTCATTCATATCTCTTTTGTTCCTTTATGTACTAATTCGTTTTCCGTCTCTTTCTCAAACTTCTCATAATATTGCATCATGTGAACGATCTCATCAAAATCTGAACGGATAAAGTTCTTATAATAGTATTCTATCGAAATATAGTCTTGAATCTTATGAGGACAGAAAAGTCCATCACAAACGGTCAGAAGATTCTCATATACGGATCGATCCAATATCGGCGTTGCGATATAGACGTTCTTCGCCTCTCTTGCGATCACCGACTTGAGCGCGACCATCATTGTAAGACCGGTCTCGATACACTCATCTACCAAGATCACATATTTTCCCTTAAGAGGAAAGAGATCCTTCCCTTTACGGTAACGGTAGACATATCCCAATACCTCTTCATCATGTTTACGCTGCGCCTCGCTGTAGACATAGTCTTCATTGATCTCAAACGCTTCCACCAACGCTTTATGCATAACGACCTCTTCCGTTTCGGAGATCATTGCTATCACGACCTCAGGATTGTTGGGTGCGGTGATCGGCTCTGTCAGAAGAATATCCATAGGGGCGTGGAGCGCCCGTGCGATCTTGTCGGCAAAATACACTCCGCCTTCACTAACACCGATCACTACGGTCTCACTCTCTTTGAGCAACTCCAAAGGAAGCGTATCGATCAGTTGCTTGACAGCATCTTCCCTACCTTCAAAATAGTAATTATGGTCTAAATCGGTCGGCATGATCCACTCCAGGGTATTGTCTGTTTATCTCATCTTCATCAAAAGTATAACGAAAATCTTCTATATACTTCATCAAAAGCTTATATGCATGGTTCAGCCGCTCCATATAGGCTGCGTCACCACCGATATCCGGGTGGTGTTTCTTCGCAAGAAAACGATACTGTCTTCGTATATCCTCCTTCGTAATGAAACGAGGAAGATCCAGTATCTCCAATGCTTCAGCTATGGTCTCACTGGAACTTTGCATGCATATCTCCTCCCGATCCGATACTTGTGAATGGGATGAAGTTCAGTTGGAAAAGAAAGCTGTACTCCTGCGTGTATACCCCTGCTCCACCTTCATCAGCCGGACGTGGAAGTACGTCTGCACGTACCTCAGCCGATACACTCCAACAATCCTCTGCATAGCTCATCCCTACACGCCATAATTTACCCGTACTCTCTTCGATATTGTAGATCACACCACCCTCTAAGGAGAGATGGTCGTCATACTGATAAGTAAAGTCAAAGTTCAGATCGTTCGAGGTAATAGGCTCCCCCGCCTCCAAAAGCTGTCTTTTATAGGTATGGCCCAAAGAGAGGGTGTACCGTTCCTCATCTAGACTGATATGGCTGGAGGACTCGCTTACCTTTGCATACTCGAAAGAGTAGCGGATATTATTATAGAAACGCCACTTATGCCACTGATATTGCATCTCATTACCAAGCTCTCCCCACTGATAGTCACGATTTGGAAAGTAACTTTGGTAAAGTCTCTGAAAAAAGAATAGTGATGCAGACTGGTCATAAAGGTATTGATCCAGTGCCAAGGTCCACACCTCTTCGGGTAGCCCCACAGAAAAGAGTTCACTTAGATCATCCCTGACCTCTCCATTCTCATCTTCAAGTACAGATTCAAAATCAACCGGACGCTCTATCTCTTTTCCTGGCTTCAAGTAATGCAATGAAGGTTGCAGGACATGGATAAATCCGTCATAGGACTTTGAGAGGTCACTATATAACTTTATCTGATGGACATTACTGTCATACTGAAAATAGTCGTGTAGCAATGTATCATCATTCCCAAAATAGAAACGTCCCATATAGAGTGACTCCTCTAGCCCTATATGCAAATAATCATTAAAGAGGCTCAGGTCATAACGGATCGGAAGAGATATCTCCATCTGGTTCAAAGTAGGACCTTCTTTTCTTTCCAAATGCTTCATCTGCATATCGACAGAATAGGTCAAACCATCAAAAAATATCTGATCAAGATACTTATGCCAGACCAAGGAAGGGAGTGTCTGAAGGGTTGTATCGTTACTTGGCAATCGGGTATCGATAAAATATTTGGCATTCATCCCCACATACCATGTATCATTGTAAAGGAAGTAGTTGACCCTTGACTCCTGCAACGGCACCTGACCAAAGTGGGTCAATGTCGTTTTCTGTAAGTTCAAGTAGTCAATATCATTCAAGAGTGTTATATTGGCATATGCACCATCCGTATAGTTCTCAGGAAGATACTTACCCAACAGATTCGTCGAATCATATAGGAACTCTACCCCATAATGACGATCATCACTGAGCGGATGTTCATCGGCATAGCTTGCCTTATCTTGAAAATAACCTACCCGTAGCGTTCCTCTTGAGTATGGAGTGTCTGCAAATCGAAATGTCGTATAGAGCCCAAGACTTCGTTCCGTACGTATCTGGGGATTGAACTCCATATCCATACTTTCATTGACCGCCCAATAGATAGGCTGTTCATAAACAAAACCATCATTTTGTGTATACCCAAAAAGCGGAAAAAGCAATCCTGAGGTTCTTTGGTTGCTTGTAGAGAATCCCAAATAAGGTACATAGAAGATAGGCAGATCCTTAAAGTAGACACTTGCATCATATATCTGCATATACTCTTTATTGGTATCATAGTTAGAACGGGAAAAATACATCTTCCAAAGAGGAGCCTCAATATCACAGCTAGAGAGCATACTCTTACCAAAGTGATAGATACCTTTACTACTGTTTCCCTCGTCCGTGATCAGCCAAAGGTCGTTCTCACTACTGAAGAAGAGCTCTTTAAAGCGTACCTCTCTCTCCATCGTATTGATCTCAAGGTGGGAGGTGTACTCTTTTGTTCCCTTATACCCTATCATCTCAACATGTCCGTCAAGGATCAGGGTATGGGTTAGTTTATTAAAACGGGCACTATCCGCATGGATCAAGCTCTTTTGATAATACACGACAACACCGCCCTTGGCATAGAGTGTGCTTTTTGTCGCGCTGACAGTGTGGGCGGTCACTTCAAGACGTGAGGTGTCTGTCTCCTCTGCATACGAGGGGTGAAGGAACACCCCTCCCAAAAGAACAGAAAGCAGTAGCTGTTTATGCATCGATCACTACACAGTTAGAGAGCTTATCATGCAGGGTCTGGTGCAAAGGGGAAAAGAATGCAAAGACAAACCCGATATAGAAGAACATTTCACTCAAAAGTCGTACGGAAGCACGCCAGAACGCCTGCATAAAGCTTGGCGTACGACCGCTTGCAAGATCAACGGTCTTGATCTTCATCACATACTTACCCAAGGTCATACCGCTTTGCCATATCAAAACCGTATGATAGAGCACTTTGATTGCAAAGACCACAGCAATATTATCCACAATGAACTGATTGATCAACATCACAGAAGCTTCATTCACCTCCGTGACCTCAGCCATCAAGACCGAGAGTTGGGAAGAGAAGATGATCATCAACAGTATATTGATGACCATATCATCAATCATAAAAGACCAGATACGTCTACCGTTGGATGCGATGGGAAGCGTTTGCTCCATTTATGCGTCCTGTAACGCCTGATAGGCAATATCGGTACGACACTGTTTCCCGGCAAAGTGTACCTGCCCTACCAACATATAGGCACGGTCCCGCGCCTCTTTGATCGTGTCCCCCATACCAACACATACCAACACACGTCCGCCTGTAGCATAGAGTTTTCCATCTTCTCCACGGCTTACACCGGCATAAGAGATGTGTGCATTCTCTTTAAGCTCATCATGATGGATATCATCAACGATGATCTCCGCCGCAGGAGAGCTCTTATACGGGTAGTCCTTACTTGCCATAACGACACCGACCGCATACTTCTCCTTAAAGGTGATATTGGCACTCTTAAGATCCCCGGTCGCTGCTTTATAGAAAAGTTCACTTGCAGGAGAATCAAGTAGCGGCATCAACTCTTCACACTCAGGATCACCAAAACGTACATTATACTCAAGGATCATCGGCTCACCGTTTACGACCATCACACCGATGAAGAGAACACCGGTAAAAGGCATTCCCTCCTCTTCCATTCCCTTAAGGGTCGGCTTGATCACACGCTCATCAAGCTTACGGTAGATCTCATCGTTCACCAGTGGTGTCGGTGCATATGCACCCATACCTCCAGTGTTCGGACCCTCATCATTGTTTAATAGACGTTTATGGTCCTGTGCAGCAGGAAGCACAACATAATCCTTCCCATCACAAATAGCAAATACAGAAAGCTCATATCCGTCCAAAAACTCCTCGACAACGATCTTCGTCCCCGCTTCACCAAATGAGTTACCACTGAGCATTTCACCCGCAGCCTTCTTCGCTTCATCATGGCTTTGGGCAATGATCACCCCTTTCCCACCACATAGACCGTCTGCTTTTACAACGATCGGTGCATCTAGGGTATTGATGAACTTATATGCCTCTTCCAAAGAGTCCGTCTCTATATATCGGGCAGTAGGGACGTTATGACGTGCAAGGAAGTTCTTCATGAAGATCTTCGATCCCTCCAACTGTGCCGCTTTAGCAGTAGGACCAAAAATTGTAAGACCTCTTGCTTGGAACACATCGACGATACCGTCAACAAGTGGAGCTTCGGGTCCCACGATCGTAAGGTCGATCCCCTCTTTTTCAACAAAATCCGCCAACTCGTTGAAATCGCTGATCGCAAGATTCTCCCCCAGTTCATCCGTTGCTCCGTTCCCCGGTGCGAACCATATCTTCTCTACGTTCTCATCTTTACTTAGTGCCAATCCGATAGAGTATTCACGACCGCCGCCGCCTATGATCAATACTTTCATAATGCCCTGTTTCCTTTATGTTGATTTATCTTTATGAAGTTTGTGCCGGTGCCTGCCCACACTGAAATTGAGGATTTTCAAAAGCCCTAAAATTGCCAAAGCGCTTAAGAACTTTAAAAAAACCTTACTGTACGGTCGTTCAGATAAACCCAGGTGGCCGTTCTGTACAAAGTCGGCCCTAAAAAGCCAACGGTGCAGGAGAGAGGAGCGCTTTAGGGGGTAGATCCTCACCTGTTCCCAGGCTCAAGCGGAAGTACCCGCACACCGCGCTCACTACATGTCCCGCAAATACGAAATGTTGGACCCCATATTACAGTGGTCGAACCACCCAGGTTAGGGTTATTATAGCCTATTTGGTGTTAGAAGAGAGTAAAATCTCCCTTGCTTTTGCGATACATGAATCAATTAATGGTGTATCTGCAACCACATACTCTACATTTTCAGGTAAATGGGCACGTGTCGCCTCACCGATGATCACAGCGCTATAACTTGGATCCCACCTGAACTGCCTGAAAAAACAGTGTATCGTTGAAGGGGAGGTAAAGATGATGATCGCACCTTTTTCAGGAGCCGACCCTTCTTGATAAGTGATGCACCCTGTCTCATAAATGATCTGTTCTTGCAGTTCTATCCCCTGTGCCGCCAAATAGGACTTGGAATCGAACGAGACCACTCTCGGGCGAAGGTATAACACCTTTCTGTCACGGAAAAAAGAGGCGATATCCTGTGCCAACGACTCCCCGTAGAAACGCTTTGGATAGTAGATGACCTCTCCTCCCAGTGCTTCTATCTGTGCCTTTGTCGCACCTCCTATTGCAATAGTGGGGAGCGATTTCCAACTCTTGCTTAACATATCTGCTACTTTGACCGCCTGCTTTGAGGTGAACATCAGTGTATCGCATGACGAAAGATCGATACTATCGGCGGTAACCTTGAAATCGATCATCGGCAATGCATATGTCCCCTCTTTAGATGTCGGAGAAAGCAGATATATCTTACGTTGCATTATGCCTCCACACCCTGTACCGTATGAAGCGGTTTTCTATGAAGAAGCGCCTCATTCATCTCCTCATCATCATAAGGGTCGAAGTGGGGAGTGATGACCCATCCTTTGTTCTTATCAAGCATCATGATCCTATCTTCGATCTCTTCAGCGATACGGTGTGCCTCGATCAGAAGCATATTGGGTTGTAGTACCATATGGAACTCGACAAAGTTCGTTGTTCCGTCCGTACGGGTGCGTAACCAGTGGTAGCTTGTCACTTCCGGATGCTTGGAGATGATCTCTCCGATCTGTGCCACCACTTCCCCATCAAGCGCTTTATCCAGCAGTATCTCCACACCCTCTACGATGATCTCATATGCAGAGTAGATGATATAAAGCCCGATACCAAGCCCGAACACGGCATCGATACCATCATATCCCGTAGCAACGACCAAGCCCAATGAGAGGAGAACCGCCGCGTTGCTCCAAAGGTCGGTCTTATAGTGCAGCGCATCCGCTTTAATAACGATATTATCGGTCTCTTCGGCAACATTGAGCAGATAACGGACAAGGAACCATGTGACCACTATCGAGATCCCCATTGCGATGATTGAGGGCAGAAGCAGGGTCGTCTCTTTACCCAGCCGAAGCTTCTCGATCGCAACATAGATAATGTAAAGCCCGGACATTGTAATGATCGTGCCCTCTATCACACCGGCGATCGCCTGTATCTTGCCTTTTCCGTAGTGGTAGAACTCATCAGGCTCCTCTTCGGACTTCTTGATCGCAAAGAAGTTAAAGATCGATACGGCCATATCCAAGATTGAGTCGATCGCAGACGCAAGTACCGCGACCGACCCGCTGGCAATACCGATCGCCAACTTAACAAAGACCAGCAGTGTCGCTACCGATGTTGAAACAACCGTAGCTTTTTTTTGCGAAGACATTGGTTGTGTTGTATTCAAAAGAGTTTCCTATCGTAAATTAGCATATTATTGAGAGTGATTATATCATGAGAAAGTTAATCGTTACAAAGAAGCAAAAGGAGGATATCCTCCTTATCGATGGCCAGACTAGATCGCTCTAGTCGCCAGTTTTGCAATACGCTGTGCGAATGCAGTCTTGTCTTTAGGCTCAAGCCCTTCAGAGAGTTTTGCCGTATCAAGAAGCAACCATGCCATATCTTTAAAGGTCGTCTCATCCTCAACCTTCTCAAGCTTCTTGATCATCTCATGGTCAGGGTTGATCTCAAGGATCAGCGGGATCTCCGGTGCCTCTTGCCCCATCTGTGCGAACATTGCCGCCATTTGTGCCATCGGGTCTGAGCTGTCTTTGATCACACATGAGGGTGATTCTGTTAGACGTGTCGAGATCTTCACCTCTTTCACCTCTTCACCCAATGTCTCTTTGATCTTCTCAACTAGAGGCTTGAACTCCTCTTCGATCTCTTTTTTCTCCTCTTCCGTTCTCGAATCAGGCGCTTCGATGGTCGTAATGTCTTTGAGCGTCCACTCTTTATACTGACCGATCATCGGTGTAACGATACTGTCGACCTCATAGTCATCCATGATGAGCACTTCGATGTTCGCCTTCTTATACACCTCAAGCAGAGGGGAGTTTCTCAGTACCTTCTCATCTTCACCGATGATATAGAAGATCTCTTTCTTCTCGCTGTCGGCTCTGGAGATATAGTCTTCGAACGACACCATTCCCTCTTGACTTGAGCTTTTGTAACGTACGATTTCAAGCAGCGTCTCTTTGTTGGTATAGTCCGTGTAGATACCCTCTTTGATCACACGGTTATACTGAGAAACGAAACGGTCGAACTTCTCACCTTCAAGCTTCTTGATCGCTGTCAGGATCTTCTTGACCGAGTTCTGCTTAATATTCGCCAAGATACGGTTCTCTTGCAAGATCTCACGGCTGACGTTCAGTGGCAAGTCTTCAGAGTCGATGATACCGCGTACAAATCTCAAATACGGCGGAAGCAGCTCTTTCTCATCATCGGTGATGAACACACGTTTGACATAGAGCTTCACTCCTGGCTGATAGTCGGCTCTGTAAAGATCCATCGGTGCAGTGTAGGGAATGTAGAAGAGTGTCGTAAACTCCGTAGCACCCTCCACTTTATTGTGCAAATATGTCAGCGGATCTTCACTGTCGTGCGCGATGGTCTTATAGAACTCAATATAATCTTCCTCTTTAAGCTGACTTTTCGGCAGTGTCCAGAGCGCGGTCGCTTCATTGATCTGCTCGGTCTTGATGACCTTCTTCTCTTTTTTATCCTCACCTTCACCCTCATACTCTACATCTTCATAGTTGAGCATGATCGGATAGGCGATATGGTTGGAGTATTTCTTGACCACCTCTTCGACACGCCATTTGTCCAGGAACTCTTTCTCATCCTCTTTGAGTTTGATGTAAATGACCGTTCCGTGGGACTCTTTGACCACAGGATTGATCTCATACTCTCCCGTTCCATCGGTAGAGAATTTATAGGCTTTCTCCTCTCCCGCTTTTTTCGAGATGACATCGACATGATCTGCTACCATAAAGACCGAGTAGAACCCGACCCCGAACTGTCCGATCAGGTTGGAGTCTTTCTTCGCATCCCCTGTCATCTGCTCCATAAAGGCTTTAGTCCCCGATTTTGCAATGGTCCCCAGATTATCCATCAAGTCCGCTTCGTTCATCCCGATACCGTTATCACCAATGGTCAACGAACCATCCTCTTTATCGAGCTTGATGGTGATCTTACCGCTCCAATCCTCATCTTTAAAACGTTCATCTGTCAATTTCAGATAGTTGAATTTATCGATTGCATCACTTGCGTTTGAAATAAGTTCGCGTAAAAAGATCTCTTTGTTCGAGTACAAAGAGTGTGTCATAAGTTTGAGCAGTTGCCCGATTTCCGTTTGAAACTGATGTTTAGCCATGTAGTTTCTCCTCTATATCTTCATAAATTTTATGGGATTATAGTATATTTTTAGATTAATTTCAAGTTTTTTTGAAAGAAAGTTTAGTCGTTTTGACTAAACTTAAGGGGGAGCTTACTTGTTTTCAGCCATTTTTACAGCACATCCTGAGCTTTGCCACTCCTCTTGGAGTGCAATTTTATGCTTCTGTGCATCTTTAAGAGCACGTATTTTGTTTGCACTTGTAGTAATGGACGGAACAGGAAGTGCATCCATTTTCTCCTCGACCAATGCAGCATCCATCGGAGTGATCTCAGCAATAAAGCGATCGGTCTTACGCATTTCACGCTGAAGCGCAGCACAGTCATCTACCCTATAGACCGGTGAAGTGATCTCCGGCACACTACATCCTGACATTGCAAACATACTTATCAGGCTCATTATCATTATCTTTTGACGTTTCATGATGGGTTCTCCTTAGATACATATGTATATCAGGAAGATTATAGCAGAAAAAAATATTTAGGTAAGTGAGAGGAGGTGTACATATGGCAGATCTGCCATACACAAAAGAGAGTATCGAGGCAGGATCACTCCCACTCGATCGTTGCAGGCGGTTTGGAGGAAATATCGTAAACCACTCTGTTGATACCGTCGATCTCATTGATGATACGTCGGCTGATCCCTTCAAGTACATCATGCGGTACATGTGCAAATGTTGCCGTCATTCCATCTACAGACTCTACCATACGGACACATACGGTATTGTCGTATGTTCTGTTATCACCCATCACACCAACCGACTGTACATTAAGCAGTACGGTAAATGCCTGCCATACTTTATCGTAATATCCTGTTGCTCTAAGCTCCTCTTGCATGATCGCATCCGATTCACGAAGGAGTCTAAGCGCCTCTTCGTTCACCTCTCCCATCACACGTATCGCAAGTCCAGGTCCTGGGAACGGGTGACGTCCGATCATATGTTTAGGCAATCCAAGCTCAAGCCCGAGCTTACGTACCTCATCTTTAAAGATCTCACGAAGCGGCTCAACCAACTCGAATGTCATCCAGTCAGGAAGTCCCCCAACGTTATGGTGAGATTTGATGGTCTTTGATGGTCCTTTGACCGATACCGACTCGATCACATCGGTATAGAGCGTACCCTGTGCCAAGAAGCTTACATCGGTATGCTTACTTGCCTCTTTATCAAAGACCTCGATGAACTTCTCTCCGATGATCTTACGCTTACGTTCAGGATCGGTCACACCCTTAAGTGCTTTCATGAACTCCTCTTTGGCATCAATGGTAATGAGAGGGATATCAAGAAGTTTGAACATGTCCTGTACCTGCTGTGCCTCATCTTTACGAAGAAGTCCTTGATCGACAAAGACACATACCAACTGCTCTTTTGGAAGCGCTTCATTGAGCATTGCAGCGACTACTGAAGAGTCAACCCCACCAGAAACGCCACAAAGTACCTTCTTGTCACCTACCTGCTTTCTGATCTCAGCGATCTTCTCTTTTGCGAAACTTCCCATGTTCCATGTACTTTCACAACCGCAGATGTGCTTTGCGAAGTTCTTAAGCATTACCACACCCTCTTCAGAGTGATGTACTTCAGGGTGGAACTGGAATGCGTAGATATTACGGTTCTCATCGGCAATAGCGGCATACGGAGAGTTCTCACTCGTACCTACCACTTCAAAACCTTCAGGTAGTCTTTCCGCACGGTCACCATGGCTCATCCAAACGGTAGAGTCCTGCTTGACCCCTTTGAAGATCGGAGAGTTCTCGTTTTCAATATGTAGCTTCGCTTTCCCATACTCATGATGGTCTGCCGGAATCACTTCGCCGCCAAAGTGCTGTGTGATCAACTGCATACCATAACAGATACCAAGGATCGGAAGACCAAGATCCCAGATCTCCTCATGCGGATGGTAAGCATCCTCTGCATAGACCGATGCAGGTCCTCCGGAGAGAATGATCCCTTTAGGAGACCTTGCTTTAATATCTTCGATCTTCTCACGGTAAGGGACCACTTCAGTGTAGACACCGGACTCTCTTAGCTTACGTGCGATCAACTGTGTGTACTGCGAACCGAAATCGAGTACGAGAATAGGTACGTGTTTCATCAATACTTTCCTTTTTTGTGTATGAAAGAATCTTCCTGTGAAAACTCTTTAATACGCAAAAAAGAGGATGCTAAGGCACCCTCTTTTCATCTATTTTACAAGATGATGCGCCCCAATATGCAAGATCTCGAACTGCACATACCAGATGGCGATCGAAACGATATATCCGATCAAGATCGTCCATGCGTACTTCATGTGAGAAGAGAAAGTATAGATACCGTGCATCTTACCCATCACACCTACACCCGCAGCCGATCCGAAAGAGATAAGGCTTCCACCCACTCCCGCGGTCATGGTCACAAGCATCCACTGAGACTGAGCGTCAGCTCCCATATCAGGGTTGGCTTTGAGTACAGCGGACATGACCGGTACGTTATCGACCACAGCAGAGAGGAACCCGACACCGATATTCACGACCGTTGCACCGAACTGGCTGTAGAGTGCAGTAAAGTACTCCAAGAAACCGAGGAAGTGCAATCCGCCTACGGCTGCAAGGATACCGAAGAAGAAGAGCAGTGTATCGTTCTCTATCTTCGCGATCCAAGAGAATGCGTTCAGCTGTGTCGGTCCTGAGTTCTGATTAATGTAGTAGACATAGATCTTCAAGATCGCCAGACCGAACATCATTCCCCACATCGCAGGCAAATGAAGCACTTGGTGAGAGAGTACCGCCATAGCGATGGTAAATGCGAACAATCCGATGATCACCTTACCACCCTCACGGATATCCTCTTTCTTCTCATCCGCATTGAACGGAGGCTCACCATCGGGAACAAAACGGCTTAGCAAGAGTGCCGTTACGAACCATCCGATGAACGCAGCCGGGAACAAGAAGAGGAATTCAGTGAACGACCCTTTCCCGTCAACCCATACCATCAGTGTCGTAATGTCACCGAACGGTGACCATGCACCACCGGCATTGGCAGCAACAACAATGTTGATCGCACCCGGAACCAGGAAGCTTTTGTTCTCTTTATCGATCGTAAGCAATACCGTCGAAAGGATCAACGCCGTTGTCAGGTTATCGGCAACAGGAGAGATGAAGAATGCCAAAAGACCGGTTACCCAGAAGAGCTTCTTATAGCTGTAACCGTGCGATACAAGGCGGTAGCGCAATGCAGAGAAGACTCCTCTGTCGATCATCGCTTCGATATAGGTCATCGCGACCAGCAAGAAGAAGAAGATCCCGGCGATCTCGACAATAAGCTTCTCTATCTCCATCTCAAGATGGTGTCCGTCCAATCCGTTCAGGGAGAAGTAGAGCCCGATGAGCATAAAGATACTCGTACCTGCCAAGAGTGCAGGTTTTGCCTTATTGATATGATATTTATCTTCCGTTGCGATAAAGTAGTATCCTACCAAAAAGATAATCAGGGAGAGTATCCCCACCCATGTCGTCGTCAAATGTAATTGATCGTGCATTGATCCTCCTAAATTAAAATGTTCTCGAACATAACGATACATTGTATCAGTCAGACTCAATATAGTGCGAGCCTAACGATTCCGTACGCGCCAACGCTGCTTCAACGATCGCCGAAGCGGTATTGAGCCGTAGCTGAAGCAAACGCCCTATCTCTCTATTCTTCATATCGAAGATCAGATTCTTCGCCTCATGCAAGCCTTTGGTCGTACGGATAATACCAATATCATCCCACATCACTTGACGCAGTTTCTGTTTATAGCGCTTGTCGTTCTCTTTGTGCAGAATGTTACCATAATCCTTCTCAAAGAGAGGTGTTTTTACCTGCTGATGCCCTTTGCCAAGCAGGTGCTCTACAGCACGTTGGGCAAAGACGACCCCCTCCAGAAGTGAATTGGAAGCAAGACGGTTGGCACCATGCACACCCGTACGTGCCGCTTCACCGATGACATACAAGCCCTCCATCCCCGGAATAGCACCGTCGGTATCACACTTGATACCCCCGTTGGCATAATGGAATGCCGGTGAAATCGATATCCGATCCTGCGGAAAACGATAACCCAAAGCTTCAAAAGTACGCGTAATATTCGGAAATCGCTCATGGAACCACTTCTCTTCGAACATCGAGAAGTCCAAATAGGCATTCTCTCCGGTTCTTCGTCTGTAGTCGAATATCCCCCGTGCAACGATATCCCGACTGGCAAGTTCTCCGCGTTCGTCATACTCAAAAAGAAAACGGTTCCCCTTCTCACCAACCACATGTGCCCCTTCTCCTCTAAGTGCTTCGGTCAAAAGCAGTTTCCGGGCATACGGTGTATCGACAAAGACCGTCGGGTGGAACTGCATGAACTCCATATCTGCTAGTGCGATCCCCTTCTCGACGCAAATACCGTGAATATCCGCAGAGACCGTACGAGAATTGGTGTTATAGGCATAAAGAGAACCGACCCCTCCCGATGCGATGATGACATCATCCGCATAGATCGTGGTAGGTTCGTAGTTCACCATCGCCTTCACACCGTAACAGCGTCCGTTCTCTATCAGCAGATCATAGACCAATGTGTTCCGTTGAAGCTGATGCTTGTTCTGCACCATCATGAAGTAGTGCATATAACGTCCTGTCGCATCCCCACCGGCATGCACGATACGGCTTGCAGAGTGTGCCGCTTCCTTGGTGTAGAGTATATGCCCTTGCGCATCCCTATCGAACGGCATACCCGCATCGATCAACTCCTGCGTGGTGCGGAGCGAAGTACGGGAGAGTATCTCGACCGCCTTAGGATCGTTATGATACGCTCCCGCAGCTATTGTATCTTCTATATGCAAAGGAACATCCGCTTCGTTCAGTGCAGTGGCCATTCCACCTTGAGCATAGAAAGTGTTACACTCCCACGGAATATCCTTACAGACGACCAGAACCTTTTTACTTGCCGGTAGTTGCATCGCGGCATAAAGACCGGCGATCCCCGCACCGATGATCAGTACATCATATTTATTCAAACCAACTTCCTTCTTCCGCTTAGCGGTTCATATGCGTGATCTCTTTTCCCGTATCACTATCGGGCACATAGACGGGATCGGTCTTATGTCCGCACCCTGCCAACACCATACAGCAAAGAGATGCTATAATCATTTTATGAAAAATGTATCTACGATTCTTACGCATTTGACCAACCAGCCTCAATTTAAAGTTCTTAAGCGGCAAAAGTGTTACCAAAAGTATCTCTCTCTTCTTGGAAAGAAGTGGCAAAAAGCGATCGCATTCGTCTATGTACGGAACGACACACTTTTTGTAGCGGTGACACACCCGGGCTTTAAGATGGAACTTCATTATAATAGAGATTTATTAAAAAGCGTATTAACACAGCTTTCCTCTCTCGATAGCGATTGCCAAATGATGCGTGCTGAAAAAGTCGTGGTGTTCGCCAGCAAATACCATACGATCATTCCCAAGAAAGATACCCCTTCGACCATCCCATACTACCATGAGAGTGCAACCGGCACATTCCCTTTGGAGATAGAAGATGAAGCGCTTAAAGAGAGATTTGAAAAGACGAAGGAGCTGATCCATTGCAATCGTTGATACAGAACCTTCCCGATACACCCGGGGTCTACCAGTACTTTGATGCCTCAGGGAAACTGCTCTATGTTGGTAAGGCGAAAAGCCTGAAGAAACGTGTGAAGAGCTACTGGCGTTTTACTCCAAGCCTACATCCAAACCCCTCTCAAAGTCCACGTATCCTCAAGATGCTCTCGGAAGCGGTCGACCTTGAGTATATCGTCGTCTCTTCCGAAGAGGATGCACTGATACTTGAGAACTCCCTGATAAAACAGCTCAACCCCAAATACAATATCCTTCTCCGTGACGATAAGACCTACCCGTATATCTATATAGACGAGTCCTCTCCTTTTCCACGGTTCGAGATCACCCGAAAGGTAGTCAAAGGAAAGCGGATCACCTACTATGGCCCTTTCCCAAGCGGTGGTAAGGCACTCTACAATGCCCTTTACGAACTCTTCCCTCTGGTACAGAAAAAGAGCTGTCTTCAAGGACAAAAAGCCTGTCTTTTCCATCAGATCAAAAAGTGTCTGGCTCCTTGTGAGGGGAAAGTCACTCCCCAAGACTACGGAAAGATCGTACAGGAAGCGAAAGAGGCACTGACCAAACGAAAACCGCTCATTGAGAAACTACAGGCACGAATGATGCAACTGGCCGAACAGGAACGTTTTGAAGAAGCGGCAGCAACCCGCGATATGATAGAAGCGATCGACCAGATATCCCTCCACTCCAATATCGACCTTGCCAATACGCTCGATATCGACATTTTTGCGATCGTAAACGGTGATGAACGCGGCGTATTGGTCAAACTCTTTATGAGAGAAGGGAAGATCATCTCATCAAGCCACAGCTACTTCAGACATACCCATATCTATGAAACTTCCGAAGCCTATAAGCAAGCTCTTTTGGCATTCTACCATGCCGATATGCCTCCTTTAACACAAGAGATACTCGTAGCCCACCCGTTCGAAGATATGCCTCAGGTAGCACAGACCCTCTCACAACGTTTCGGCAAGAAGATCACCATCAATGCACCACAAAAAGGAACCAAGGCAAAACTGACCGCACTCGCACTGCAAAATGCGGAAGAGCTATTAAGAAAAGGGAAACAAGAGAGCGATATCGAAGCACGTGTAGCCGACCTTCTTGACCTAAGCTGTATCCCTTACAGAGTAGAGACATTCGACAACTCCCACATGATGGGAGCTGCTACTGTAGGTGGTATGGTCATATGGCATGAAGGTAAATGGGACAAGTCTCATTATAGACGCTATACGCTTAAAGCAAGAGATGAAGTGGGACAGATGCGGGAGATGCTCTCAAGACGTATCGCGGACTTTACACAAACCCCTCCTCCCGATCTCTGGATACTCGATGGAGGACAGGCAAACCTCAATCTTGCCAATACCCTGCTTCAGGAAGCCGGGGTCAATCTTGATGTCATTGCGATCGCGAAAGAAAAACGGGATGCCAAAGCGCACCGTGCCAAAGGTGCGGCAAAGGATCTTCTCTATACGTCACACGGGATCTTGGAGCTACGTCCCAACGATCCTAGACTTCACTGGATACAACGCCAGCGGGATGAGGCACACCGTTATGCCATCACCTATCACCAAGCCCGAAAACGCAAAGAGGACACACAACTCTCACTACTCGATAAGAAAGGGATCGGTAAAGCGACCGTCCAAAAACTACTCGACTATTTCGGTACGTTCGAAGCGATCTACCATGCCTCTTATGATGAGATCGCAAAGGTGACCAACCGAAAAGTAGCACAAATCATCAAAGGGACTTCTTAAAGCATCCTTTTTCCACTTTTTCTCACTATTATCAAAAAAATTCATTCTATTTTTAGTTAACTTATTATAAAGTTTATCATTGAGATAGTTCTTATAATATAAGAATTTATAAAACAAGGAAAAAGAATGAAAAGGCCCGATCCAATTGATGAAGAGTATAGGTTTTCGAAAGGCTTGATCGTAAGTTCTACAGACCTGAAAGGTATTATCACTTACGCCAATCGAAAATTCTGTGAGATCGCAGGATATACGAAACAGGAACTAACCGGAAAGAATCACAATATCGTTCGCCACCCCGATATGCCAAAAGCCGCATTCAAAGACTTATGGGATACTATTCAGGAAGGGAAAGCATGGACAGGGATCGTTAAGAATCTCAGAAAAGATGGAAAATACTATTGGGTCTACTCTCATATCACACCCGTATTTGACAATGACGGGAATATTATGGGATATACCGCAGCAAGAAGACCTGCATCCGAAAGCGAGGTCAAAGAGAGTACTGCCCTGTATAGAGAGATGATAGAGAACGAGAAACACTAAGGAAGGAGTAATAAAACAAAATGTATTACATTATTAATCAAACGAACCAGATCGTAGCGGTCGACCATGCACTATTGGACCATCTTCATATCAGCGATAGCGAAACATTCTATAAAAAGATCATTTTAGAGGAGGTCACGGTAGACCTTATCGACTCCCATGCCAATATCACGGTGGATGGAAAGATCTATGGACTTCAAGCCTCTTCCCATCCGCTTTCAGGTGTTCTTGGTGAGATCACACTTATCAGCCTAAAAGCAGAGGAAGGAGAGGAGAACGCTCTTGAAAGCTCACCGTTGATCGATCTTGAAGATGAAGAGAGCGCACTTAAACACCTGCTTGATGAAGTGGATGCAGAAGAAGAGATCAAAGAAGAAGCGCCTGCCGAAGAAGAGATGATCTCTCTTGATACTATCGACCTTTTCGATGCACCTGAAGAGACAACACAAGAGAGCACTCCTATCCAAGAATCTCCTCAAGAGACTGCATCGGATGCTGTTATGGAGCTTTTTGACGTATCAGAGACCCCTTCCGACACAGAAACAACACCGGAAACGTTAACGATTCAAGAAGAAGAGGGATCCCAAGATGATGATCTTTTCGAACTTATCCTTCCTTCCGATGCCGACAATGCGATCGCAGAGATAGCCCCGGAAGAGACGGGGGATATCTCTACACCGTCAGCAGAGGCTCAGAGAGAGACAGAAGAAGAGAGTAGACCGATCTATATCGATATTGAGACCATCAGTAAGAAGATCGGTATTTCCATTGATGACTATAACCTCTTCCTCAATGAGTATATTGATACTGCACTCACGTTCGAAGAGGCACTACAAAGCAATAATGAAAGTGAGAAGACCGAAGCACTCAATACCCTACTTCATCTCTCCAACGTACTTCACCTTCCATATGTCGGAGAGTTGCTCAACCGTATCCAAGATGCACAAGAGAGTGAAAAAGAGAGTGCGATCGAAGCATTCTTCTCCGCACTTGGAAGATTGACGACCTCTCAATTCGATGACGGAAAAGTACCACAGGAAGAAGAGACCGTAACACTCGAAGAACCTGTTACGGAAGTGCTCACGATCGAACCTTCAGAGAATACGGAGGAAGAGACCAAAGAGGAAGAGAGCGGACTTAAACCGACCATTGACCTTAGTGATGTAAAACCGATCCACTTCGACTTCCAACTTGAAGAGGCGGCAAAAGACCTAAGTCTTCCTGTAGAACTTATCGAAGAGTTCGTCAACGACTTTATCGTTCAGGCACATGAAGAGACCGAAAAGATGATCGATGCATACCGTAAAGGTGACCTTGAGACCGTACAGAAGATAGGACACCTACTCAAGGGGACATCGAGCAACCTTCGTATCACACCACTTGCAGATACACTCTATGAGATACAGTTCAATGACGATATCGATAGAGTACCTGAGTTGGTAAGACACTATTGGGGACATTTCCTCTCACTTGAAAACCAGATCAAACTCATCTCAAAATAAAAAAGGAATCAGACAATGACTATACGTAACAGACTGAAACTCATCGCTCTTGTACCGATCATGCTTCTTCTTCTGTTGTCGAGTTACTTCTTTGTAACATCATACATCAACTACGAAAAAGCAAAGGCACTTAAAACTGCCTTAGGTAACAATGCCTATCTAAGTAAATCCCTTGACGAATTAGGGAAAGAGAGAGCACTTACGGCTCTTTATATGGGTAGTGACCGTAAAGCCTACGGAAACCTACTGAAAAAACAAGAGGCTTCTACCGACCGATCCTTACAACAGCTACGTTCAAAGCTGGTTACTGATACGGGAAACCTCATTCCTTTTTTACCTGAAGTACTGGGAGAGAATACAGAGCTGGATAAAGCACAGTATCAGCTTCTACTTAAGAATCTTAAGCAACTTGGAAAGATCCGTAAAGAGGCAAAAGGTTCGGCAGACTTCAAAAAGGTCTTTTTTGACGGTTATACCAAGACATTGACCTTACCGATCGTGCAGAATCTTATGCAGATCAAGAACTTTGCACTCGATACGGAGATCGCTTCACTCATCTCCACTCTCTCACAGCTCTATACGGTTAAAGAGAATACCGGTATCGAAAGAGGGTATGTTGCATACTTCATGACCAAAAAAGCCTCTATGAGCTTTGATGAGATCGCCCTTTGGGATGAGTTCAGAACAAAGGCTAATATCTTTGATATCACTCAGGTCAACGATAAGCAGATCCGTCACGAACTTGAGAAGATCCTCTCTACACCCAAAGCAAAAGCACTACTTAAAGAGCTTGCCGATACAGCATCGGCTATCCAGACCGATGTCGATAACGGTGACTATGCCGAGAACGTTATGGATTGGTTCTCTCTTGAGACACAGAAGATCTCACTATACAGTAAAGCGGAGATCGTTGTATCCAATACACTGTGGAACAAATCGGAAGCATTCCTCCAAAAACAGCTAATGCTACTTGGGATCGCATCCGGTATCCTTCTTCTAAGTTTGATCCTCGGTTACCTAGGGTACACCACGGCACGTGACATTACAAGAAACATTAAAGAGTTGGAAGACGTTCTTAACAAAGCAGTAGAAGAGATGAAGCAGAGTGATCAGTACCTCTCTGCCGATACAGCACATATCGAGAACATCGACCTTGATACGCATGAGGGGACCAAAGAGGCCTATAAGTTCCTTGAGACCCTTGTCGAGACAGCAAAAGAGGACAAACAGACAGCACTTCAAGCCAATGAAGCAAAATCCCTCTTCTTGGCGAACATGTCTCACGAAATTCGTACACCGCTTAACGGTATTGTCGGATTTACAGAGATCCTTAGAAGTACCAACCTCGATGCTGAGCAAAGAGAGTTCCTTAACATTATCGATAAGAGTTCGGAGAACCTTCTTAGCATTATCAACAATATTCTTGACCTCTCCAAGATCGAAAGTAACAAGATCGAGATCGAGAATATCGTCTTTGACTCTGCTGCCGAGTTCGAAAGTGCGGTTGAGACCTATGCTGTAGGTGCGGCAGAGAAGAATATCGACCTTAACTTCTACATGGATCCGACCATCAGCCCGAAACTTAAAGGGGATCCTACTAAGATCAAAGAGGTTATCATTAACCTTCTAAGTAACGCGATCAAATTCACCAGTTACGGCGGAACGATCAACCTTAAGATCGAGAAAGAACAAGGAAGTGACAACCGTATCAAGTTCTCGGTACAGGACAATGGTATCGGTATGACCAAAGATCAGCAAGCACGTATCTTTGATGCCTTCTCTCAAGCGGATGTCTCCGTTACAAGAAAATACGGTGGTACCGGTCTGGGACTTACCATCTCCGCGCAGTTCGTTGAACTGATGGGTGGAAAACTCGAACTTGAAAGTGCAAAAGATCATGGTACGACATTCTTCTTCTCTATTCCGTTGGAAGAGGTCTCATCTACCGAAGTCAACTACAACCATGCCTTTACAGATATGACCATCTGTAAATACCAAGAAGAGATCCCAACCGTACTTGATAACTATCTTGCTTCATACTTCGATTACTTTGGTCCTGAGGTAAGACACTTCGAATCGGTAAGTGAGCTCAAAGAGTTGAATGACAGTGGTGACTGTAAGACCTTCTGGCTCGATATCGATAAAACAAAACAGAATATCCTTGATGCCATCGTCAATATCGAAAAGTCGAAACTGATCATTATTGCGAACGTCACAAGCCGTAACAAGATCGACTCTTTAGGTATCGAACAAGACAATGTCATCTTCAAACCGGTAACATTGACCAAGCTTAAATCCGTATTGACAAAAACAGCAGAGAGCGCACCTGAACTTACAGAAGCGTCATTACAGACACAAGCAACACACTTCAATGCAAAAGTATTGGTAACGGAAGACAATATCATTAACCAGAAACTGATCAAACGTGTCCTTGAAGATCACGGTATCACGGTCGAACTTGCGAACAATGGTCTTGAAGCCTTTGAAAAACGTAGAAACAATGACTATGATCTACTATTCATGGATATTCAGATGCCTGTAATGGATGGTATTGAAGCAACCCATGAGATCATCGATTACGAAGAGGATGAAGAGATCCCACACGTACCGATCGTTGCATTGACAGCCAATGCACTAAAAGGAGATAGAGAGCGTTTCCTTGCAGAGGGTATGGATGAGTACATTACAAAACCGATCGAAACGGCGGAGCTTCTTTATGTACTTAACAAGTTCCTTTCGGATAAAGCGATCACCGTAACTACCGGAGGTGAAGAGGACGGGAATACTCAAAGCGATAATGAGGTTCAAACAGAAGCACCTACACATGTAGAGACCAAAGAAGAGCCTGTTGCGGTTACACAGGAAGAGGAGTCGATCTCTCTTCCTGAAGAGCAGAACGGTCAAGATACACAAAAAAAGATACTGATCGCAAAAAAATTCCTTCTAGAAAGACGTGTACTTACCAAAGTCATTGAAAACTTAGGATATGATTACGACATTGTTGAGAACATGAGCCTTCTCGGAGAAAAACTAGCAAGCGGTCAATATGACATTCTCTTTGCAGACCCTGCATTGGTAACAGACGAGATCAAAGCAGCTGCAGGTGATGTCGTTATCATCACCGATGCTAAAGATAAGAACGATATAGAAATAGCGATAAAAACACATAGAGGATAAGTAATATGGGACTAAAAGTACTTGTAGTTGATGATGATATGATCAATAGAATGTTATTAAAAACACTACTCAAAAAAAATGCTAAAGTGACAGATATCATCGAAGCGGAAAATGGTTCTGATGCACTGAATAAAATGAAACAGGATCCAAGTATCAACTTGATCCTGCTTGACATTATGATGCCTATCGTTGATGGGATCGAGTTCTTGAAGATATTTAGAGCGGATATGGCAAATGCGCATGTTCCGGTAATCGTGCTCTCGACAGATGATACAAGAAAAACAGAAGTGTACGATAACGGTGCGAATGACTTCATTCGTAAACCGGTCAAAGAGGAAGCGCTCTTTGCCAAAATAGACCAGTGGTCTGAATAGAGATACGATCTCTATCCTTCGGTAGTGTAATTTTACACTATCCTACCTCCTCTCTACTGCCCGATAGCAGTAGAGAACTTATGATATCAATGCCTCTTTCAATACCTCTTCTATCGTTGAGACACCGATAATTCGAATATTCTCTTTCACCTCTTCAGGAATGTCATCAAGATCTCTTTCATAGTTCTTTACAGGGATCAATGCCTTCTTCACTCCTGCTTTGTATGCAGCGATCAGCTTCTCTTTCAATCCGCCAATAGGCAAGACCTTTCCTGTCAGGGTCACTTCACCTGTCATCGCCACACGGTTATCGACCTTTTGCCCACTGAGTATCGACGCGATCGCAGTTGCCATGGTAATACCGGCACTTGGCCCATCCTTTGGTGTTGCACCTTCAGGTACATGGATATGCAGATCATACCGTTTATAGACCTCGCTAGGGTCAATAACACTGTTCTCTTCTCTCTCTTTTGCCGTACGCGGTATCATCTTTTGATCGATCTTTAACTTGCGCTCATCGATCAGTATCTTAATAACCGAATGTGCGATCCGTACGGACTCTTTCATCACATCACCTAAACTTCCGGTAAGTTGAAGCGCCCCTTTCCCTTTGATCTTGATCGCTTCAATGGTCAAGACATCTCCACCTACCGCTGTCCATGCAAGACCGGAGACCACCCCTACTTGCGGCTTTGTATCGACCGGAGATATCTCAAAGACCTTCTTCTCGACGAACTTCTCAAGATTTTTTCTCGTTACGCGTACCTCTTGCTTTTGCTTATCTTCAAGTAAGATACGTGCGGCTTTTCGCATCAGCCCTGCAATACGCCGTCTAAGATTACGCACCCCTGCCTCTCTGGTATACTCATCTATCAAAATACGCAATGCTTTATCGGAGATATGGAACTCTCTTGCCTTTAGCGCATGCTTCTTCAACTCCTGAGGGATCAAGTAGCGCCTTGCGATCTCGAACTTCTCTTTTGGCGTATAGGAGTTAAGTCCAATGAACTCCATACGGTCACGCAGCGGCGCAGGAATGCGTCCAACATCATTGGCAGTGGCAATGAAGATCGCTTTACTCAAATCGATATTGAAGTTTAAGTAGTAGTCACGATACTTGCTGTTTTGTTCAGGATCGAGTATCTCCAAAAGTGCTGCGGTAGGATCTCCACGCATACTTCTACCCACTTTGTCGATCTCATCCAGAACGATCACCGGGTCCATACTCTTTGCTTCAATAAGCCCTTGTACCAAACGTCCGGGCATCGCTCCAACATAGGTACGTCGATGTCCACGAAGTTCATTGACATCTTCTAGCCCTCCCAGTGCGATACGCACCAAAGGACGGCCCAATGCATGTGCAATGGAGTTCGCCAACGATGTCTTCCCTACGCCCGGAGGGCCTGCAAAACATAAGATCGCACCTGCGGTATCTTTCTTCTCTATTCCCCTTAGCATCGCAAGTTCGCGTACAGAGAAGAACTCAATGATACGCTCTTTTGGTTTTTGGAGTGAGTAGTGATCCTTGTCAAGCTCTCTTGCCACATCCGCAACAGAGAGGTTCTTTTTGGTAAAACGACCAAAAGGCAGCTCCAGTACCCACTCCAGATAGCTCTGGATCAAGTTCGCGTCTGCTGAATCAGGATGCATTCGTGCAAAACGATCCAACTGTTTGCTGATCTCCTTATAGGCATCTTCGCTCATTGCAGGTTTGAGTTCTTCGATCTTCTCCCGAAATGCCGTGATCTCCTCTTCACGTTGGGTATCCATACCAAGCTCTTGCTGTATCTCTTTGAGCTGCTCTTTAAGAAAATACTCTTTATTGGTCTGCTCTATCTTGTTATGGACCTTTGAACGGATCTCACGTTGCACTTTTGCAGATTCGATCTCAGAATTGATCACATCGATCAAGCCCATCAAACGGTTTTCGATATCCGGCTCACTGTAGAGACGATACGCGATCTCCTTGTCAAGCTTCAACATCGAAGAGACAAGGTCTGCGATCCTTTGCGGTTCATCATTCTCATCGATGGTTCTAACCAGATCCGCAGGAACATGAGAGCTTAAGTTCGAGAGTATCTTGATCTTGTCTCTTAATATCTCCATCAACGCTTCGGTTCTTAGCTTCTCATAGGGTCTATTCTCTACCACATCGATCACTGCACGGTTGATCTCCCCAGGGAGAGGCTCAATGATCCTTCCTCTTGTCAATCCCTGAAAAAGTATCTTCACACGACCATCAGGAATATGTACCTTACGCATGATCGAACCGATCACCCCCACCTGATACATCGACTCAAAATCACGGCCCCCCTCTTTCCCCGCTTTAGAAGAGGTTACAAAAAGCAGTGAGTTCTTCTCCATTGCCTCCGTTACGGCATCGATATCCTTTTGATCGGTTAAAAAGATAGGACTGATCATGAATGGGTAAAGGAAAAGCTCATCCTCCACCACGACCGGTAATGTACTTGGAAAATCATCATAATCACTTAATTGCATCTAAAATCCTTTGGTATTTCCATAGATTAATGAAAGAGTATAGCAGAGATTGGTTAAGAGATATTAAATGAAAGTGGTGTAAGTGTATGCTTCCGGGAAGGAAGCATGTGAAGGTAACGCAGCAGCGACGGCTAATCGAATATCTCTCCGATAATACCCTTTTCCGGTGGTATGATATCTACCATCTCTACGATCGAGTCTTTGTTCTTCGCACGATATATCTTGGCAGCTTCCGGTTTCCCGGTTCTGTCATAAAGTGCTGCAATATTTTCATTAAGAAGATATTGTGCCATATGCAAACGTATCAGCATCGTACCCACTAGCGGTGTATACTCCGAACCCGGATAGCGGTAGAGATAGGTATTGGCATTGGCAATACTGTCCATGATCAGTTTTTGATCCTTATAAACATCTTTGATACCAAGGAATGCCGCTTTTAACTTCATAAACTCCGTATATTCCCGTGTCGTCTCATCCGCATAGCGGCGATTGAACTCATCGAAGTAATAACTGGCAAGAAGGTACTCCTCCTTATCCATATGCGCGTGTGCCAACATCATGATCGCTGTCGGCATCAGTGGAGAACGCATATGTTCGCTTTTTAAGGAGATATAATATTCATCCGCCTTATCAAGGTTCTTTCGTCCAACATACTGGGCGATCTTCTTATACCAGTAGAGTGCCGGTTTATTGAACTCCGCCACGTCACTACTGTCTTTACAACCAACTAATAAAAATACTACGGAAACCATAGCTACTATTAGTGACTTCTTCCCTGTCATACTTCAACCTTTGAACAGTTTAATCTAATAATGCTTATCATAGCTCAAAATGTGTAAATTTCGGGTTAACTACTTTAGTTTACTACTTTTTTATCACATAAAGTTATAGGTTAAATAATTATTCCAACTTATAAATATCTCAATTTTATATCACTTTTATCTTCATTATGTTAATATTTACTTAAGTATTGTATGGAGAAAAGCCAAACCCGTTGTAAAGCGGGGACGGAAAGCCACGGGTCTTTCGAGACAGCCGGGCTGCCTACCATAGATGACGAGGAGTTGTTTATGGCATCCTTTTTCGATGTACATACAGATTTCATCCGGCATCGACCGGATTTTTGGAGTTTTATCATGAAAAATGTACGGTTGTTTTTGATGCTATTGTTTAGTATATTGTTATTTACAACAGAGGCATGGGCGGGATGGGGCAGTAGCAACAATCCAACTATCAGTATCTCCCCAGCATCTGTTTCAAAAACAGAAGGAGATTCGGGAACAGTCAATGTCACACTGACAATCTCAGCATCCGAATGCCCTAACAAAAAAGATATTAAAATACATTGGCAAACCAATGACGGAAGCGCTACATCAGGTTCGGATTTCACATCAGCAAGCGGAGATATTACATTTGATGTTCCAGGATGGCTCTCCAGCTGCGACAAAGATCAGGATATCACTGTCCAAATCAAAAGCGATACGGATGTTGAACCGGATGAGGACTTTACGGTCACCATTGAAGACGGTGGGACAAATGCTTCACAAAAGTACACATGGGGGGATCAAACATCTACCATAACGATAGAAAACGACGACAGTGCCCCTGTAAACCATGCTCCGTCAGCCAGTGACGATACGGCATCAACCGATGAAAACACCTCCGTTACTATTAACGTACTTTCAAACGATACCGATGCGGACGGCGATACCCTTTCAGTAACGGGAACAAGCAATGGTCCGTCACACGGCAGTGCAACAGTCAATGCAGACGGTACGATCACCTATACGCCTGATAATGGTTATACTGGTACCGATACATTTGACTACAGTATCTCTGACGGAAACAGCGGTACGGACAGTGCTATGGTAACGGTAACTGTCAATGCTCCGAGTACTACGCCAGTATCTGCTACACCACCTGTTTGTATCGAGTCTTTGACATACTCAAAAGGCGGTGGTGCACTCGATAGCTGTTTTAACAGCGGCATCTTTGTCGGTGGTAGCGGGTGTAAGCAAATCATCAAACTCAGAAACCTTTCCAGTCACAGTGTCACGGACACCAATATCAGCATGAACTACGGGACAAGCGGCAACCGCTGCGGCGTCGACGGTGTCGATAAAACCGGTTCAGAATGTAATGTTGCTACAAATGAAACGATTTTTGATCCGCTTGGAGATTTTTCGGCTCTACAAGCTCATACGATCTATGTAGAAGGTGCTGGTGCTTCCATAGGAAATACAAATCCTGATATCTATATGACCTTTACAGAAGATGGCACACAAAAATACGGCAAAGTAGACAAATGTGTTATTGAAGATGCCTACAGTGCTGAAGATATGTGTATTGCTGACACACAAACCATCACACATGGTACGGCAATATGTATAGATATCGGTGATTTTTTCAGTATAGCACTAAGCCCTCCACCAGGTATACCTCTTAAAGGAAGCTGTGAAAAACAAATTACACTTAGAAATATCAGTGACGAAAACCTGACCGATGTCTCGACACAGTTAATAACTGACTCGCTGTTCAACGGCAGTATGTTTGATGATTGTGGCGTTGACGGTATATCACGTAAAAGCTCAGGTGAGTGTACTGACAGCAACATGATGGATGCCGGCTTTATGAGTATGGGAGGATTGTTTCAAGGAAGAAGTGTCACCTACGACCCTGTACCGGACTTCGCTCCAGATGATGAACATTCTACCTATACAGACACAAAGTTAAGTGGGTCATTTTTGAACAGCAGTACCTATGTCGGTACCTATATCAAAAAAGATGAAAACGGCGTGCTGCATCTTTATTCAGGTGAGTTAAAAAAATGTGATGAGATCACAGATCAGGTGTTTGAAGTCAATACAAGCGTTGACGCTGTTGATAAATATGAAACAGACGGTTACGATGCAGGAAAAGGGCTGAAAACCAGAGTGGCGAAAAAAACCTATTCTCCTGATACTTCATCCGATGCAAACTTGTATAGTCTTGATGTGATTTATTTAGGTAATAGTGATCCGGCAGCACCTATGACCTACAATGCCGCAAATATGACTGTCTTTATCTATCTGCTTGATGATGAATGCAACAATCCTGTAAAATTGAAAGATACTGACGGAAAATGGCTAATGGCAGTGATTGAAAAAGGAGAGATAACAGGAAGTACTCCTGCATTTAAGTTAGATAAGATATCTCGCAAAGCTCGTATAGGAATGCGATATATTGATTTTAATAAACTCATTTTGGAAGGGGGACCAACCTGTTTACAAAATAGTTCAACAGGAGGGAATGCCGTTCCGGGCATGCCGCAATGTGTCGCATCAGATCATCAATACAAACTTGCGTTCGGAGAGGAAGCCTATCAGAGATGTAAAGTGAACAATGGAGAACCATGTAAACCTAATCATCATGGGGTTGGGGATGCACCGTATGATCATGCGTATGGATGTTACGAATGTACAATGGGAAGTATGCCCGGATCATGCTCTTCGGACAACTTTGCTATCCGCCCTGATAAATTTGATATATCTACCTCGTCCGCTGATTTCCCTGAGCTTTTGAGATCTGGCAAAGATTATAATCTTTCGCTTACCGCAAAAGATGATGATGACAGTGTATCTGGCGATTACAATATTACCAGTTATAATTGGACGAATGATCTTGATGGAAATGCAACCAAATATTTTAAAGACGGTACGATTGATACTTCCGGATTGCTCTTTGGTGATGTCGATATCAATACTTCGGTAACTGCTTACAGTGTTGCTGGAAAATCCAGCTTTACTGCTACAGAACCTGCCAATGCACAGGAGGTTATACCTGTGAGTTATGATGATGTAGGTTTGATTACGCTTATTGTTTATGATAAAAACTGGGCAGCCGTAGACAATGATGACACCCCAATGGACTGTAATGATTCTCATGCTCATACCTATATATGCGGAGAGAAAAATGCTACATTTATCCCTGATCATTTTGAGCTTAAAGAAGTCAATGTAACCAACAGAAGAAAAGACCAAAATCTTACATATCTAAGTAGTGATCTTAATATGTCAGCCCATGTAGAGCTTACGATTAAAGCTGTCAATGCAAAGGGAGATGTAACCAAGAACTTCCGTAAAGGCAGTAAATACTATGAAAACCCTCTGGAAGTTAATATCACTGTGCCATATACGGTGACTTTCCCTGATGGTACAGAGAGAAATATGACAGTCATAGATAAAAATGTCTCAAGTGCACTATTGGGGTTTGGCGGCAGTGATGCCAATGGTACACATACTATAGCTTGGGATGATAGCAATAAAACTCAAAGATTACTGTTTAATTATAAGAGAGAATATAATACGCCTATCAATCCATTTGAAGTAAATGGAACGATTATAGATGTCAATGTAACTTCTGTTTATACTTCAAGCAGTGGTACTGTGGCTACTATAACAGGAGGTGACAATGCAGATAAAAATGCTACATTTGTATATGCCCGAGCCAAAGCGACCAAAGATATCTATGATGACGTTACAGACAATGTAATATTCACACCGATCAAGGTTGAAGTATACTGTAACCAATGGCCGATATCAGCACAGAACTGCCCAAGTGTAGATGTGATCAATGGTCAGACCAATGACTATAAATGGTTTATCTCAACTGATCATTCCACACAAGATAATGATGGGAATATCACATTAAAATCAGATATTGGTACGGTAAGCAGTACCGTTAACATTACAAACAACGGTATAGACAAGAATATAGAGGTTATGCCGCCGGAAACACTTCCAGCCACAGTAAATATCACCTTTGATACAGGAACAAACTCATGGTTGGTCTACAACCCAAATAGTGATATTTTAGATCCAAATCCTTTCTATCAAGTAAATTTCGTAGGAACGATGGATTGGGCAGGGTATGGTCAAACAGGAAATGTACTTGATTCTAACAGTAGCACCAAAAAGAATAAACGTTTAGGATGGTAACATGAATAATAAAGTGTTACGTCCTGCTATTGCTATGATAGAGCTTATCTTTGCGATCGTCATTATGGGGATCGCACTGATGTCCGCTCCTATGCTTATTAGTACAGCGACACAAAGTTCTTTTGTAACAATTCAACAAGAATCCATCAATGAGGTAGCCAGTCAAGTCAGCCTTATTATGGGATATCACTGGGATGAGGGAGATACAGATGAAGAGTATCTTGATCCTATCCTTGTCGTAAGCGATGGGGATGTCAATCTTTCTAACTATCAAAACAGTGGATGGAGAAAAGGTACGCCCAAAGAGAGTTACCGCTCTTTTGTACGTGAAGATGGTACCAAGAATATCAATGCAACTTCACCATCAAACCTAGGAAATGATACCAATGATGCCGGAGAAGATGATGTTGATGATTTCATAGGTACAAGTAATTTGGTCCAAGTAGAATCTTCATCTTATGACTATGTTGAAGGAAGTGGTGAGATCGAACTTACTACCAGAGTCTATTATATCAATGATTCACCGGGGGGTGGAACTTATGATGATCCAGGTTCTGATGAGGGATTGACATTCAATACATTCACCCAGAATAATACCGATAGTACCAACATAAAAATGATAGAAGTTACGCTAACCGATCAAAGTGATGTCGAAGAACTTCAAAAAAAGATCACCTTACGCTCTTTTGTCTGCAATATCGGTGCTTATGAGCTTGAGAAAAGGAGTTTTTAAATGAGACAACCTCTTTCTAAAGCAAGATCTGCCTTTACTATGGTAGAACTAATTCTTGTTACCATTATCTTAGGTATCGTCTCTTCTATCGGTGCAGAGATCATTGCAAATGCGTATGAAAGCTTTATTATACAAAGAGCACATCACCGAGCTTCCATCAAAACAGAACTTACCGTTCTGCAGGTAGCCAATCGCTTACGCTATGCTATTCCAGGAACGATCTATCGTATTAAAAATGATGATACTTTAGAATCCTTAGAGTCCCCAATGAGTGGTTCAGGGAGTGATTATAAGGGATTACAGTGGGTAAGTTATGATGGTAATAGTTTTGAAGCAATCACATCCGATAGTAACCGTATTCCAGGGTGGAGTGGATTTATTGATGTAGATAATGCAGAAACTGATACATCACATCTCAAGACACTCGGATCCGACCTGGAGCTAACCAATAATATCATTCAAAACCTCTCTCCAAGTGGGAAAGATATCTCCGATGCATATGTTTACTTTCCCAATAGAACATTCTATCCTATTGCGTCTGCTTCTGATGACCTGATTACACTAAACGATACCAATTCAAAAACGATATATGAACACTACAAACTTGCATGGAGCTCATATGCATTAGTGGTAGAAGATGGTGATCTCTGGCTCTACTATGACTTTAATGCAGCTCCCGCATCAGATAAAGGCGAGACAAAAGAGAGACTTGCAAAGAATATTAAGACATTCAAGTTCAAAGGAGCAGGAAATACTATCAGGTTCAAACTCTGTACAACAGAACAGATCAGTGAAGACTATAACGTTACCTCATGTAAAGAAAAGGCGGTATTCTAATGAAGAAGAAAAACACAAGATCGGCTTTTTCACTCCTTACGGCGATCATTATTATTGTATTAATGTCCAGTGTAGGTATATTCGTTATGAACCTTTCTTCCAAAATGACCCGTGAGACCACTGCACAATTTCAAAGAGAACAGTCGATGCTTTATGCAAAGAGCTATACAGAATATGCTATTATGGCCGTAACGGGAAATGGTGAGCGAAATACAACGAACTGTCTTAGTGATATCGATGCAACCATAGGTGATCCTAAGAATGGCGGTTACCTTGTAAATGTAAGACTTGCCTATATTGGTCAAAATGGTATTATAGGAAACTGTGCTGCCACAAGAATTTGGGATGATACGGTAGTAACGGAAAAATCCCCACTTAACCTTATTGTGGATGTCTATGTCAGATATAAAGAGCCTGACCATCCCGATCCTGATAATGCACCCTATATTACTTACCACAAAAGAACACTACAAAAGATATGATCATGAAAAGAAAAAAACGAACGCTAATTCCGGCATTTACACTACTTGAGCTTGTCTTTGTAATTGTTATTTTAGGTATTCTCGTTGCACTTGCTATACCAAGAATGAACAGAGACTTACGGCAAGAAGCAGCAGACAATATCCTCTCTGCCATACGCTATACTCAACACTTGGCTTTAACGGACAATAAACATCGTTTCGATACATCAGACTGGCTACAGCGATTATGGCTTATACGATTTGAATCGTATGACGGCAATATCATCTTCAAAATAGGATCTGACATGGATCAAGAAGGAAATATAGACAAAGAAGAGTCTGCTATCGATCCACTGACTAAAAAATACCTTTTTACAACAGATGCTACAGAAGATAGCGATGAAAGTAGAACGGTCTTTTTAACAAAATACTATGACATTACTGATGTAACGTTCAATGATTGCCATGGTGAACTTGATTCTGATGCAAAACATATTGCCTTTGATAATTTAGGTCGGCCACATCGTGGGATTCTTGACACCTCCGGCAGTGGAGGTGCCGATAATACATACAATACCTATATCGATAACAAGCAATGCGAGATCACATTCACGTCAGACTCATTTAACGATATTAAGATCATTATCCTTCCTGAAACAGGCTATGCCTACATTGACGGGCAGGAAGACTCTTAATTTCCTTTCATTCACCCTTTATTAAGCTTCTTAAGTTACAATTAAGTATAGAGAACGACCGGAGGGTCGGGCTCTACTTCAACATTAAGGATTTATCATGAATAAAAGTATTACCGGACGACATTTTGAACTTACCGATGCGATCAAAGCATATGCGGATGCACTGCTTGAGGGACTTAAGAAGTATCACCTAGATATTATTTCGGCGAATATCGTGATCTCAGCAGATGAGAAGAACGGTAAGAAAGGGTTCAATACGGAAATTCTTGTAAATCTTAAAGATAAGAATACCATCGTTATTACACAACATGATAAAGATGTCTATGCAGCACTCGATGTAGCGATCGAGCGTGTTAAAAAAGCATTGAGAAGACATGCGGATAAGATCAAAGATCATAAGATCATGAGCTTTAAAGACTTAGGAGAAGAGGCAGAAGCGGTTTCAGAGATCGATGCTGATGAGATCGAGATCGTACCTATGGATCTTGAACTACATAAACCGCTTGACTTCGATGAAGCGATCGAGGCATTGAAGTCTGAGAAAAAACGTCAATTCATCGTATTTAACGACTACGATGGCAACATGCGTGTTATGTATAAAAGAGCTGATGGGAAATTCGGTCTTTATTAAGATATAGCGTTCAGCGCTGAGCGCTGAGCGTTTAAACAGATATACTCCTTAAACGTATTTTCACTTTCTCTATGATCTCTTCATCTTCTGCCATGTCAAGCCATTTGAACTTTTGCCCACTTTGGATCGTACCGTCGATAATATCACCGCTGTCTCTAAAATGAAGATCGAGTTTTGCAATATCGAATCCATTGGTCGTTTGGCAGAATTTCGTTAAACGTTCGTTCTGTGGTTTATTCGTAAAGAGATAACACCAACTCTTCAGACCGTTACGCCCTACCCTTCCTCTAAGCTGATGCAGTGTAGCAAGCCCAAGCCGCTCTGCTCCGACAATGATGATGAGTGTCAATCGAGGCAGTGAGATACCCACCTCTACCACAGTCGTTGCCAGAAGGATACTCCCTTTTTCCCGGAATGCCAGCAAGACATCCTCTTTCTCTTTATCTTTACCATGAGTTACGTAGACATTCTCAAAACGTTCCTCCCAAAACCCTCTGCTCTCTTCAAGTGACTGATAGGGTATCTCTTTGCTCTCTTCTACCAACGGATAGATAATGAGTACCTGATGCTCCTGAGCGATCTCATCTTTGATATGTTCAAGAAGTCCGGGGAACTCAGGTCTGCCAATAACCGTTGTACTTACCTCTCGCTCAAACGGCGTTGTGGTTATAAGACTGACATCGACCAGTTCCGACTCCATCATCGCCTGTGTACGCGGGATAGGCGTAGCGGAGAATTGGATGAAGTGCGGCTTTCGTAAATGGGTAGAAGATTGCAATTCATCTGTCGGGGTTGGGACACCCCGACCTACTTCCTCCTTGCTCTCCTCAATACTAAGCGTTGAACGCTGAACACTGCTGCTGGTTCCTGCCAGCAGCTCCAACATCTGCCGCTGCTTCGTACCGAAACGATGCTGTTCATCTACCATCACCAGTGCGGCTTTAGGTAGGTCATCCTTGTAAAGCAAAGCATGGGTACCGATGATGAAATCCGCTTGGGTATAATCTCCCTTGTCACCTCCTTGCATCACCAATGCTATCTTAACAGACTTCGACAAATGTTTACACGCCTCTTCATAGAGCTGTAACGCCAACAAAGAGGTAGGCGCCATCAGCATGCTTTTATGCGGCAATGCCATCATGGCTGAAGCAAGGATGACCATGGTCTTTCCTGAGCCTACATCCCCGACCACCATGCGTTTGGCAGCTCTATCTTCACGCATAAGATCGTTTCTGATATCGGCGATCACCTGTTGCTGCTCAGGTGTCAGCGTAAAGGGAAGATTTTCAACGAACGGTGTGATATCACCTTGAAGCGATGCGATCGCAGGGAAGTCGACACGCTTACCTCTTAGTTTTTTTAAATGATTATAGGCTTCTATGAATTTAAGCGCAAGGAGTATCTCTTTTTTGAGTGAACCGTTCTTATAGATATCTTCTATAGTGTTTGGAAAATGCAGATGCATCAATGTAGCAACCTCTTTAGAGTCAAGTCCCTCGTTAAAAAGATTCTTCTCGGTAATATACGCCTCTATAAGCGAACGTATCTCACTCTCTTTGAGTGCTGTTTTATATTTGGGAGTGACTTTTCCTACAGACTTTATAGACCGTGGTTGTGACATCTGCAAATAACCGCGATACTCCTCCAGCCTGCCTTGAATATAGTGTTGTGACCCTACTTCAAAAAGCTTGTAGTGATAAGGGGTCGTACGAAAAAAAAGTGATGAGAGCCGACGATTCCCAAAGGCTGGAAGCTCAAACGTAACGCGTAACTTACCGTTATGCACTCCCGTTTGGATCACTTTCGCTTCCAGAGTGACCGTTTTACCTACATCAAGTGAGGTTGAAAGCGTGGTATCATTGTAGGAAGTGGGGATTATCAGTGCCAGATCGAGCAGTGAATAGATCTTGAGTTTTTTAAACAGCTGTTTTGCCTCTTCCAACACTTCGCTCCGCTTGTGAATTAACAATTAATAATTAAAAATTAAAAATTGCGGATGCATTGCTTTGCAATGCTTTTATTTGATAAAAAGATTATAACGAAGCTTTGAAGAGAAAAGAAGAAAAGATGTCAAATTGTCATAAAATGGCAGTATCACAATGCGATACATACCATCATTTTTAATTTTTAATTTTTAATTTTTCACTCTCTTTCGTCACTATTGCAAACGAAAGATCCGCAAGTTCAGGGTGCGCTTTAATGAAAGTGTTCATCTCTTCCAGCGTCACCGCTTCAATCTTTTTAAGCTGCTCTTTGCTGAAACCTAGCGGTCTGCCGTAATAATACTCGGTATAGGCTCTGTTGAGGCGCTGAGAGAGTGTTTCGGTACGCAGTGGTTCACTCCCTATCAAAAAGTCTTTGGCAGCCTGTAGCTCTTCTGCCGTAATACCGTGTGTGACAAAATCTTTCACCACTTCCCTTACCAGTTTCACCGCTTCATCCTGCGTAGCAAGTTTGGTCTGCAAATAGCCGCTCAGGTAAGAGCCGTACTTGGCACGTCTAAGTGCCGAATAGGCACCGTAGGTCAGTCCGCGTTTGACACGCAGCTCTTCCATCAGGCGGCTTCCAAACCCTGCACCGCCAAGCAGATACTCGGCGATCTTTGCTTTGTACTGATCGGGCTCTTTGTAGGAGTAGTCAAACGGCGCACCAAAATAGATGTAGGCTTGCTGTGTCTCCTCTGCGATCTCTTTGGTCTCATTCTTGTCCGAAGCGCGGAAAGGGCCTACTGCATGGATCTGTGATTTTGGAAGCAGAGGCAATACCTCTAAGACATAGGCTTTGGCATCTTCCAAGGCAATGTCACCGCCTATGACCGCAATAAGATTGTTATAGCCAAAACGCTCTTTCATGAATGTACTCAGATCCTCAAGCTTCATCGCCTCCACACTCTCCAACGTTCCGTCATAAGGACGTGCCAAAGGTGTACCTGCAAAGAGCATCTGACGCAAGTTGGTTCCTGCAATATAGTCGAAATCACCCTTTTTCTGTGTCAGCCAGCCTATCTTCTGACGCTTAACCTGAGCTAATGCTTCCGGGGTGAAGTTAGGGTCGCTAAGCAACTCTTTCAGACATGCCATCCCGTAAGCAAACTCACTCTTAAGCGCAGAGAGTTCTATAACGAAACTCTCACGTCCTACGTGTGCCGCCAACTCTACCGCATGATCATCAAGTTTCTGTGCGAACCCGACCGCACCGTCTTTTTTGGTACCTTCATTCAAGATCTTTGCCGTCATATCCGCCTGAGCGTCTTTCGTATTACTCAAATGACCGGCATTTGTAAATACCAGTTGAAGTGAAACAATAGGAACAAAGTTCCCCTGTTCAAAAATCACAGGTACCTGCACATCTTTATAGTCGATCTTTTCAACCGTCTCTGCCATTAGTAATCCTTGTAGTAGAAAAATCATTAAAATGATTTTTAGTGAGGAGTGAGGAGTGCGCCCGACCGAAGGGACAAGTGCCCTTGGGGTAAGGAGTGAGGAGTGTCGGTTTGTATTTCTTCGAAATACTTTCACTAAAACTTTATATAACATTCAATAAACCTCCATAAAATTAAAGCGGAGCCACCGCACCGCAAACATTCACTGCTCACTCCTCACCCCTAGTTCCTCACTCGAAACGTTAGTAATAACGTTCAAGTATCTCATACGCCGTGTTACGCTTTGCGGGGTTCTCACCAACATCTTTAATAAGGCGTATCATCTCTTCCTGATTCATCTGGTTCTTTGCACCTGCGGCGGAGACGACATTCTCTTCCATCATGGTCGAACCAAGGTCGTTGGCGCCAAAAAGCAGTGCCATCTGACCGATGTAACTTCCCTGTGTCACCCATGAACTCTGAATGTTGGGAACATTGTCCAAAAAGAGTCTGGCAACGGCCAGGTAACGCAGGTACTGGTTGGAAGTGGTTTTGGTGATAGTGGGCAGTTCACGTTTAAGCTGTGTATTGTCACTCTGGTAACTCCACATAATGAATGCTCTAAAACCACCCGTTTCATCCTGAAGCTGACGTACCAGATCAAAATGCTCTACGATCTCACGGGTGGTCTCAACCGTTCCGTACATCATCGTTGCAGTGGACTTGATGCCCAGTTTGTGTGCTTCACGATGCACTTCAAGCCATGTATCCTTATCAAGCTTTTTAGGCGCAATAATATCACGTACACGATCACTCAGTATCTCCGCTCCGGCACCCGGAATGGAACTGAGTCCCTTTGCCTGCAAACGTCTCAACACTTCCCTGATGCCAAGCCCTGAACGTTTGGCGATATAGTCTATCTCGATGGCAGAGAAGCCGTGAATGGTCACCTGCGGATATTTGTTATGAATATGCGCGACAAGATCCTCATACCACTCGATCTCCAGCTTGGGATGCACCCCACCCTGAAAGAGTATCTGCGTACCGCCAATGGCAATGAGTTCATCGATCTTTTGATCTATCTCATCAAAAGAGAGAATGTAGGCATCCTCTCTCTTCTCATGCGTATAGAATGCACAAAATTTACAGTCTACCCAGCAGATATTGGTGTAGTTGATGTTACGGTCGACTACAAACGTAGTGACTTTTTTAGGATGCAGTTCCCGTTTTTTCTCCAACGCCATACGCCCCAGTGTCTTAAGGTCGGCATTTTCAATAAGATCGACCGCTTCGTCGATGGTCATACGCATGCGACACCTCTGGTGTCTTTAGTGAATAGTGAATAGTGAATAGTGAATAGTGTTAGTATGCATTTCTGCGAAATGCTTTTATTAATTGACATATCTATTCCTTCTTTTTATTTAAATTAAAAGCGTTTTGAAAAAACGCATACCTCAATTATTCATTATTCCGTTACTCATTACTCATTTGCAATAGGGAAATCTATTTCCCTATTGCATCAAGTACGCCATTAATGAACTTCGGTGACTTGTCATCCGCCAACTCCTTGGCAAGTTCCACTGCTTCATTGATGATGATAGCTCTGTCTGTCTTTGCTACAAGGATCTCATAGGATCCCAGACGCAAGATCGCTTTTTCAACTTTACCGATACTATCATAATCCCAATCGGTCAAATGTTTTTCGATCTCCTCGTCGATCATCTTCAAGTTCTCAATAGTTCCATTAAAGAGTTGATGGGAGAACTCTCTTTGTTTGTTACGGATCTTGTCCTCTTCCAAAATATCATCGGAGAATTTTGCAATATTCTCATTGCCAAGATCATAGGCGTAAAGTAACCCTACAACTGCGGTTCTGGCTTGGTGTCTTGTTGCCATGTTTTGTTTTACCTTTTATGTTTTTAATGGTAGGCTAAAGCCTACCCTACAGAATATAAATAAAAGCATTGCCCAGCAATGCCTACCTTAACTATTAATTATTCATTGCATCATAGAGATTCATCAGCTCGATCAAACCGACCATCGCTTCAGCACCTTTGTTTCCTGCTTTGGTACCCGCTCTCTCGATCGCCTGCTCGATGCTGTCAACGGTCAATACACCGAATGTTGCCGGTTTTCCGTGCTTGAGCGTTACGTTCGCCACCCCTTTGGTCGCTTCTGCCGAAACGTAGTCAAAGTGCGGCGTCGCCCCTCTGATCACGGCACCAAGACAACATACCGCATCATACTTCCCTGATGCCAGTGCTTTGTCAAGTGCGAACGGGATCTCGAACGCTCCGGGTACCAAAATGAGGTCAAGCGCTTCTGGATCTCCTCCATGTCTTGCATATGCATCTTTCGCACCTTCTACCAATCTGTCAGTGATGAAGTGGTTAAAACGCGCATTGATGATCGCTACTTTCTTGCTCTTGTCTACTGAGAGATTTCCTTCTACGATTTTCATATTCTTCCTTTGTTTTTATTCAATCAATTATCGGGGTGGAAACACCTCGACTTACAGAAGCTTTTCGTCAGAAAAGCATACCGACATTATTCACTATTCATTATTAATTATTCATTTCGATCCGTGGATCACTCCACGATCGACCTGATCGCATCGATCTGTTCTATCAACGTATCCAGTTTCTGCAACTCGATCATATTGGGGCCGTCACTGAGTGCGATGCTCGGGTCAAAATGCGTTTCAAAGAAGAAACCGTCCACACCTACCGCTGCCGCAGCACGTGAAAGGTACGGTACGAAACTGCTGTCTCCACCGCTGCTTGCACCGCCGCTTGCTGGCATCTGTACCGAGTGGGTCGCATCAAATACCACCGGGGCGAACTGACGCATGGTCACTAGACCACGCATATCGACAACCAGATTACCATACCCGAATGTCGTTCCGCGCTCAGTGAGCCATACGTTGTACTTCTGCGCACTCTCATAAGTCGCTTCACCGTCAAACCCACGGGTTTTAAGCACTTTCTTGACCGAGTGTTCCATCGCTGCAGGTGCCAAAAACTGCCCTTTTTTGATGTTCACTACCGCATCAGTTTTTGCCGCGGCGACAAGAAGGTCAGTCTGACGACACAAAAAAGCGGGGATCTGAAGTACATCCGCCACCTCAGCAACAGATGCAGGCTGTGTATAGTCATGAACATCAGTGAGTATCTTGTACCCAAACTGCTCCTTTACTTCAGCAAGCATCTTTAGTCCCTCTTCAAGACCCGGGCCTCTAAAACTATCCAGCGAAGTACGGTTGGCTTTGTCGAAACTCGCCTTGAAATAAAACTCCTTGGTACAGTCATCATGGTACTTGCCGAGACTCTCGGCAATACGCATGACATTATCACGGCTCTCCAGTACACACGGACCTGCTATCAGTATCATCGTTATCCTTTCTCTTTCACCAGCGCTACAATAAGCCCGGAGATAATGACTAAGATTATACCCAAAATGGTTGAAAATGAGGGAATAGGATCTCCCAGTGCAATCCCAATGAACATCCCAAAGACAATATTGGTATAACTGATCGTCCCTACGATCCCCGCTTTGGTCAGCTCATATGCTTTGGTCATGAGAAGCTGAGAGACGGTCGCGCTTGTCCCTACGGCTACAATATAGAGCCACTGCACGCCTTGAGGCATCACGAACGGTGCGATGATCCAGTCCCATCCCTGCGGTGCTTCATAAAGCGTACCGATCGCCATAAAAAGCAGGGGTCCCAGTGTCCCTACCAGCATAAAGCTCATCACAATGGCACGTGTATCATAGTACTGGCGAAGCTCCCGTATGGAGGTGTATGCCAGCGCCGCACCGATCCCGGAGAAGATACCGAGCATATCGTATTTGTCGAACACACCGCCTTCGGGCTGAGCGATGAGTACGATACCCGCAAACCCGAGAATAAGTGCGATAAGCGCACTCCAATGCAGTTTCTCTTTCAAAAAGAGCCAAGCGAAAAAAGCGACAAAAAGCGGTGATGTCTTATTGTAGGTGATCGCCTCTCCTAACGGGATCTTCCCCATAATGTAAAAGTAGGCAAGCAGCGCTAAAAAACCCATGGCACCGCGGAAAAAGAGCAGCAGCGGTTTGCCTCCTTTTTGTTTGAGCGGTACTTTCCAGATGGCAAGCGCAATGATGACCACTCCGAAAATATTGCGAAAGAATGTTACTTCAAGCGCGGGAAGCTGCTGGGTAAGCAGTTTGGCGAACCCGCCCATCATCGCAAAGGTAAGGGAGGCAAGAAGCATCAATACGATACCTCTGTCCATATTTTTAATTCGTTCTTTCATAATTATTGTCTCCATGAAGTGCAGCAAAGCCACACTTCAATTCCTCTCACTAAAGCTTTGCCCTTGGCAAGAAGGGGGAAATATACTGGTAGAGAGTATTCTTTAGCTGATTTTTGGCGAAGTGTACCATATTTTTCAGTAGCTAGGGCTAAGTGGGTGCGAGATACAATATCTCTATGAATAAAACTGAATTTTACACGAAACTACAAGCGCTACCTGATGGTGCCAATGATGTGATGTACCGTAACAGACGTTACTTACTGCGAAAAGAGACCCTGCTTGAAGGAAGATTATTGAAGCTCTATGCCCATGAACTCGGCGGAAACGATGTGGTCAGCGGGAACTACTACCCCACCATTGGATCAGGAACGCTCAAACCTTGTGAAATGAGCGATGCGAAGGTCATTGACTTCGTGCTGAAGGCTAAGCCTATTTGACACGCTCCAGCTGGGCATCACCATAAAGTAAAATATCTTTTATCACTGCTTTACGGATGTAACCGTCCTTATCTACCGAAAGTAGAATATCACCTTTTTTCTTACGGAAATTCTTCTGTACGATCAATGCTTTAGCATACCAGCTGGCACTTTTACCCAGATCCTCCTTATATGCCGGAACCTCTCTGGGTGTGGCTACGGTGATCTGCACGATCCCTTTTTGCTTCTCAAGCCCAACTGCTTTTAGCCTAAAGAGGTGTTGTCCTTGATGGTTCCGAATATGCCTGTCCATATTGAAATAGAGCGTTAAGAGATCATCTTTGGCATAGAAGTTCAACTTTGTCGTATAGGATTTTAGCACTTTCCCCTTTTTTACACGTTTATAGCGCTTTATAATACTGTGACTCTCATGGTCTACACTATACTCCTTGGTCGTTACTTTGCCTTTTTTTCGTGTAACCATCCGGTAGTAATCCGTTACCATTAAGCCGTTCTCGATGTGTCCTTTCGAGAGATAATGCTCCGTTTGTCCACCCAAAAGCATTTTTGCCATACCTGCCAACGTAACGGTCGTCTCAATACGGTAGCTCTTCTCTTTACGTTCTATACGGTTCTTAATAGTTCCCACCGTACCGAAAATACCGAATGTTCCACGATAATCGATCTCTTTGATACCGGCAAAGAGAAGCGTTTGCAAAAAGATATATAGTAATAAAAAATTTCTTATTCTACTCATTTTGTGACCTTCTTAATATAATTAATGGCTATAATTGCGATTCTATTATCATATCGTGAATTAAATGTGAAGGAGTTTTATGCCTGACGTAAACACCACCGAACAAAACCTGACCCAAAGCTTAAACGTTATAGAAGACCTCGACCTCGGACTTGCCCAAGAGATACAAGATCTGCTTATTCCTCTTTATACCTCAAAGTACGGGCATATCTTTCAGCAAACGATCTTCGACATCCCTTTGGCAAACCTGCTTTTAGCGATCATCGTTTTCCTTTTTATTCTGCTTTTACGCAAATTCTTCACCTATATCGTCCTAAGTTCGCTCCAGACACTGGCAAAGCGCTCATCGACCTACTATGATGATCGTGTTATCTCCGCACTCAAAGAGCCGATACGCTTTGCATTCATCATCATGGGGCTGCACTTCTTCTTCCTCTTTATTTTTAAAGAGACCCCGTTTATCAAGAATATTTTAAATACTTTGGTCATCTATACTCTTTTTTGGGCGATCCTTGCTATTGCCGAAGCGCTTAGAGACCTCTTCTATAAAGCGACATCCAAGTTCAATCCTGACCTCTCCAAAGAGATGGGGAACTTCATCTTAACGATCGTAAAGATTATCATCGGCGGTATCGGACTTGCGGCGATGCTTACGGTTTGGGGTATCAACGTTACCGGACTGATCGCCTCACTCGGTCTGGGTGGTCTTGCATTCGCCTTGGCTGCCAAAGATACCGCTTCCAACCTCTTTGGCTCTTTCGCCCTACTTGCGGACAAGTCCATCCGTATCGGTGAGTGGGTGAAGGTCGGCGGTGTCGAAGGAGTGGTCGAAGATGTCGGTATGCGTACGACCAAGATACGCTCATTCCAAAAGACGCTTATTACCGTACCCAACCAACTTGTAGCCAATAAACCCATCGAGAACTTCTCACGCCGCGGTATCAGACGTATTAAGATGCATATCGGATTAACCTACGGCACGACTTCAGCACAGATCGTTGCCATTAAGAACGACATCGAACTGATGCTCAAAAAACATGAGGGTATCAGTCAGAAAGACTCGCTCATGGTCTATTTCGACTCGTTCGGTGACTCTTCGCTCAATATCTTCATCTACACCTTCACCGCTACGGCGAACTGGGCGAAATATTTGGAGATACGTGAAGATATTCATATCAAGATCATGAAAATCGTTGAGGAAAACGGTAGCAGCTTTGCCTTCCCGAGTCAGAGTATCTATGTGGAGTCGTTGCCGGAACCGGCGCAATCATAAAACAGTTTAGTCTATATCAAACACCGTTTCAAATGAGAAATCAAACGCACATCCACCGATATCAAAATGGTAACACTCAGATTTGAACTCCCCTTCCATACGGTAAACGCCGTTCTCATTAAGTCGATATACCTCTGCGAACATCCCCGCAGGATCAACCATAATGTAGTACTTGACCTTCTGGGAAGCATAAAGGTTATATTTGAGGTTTCTGTCTTTCTTTTTGGTTGAAGGAGAGAGTACCTCAAAGATAATACTAGGTGTCTGCTCTAAAGCCGCACCTCGATCTTTAAGGTTGCAAACGACAAGAGTGTCGGGGCGCACCACAGTATCATCTGCAATCTTCCAATCGACTTCAGGTAACACTTTGCAATTCTTGCAATTTTGAAGTGCTTCTTTCATCGCAGAGTAGATATTACCGTTGATCTCCTGATGCGTTATTGTCGGTGCAGGACTCATGGCATACGCAATACCCTCAACCATTTCCCAATCACCCTCCCACAACAAGTAATCTTCATAGGTATAGTTCGGAAGATCTTCCTCTCTGAGTGCACCCATCATATGCTCCTTGGAACTGTTTGGTATTATTGTAACATAATTTTACAAACCTGCTCATTACCGCTGCTTAGGCTTGTCTTTGACATTGATGATCGGACGGATGTGTTCTACCACCTCCACCAGATCCTCTTGCAAACGCATCACTTCAAAAATATCTTTATAGGCAAACGGTGATTCATCCAGCGTATTGACATCGACCGTACCCGTGATCCCCTCCATACAGCGTTCGAACTGCTCCATGCTTACGGACTTTTTGGCTTTGACACGGCTCATAACCCGTCCGGCACCATGTGATGATGAAAAGAGCGACTCCTCATTCCCTTTTCCTTTGACAACAAACGAGCCGTCTCGCATATTGCCGGGGATGACACCCATCATTCCCTCTTTGGCATGGGTCGCCCCTTTGCGGTGTATCCACTCTCCTCTATCGGTATCGAACTCCGCATGATTATGGTTACGGTTGATAAAACGCATCTCATCCTCAAACACGATCTTATTTTGTTTGCCAAGTGTCTTGTTCATCACAGCATGGATCGCTTCGATCATCCGTTTTCGGTTCTCCAGCGCAAAGTACAAAGCAAAATGCTGATCTTTTACATACTCCTGCCCTAATAGCGTATCGGTATGCAAACCGTAGATCCCCTTGATGTTATCGGGTTTCATACGTTTGTTCATCTCCATCGTCTGCTTGAGCGTAAACTTTTGAAGTGCCTTTGCATACCCCTGCGGGTTTGCCTCTTTGAACTTTACATTACGCGCCTCCCAGTCTGCCACCACCTTCTCCAACACTCCTTCACTCGGATGTACCTGCAAATATGCCTGTACCATGTAGTGCGATGCTATCTTGTGCCCAAATCCGCGCGATCCGGAGTGGATCACGATCCACACCTTATCATCCAAGCCGTAACCGATTTCGATAAAATGGTTCCCACCACCAAGTGTTCCAAGCTGTTTAAGCCCCGTACTCTCCAGTACCTTTTTGGCAAAGTCGGTCAACGGCAGATCGTACTTGAACGACTGGTGATCCTTGTGGGTAGCAAAGCCAAGCGGTACGGTTGAGACAATACCATCATATATCGCTTGTGCATATACCGTTACCTCCTCTTTGCTAAAGTCCGTTTTGTACGCACACATCCCACACCCAATATCAAAACCGACAAACTGCGGCACGACTACATCTTTGGTCGCACAGACACCCCCGATAGGCATCGTGTAACCCGCATGCGCATCAGGCATCAACGCCCCGTAAGTAACATAGGGTTGTTCCAACACATCGGCAAACTGTGCCTGCGAAGTTTCATCGAGCAACTCGGCATAGACTTTGTAGGGTGTACCCGTTGCTTTGAACGTTTCATGGTCGATCTCTAAAAATCCGTATGATCGCAGATCCATTTTCTACTCCTATTTTGTTTTATCAGGCATATTATAGAGGGTATTTCGGTCGTATTTTGTCCGTAAGGATGTTCAATATACCAATTTATCTGTAGATTCAATTTTATTGGGACATGGTACAATATCTCATTGAAATATTTGATTCGAAATATCTTTCATTTCTTGCTATACTGTTTAAAAACATTTAGAGTCGACAATGAACATACTACACGGAACAGCTGCAGCTGCTCTTTTTCAAAAAGCATTTGAAATACCGGAAGAGGAAATACTCATTTTTAATGACGTATTATCCTATGGAGCACTCAAAACATATACTGACATAAAATCATGGAAAACATTTAGAGAAAAAAGTTGGCATACCCTTGACCCGTATTCGCAAAGAGTGTTTCATGAAATTGCAAGGGACTTTTATACAAACTTCAATGATTTTAAGTCAGCAGATAGTTACAACCTATGGATAGGCACAGGATTGGGGGATCAACTACTTCTTGCTTTTATAATACATCTTATTATTTACCATGAACTGGATATACAAAAGCTTTCAGTATACCAATTTGAAACAATCAAGAGAAAACATTTCGATATAGAAGCTTGGGGAATAGCACTGCTGCATGCAGAAGAGATAAAAAATCATCCTACCCCTTACACATTGACCGACAAACAAATAGCTGTAGCCAAAGGTGCTTGGGAAGCCGTAACTTCACCTACTCCGAAAAAGTATTTGAAACACCTACATGGCGACATAAATCATTTATTTTTGTTGACAAAAGCTTTAGGGTTTTTATTTTTACGCTATCCTGATATAAAAACCGGTTTGCCCTATTGGGATAAAGTTTTACTGGAATCTGCACAAAAACATCACCCCAAATGTGCAAGAATCATTGGTGACGTTTTAGGCTATGAGTTCCATGCTAAATATAATTTAGACACAGTTGGAGATGATTATCTTTTCAGCCGTTTAAAAAATCTTGGAAAACCAAGTCTCAAAAAGCCTCTTATTAAAACCAATGCATTTAATTTGCCCATGAGAGAGACCAAAATAGATATCTTGCCTAATGCAAAGAAAGTACTTTCCGGAGAGATAAATATGATCCAAGAGAATGGTATAGACGACTGGGTGTGTGGCGTACATTTAAACTCATCAAGTGGTGGAGTATGGGTAAGAGACGGAAAATCTTTGCTATGGCAAACAATAGAAAGGTGATCAACACCTCTTCTTTTCTCTTTTCTTAGGCATCTTCTTGAACGAATAGCAATCAAACCCCTTACCAAGAGCCAGATACTTATCATCTATCGTCACCGTATTGTCTTCTGTCAGGTCTAATTTTCCCAGATACATACTGATCTCCTGAAAGGCCTGCATCGGCGGTACCGTTTTTGCAAACTTATATTGTTTGAGTTGCGGCAAAAGAATGGTTTTTGTCTCTGTGTGCTCAAATCCTTTTTCATCTACCCGACGTATCGACTCTAAATAAAAGTATGGTTTTTTATAGACATCAAATAGTGACAATGACTGTGCAAAATCCTGCGTAAAGTGTTCTTTCACATACTTTTTGAGCGTGTTTCTGTTCCAGCAGCTATACCCCAGTCTCTCGTAATCATCTTTGATCTCATCCAGCGGTTTATAATGCTCAGATATATACTCATCCACTCCATTCAGATCATAACAGTAAGTATCATCTGCCAATTCATAGGTGAATTTTTTGTTGACTTTTTTGATCTTCTCTATACTTATGTAAACCAAAGGATAAGCCTTGCCGCAAAAAAGCATCACATTAAAACTGCATAATATCCTGTAGTATTGAGACTGCTTCCGATAAACCACCTTGATGATGCTTCGCAGCTCTTGTACAATTGTCGGCATCTCCTTGCTAACTCTTTTAAACCTCAGCTTCTCATCTACCCCATAGGCAATGCCTATGTCATAATAGTCTTGAAATTTGGAAATGATCTTCATCCTTTTTCCTATCTCTCTTTTGTTGTTTTGTTCGCTGTTGCGTTTGTCCGTTCCATGTTACGAATGTATGTGTCATGTTCTACTCCTTGTTTTTTGTTGAAAAGATGGTACAATATTTCAATGACATATTTTGTCCGGGAAGAAAAAGATGAATAAAAATAACAATACTACTGCCATAAGCGAACAGGAACAACAGACCCCTGACGGCTGGATCATACCCTCCAAAAAAAATCTCAAGTCGCGTATTATGTATATTGAAAATAAAGGTGGAGGTCTTGAAGGAGATGCACGTATTGGGCGTGTCTACTTTTCAAAATCGGGTAAAAGTCTCTACTACAAAGACAAACGATTTCAAAGTCTTAAAGGCATGGGGTTCAAAGCTAATTATTACGATGTTGATACCGGAGAACACTACTGGATAAGCGGTCCAAGAAAAGACCAAAACGACAGACTCTATGGCGGGAACAAAGGTGTCGTCATCGATGAGGATGTCAGAGATGAATACTTTGTGATGATAGGCAAAACAAAATGAGCCAAAAATCCAGCCTATACCGCACCATCGAAATACTCAAACGCCTCAATGACGGCAAACAGCTTTGTGTCACACGGTTGGCACATGAGTATAGGGTGAGCGACCGTACCGTTCGGCGTGACTTTGCGCTGATCCGTGAGCTATTCGGCGACTTTATGTCCAAAGAGGGGGAGTGTTACAGGGCGTACAAAAAAGTGCTGCTTGACGAGGTGCTGCATGCAACTGATCTCATGACACTTGCAAACATCGTCAACCTTTTTGGCGTGACTCAAAAGCAAAGTCTCATCTCCGAGCAGACACAAGCCCTCATAGACAAATCGATGCTGGTGTATGATTTCAAATCGCGTCCGTTTGAGAATATGCAAAACCATGAAGTGGTCAAAAAGATAGAACATGCCATCAAGTTCCGCAAAGAGATCAAGCTCACTTACCGTACCGAACGCGCCACCTCTCAAACCCGTTTCGAGCCTTACAAGATCCTCTTTCTCAACGAAAACTTTTATCTTGTGGGTATCAACAGCTCCAAACACCATGTTGAGTATCGTAGGGTAACCATGATAGAGGATGTCGAATACACAAAACGGTGCTTCTTCATCGACAAAAAGGTCGACACCTTTTTTCAAAACCTCCAGACCCCTTGGGCGGCGTTCGGTAAAGAAGAAGTTCTCGTACGGCTTCGTGTCGAAGTGAACATCCGACGATTTTTCCTCAAAAAGAAGTACCTCCCTTCCCAAGAGGTGGTACACACCTTCGATAACGGTGACATTGAGGTACACTACCGCATCACCAACCCCAGAGAGATCGAAGAGCTCATCATCAAATGGCTGCCTAAGATCCGCATCATCGCTCCAAGAAACCTCAACAAGATGATCAAACGCACCCTTAAAAAGAAGCTTGAAGCCCTCTAAAGCGCAAATTTCATTCGGACATAATATGACCGAAATACTCCCTATAATAGCACTGTGCAAAGGTAGTTCATCTGCTACCTACTTGCGCCTTGGCAATGCCGAGCGTGTATCAGAATGCACCTCGTAGAATATGTGTGATATTCCACCATGTGATTATCGCAGGTTCGATTCCTGCCATGCCAAAAGGCATGTAGCTTAGCGGTTAGAGCATCACATCCTATTGATTCGCGGGTTCGAATCCCGCCATACATAAAGAATGTATGTAGCCAAGCGGTAAGGCAAAGTGTTTTGGACACTTTACAATAACGCCCTCAAGAGCGTATCTTGAACAATAAAAAGACTACACCTACCAGAGCAAGGGTCTTGCAGCATACGGAAACATCGGCAAAGAGCGCTTCTGCTTGCACCGACAGACCCGTATGCTCCACCCTGCTCCGTAGTGCAGTTAACAATCATAGGTCTGACCTCAAATGATTTACGTAGTGAATCGTTTGCAGGTCTGACCTTATCAAAGGATTTACAATGTTTAGACTCAAAGTCAAAGAGAATGAAAAAGCGTTGCTCTACAAAGATGAGAAATTGATCGACGTTCTTGGTGTCGGAGCCCATAAGATGTTTCATCTTTTTAGAAACTATCGCGTAGAGCGGTATGACACCAAAGATCACGGTATTGACGGCGAAAAAGCCCGTACGTTACATAGGCTCTATCCTGAGCTTGTAGAGAAGTACTTTACCGTTGTCGATCTCGCCGATCAAGAGAGAGCCTATATCTGCATTGACGGAAATTTTACCGAGATGTTAAGCCTTGGTGAGCTTAAGCTCTACTGGAAAGAGCTGGATGTCACCGTAGAAAAAGTCAATGTCAAAGCAGATCACAAAGTAGCCAAAGATCATATGAAATATATCGATATGTATAGTGCGACCCCAAGGGGGATCAAAAAACATATCGTCGCCCCTACTGAAGAGGCGTATTTCTATCTTGATGAAGTCTTCGTAGAGGTACTCGGTGCAGGGAAACACTACTTCTACACCGATCTGCATGACGTTAAGCTGCAAATAGTGGACACGCGTGTCAAAGCGCTGGAGATCACGGGACAAGAGCTGCTCTCTGCGGATAAAGTAACACTCAGATGCAACGTGACCATGCACTACAGGGTAACGGACGGTATGACCTACCTGACGGCTGTAGATGACCCTTACGCGTACCTTTATAAACAACTGCAGTTTGCGGTGCGCAGGCATTTGGGAGCCAAACAGATCGATGCACTCCTCTCCATGCAGCATACGTTAAGTGATGACGTACTTGCTGAACTCACCAAGATATGTGAAAGCGTAGGAGTCAAGGTTGAGGCAGTACACATCAAAGATATCATCTTGCCAGGTGAAATGCGAGAGATCTTCAACCAAGTCATCGAAGCGACCAAAAGAGCGGAGGCACACAACATCGCCAGACGCGAAGAGACTGCCGCTATGCGGTCTTTGCTCAATACCGCCAAGCTGATGAAGGACAACCCTGCCCTCGCACGGCTTAAAGAGCTTGAAGCACTTGAAAATGTCGTACAAAAAGTAGGCACACTCAATGTCTACGGAGGTTTGGAGCATGTCATGAACGGTATGATCGACCTTACGGGGAACAAGGCGTGACTTGTCACGCCTATGATCCTAAATCCACTCTATCAAACATCCATCCCGATTTATGGTATAATACCGCAAATTTAAACCCTGCTATTCTCCATCTGTGAGAATATATCTGAAAGAATTACCACTATGCAAGAACAAAATCTTAAAAAAGTCGCCATACTCGGTCGTCCCAATGTCGGGAAGAGTTCGCTCTTCAACCGTCTGGCACGCCAGCGTGATGCCATCACTTCCGATGTCAGCGGTACGACACGTGATATCAAGAAACGTATTGTTACCATCAGTGAGAACAGAGATTTCGAGATCCTCGATACCGGGGGGATAGACTACACCTCCGAGCTCTTCTCCAAAGTCGCGGACTTTTCACTCAAAGCTGCCAAAGAGGCGGACATCATTGTCTATATGGTCGATGGGAAGAGCATTCCCGATGAAGAGGATAAAAAGCTCTTTTATGACCTTCAGCAGTTAGGCAAACCGCTTGCACTTGTGGTCAACAAGATCGACAATGATAAAGAGTATGAACAACGCTTCTTTGACTTCTATGAGTTCGGTGCGGCACACACCTTCCCGATATCAGTGAGCCATAACCGTTACTTCAACGACTTCTACGCATGGCTTGAAGAGCACATCCCGCCACGTGAAGAAAAACCCGAACTCCATCTTGAAGCTGCCGATGAAGCAGACCCTTTCGGAGAGTTCATCAGTGATATCAATGCCACGGAAGAGGAGGAGGACAGAGAGATCAATGTTGCCATTATCGGTCGTGTCAACACAGGAAAAAGCTCTTTGCTCAATGCTCTTTTAGGACAAGAGCGCTCCATTGTCTCCGATGTAGCGGGAACGACCATCGACCCGATCGATGAGAGTATCGAGTACAATGATTACAAGATCACCTTTGTCGACACCGCAGGTATCAGACGGCGAGGGAAGATAGTGGGCATTGAGAAGTATGCACTCGGACGTACCGAAGCGATGCTTGAAAAAGCCGATATCGCCCTGTTGATGATCGACTCCACCGAAGGGGTTCTGGAGCTTGACGAGCGTATTGCGGGACTGATAGAGAAATTCCGTCTGGGTGCGCTCATTGTAGCGAACAAATGGGATATTCGCGGAGAGAAGACCTACGAAGAGATGGTCGATGACATCCGTGACGAACTCAAATTCCTCCACTATGCCCCGCTTATTACCATCTCGGCAAAGACCGGTATGCGCGTGCATAAGATCCTCGACCAGATCACAGCGATCTACGAGCGTTACAAGCAGCGTATCCCAACCTCCAAACTCAACGATACGTTAAGGGAGGCAATGAACCGTCACCATGTACCAAGCCATAACGGTGCGGTGGTCAAGATCAAATTTGCTACCCAATACGAGACCAAACCGCCTAAGATCGCCCTTATTACCAACCGTCCAGACGGACTGCACTTTAGCTACAAACGCTACCTTGCCAACTACATCCGAAGCAAGTTCGACTTTGAGGGTGTACCATTGGATATTGTGGCACGTAAACGCGGGGAGCGTTACGACGAGGAGTAGGTCGTATTGTCCTCAATACGACACCACACTGTACACAAAATACAAATATAATTCGGTATATTCCTATACAAAAACTTTGTCGTATTCAGGAGAATACGACCTACCATAGAAAAAATTCCTATTTTCTCATCACTCAACGCTCAACGCTCAACGCTTTCCTGCTATAATTTTGAAAAAATTTTAGCAGGAATGATTATGCGCGTACTTACAGGGATCCAAGCTTCAGGAAAACTTCACATAGGGAACTACTTCGGTGCCATGAAACCGATGGTACAGTTGC
>JAMORY010000007.1 GCA_027063305.1 Sulfurovum sp. | reverse complement strand
GCGTATTATAGACAAAAATCTCCCCCTTGTCAAGGGTTTTTTCGAAAATTATGCAAATTATTTTGTTTTTTTTTGTTTTGCATACTTTGCTTACATTATATGGGGTTTGTGGGGATTTTTTGCTTCCATACTTTTTTTGATACTTCTATTTTAATAAATTGATACTTATATGTAATAGTTCATATAAATATTTGATGGGTAGTTATTTGAATTGGTGAGAGAAATACTTGAAAGAAAAAAGTAGGAGTGACGATAAGTTATATTCAGTTACTGTTGTAGCGTTATGTGTTTCTTTGTTGGTACAATTTTGGGTACAATCGTAGAAATAAGATTAGGATGTTTTATATGAATAAGTTTTCTTCTAAAGCATTTATTGGTTTTATTTCAGATTTAAATATGTATATTGAGTTATCTTGTAAAGAGATTAATTCAATTTTGTCCAGAATATTTGGATAAATTTACAGAGAACAATAATAACAAATGTCAGTAGATAACGGGCGTTTTTTACTGACAATTCCACTGACACTTTAGCACCTACGGGTGCCAAAAAAAACTTACTTTTTTCTTCTTGATATTTTAGCACCCATCGGTGCCAAATTCTCTAATTTTTTAGATATGTTATAATCAAAAAAATCAAAGAATACAAAAAAAAGATAACAAATGAAAAAAGAAACATTTACTTTTGGAGAAAATAAGACTTTTTTTGGACTTACTGTATATCGTCATGGCGTAAAGCGTAGTGATATAGCCAAACTACCATTTTATGAGTTCTGGAGTGATTCAGCAATGGGATCTACAGAAGCAATGATAGATAATGAGAGTTATGTATATTTGCATGATTGGGAGCGATTTTGCTACTCGTTTATTCTGCACGGAAAGCATAGATTTCAATAGTCATATATCAAGATAAAATGATGAGTGATGAAGAGTTTTTAAGATCCATTGAAGAGCTTTTGGATCTGGGGAGTGGTGCAACAGATAAAGAGATAGAACAAAATGCTTTTAAATTTATTAAATCACAAGAGGATCATTTGCCAGATAAGTTCTTATTCTATAGAGATACAGGAAAGCGTGCTATTTTTATTATTGGTAAATCTGGATTAGCTAAAACTGGAATTTCTTTGAATATTTCCAAGAATGAAAAAATAGATATTATTGATCCTGATGATATAAAAAAGATTTGTCCTCTTTACAGCGGACAAAATTCACACCTGTTTCAAAAGGCTTCATTAGAAACCATTTCAATTCTTATGAATAATATCTTCAAAGAGAAGTTATCTTTTATTTTTAACGATAATTTACAGAATCAAAAAAAATATCTAAATGAAGCTGTCAAATTTGGTTATAGAATTGAGATTATTTTTTTGCATACGGGTAAAAATATTGATGATCAATATATAAGTTTAATAAAATCAACTGAAAAAATATTAAATGATTATGATATTATTTTCTTTAAATATATTGATTTACCTGATCATGTCATTTTAAAAAATCAGGAAGCAAAAGAAAAATTGGTTAGTTTGTCCAAAATATTTGGATAAATTGACGGAGAAAAAGTAAAGTTGTGTAAAAAAAATGGATTATGAAAAAATAAAAATAAGTGATCAGGAAAAATATTTAGCTTTTACCCCGCTTGAACTCCTTGAAATTAAAACAATGACTGATGAAATCATGGCATCTTCCGAGATTGAGGGCAAGAAACTGAACAGGATAGAAGTTGAAAATAGTGTAATGAGAAAAATTCTATTCCGATCAAAAAGACAGAAAGGTTTGTATGATGAAAAATGATGAATGGTTATAATTCTAAGGAGTCTGAGGTGGTGGCTGCGTAGCCATCTGACACAAAATTTCAGGAGAAATTGTAGAGTGTCAGATCAAGTATTGGCTAGTACAGGTTAGGAAGAAAAGTTTTTAGATATGTTGTCATTGGATTAACTACTGCATATGTTATTTTATTAATGTTGGATAAAACCCTAAAGTTTTTAGGATTTTAATGGAAGCATAAGAGTATTAGAAATTTTTATCTTTTAAACCGTTCATAGTCTCTACATGCAGGAGTATAACCGCCATTGCAGGCTTTACCTAAATATTTTAAAGCCTTTTTATATTTATGTTGATCCATGTATATATCTCCAAGTTCTTTGCAGGCATTTAATTTTTTATTTGAACAATTTTGTTTTATTAGTGAAAAATATTTATCATAGTAAATTTCTTCTTTTATTTTGTCTTGCTTCATCCCTTTTCCTTCTCTATATAAACTAGAAAGAGCATAGCACCCCTCTGCCACTTTGTCATAACATGCAAGTTCATATAGTTTTTTAGCAATTGTGTAGTTTTTTTTAGAAAATGTTTCAGTGGAATAAATATATCCCAAATCAACACATCTCTTGCTAATTTTATTTACTAAACAGTCTTTTTTTGCCAAAATATATTTATTTTGAATTTCTTTTTTTGTAAACTTTGTATCTTTTTCAAAGAAGTTACCAGCTTTTTCCCTATATTTTTTTGCTTTTTTAAGATTCTTTTTAACTATAACTCCATCTTCATAAATTAGAGATAACATTGAACATGACATTTTATATCCTGCATTACATGCTTTGTTATAGAAATAAATACTTTTTTGGGGATTAACTTCAGTACCTGTGCCAGTTTGATATGCTGATGCTAATTTATCACAACTTTCCATAATGTTATTGTCGCAATAATATTTATGTTTTTTAAATTCTTCTATTTCATAAATATTTTCGGCATAAACAAAAATTGACATTATTAAAATCAACATAATAGAATTTGTAATCTGTTTCATTATTTTCCTCGACCTCTTTGAATTTCCATAATTTCTGCAATAGGATCTTTTTTTCTGTATCTTTCTGTATCTTGTAATTTATTTTCCAATTGTTTCACTTTGATTAGTAGCTTTAATGAATTTTTCATCTGTTTACTTATTTTACCTGTACTGATAGAATTACGTATAGAGCCTTCACTGACACCTAAAATTTCAGATAGTTCTTTATTATTTAAATTAAAATTCTTTTTAACAAATTTTAAAAGATTTTTTTCTTTATTTTCATTATATAGAATCCAATTGAGAATATCTTCATCAGTTAGTTCAAAATTATTAGGTAGCAGATATAAAATTTCTTCTGCAAAATTTTCAAAAACTTCATCATCCAATTTAATATCTAAATCAATATAATCTAAAAGGTATTCATTTTCATAGGTATGTGGTATATTCATTAAAATGTATTTTGCCAAATCCATTCTTTCTTTTTTTGTTGAGCTTATTCCCCAGTTGAATTCTTTATCTATTTTTTTATCATTCCAAAAAAGTAAATTTTTGTAATTAAACAGATCTTTTTTGCCTTTTAACATTATTTTTCCCTTTTTACTTGACATTTACAAATTATTACATTAAAATCATATTTGTAATAATTTATTACACTATGTAATTTATTATTAGACCTTGTATTCATATTTATGATTATATCATAAATTATGCCCTCTCCATTTTACCCCGTTGGGGAGGGTACTGTTAAATCGGGGTAAAAATTTAAAAATCAATAAAAAGGGGTTAAATATGGATGCACAATTACTACTACATGGCTTAGTTTGGGAAGTTAGACCAAATAAATATGTCTCTAAAAAAAATGGAAAAGATGAAACCATACATATGCTTGAGGTAACGGTTGAACAAGTTGTTAGAGATGGTCAATATCGTAAAAAATCTGTTGAAAAAATCAATTATAAAATTGATGATTTAGAAAAAGAGCAAGTTGATATGCTACTTACAAGTATTGATAAGTACATATATATTGCAATGGAATTTAGATCCTGGCAAAAAAATGGTGTACCTCAAAGTGCTGTAATGCCTACTTCAAATTTTACAGTTTTTGACAAAAATCCATTAGAGCAGATCAAATCAGAAACCAAAAAATCCGCAGCATAGAGGTATCCCCTCTTTGCTCATATATTCGAATTGAACCAGTAGGGGTGCTGGTTGAGTTCGCATATGCGGCTCTAAAATCTCAAAACAAAGGACGAAAAATGAAAAAGTTTTTCTCGACGGTAAAGGCTAAAGTCTTAGGTGCTATTGGGTTTGCCACGGTAGCTACAACAGGTGCAAACGCAGCGATTCTCACAGCCGACCAGCAAAATCAACTGGTAACTTCACTGTCAGGAGCTTATGCCGAGTATATGGGTCTTTTGATCGCAGTTGTCACGGTCTCAGCGGCATTCTACTTGATCGCAGGTTTTGCTAAGCGTCTCGGCAGAGGTCGTGTATAGGCATTAGGTAAGGGCTTTTGTGCCCTTAAAATAAAGGAACGATCATGAAACGTTCATTACTGTTCATGTGTTTTCTTACTGTTTTCGTCCATGCTGAGATAGTTACAGTAGATGTAACCAATAGTTTGATCACTGGTCTAAGTCACGCATTTGGTACATATATGCTCTTGGTCAGCATCATTCTTGGCAGATCTTCAAGCATCTCGCCAAGTAGCATAGTTGTGACTACAAAGTATGACGGAAACAAAGTCAAAAAACACGGAAAAAATAGAGTGATTATCTGATCACTCTACATTAAAAAAGGATAAAAAAATGGAAATATACATTCAGGATATCGGTTTCTATTTCTTTGCTCTTTCTACTTTCGCGGTTTCTGTTCGTATTGCTCATTTGTTGAAAAGTACGGTAGAAAGGTTTGTGAAGTGAAAAAACTTATCTTAATTCTCATCCTTTCTACTATCTCTAATGCAGATATCTTATATGTCAAAAAAAAGCGATGTATATTAGACAATTATTACTTCGCAAATAATCGATTCCACTATACCTATTCGTCTACCGGCAATGAAGCATCGACAAAAACTTTCAAGTCCTCTGATCTTCGATATGGCTATGAATTTGTAAATGATCAATGTAAAAAGAAAGAACCTTTTGCATCACTATACATGTCATATCACGATTATAAATTAATGATGGCATTATCCGGTTTGCTAATCGGTTTCTCCATTTTCGTATCAATTCTATATATATTCGCAAGGAGATCATAATGCCATTCATCGTGCTTAATTTAACCAATGACTTCACACTCAATTTTTTCATGAGCATTTTTACCTCAGTTCTGATCCCAATTTTGTTGGGAATTCTGATCATCAAACTATTTCTCGGAAAGGATTAATAATGGTATCTGATTTCACAATGTTTCTAATCGTTTGTTCAGTTGTTTACATCGCTTTTTTATATCGTAAATACTTAGGATAAAAAATGAAAAAATTTATATATCTACTTTTCATTACAACTGTTATGTATAGTGCTACAAGTATGCCCGTCCCTCCTGCCGGAAAGAGATATATAAGATATGAAGTTACCAGTGTATCCGCTACCTGTTCTGAGCATCATGAACCCTATACAATCTTAAACTCTGGTGATCTTGTCGATAAATACACACTATCAAGCACACTATCAAGTGATTATGGGAACGGTACATGTTATTACAATCCAGTCGAGAAATTTATGCTCGCTAATGTTGACATTCCGAATCAGTTAGATAGTTGCATAGTTGATAACATACAGTACACTTGTACCTATTTACCTGAGTACGGAAACGGTGCTGACAACTCTTGTGAATCTGACGGCAATCTTCTTATTGAAATGTCTGGTACCGCTGACATAGAAGAAGATGATTATTATGCGTGTTTCACAAAAACACCTATAAATTCTGATTCTAATACTACAGGAGATACTGCTACTACAGACACAGGAACAGGCGATACAAATACGACTTCCGGTACCGGTACTGGTGACTCTTCTACTGGTGATACTACAGACGGTGGTACTACAGATACCGGAACAAACGATAATACAGGTACAACAGACAACACTACTGATAATACTACTGACACTACTGGCACTGATTCATCAGGAGGAAGTGCCGATACAGGTTCGAACGATACAACAGTTACAGGGTTGGTAGATGTCAATCTTTCACAAAACAATCCATGTCAAACCAACGCTCATCTTGAAAATGATGTATGCATCTGCGATGATGGATATTATGACAACGGCTTTGGCTGGTGTTTTCAAAATGCTCCTGATCTTCCCGAAACATCACCAATAGATACAAATAGTACCAACGGCATTGATATTAACCTTCTTGTTGATGCGATTAATAACCTGAATAACCAAAATCATCTTGATACTATGAATGTCAGTAATCGTAACCATGAAGATCTCTCCAGTATTGATCATACTTTAGTTGCAATTTCCGACCGCAATCATTTAGATCTTTCTACTATTAACAGCACATTGCAAAATGCATTGGGTACTTTGAATGATAATCTCACATCCTCGGATAGTAATAATAGTTTTGATGATTCTCGTATAGTTCAAGCGAATAATAACACTACACAGGCAGTTGACGATCTGCTGAATTTTTTTCAAGATAAAAATGGTACCAGTGATCTAACTAATTCTATTACGGATGATTCACAAAGCAGTTGGAGTACTTCAATCTCTGACTTTGATTCTTTCGTGCAAAATATGGGAATTACAGGGGATGAATTGGAGATAGAGATTAAAGCTGAAATCGAATCTCAAACAGCAAATTTTACCGACAAATCGAAAGGGATGCTCTCTTCTGTCTTTGATGATCTTTTTACTGATATCTTCAACCCATTTCAACCTCTGATTAGTGTCGGATCAGTTCCCTCAAACTTTACGCCTATCCTGTTCGATGTAGAGATCTCTTCTATTGATTTTCATCAAGAGGTCTATGTGACCAAAGATATGTTAATGGGTGACATCTCAAATCCTAACATTGCAAAATTCTATGAAATCATGCAAAAACTCTCAATGTTTATTGCCGTATTTTTAGGTTTTCTATATCTGATTAGAGGGGTAGCGGATGTTTAAAATCATATTTAAAGTTCTAAAAAAATTCTTTGCACCTGTCATTGCATTTTTCTCAAAAAAAATGGCATTTATCATCGCCCCGTTGGTTGGTATTCTTGATCTTCTAATCAGTCTTTTAACTGGTGGAGCCAAAGCATTGTTCGTGGTATGGAAATATACTGCTGCACTCTTTTTTGTCCATTTGATCAGAAAGTTTGTTCTGTTTCCTATATTTGCGTTGGCTGTATATGAGATTCTTGTCTATCTGTGGAATGGCTATAACTTTAGCTTCCTCGATAATCTTTCGATCAATAGTTATTTAACTAATTTTATAAACAGTAATGAATTTCTATCAATGGGTGCAGTGATCGGATATCAATTCGGTTTGTGGCAGGCATTAACAATCTTTTTCAATTTTGTCATAGTGACTTTTGTGATCAGATTGTTCATCAAAATGTTCATAAGAGAATAGATCAAAAGGTAAAGGGGTAATATGTTTTTCAAATTTCTATTTAAACCGTTTGATTTTGCAGATCCTGACGCAAGGTTCTATACAAATCTTCTTAGTGGTGAAAAAGGTGCGGGCAAGTCATCATTTCTTGTAAAGTATCTCTACTTGATGCTTACGAATAAAGAGTCACTCCCTCCTTTTAAAACGATCTTCATCAACATTGACGGCTTTGATTTCAAACGCTTCAATGAACTTGCAGAGAGTAACGGCTTAGATATTGATTTCAAGTGGCTTGATATGACTGATTTTAAAAAGTTTACCTATCGTGAACGCCAACTCTATACCCAATATAATTCAGATGGAGAGGGCTACATCGCAAAAAGGATTTCTGAGAATATTGATGATGAATACAAAAAATATATATCATCAATGATCATCAGTGACGAATCAGATCACTACCTTACTAAAAAAGATGATGAGTTTGCCAACTTCCTAAAGTTCTCCAGACACTACAGCATAGAGATCTGGTTTATTACTCAAAAGTTCCAAAACCTCCATGAAACCTTTTACAACTCCGGTGCAATTAATAGGTTTTTACGGGTTAGATCTTCTCTTTTCAATATTGGTAATACCCGTATAATTCAACTATGGGCGAATAGCAATACTGCAAAATCTGATAATCTTGTTGCTCAATACAGTTATGAGATCGAACCAATAATCTATGAACTCTATGACTCCGGTGCCGTGTTAAAAACTGGTGATCAGGCTCAAAAGAAACTCAAATTTTACTTTTTGGCTTTCGTTGCATCTATCATCTTTGCTGGCTATGTATTTTATACTCTACTGGGTGATTATGTAGAAAATGCCGATGCTGATAGTACCCCTCTTCCAAAAAAAGAATACTACTCACAAAACACCGATGATCAGAAAAAAGAAAAAGAGTTTACCGGTCATATTGTCAAATGTATCAGCTTTCAACCAAACTCCAATGTGCTTGTGGTTTCAAAAGATCATAAAAAAAGCAAGAGATCCGCAACTTCAAATTGTTATTACAAAAACAATTTTACTTCTGTGCCTGTTGGTTTCATCAAGGGGCTAATAAAAAAGAAGATCTCAAATATTGAGGTAGTTTATGCCCACAATGATGTCACTTTCTTTTCTGTAGATGACAGAGGGCTTAAATTTATTTTCCAAACACTTAAAAGGGGTAAAAATGAAAAAGATGATTAAAACTTTTATAACAGTAATAACACTATCTGCAATGTGTTATGCACAGCAGTACACATTCTATGACCTGCAAAACCTTATGAACGCCAAATACGGTGTAACACTCGTAGTGGATAAGGATATAGCAGATGAATATATCATCTATTCCGATGATCTCAAACGGGATGCAACACTCGAAGAGATTAAATCAATGGCTTTGGATACAGGGTACAACTATAAAAGGAAAGGTAATTTTGTTCAGATTACAAAAAAATCCAAAGCGGAACAAAAACTTCATAATAAAGATCTGGAGCTTGAGCAAAAACGTAAAGAGCATCAACTCCAAATGCAGTTCAAGCAAGAAGAAAAAGAGTTTACCGAAGATGATTTTTTTATGGACGGCATTAAAACAGATCTTCCCCGTAAAGCGGTCAAACAAATATGTAAACAGATGCGTTATGACTGTACTTATATCTCAAACGGTGCGTACCTTGTCAGATCCAAAAATGATTATGTAGATTTCTCACTTTTTGAAGCATTCAAGCCCGGAAATCAATATGCCCTTATGGGTACTGTAACCGAGATTAATAAAAATGCGTTAAAAGATAAACATATAGATATCAATGCTTTTGTAAATACGATCCTTACCAGTAACTATTTGGATCTAAACATCTTGGGGGAATATGGATCTTACTTTAAAGGTCAGGTAACACCGGATAATAAAATATCAGTCACGGCACTTTTTAAATTCTTCTCTTCACAGGGCATTGCAAAGATCACCTCAAAGCCATATTTGGTACTTGAAGATGATGAACCGACAACGTTTACCACAGGTCAATCACTCACTGTTGCAAAAGATACTGTCACCAATACAGAAAAAGCCATTACAAAAACAAACTACTCTACCGTACAGGTAGGGCTGAATATTAAAGCTACACCACAATTTGCAAAAAGCTATATCTATCTAAATCTTAATCTTGAAATATCCTCTCTCCTTGATTATGATAAAGAAAAGAATATAGCAAATATTGCAAATCGTAGTTTAAGCGGTAAATATCGGCTCACACCGGGACGGGAGATCAAACTTGTTGGATTTGAGCAGACATATAAAAATCAAAAGAGTTTCAAGGTACCGCTATTGGGAGATCTTCCCTTGGTCGGTAATTTGTTCAAGAGTCACTACAACGATGATAAAAATACATTGTTGTTGGTTACATTCAAATTAATAAAGGTGGGCTAAATCTCAAACACTACTCGTTGGAGTAGTGTACTCCCTTGGAGGGACACAGGGTGATAAATAATAAGGCTACAAAGTAGCCATACCTTGATAAATAAAGGACATGAATCCATAGGTGTCTTTTCTTTAGCATGGTATTAATGCTGACTTTACCCGTGCCGTAGGCACGGTTACTGCCCGACACGACTGAACCGCGTAGCGGTTTCAAGTCGTGTCCCTTGGCTATCTATAAAAAGGTTGCCGACAATTTTTAAAAGGGGTTAAGATGTACGGATTAACAAAGAAAAATCGATCAGAGGTTTTAGACAAAATTGAAAAGCAAAAAGATTTTCTCTACAGTCACTATATTGAACTCAATGGAGAAAAAGTCCAACTGGCTTCATTCTTCAAAAATACCTTTATCAATGCAGACCGCTATATAGCAGAGCTTCAACATCGTGTCTGGTCATTGGTAGAATTTGCACAAAATCGAGATCTTGTTAACGTGTTTATAACTTTAACCCTGCCAAGTGAATACCACCGTAAAAAAACACTTAGAAACGGCAAAATGATCCGTAATCCAAAGTTTGCACATCAAAACATCAGACTTTTTGACATTGAAACCAAAAAAAGAGCCAAATCATACAATCATCTTGTAATCAAATATTACAAAACGCTTGATCAAACTAAATGGACGGGTAAATTTAAAGAGATCTCTCTTGATCCAAAGGATTATATGCCTGTACCTGCATCTAAGCAACTTACAAAAATGTGGGAAACTATCCGAAAGGATAGATCATGGCAGGATCTCGAAAAAGATGATCGTCTCTATTTCCGTGTTACAGAGCCACATGCTGACGGTACACCGCATGTTCATATCTCTGCTTGGGTTCCAAAAAATGCAGTAGCACGGTTGGTTGAAGCAATTCATCGCTTATACCCTGCTCCAATGGCTGATATCGCAACTTCATACATCCCCGATGGATATGAACTCTATGAAAAAGTCTATAAGCGTGACGGAAAATGGAACAGTGCCTATAAACCAAATGCTGAAGCAAAAAGCTATATCAAGATCCAAATTGAAGATACTATTAGCTACTTGATGAAGTATATCTATAAAACTCTCGATGATCTTCGTGACGGTAAAGGCATTACAGAGATAACCATGTGGTACATCTATCACGGGATCTGTCGTTTCTATACGAGTAGAACACTGATAAGTTTAAATGTTTATCGTCCTCTTAATGGTCGCTTTGGACTTTTGGAACTTACACAACACTATAAAGATGATACTGTGACTGTTTGGCTCGATCCTGATTCAAAGCAACCCCGTATCATACAATATGAAGATTTCATAATGTGGAATAAAAAAGATTTTGAGCTTAAACAATTTGATAAGGACGATAAAATAGATCATAATAAAACAATCAAGTTAAGAACCATAGATGTTGAAATCGACGGTGAAGAGTTTTATATGTACCGTTCAGGATCTAAACTCTATCCCAAAATTTCCCAAAATGAGGACTTTTTGGAAGATGAGAATGATTATATTACTCCGGTCACACGTATGAAAATGGTACAGCTATACAACTATTATCACTCTCTTGATCCCGATGATCCAACTTTGAATTTAAAACATTTTGGATTGGTACACAATACAATGATTGAACGTGGATTACTGGAGGGAGAGATCACTTCTCTTGATCATTACAATACAGATCTTTTTAATGAGGAGGAAATAGCAATATGAAAACTACTGATCAAATCATAGACGAAATCATCCAAAAAAGTCCTCACGGTGGGAAATTATGGAATCATCGACTAAAGCAAAAATATGCAGCACAAAATGAAACTTCCCAAAATGAGGACTTGAAAACTAACAATGAGCCGGTACAGGATCATCCACGGCAAACTTATTTCAATTTTGAGGAGGACTATATCAATGAATAAAGTTATTGTATTAGATCAAGATGAACTTAGATCTATCATAGAGGATACTGCTCGTATTGCCGGTGCTGAAGCAGCAAAACTTGCACTCTCAAAAATGGTACCACAAAAAGATGATAAAATCAGTGAAGCGGAAGCCATGAAATTACTTGGGTGTAAAAAGCGAAGATTGGCAGCACTCCGGGCAGATCGTTCCATTGAGTTTTTTACCACATCAAAACCATATACCTATAGTCGTAAATCTATCATGGATTACATCGAAATGCAACGTATTAAAAAGGTTGATCTATAATGAGCTTGAAACCTACCAAATACGAGGGTGTCTATTATCGTATCAACAGGAGAAAGAAAAAAACCTATGTTGCCCGTTTTGCTATCAATGGAAAATCATATAAGCGTGTTATCGGTTCTGAACCTAACATTACTGCAAGGCTGGCAAGTAAACTTCGTGATAAAATGATAGATGAAGTTCAAATAGGGATCACTACTCATGGTAAAAAGATTGATGAACTTTTTGATCAGTATATAGAATCCCGACGTGCTACGCTTTCACATTCTTGGTACTACAATATTATAAAAAACTACAATCTATATTTACGGGATCATATTAAGGATAAATATCCAACTGGTGTGACTACATCAGAAATACAGACTATTATCGATAATATGCTCCTTGGCAAGAATCCTAAAAATAAAAAGTACAAACCCTCCACGGTAAAGCAGATCAAAGATATTATTAGTGGTCTATATCGTTATCTCAATGATATTGGTATAGAGTGTGAGAATATCGGACATAAACTTGTGATCCCCAAGTTCGATAATAAGATCTATTTTACTATCTCGGATGTTCAGGCAAAAAAGCTCTTTGATGTCATACTTAATTATGATGATCCGAAATGGAAAGCCTATTTTATTTGGCTCTTGCATGGTAGACGAAAAATGGAAGTAGCTGCAATGAAAGTTGAATGGCTTGATTTTGATAACATGGTCTACCATATTCCCTCTGATCAGAACAAGTCCAAAAAAATAATCACAGCACCCATGACAGAATTACTCAAAGATGCTCTTCTATCTATGGATCTTGAGAAAAGCGGTTATATTTTCAAAGGTACAGGATCAAGCGGTCATATCTCCAGTACAGGAATAGATTTTCAATGGCGAAACATTAGGTCTCTTGCCGGTGTACCAAAAATGAGACTTCATGATATACGACATCTAATCGGTTTTATAGGTATCAACAGTGGTTACAGTTTGGAACAGATCGGATCTGTTTTAGGACATACATCTACAGCTACTACCAAACGCTATTCTAATATGAAAGTAGAAAGTGCTACCGAAGTGCTTCGGAATATGTTTGATAGGTTTGTAGAGTAATTAACTTTTACTTTGTTATAATCCTCAAATTTTGAGAAAGGATCCAAATGAGTTACTTGGCTGAAAAACGCTACTTAGATCGTCGTACTGATCGTGTAAAACTCAATATATTGTGGAACGATGCGGATCCTTTGCCAAAGAGACACAGAACATTTCAGTCTTTTAAAACTTCATTTGGTAATGTCAATTATTATGAATTGGAGATTGCCGGCTGTTTTATTGTTGTCGATGTTAAATATGCATTTAGGCACTTCAATCAAAACACATATAATGAAATGAGAAGTCACATTAATGGTACTCTTCTTCCAACATTACATGATCCTATTCTGATTGTTCGTGACACCTATGAAAATCAATCTGTAATCACTTTTTACAAAACATTCAAAACGCAAAATGATCTTTACCATATTGTTATGTTTAAAGCATACAAGCAGAATAATGGTAAGTATTACTTCAAAACCATATTCAATCTTGATGATAATTTGGGAAAAGTAAAAAAGATTATTAAGGCTTTGGATATGAAGACGATATACTTTAAGTACACAGAGGGCAACGGGAGCTAAGCCCAAATCCTCGACTGATTACTCAGTGAGACCTCTCTGTTATTCGCATTATAACACACAAAGATTAATCATTTATAAAACAGAATATATAATCTTGTTCTCTCTATCTTGTTTTCGTTATAACTTGTACCATAAAATCAAAATACAAAAATGGTACACTTTTTAGTACAACTTACTATGTTAAAAGTTGTATTTTGATGCACTTTTATGCACAGTTGAAAAAATGAAAAGCGTTAAAAATCATGGGTTTTTGTCGATGTAGTGGGAAGTTATGCACCATTATGCACGATTGTGCATAATAGTCAGGAGCAACGATAAGCCGGGTTCTGTCGTTGGGTAGTTATTTATCTAGGCCTGCTGTTGCCAACAGGCTCAAGCGAAGCATTTTTGCCTTACGGCGATGCAAGAGTTCATACCATATGCTTCTTGCTGCAGACAGGGTTTACCTGGCTGCCCATGTTACCATAGGCACCGGTGGGCTCTTACCCCACCCTTTCACTATGACCATACCGAAGTATGGCTACCTGCTCTCTGTTGCACTTGCCCTCAGATTACTCTGGCCATCCGTTAGATGGAGTCCTCTCTTGCGTGCAGCCCGGACTTTCCTCTCGTAGCATAAATGCTACCAGCAACTACCTGTCACTCCTGAAGCGGATTATACCACAAAAAGGAAAACATTGCTCACATTAGAAAATAGAAAGTCCCGTTTTATCTGTGAATTTTTCCAGTGCCAATGTACCTGCATGAGAGTTACCGTATCTGTTTAATGCAGGAGACCATATAGCTATCGACATTTTTCCCGGCACGACCGCAACAATACCACCGCCTACCCCACTTTTGGCGGGAAGTCCCACATGGTAAGCAAACTCCCCACTTGCGTCATAGTGTCCACACGTTAGCATTACCACATTGATACGTTTGGTTTGAGAGGGGGTGGCAAAACATTTTTTCGTTACCGGATCGATTCCTCCGAATGCAAGAAAAAGCATCGATCGGGAAAGCTCCTCGGTCGTCATGGTCACGGCACAATGTTTAAAATAGGTTTTGACCGTTGCGTGCACATCATTCTCAAAGTTTCCAAAACTCTTCATCAAACAAGCCAGTGCAAGATTCCTGTCGCCATGTTCCATCTCTGAATTAGCTACTTCATGATCACGGTTCATCACTGATCTGACGTATAAAGTTCAAAATCACCTCTAAGGCACGATACTCATCCTGATAGAAACTTACAAGCGCATCGGTCACGGCAATCGATCCTGCATTAATAAAGGGATTGCGGGGAATTCCATTCTCATACTCCAGCTGTACCAGTGAGTTAAAAGGATTGCCCGAAGGCTCGACACCGACCCGTTTGTAGAGTGTTTTACTGTATTGATGCAGTGCCAATGTAAATGTAAAGACTTTAGAGATACTTTGAATGGAAAACTTTTTTATTCATCACCTACCGAATAGGCACGGCCATCTTCTAAGGTAACACTCATTGCAAACTGTTCTTTGGACACTTGTGCCAATGCGGGAATATAGTCTGCAACCTTACCTTTGCTTAGCTCCGGACGGATCTCTTCATAGATCTCATCAAGAATCGCTTGATAATCCATTATAACTGCCTCTTTTTAGAAGCATTATACAACAAATAATAAAATAAAAGGGGAATAGATAAGAGAGTTTTATTGTGGACCCGAAGGATCCACATCACTTAAAAGAAGACTATTTAGCCGGCCCTTTTTCAAGTGCTTCAAGTGCATACTTTTTACCAAGTTCATACGCTTTAAGGTTTGCTTCGTGTACTTTTTTCGGTACTTTAGAAAGCATTGTATCGATAAGAAGCTGCTCATCAAGTGCTTTCATCATTGTATTTGCGATCGCAAGTGCAACAACCGATTGGGTAATAACGTTTCCAACCTCTTCTTTTGCAATAGTAATAATTGGAATCTCATAGATATTCCATTTTTTTCTATCTTCATCTGTCGGGTGTACCAAATTCGGCTCGATAACGATCGTACCGCCTTCAGCCACACCGTCTTTAAAGAGTTGGTAACTTTTATCAGCAACAGAAAGCATAAAGTTGATCTGTCCGTCGATCGCATATGGATACCAGATCTCTTGATCGTCCAACTGAATATCAACAACGGTCGGTCCACCACGTACTTGTGATGTATAGGTTGCTGTTTTAAGACCGAATCCACCCTCTTTGATCTTCGCAGCTGCGAAGATCTCTCCGGCGAGAAGAACACCTTGTCCACCAACACCGGTAAATCTCATTACAATTCTACTCATGGTTCTTCTCCTTACAGTTTTTTCTCAAAGTCATCTTGCGTAATAGGTCCTCTTAGACCTTGGTGCGCTTTTTGGACTTCTTTATACATTTCACAGTACTCTTCCGCTTCAGTGTCTTGTTTCAAGATACCTGTTGGAAGATAGTTTTGCTTCTCTTCTTCAGGAAGGGCATCCCACTTCTTCTTGGACATTGTAATAGAGTCGATCCAGTCAAGGTTCGCCATTGCATTTTGCATTTTATTTTTTCTACCAAGGTTGATATGACAGTTAGAGACCGCCTCAACATAAGAGAACCCTTTATGCTCCATTGCTTGCATAAGGATCTTCTCAAGCTTCTTAGGTGCTGTAACGTTCTCTCTAGCAACAAATGACGCACCCGCAGCTTCTGCAAGTTTACATCCGTCGAATGTCGGGTCGATATTACCTACTTTTTGAGATACTGTCCAGAATCCTCTTGGCGTTGTTGGAGAGGTCTGAGAGTTTGTCAATCCATAAATAAAGTTCTGGATGATGATCAATGTAATATCGATATTTCTTCTACATCCGTGAATGGTGTGGTTACCACCGATCGCAAGACCGTCACCGTCACCTGCAACACAGATCACGTGCTTGTCAGGGTTCGCCAATTTAATACCAGTTGCGAACGCTACGGTTCTTCCGTGTGTTGTATGGACTGTATTGAAGTCAACATAAGAAGAGAATCTTCCTGAACAACCGATCCCTGAAACAACACAGATATCATCTTTTTGCCAACCGAGTTTATCGATCGCACGGATGAAAGCCTTCAGGATAACACCGTCACCACAACCCCAACACCATAGTGTCGGCATTTTCTCCATTCTTAAATAACTATCATAATTAAATGCCATCTTACAGCTCCTTCACTTTTTCAATAATATCAGCAGGTGAGAATGGACGACCATTCGTCTTTGTCAATTTATTAATATCTCTTCTACCCATACATCTTTGTACCTCTTCTAGGTACTGACCTTGGTTCAACTCAACAACCAATACTTTGTCAAATTTCTGTCCAAGTTCATACATACGCTCTTCAGGAGAAGGCCAGATCGTGATAGGTCTGAATAGTCCTGCCTTGATCCCCTCTTCTCTTAGTACGTTTACCGCTTCTTTGATCGCCAATGAAGCTGAACCGTAACCGATAAGAAGAATCTCAGCATCGTCAAGCATATACTCTTCGTTGCTTTCGATCTCATCTCTGTGCTCATCTACTTTTCTAAAGAGTCTGTCGATAAGTTTTCTACATGTTTCGATCTCTTCTGTTGGGAATCCCATTGCATCATGGTGAAGCCCTGTAAAGTGGTATCTGTACCCTTCGAACATCGGGTTAAGTACCGCAGGCTCATCTTGTGCTACTCCATATGGTCTGTAGTCAGCCGGATCACCTTCGAATTTCTTTCTTGGTACGATCCCCGCTTTTACCTCTTCTACCGTTGGAAGCATCGCCTTTCCGTGCATGTGACCTAACGTCTCATCCAAAAGAACGAATACCGGCTGCATAAATCTGTCAGCAAGGTTGAATGCTCTTACAGTCTCCGTATAACACTCTGCCAATGTACCGGCACATAGTGTAATGGACTTGTAGTCTCCGTGGCTTGGGTTCTTTGCTTGCGCAACGTCACCTTGTGCAACACGTGTCGGAAGACCTGTTGACGGCCCCCCTCTCATTACGTTTACAACAACCATAGGAACTTCTGCCATTTGTGCAAGACCAAGGTTCTCCGCTTTGAGTGAAATACCAGGTCCTGAAGTCGCTGTAAGGGTTCTTACACCTGCCATACCTGCACCGATCGCTGCTGCAACACCTGCGATCTCATCTTCCATTTGAATTGCTGTTCCGCCAACTTTTGGAAGAAGGTCGGAGATCGTGTGCATTACCTCACTTGATGGTGTAATAGGGTATCCACCAAAGAACATACATCCGGCATCTACCGCCGCGATCGCAGCCAGGTCGTTACCAGTTGAAATAATCTCTCTTGTTGCTGACATTAGTTTGCCTCCTTGTACTCATCAGGTAGTCTATACCCGTTATTTCTAATTGCTTCTTGTCTTGCTTTCGCAGAATCGGTCAATTTTGCGAATTTGAACTCTTTCTTCTCTGCTACATAAATAGCGAAGTCTGGACAACAGAGTTCACACTCGTTACATCCGATACATGCTTCAGGAGCGATCACGCTGATCATCGCCCCCAATACAGAAGTTGCTTCCGGTTGCATTGCCAATACACCTGCCGGACATGCATCTACACAGATGTCACACGCTTTACAACGGTCCGTATTTACCCATACTGGAGTATTTTCTGGAGCTGCCATTACTGCCATGTTTTCCCCTTTTTTTGTTATAGTTATTCGTGAGATCACTAAGGGAGTTCCCTTATTCACTAAGTAAAGAATATCTTACTTTTCGTAATGTTGCTATGAATAATCTTGAATTATTGGCAGCATAAGAGTGGTTGTTACTATTTGAAGCAACTATTTTTGACTTTTTTATTGGTTTATTTTTACAACCGGAAAAGGGAGAAAAATTTTTGCCTTATGAAGATCGTACTTCCTCTATCAAAAGGCTGTGAGATACGCCATTACGCTCTTTTAGGCAGGTAGAATATAGATTCATCATATTTAGATCATACCATTTGCTACAGACGACTATTGCAAGACTGTATCATTTTGTTACCGTAAAAGAGGAGAGAAATAGAAGATTAAAATAGAGAAGATATACCAAAGAGACCCCCCCCTTTGGCATATTGTAGATAAGCTGGCTTACTTAGAGAGTACTTCTTTAACCGCCTTACCGATCTCAGCTGGAGATACAACGACTTTTACACCTGCCGCTTCAAGTGCGTCCATCTTCTCTTTTGCCGTACCGGCACTTCCTGAAACGATCGCACCTGCGTGTCCCATTCTTTTTCCCTTAGGTGCCGTTTGACCTGCAATGAAAGCAACAACCGGCTTAGTGATGTTCTCTTTAATGAACTTCGCCGCCTGAATTTCAAGGTCACCACCGATCTCACCGATCATAACGATCGCTTCCGTTTCAGGGTCTTCTTCGAACATCGGAAGAAGCTGCTTGTAGCTTAGACCGATGATCGGGTCACCACCGATACCCACGGCAGTTGTGATACCGTATCCTTCGTTACATACTTGGTTCGCACCTTCATATGTAAGTGTACCTGATTTAGAGATAAGTCCGACATTTCCTTTTTTGAAAATGTTACCCGGCATAATACCGATCTTGCACTCTTCGGCTGTGATGATACCCGGACAGTTTGGCCCGATGGTCATCATACCGTGTTTTACGGCATAAGCTTTTGCCGCTTGCATATCGCGTACCGGCGCACCCTCGGTAATGATCACTGCAAGTTCGATACCTGCATCTGCCGCTTCCATGACCGCATCTGCAACAAATGCAGGTGGAACGAATACCATAGAGACTGTTGCACCGGTTGCTTCAACCGCTTCTTTTACCGTATTGAAAACAGGCTTTCCAAGATGCTCTTGACCACCTTTGTTCGGTGTGACACCACCAACAATGTTCGTACCGTATGCCATGCACTGCTCAGCGTGGAATGTACCTTCACCACCAGTGAATCCCTGTACGATTACTTTTGTATCTTTATTGATTAAAATTGACATCTCTTACGCTCCTTTTGCCGCTTCTACTGCTTTTTTCGCACCGTCACCAAGGTCTGTTGCCGGAATAACATTATCGATATTCGCATTTTTGAGGATCTCTGCTGCTTCCGCTGCGTTGGTTCCGTCAAGTCTTACAACGACCGGTACGTTAACATCTACCATTTTTGTCGCTTCCAAAATACCGTTCGCGATTCTGTCACATCTTACGATACCACCGAAGATATTTACAAAGATCGCTTTTACGTTCGGATTCTTCAAAATGATCTCAAACCCTTTTGCAACGGTTTCGGCATTGGCTTTCCCACCGACATCAAGGAAGTTTGCAGGTGTACCACCCATGTAGTTAATCGTATCCATCGTACCCATAGCAAGTCCGGCACCGTTAACCATACATCCGATCTCACCATCGAGTGCAATATATGAAAGTCCGTACTGAGCCGCTTCTCTCTCATCAGGGTCTTCTTCAGAGATATCTCTCATCTCTTCAAGCTCAGGGTGTCTATAGAGTGCAGAGTCATCGAATCCCATTTTACCGTCAAGTGCCAAGAAGTCACCGCTTCCGGTTTTGATAAGCGGGTTAATCTCAATCATTTCCGCATCTTTATCCATATATACCTTATAGAGTTTAGATGCAAAGTCAATGAATTTTCTCTGCTCTTGCTTGTCTGTGATACCAAGACCGAATACAAGTTCTCTACCATGGAAACCTTGGAAACCGATCGCAGGATCGACCGCTACTTTTACGATCTTCTCCGGAGTCTCTTCCGCTACCTTTTCGATCTCCATACCACCTTCGGTAGAAGCCATGATCACAGGCATCTCTTTTGCTCTATCAAGTACTACACCAAGATATAGCTCATCTTTGATATCCGCACCCTCTTCGATATAGACTTTCTGTACGAGCTTCCCTTCCGGACCTGTTTGGTGTGTAACGAGTGTCATACCAAGGATCTCGTCAGCAAGCGTTCTTACTTCATCGATCGATTTAGCAAGTTTAACACCTCCACCAAGACCACGACCACCCGCATGGATCTGTGCTTTTACAACCCAAATGTTCCCACCAAGTTCTTCTGCCGCTTTTACCGCTTCGTCCGGTGTATTTGCTACGATACCTCTAGGTGTCGGCACACCGTACTGAGCAAATATCTGTTTTGCCTGATACTCATGAATATTCATGCAGTCTCCTTTTTTCAATAAGTTCCTTAATTATACGACTTGGGGTAATAATATCGGGTTAATTGAATTATTATCATGGGTGATTTAATGAAAATGGTAAATTTTTACACAGTTTATATGTAAAGAATCGTTAAATTGGGGTTAAAAGGAGTAAAAAAGGAGCAGTAACACAGCTAAATGTGTTACTGTCAAGTGTGTGAGCGTTACTTCTCTTCGTACTGTTCACGACCCATTTGATAGAGGTCGTTACCATAAGTATCGTTAATGACAGTGACAGGAAAATCCTTAACTGTGATCTTACGTACCGCTTCAGGTCCCAGTTCAGGATAGGCGATCACTTCTGCCGACGTGATCTTTTTACCCAAGAGCGCACCCGCACCTCCGGTTGCACCGAAGTAGATACCGTCATACTTCACACAGGCATCTTTAACCGCTTGATTACGCTTTCCTTTTCCGATCATTCCTTTTGAACCATGCTTAAGCATTGTTGGGGAGTAGGAATCCATACGATAAGAGGTGGTCGGCCCTGCACTTCCGATAGGATCACCCGGCTTCGGCGGCGTCGGTCCTACAAAGTAGATAACCGAGCCTTCAAGATCGAACGGAAGCTCCTCTCCCTTTTCAAGAAGCTCTACCAGACGCTTGTGTGCTGCGTCACGTGCTGTATAGATCACACCGTTAAGCAGTACGGTATCTCCTGCTTTGAGTTTTTTCGTATCTTCCGAGGTAAGTGGTGTTGTCAATGTATATTGTGCCATCTTCGCTCCTTAAATCGTAATATGTGTATGTCTTGAAGAGTGACACTGAACGTTTACAGAAACAGGCAAAGAGGCGATGTGACAAGGATTCGCCTCGATATGTACTGCCAATGCCGTTTTGGTTCCACCCATTCCCATCGCACCGATACCAAGCTTGTTGATCTCATCTAGCATGATCTGCTCAAGCTCTGCCATCTCAGGGTCAGGATTGACCGAACCGATATCTCTAAAGAGTGCATGTTTAGAAGAGATACATGCTTTCTCAAAAGTACCGCCGATCCCTACACCAACGGTAATAGGAGGACACGGGTTCCCGCCAGCATCGGAGATCACCTCTTTAACGAACTCGATCACACCCTCTTTTCCTGCGGCAGGAGGGAATACTTTTGCGCGGGAAACATTCTCGCTTCCTCCTCCTTTGGCTGCATACTCAATGTCGATCTTGTCACCTTCGACAAGGTCGAAATGGATGATGGCAGGAAGGTTATACCCTACGGTATCTTTAAGGTTCGCACGGCTGAAAGGCTCACAGGTAGAAGCTCTTAGATAGCCCTCTTCATACCCTTTAGCCGTTCCTTCGTTAATGGCATCTTTAAGCAATCCGCCTTTGATCTTGACATCTTCGCCTACTTTAACGAAGAATACAGCCAGTCCGGTATCTTGGCAAAGCGGGCGCTTCTCATCTTTGGCGATATCCGCATTCTCAAGGATCTGCCTGATCACCTCTTTGGCAACAGGGGACTTTTCATTCTCCATCGCCTCTTTCAATGCATCGTATGTATCTTGCGGCAGATCCGTTCCACAATGTAGAATAATATTTTTGACCGCATCGACCACTTCGTTATATTCGATCTCTCTCATCTTTTTCCTTATGCAAAAAATTGATTGTTCTTTAAAATTTCAATCCCCTCTTGGATACTCTCCACAGAGGCTTTGAACTTCTCTTTTGTCTCATCATCGAGTTCCATCTCGATGATCTGCTCTATTCCGTTCTTTCCAAGTACGACAGGTACACCCACAGAGACATCACTGTATCCGTACTCCCCTTGCAAGAGTGCCGAAGAGGCGACAACCACCTTGGAGTCGTTCAGGATCGCTTCGACCATATAGGCGATTGCACGCCCCGGACCATAATATCCCGATGTTCCTAGATGCCCAACGATCTCCGCACCGCCATTACGGGTACGTTCAATGATCTCCTCCATCTCCTCTTTGCTTAGAAGTTCGGAAACGTTGACTGACCCTACCTGTACTTTATGCGGTAGAGGAATCATGTTCTGTCCGTGGTCACCGATGACCATCGTTCCGATCTGCCCTGCGCCATAGCCTAGTTTCTTATATATCTGATATGCCATACGTGCCCCGTCAAGCGCACCTGAAAGCCCGACGATACGGTTACGCTCCCAGCCTGTCATCTGGTGGATCACATAGGTCATGACATCCAACGGATTGGAGACACAGATGATCACGGCGTTGGGTGAATACTTCATTACATCTTCAACTACGCTCTTCATGATCTTCGCATTGATCATCAATAGATCTTCGCGTGTCATATCCCCTTTTCTGGGAACACCGGCAGTGATAACCACGATATCGCACTCACTTACATCTGCAGGAGTCTCTGCGGCAGTAATGATTGTATTGTTGGGTGCATAGTGTGCCGATTGTGCGATATCGATCGCTTTCCCTTTGGCTACGCCCTCTGCAATATCGAACAGTACGATCTCACCGCATGTTCCCATCATACTCAAGCTGTATGCCGCAGTCGCACCGACTGCACCTGCACCGATAATCCCTACTTTACGCTTTGTCATGGTCTACTTCTTCTCCTCTTCAAGCTCAGCAAAGAAATCCATTTCGTAGAGTTTATCGATCATCTCTTGTACGGAAGCGACAGAGTTCTTAAAGCGCTTCTGCTGTAATGGTTTAAGTGTCATATTAATCACCTGCTCCGCACCGCCTGCACCGATCATAACAGGTACACCGGAGACCACATCGGAGTATCCGTAGTCATTTTGCAACAAGATCGCACATGAGTGGATCTGGTTGGTATCTTTCAAGATCGCTTCTACCATAACCGTTGTCGATTTTGCCGGTGCATAATAAGCAGAACCGTTACCAAGCAAGTTAACGATCTCCGCACCACCGTTACGTGTTTTACGTACGATCTCACCGATCTCCTCACTGTCAAGCAGGTCTTCAATAGGCACACCCGCTACAGTCGTGAACTTAGGAAGCGGTACCATGGTATCACCATGCCCACCCATGACCGTTGCACGGATCTGACCCGCACCATACTCAAGTTTCTCATAGATGAAGTGTGCCATACGTGCCGCATCAAGGATACCTGCCATTCCCATGACTCTCTCACGTGGAAAACCGGTATACTTCAATGCAACGTATGTCATTACGTCAAGTGGGTTGGAAACGACCACGACAATTGCATCGGGTGCATACTCTTTGATCTCTTTTGCATAACACTTAACGATCTCCGCATTCTTCATGAGAAGATCGTCCCTGCTCATTCCCGGTGTTCTAGGTGCACCCGCTGTAATAATGACCACATCGGAGTCTGCCATATCTTCAGGACCTTTTGCCGCCGTGACGATCGTGTGTTGTCTTGCCGCATTGGCAGCTTGAGACATATCGAGCGCTTTTCCTCTTGCTACATCGTAGTTACGTCCACGTAGTACGATATTGTGACATGCACCGTTCATTGCCAAAATAAATGCTACCGTTGAACCGAAATTCCCTGTACCGATAACCGTGACTTTTTTACCTTTTGCCATCTCTATCCTTTTTGATGTGAATTCCATAGGATCGACTTACCAGCAAAACATCATTCATAACTCCAAAACAAGAGTTATCAAAAACGTTTTGCATTGCTAATGAAGTCATATATCCTATGTATAAGTTAGGGGTTTATTGTAGCATAAAGCGGGTAATAGTGTGTAAAAAGGGAGTAGATTACGTGAAAAAAAGTAACAAGTGCTACTTTTTGCTATTTGAAGATAGGCTAAGACGGCAGGCTGAGCCTGCTCATCTTTGCTACTTAGATCGCATCGATGATCGCGTTAAGTGTTGCAGACGGTCTCATTGCCGCTTCTGCTTTTGCATCATCCGGATGGTAGTATCCACCGATATCTTTCGGGCTACCTTCAGCTGCAAGAAGCTCAGAGATGATCTTCTCTTCGTTCTTCGCCAATGCATCCGCTACCGGTGTGAACTTCTCTGCAAGCTCAGTGTCCGCTGTTTGTGTGCTAAGTGCTTCAGCCCAGTAACGTGCTACCCAGTAGTGAGACGCTTTGTTATCTGGCTCACCACATTTTCTTGAAGGTGCTTTGTTGTTGTCAAGGTATCCTTCGTTCGCTTTATCAAGCGCTTCGGTCAATGCACCGATCTTACTGTCATTGGATTTGTTGTACTCCATTCTAAGTGACTCAGCCAATGCCAAGAACTCACCCAGAGAATCCCATCTAAGGTGACCTTCTGCCAAGAACTGGTCTACGTGCTTAGGCGCTGATCCACCTGCACCGGTCTCAAAGAGTCCTCCACCGGCAAGAAGAGGAACGATAGAGAGCATCTTCGCAGATGTTCCAAGCTCCAAGATCGGATACATATCTGTCAAGTGGTCACGAAGAACGTTACCCGTTACAGAGATCGTATCTTTACCTGCTCTTACTCTTTCATTTGTGTATCTTGTCGCAGCGGCAACATCCATGATCTGAATGTCAAGACCTGTCGTATCATGCTCTTTAAGATACTTTTCTACTTTTTTGATCATTTGTGCATCGTGCGCTCTGTTCTCATCAAGCCAGAAGATCGCCGGGTTACCTGTAAGTCTTGCTCTTTCAACTGCAAGTCTTACCCAGTCTTTGATCGGGATATCTTTTGCACGAGACATTCTCCAGATATCACCTTTTTCAACTTCATGCTTCATGAGTACTTCACCGTTCTCATTCACTACTTCAACCACACCGTCTTCGGGCATTTCAAATGTTGTCGGGTGAGAACCATACTCTTCTGCTTTTTGTGCCATGAGACCAACGTTTGCAACGTTACCCATTGTCGTTACGTCAAACTGTCCGTTCTTCACACAGTCAGCAACCATCTCTTGGTGGAACATTGCGTATGTAGAATCAGGAATAACTGCAACACACTCATCCGCCGCACCGGTTCTGTCCCACTGTTTACCACCTTCTCTTACTACAACTGGCATGGAAGCATCGATGATCACATCGTTAGAAGCGTTGAAGTTTGTTTGTCCTTTATCAGAGTCGACCATAGCGATTCTTGGAGCGTCAGACTCAACTACCGCTTGGAACGCCGCTTTGATCTCAGCCTCTTTCTCGTGACCTGCGATCTTCTTCTCAAGGTCGCTCATTCCGAGATTAGGGTTCACGCCAAGCTCTGCAAATACATCTGCATACTTGTCAAATACTTCTTGGAAGAATACTTCAAATGCATGACCAAACATAATTGGGTCAGATATCTTCATCATAGTTGCTTTAAGGTGAATAGACCAGATAACACCTTTCTCTTTCGCTTCATCGATCGTTTTTCTAATGAACGCTCTAAGCGCTTTTGCAGACATGAACGTACCATCAAGGATCTCACCGTCAAGTGCATCTACAGAAGTAAGCTCTTTACCGTTAAGAAGGATCTTAACCTTTTGCGCTTTATCAATAGTAACGGATTGCTCGTTTCCGTAGAAGTCACCGTTACCTTCCATATGCGCAACATACGCTTTGGAATTTTCAGCAAACGGCTTAAGTCTGTGTGGGTGCTCTTGTGCGAACTTCTTAACCGCTTTTGCAGCACGTCTGTCGGAGTTACCTTCTCTTAGTACCGGGTTTACCGCAGAACCGAGACATGGGTTGTATTTCGCTCTGATCGCCTTTTCCTCTTCTGTTTGAGGGTTCTCAGGGAAATCAGGAAGATCATATCCTTGAGATTGAAGCTCAGCGATACACTCTTTAAGCTGTCCGATAGACGCAGAGATGTTAGGAAGCTTAATGATATTCGCTTCAGGCTTAAGCACAAGCTCACCAAGTTTTGCAAGCTCATCTTCACCGTGACCCATTGCGGCAAGTACTCTACCTGCAAGTGAGATGTCACTAACTTTAACATCAACACCTGCTGCGTTTGTAAACTTGCTTACGATTGGCAAGAATGAATAGGTTGCCAAAGCCGGAGCTTCGTCAATTTTAGACCAAATAATAGTTGGTTTAGACATGTGTGTTCCTTAGAGTTTGATTTATGTGGGATAATTGTATCAGTATTAGGGTAGAAGCTCAATGAAAGCAAAACGTTTCACTTGCTTATCACCTTCATTTGTTTCTATTTTACACAAAAGGAAATGGGGATGTTACCATTGGTGGCAAAAGTGCTAAGAAGCACACTCTACCACCAACGGCTCTTCAAGGTATATCCCTAAATGTTTAGCCTCTTCAACGATCTGCTCACTTACTTTGAGCTTCGATTCGATAACAACATCGGCCAACTTCGATTTAATATGCAGCTCAAGCGGACGTTTTCCCGGGTAACGCTCTACCAGACACATCAACTCCTCCACTACTTTGGCATCAGGCATGAGGTTCAATGCCAAAATAAGCGGCGGCTGTTCGGGTTCAGGCGTATGTTTTTGCTCTTTTTTGACCTTTACTTTCTCTTTTTTCGCATCTTTAAGTGATTCGATCTTGAGAATATTCATACGTGTGAAGTCCCCGTCTTTGGTGATCTTCACTTTAAAGGCGATGGGTTTACTGATATCAAAGTCCTCTTCAAGCTCTTTGAGCCTGTTCTCAAAGAGCATCAGCTCAATATTCCCGTGAAGATCCATAATATTTGCGATTCCGAACTTGTTCCCTTTTTTACTGATCTTCTCGGTAATGGTCTCGATCTTCCCGATAATCAATGCCTGAGAGCCGTCTGCAAGGTCGTCGATCTCCGAACTGAGCGTATAGTTGATACTATCAAGTGTTTCACGGTATTTATCGAGCGGATGCCCTGAGACGTAGAAACCCAGTGATTCCTTCTCCATCTCCAGTATCTCCATAGGCTCAAACTCATCCATCTCTTTGAGTTCAAGCTTGACCGTTGTCATATCATCCCCTTCTCCAAAGAGCGACCCTACTGCCATCTTCTTTGCATCACCCGCTTTCTTCGCCGCCTCGATGATCTCCTCTATCTGTGTAAGCATCGCTTTACGGCTATATCCGAAGCTATCAAGTGCTCCAGCTTTAATGAGCGATTCGATCACCTTCTTGTTCACTTTACTTGAATCGATACGCGATACGAAATCGGAGAAATTCTTGAACGGCTCCTCCCCTCTGGCTTCCAAAATGGAGTTGATCGCAATATCACCCGCACCTTTGATCGCCCCCATACCGAACATGACCACCTCATCACCATCGATACTTGTCGCTTCAAATACCAATCCTGAACGGTTGATGTCTGGTGGTAAGAGTCTGATACCCATACGTTTGAGCTCATCGACATACTTAACGACCTTGTCGGTATTGTTCTTCTCCAGTGTCAGGATCGCCGCCATGAACTCTGTGGGGTAATAGTACTTCAGATATGAGGTATAGAAGGTGATCATTGCATAGGCGGCTGAGTGGGATTTGTTAAACCCGTACCCGGCGAACTTCACGATCAGGTCGAAGAGCTCTTCTGCTTTGGCTTTGTCAAAACCTTTTTTTGCCGCACCTTCGGCAAACTCCCCTTTAAGCTTGTCCATCTCTTCTTTGATCTTCTTACCCATCGCACGCCGTACAAGGTCCGCCCCGCCAAGGGAGAAGCCACCGATGGTCTGCACGATCTGCATGACCTGTTCCTGATAGACGATGACCCCGTAGGTCGGTTTGAGGATCGGCTCAAGCTCAGGGAACATATAGGTGATCTCCGCACGTCCATGTTTACGCTCGACAAAGTCATCGAGCATTCCAGACTCCATCGGTCCGGGACGGTAGAGTGCAAGCATCGCAATAACATCTTCAAAGCCTGTTGGCTTTAACTTCTTCGCCAGATCCTGCATTCCCGCCGATTCGATCTGAAAAAGCCCCAACGTATCACCGGTCGAGATATACTCATAGACTTTCGGGTCTTCAATGTTCTCCTCAACGAAATTGATACGTTTACCGTGACGCTTTTCGACCAACTGTAACGCTTCTTCGATGACCGTTAGGGTCTTGAGTCCTAAGAAGTCGAACTTGATCAAGTCAACATCCTCTACATACTTTCCACTATACTGGGTCGCTAAAGTATCTAACCCCGAAGGTTTAAAGAGCGGTGTCTTCTGCCAAAGCGGTTCATTGCTAATGACCACACCTGCCGCATGTGTCCCGGCATTTCGGTTCAACCCTTCCAATGCAAGCGCGTACTCCCATGTACGCTTTGCCTGAGGGTCACGGTCAAGCAATTCTTTGATCTTCGGCTCTTTCTCATACGAGCTTTTGAGGTCTATCCCCAGCTCATCAGGGATGAGCTTTGCCATCGCATCGGCTTTGGAGTACGGCATATCAAGCACGCGTGCAACATCACGGATGACCCCTTTGGCAAGGAGTTTACCGAAGGTGATGATCTGCGCGACGTTGACACGCCCGTATTTGTCTACCACATAGTCGAGTATCTCCTGACGACGCGCCTGACAGAAGTCCATATCGATATCGGGCATCGAGACACGTTCGGGGTTGAGGAAACGCTCAAAGAGCAGTCCGTAAGGCATTGGGTCGATGTCGGTGATCTCCAACGAGTAGGCAACCAGCGATCCTGCCGCCGATCCACGTCCGGGTCCTACAGGGATACCCATATCTTTTGCCGCTTTGACGAAGTCCCATACGATAAGCATATAGCCGGGGAACTTCATATTGTTAATGATGTCTATCTCCACCTGAAGACGATCTCTGTACTCCTGATGTTTTGATTCATCTACAATCTTCAAACGTCGTTCAAGCCCTCGTCTGGACTCTTCAATGAAGAGTGCTTTGTCATTCTCGAGAGAGTACTCCTTCTCAGGTTCAGGCAGTTCCAGTCCGATATCTGCCGCCCGCTGTCTTGCAAACTTGAAGTTCGGCGGTGTCGGGTTCCCCAGCTTGATCTCAAGGTTACACTTGTCGGCTATCTCCTGTGTCGCTTCTATGGCTTCGGGGATATCGGCAAAGAGCTCCGCCATCTCTTCGGGTGACTTCACATAGAACTCATGTACCGAGTGGCGCAGACGGTTGGGATCATCATAGAGTTTATTCATCGCAATACACATGAACGCCTCATGCGCATCGGCATCTTCGGGATTGGTGTAGTGGGTGTCATTGGTCGCTACGATCTTGATGCCCGTCTCCTGAGAGAGCTGAATGATCTGCTTGTCAATACGGTGCTGGTCACCGATCCCGTGACGCATGATCTCAAGGTAGAAATCATCGCCAAAAACCTCTTTGTACTTAAGTGCGATACGTTTTGCCTCTTCGTACCCTTTCGCTCCGAACTTGAGGTTACGCTCGGAGAGGTTCATATGCCAGTTCACCTCCCCCTGCAGACAGGCAGAAGAACAGACAAGCCCTTCGGCATGCTCTTTAAGCGTGTTCCAGTTGATACGCGGATAGTAGTAGAACCCGTTAATGTAAGCCTGTGAACTCAGATACATCAGGTTTTTGTAGCCTGTCTCGTTCTTGGCATACAAACAGAGGTGGAACCGCTGACGCACGGACTTGTCACCTATATCCTCCTGATTGTGTACATACGCTTCCATCCCGATGATAGGCTTGATGCCTTCTTTCCGCATGGTATTGTAAAAGTCAATGGTACCGAACATATTCCCATGATCGGTCATCGCCACAGAGGTCATACCAAGTGCTTTGACCTTCTTGGCAAGCGCTTTGATCTTGTTTGCACCGTCAAGCAGGGAGTATTCGGTATGTAAATGAAGGTGGGTAAATTGCGGCGTACGTTGTGGTTCTTCTGACATCAGTCGACCTCTTATTGTTAGTCTTGTAAATAGAGTCTAATATAGCAGAGAGTTGGTAAAAGGGAATTGAAGCGAATCTAACTATTTGCCGACAACTCCTTTTGCAATATCATCTTAATAAGCGACTGATACGGCACATCCATTGCATTGGCTTTGACTTTCAGGTTGTCAAGCATATCTACAGGGAGTCTCAGCGATATGGTTTTGGTACTTTTTTTGAGGTTTGGGAAGGTAACTCTTTTGGCTTTTGACAGGTCAAAATAATCCGCCGTATCATGGGTTTCCCAAAATAGCCTCTCTTCTTGTTCACTTTTAAACTTTGGAATCTCTTTAAACTTTTTCATAGGTTATCCTTTCTCTTCTACTCATAGCTCTTGCACTGATTACTCTTATCAGATTATTTCTCTTTGTGAAAATGACTGTTATTTTTTTACCTTTATCACTCTTTCCATAAGCGATACATCGCTGTTCATATTCAGAATGTTTTGCATCTTCAAGTAATAACAACGGCTGATTGAAGAACACTTCTTCAATCTCCTGCCATTTCAAGCCATGCTTTTTCTCATTTTTATACAGGTTTCCTTCATCCCAGTCAAACCCGACAACACTCTCCAATGAAAGACAATCAAATTCCATCTATTTACCCTTTGTATATTGGTATTATATACATAAATGCTATTTATTGTCAATGATATTACAGTCTATTTATCAACCGAACCATCTACCAACATATTCAACTGCTCCCATATCCTCACCATAGCCAGCGTATCAAGACGACAATACGCTAACAGATCTTTTCGTATCTCATCTCGTTTGCTTTTGTCTTTGAGTAGATGTAAGTTAGCAAAGGTATCCATAGCATCCCCACCATTTTGTACACTGCCGAGTTTTTTGTAGTCAAGTTCAGGGTCATTTGGGAAAAGCGCAGGTAGTACGGACTTTATGGAAAAACTACCATTGAAGTCTGGGTGGTAGTATCCTCTTCCTCTAAAGGGTACGATGAGATCAACAAAACGCTCATTGAGTGCCAATAGCTCCTCTTTCCGATCTTCGTTAAATTGTGCCAACTCTTTCATACGGCTCATTTCAAACGACTGGTTATAGGCGACAATACTGCCTTCATCAGTAATATCTTCAAGCATCTGCTCTATGAGTGCAGGACGCGGATCATTATTCTCGTCCCCTAAAAACTCTTTATGCTCAACTGTACCATCTTCATACACGATGTGCAACGAATACTGAAACGGAATCTGCTGATAAGGTCTCTGATCGTCAAACCGTGGAATGGCATTTTGGAATGTTTCAAAGTCAAAGAAGTTGATAGGGAATTTAATCGTACCAAGAAACGCTTTGATGACCTCTTTGTCAATATGAGGTTCTAAGGTTTTAGCTGTTTGCACTTGAAGTTTCTGAGTAGCATTTAAGCTAAAATCATCAGGAATATCCGCATAGCTCAACATACCCTTATAATACATCTCAAACTTCTTCGCCCACCCCATCCAGTAGAGGTTAAAGACTGAAGGGTTTGGAATGTGCTTCCAACAGTGTGCTTTAAAGTCACAACCAAAAGGGTCATCACAGTGTCCGCCTATGTCGATGTCGGGCATCTCTCCTTCAAGAATCTGTTTCATTTCTGCTAAATTATGCTCTATGGCATCCTGTTTAACCTGTACCTCTTCGGTAATGTCAGCAATGGTGAACAGCGCATCGATGTCCAGCGTACCCTGTCGCACATATTGGTTGTTGATATGCACAATGTAAGCACGGTTGAGCTTGATCGCACTGTCCAGCGCATACCACTGAATGGCAGCATCTTCGACCTGGTACCCTTTCACCTTTGTAGAGGCCTTCACCTCGTACATATCCCAGGCATCCCCATTCTTGACCAAAATGTCCGCCATAGCAAAGATACCGTTTTCACTAAAGGCAGCCTCATAGATGACTTCTGTGCCATTGGCGATGAGCGCTTTGGTCTTTTCTATCATTCCATTGAAATCATCAGGGTCAAACATAACCTCAACACCACAGGGGAAAAGCCCTTTTGCCAGATCACCTACCTGGTATCCTGTTTCAAAAAGTGATTCTGTTTGTGTATCGGGTTTCTCTCTGAGTTCTGGTCTATTTTTGTAAAGCCAGAGAGATTTGTGGCATTGTAATCCTCGGAGGTATTGGGATTTGGAGAGAAACATCTAATTAATCCGTTTTACATTTTTACTTTTACAGATACGGCAGCCTGACTGGTGATAATTTCCGGAAGCAGGTAATCCTTTCCCCATTGTTCCTTTACAACCATGTTTTGAACATCTTGTATCTCCACAATCTGGACAATGCCATATCTGATAACCACCTTTTGCTCCACATGCTGGACATTTTATCTGTGCCATTATTCACTCCTTTACTTTATTTAAATTTTTTACAGTTTACCTATTCTTCCAGACATTTATTGTCTCAATAGTCATATCCATAATATTTTCCATTTCACTGGCAAGACACTCCACATATTGCTCCAAGGTTTTTTCATCTACCAATTTCTGAGCCTCTACATTAAAATGATAAAAATCTACTTCATTAGGACAATCAAAATATTTCCATCCTATCCACCAGGCACTTCCTTGAGAAAACAGTTTATTTTCAATCACTTTTTCTTTTATTTCTAAAAAACTATCTATATTGGCATACTCATCCCTTTTTAGTCGACCATTTACCTCTTTTTTAGCAACTGTCAATCCATGATATGGTTTATTATGTAGTTCAATGTAGTAACTTATCACATATCCATCTTTTTCAAAAAGATCTATTTTAAGACCATAATATCTATATCTATTAGAAAGCTCATAATATTTATTTACTTTTGTATCAAAATCAACTTTGCCAAAATCAAAATTAACAAACTCAAATGTTTCATTAAGTTCTTCCTGTAATTTCAGCCAAAATTGTTTCTGGATCTTTACTTTTGCTTTCTCTATTGCTTTCTCAAGTGCAATTGCATCAGTAAGATTGTTTCCCTGAAGCAGCAACTCACTCAATTCTTCCACCATATTTTCCTTTTTCCCTGTAAGGTTCTCAATCAAAATCAAATACTGTTTTAACGCTTCTCGAACGATAGGAATATCAACAGAAGTTTCCATACAAAGCTTTATCCAGTCAAATACCTCTTTCTCAAATGAGATGTTTTCTACGATATCTGCATCCAAAGATCCTAAACTATAAGAAGAGGCATCTTTCCCATCAAGGGTTAAATAATAAAGTTTGACACTTTTCTTTCCGTTTGTTCTATGCTGTAACTCTTTATAATAATCAGCCAATTGATTCTTCTGATCATCAGCATCTATTTTCATCTCAATGCCAACGATAGTCTGTTCAGTCTCAATTACAAAATCGATCCGTCTTGACTGAGAGGTCAAAGATTCTCGCTCAACTTTTGCCATCATAAGGTCACCATACTCTTGTAACAAAAGAATCTCTACTAAAAATCGTTGCAAGAATCGATCACCTTGTCCATGACTACCGTGAGGATTCAACAATTCATACAAAAAATACGAATGTGTTGTTACCTCATACCGCTCTCTATCTAATATAGAGAAAATATTGAAATTATAACCGGTTGCCTGCTCAATATACTGATATTTTTGCCTTATGATATGACTTAAGGACAATAAGTTACGATAATTTTGCATTCGCCAATTTGGTCAATTGTTCTTTTTGCTCTTTAATAACAAGCAAATGTTTCATAATATGCGAAATAGCCTCATTCTCACTTGCTTTATCTTGATAAGCATATTCTCCCGTTTTCTGATAATACGGTTCACCTATAACTGTATCCCTATATTCTGTCAAATCTTGACAAAATATCCACCAAGGAGAAGTTCTTCCACCATTAAATTTTTCTTGAAGCAACATTTGTATATTTTTAGAAAGGGTTTCATCAAACTTAAACCCTGCATTCTTTTTTCTAATTCCAAGATAAATATTTCTAAACAATGATTTACCCGACTCAAGACTAATAGAAAAAGTATCATCTTTCCAATCAAGATGAGATATATTGATTGGTTCTTGCATATTTAAACTTAAACTATCACCTAAATCTACATGCCATCCGTCCTCTACACTAAAATTTTGTCGTATCTCAAAAACAAGCTTTTCAACAAACCCTTTTGTTTGATCTACAATAGGTTTCATTTCCTCATAATGGATACTTAGTTTGGGAATAATCTCTTCAAAGCTTTTTAAAGCAATCTGCTTATAGACCTCCATCTTTGCTTCTTCCCCTTGCATCATTTCCTTATCTGTAAACTGGTATGCTGTAAATTCAAGATAACCATATTTACTCCGTCCATTATATGTCATATCTGGATAAACTTCTGCCATAAACTTTTCAGCCCAATGTTTTACCGTTTTTTTATTACCTGTATTATGGTTGAGTGCAAAAGTAATGTTTTTTGCATCTCTCCAAACAACACAGTCAAAATCCATACTCCCCTGCTTGAAAGTAAAATATATATCTCCTGCATTATTATTTGAACGAATTTTTAACTCACTTCCCATTACCTCAAGACGATCTTGAAATTTAGGTATCAATACATCTTTCATGAACGGTTGAGCAATAGATTTAAATTGAAAAGTCCCTGTTGAAGCATCGATACCTTGTGTATTACTTGTAGTGATTGAAGAAAAAGAGAGAAAACGCATTAGATTTTCAAGCTCTTTGTCGGAGAGATTTTCATCAGCATCTTCACTCTCATCCGAATCAAGTTGGATTGCTTCATAGAAAGTATTAAGAAATTCAATAAAACGCAAAAGCTTATCATCTTCATCATCCTGAATACCCAATTCTTTTTTTACTTCCGCATAGTACTCACTCTCTTTGAGTGTTTCAAGATCTTGAAACATATCAAAAAATGACTGGTCTATTTTGGATTTATGTTTGAGCATAAAACGATACATCGACTCGTAGGCTGTTTGCAAACATAAGATGGCAAACAGTATCCGTTGCTTCTCTTCAGCAGTTGCTACACTGTCTGCATCCAAGATCTTTTTGGAGCTGGCTACCATTTTTAGAAGTTGCAAAGAGTTGAAAAGACGCTTCATACTTCTCGGATTAAACCCTACTGAGTTATTGGCAAGACGAACAAAAGTCTCAATATCATCTTCTTTATATTCAAACTTACCATGCAATAACTCTTTAAAATACTTACTTACATCATATTGTGCTACAGGCAAATTAAACGGTAGTTGAATAATTTTGTCAAAAAAGCTTTTACCCTTCAAATCATCCACACTTGAACCAAACTTCTTCTCAAGCCCTTTAATAACAACATTGTAATCAACAGCCAACACAAATACACAACGTGGAATATCTAAAAAGAGTTTCATAACTTCCAAGAGCTCTACTGCTTTTTCCGGTACCAACCTATCAAGATCATCAATGAAAACGACCACTCTATCATTTCCATCCTTATCTATCTTCCGCTCTACGATAGACTCTATATCCTGTTTTAGTTTAACAATCTGCTCAGAAACATCAAGGTTGTTATCAAAAAGAGAATCAACAACCTTACCACCACCCTCAATCAATTCACCAGCTGCACTACCAAGTGCTACTTTTGCTAACATCCCTCCGGCTTTTTTTGTTAGCCCTGCTAACTTTTTAACAACTTCTCCTGAATCTTCTCCACCCAATCTTTTTACAAACTGACTCAATAATGAGATAGGCAGGTCATCACCCATATCAAATTGTGAAAACTGCCAGGTATTGAACCATATGGTTTCAATCTTTTTATTCTTTTCCGAAAGCCTCTCCTTCACCAGATTCATCATACTGGTTTTACCCGCACCCCAGTCTGCTTGAATGGCTATGGTCATAGGCGTTTCACAAGTCTCTATAAAATTACTCAAAGCCTCCATATAATCCTTAACACCCAAAGACTCCTCTGCTAATGATCCTACCGGTTTATCAGTCAATCCTAAATTTGCCATTCATTCTCTCCTTTTATTTTTTTACACATCATATGTCTCTGTATGTTTTTTAATAAAAACATGACCACATTCATTACATCGATAAGTTGTTTTTACATCAATGACCTCTTCTACTTTTTCAAATCTGCCTCGTGTTTGACTTAAGCCATTTGTCTTTTTGTAGTTATCCCCCTTTTTTCGGTATTGCTGAAAGCCCTTAAAAGTCTCTTGTCTGTCAATTTCAACATAGTCTTTACTCTTACATTTAGGGCATTTTAGTTCAAGTGCTCTATAGACCCATACACCGATACCGCCCAATACCAATAGCCAAAAGATATTCATAAAACGTGATTTCATAACATCTGAAGGTGTTTTGTTTCCAGAAACAACTTGAGAAACAACTTCATCAACTTGGTAACCCGCATCCTTCCACTCTTTGGCACTTCCGATTGAACCGACACTTTGTTTCCACTTTTTATACTCTTGTGTGTTTACTATACCCAAGGTATCTTTCCACTGTTTTATTTCTTCCGGAGACTGTGCCCCATTTTCAATCCAACGATATGCTTCTTGTGGCGTCTGAATACCTACATTTTTCCATGCCTGTATCTTATTAGCTGAATCCACTCCTATTCTATGCCACTCTTTTAATACATGGTAATCTTTAACTCCAATGGTTTGATATGCAATAAAATCTTTTGGATCTTTCACACCAGCATCAAGCCAAGAACCCAATATATTGGCACTTGTAATACCAACATTAACCCACGTTTGTGCTTGTTTTGGACTTTTAATACCAACATGTATCCAAGCTTCTATATCATCTAATAATAATTGCCTCCAAGCACGATAAATTTCAGGACTCATTACACCTACTCTTTTCCAATAGTCAGCTCTATCCGGGTTTTTTACTCCTTGTAATATCCACAATGCAGTCTCCGAAACATCATACCCCTTTTGTTTCCAAAGTCGTGCCGCACCTGAATATGAAATACCTCCAAGCGGCTTTAATGCCTTAATCCAAGCGGCAGCCTCTTGAGGTGTCTTGATTCCAAAGTAAACCCAATCATTAATCTCTCCAGGGTTTTCAACACCTATCCCCAAACTTTGCCATGTAACAGAAGAAGATTTTATACTTTTCTTATTTTCTGTATTTTGTTTACGGTACATCCCGCTAAAACTGCAATTTTCTCCATGGTAATAGTTACATTCTGACTCTGTAACCTCTATATTTGTACCTCTTCCTTTAATTTGTATATAGCACCCACTACCATCTTTATCGTACTGAGAAGATTCAATATATAAAACCTGACGGTCTTTATCGATCACAAGACCTTCAAAGTTTCCCATACATGATTCATCTGCATATTCCAATATCACACTACCATTGGACATGATCTTTAAATCTGCATGATCGTTTTGATAGATGCCTGCCCTCTCTTTGACTGTTGGATATTGTAACTGTGCATAAAGTACAGTTGCATATAATATACCCATTAAAAATACTATTTTATACACTACTCTTCTCCTTTTTTTATTTTAACCATGTCAATTGACACGATTGACAATGATATATTTTGTTAAAAGTTTTTTCAGCTATGCTAAACTTCTTATCTTCCCATAGCTCAATATTAGCTGCACTACATTGTGGACATACCGTTTGATTTGTCTTTTCATCTTTTCTTTTTTGTTTATTGATCTCACTCATAAACTCAGATGCGAACATACCACCGGGAATAGCAACAAATGCAATACCAATAATCGTAATAATAGCTGTAATTACTTTCCCTGCCACTGTAATAGGATACATATCACCATAACCAACTGTTGTCAAAGTAGCTACCGACCACCACATCGTTTGAAATACATTACTAAAAACATTAGGCTGGGCATCATGTTCTACTTCAAAAATAGCAAATGAAAGAACAATCAATAAGATAAACGTATAAAAAAGCAATACCATAAACTCTTCTTTTAATCTTGAGGTAATTGTTTTCATCTGCTGTATAAAAAGTACATATTTTTTCACCCTGAATAACCTAAAGATTCTCAGCAATCGAAGACTACGAATAAAAGCACTATCTATCCCGCTATTCATAAGAATATATGGAAGAATTGCAATAAGGTCAATCAAGGCATATATAGAAAACACATACTTCACTCTTCCTTGTATCCCTCTATATTTAGGGTTTACTCCGGAAGCGTATAGTCGCAATATATACTCAATAATAAAAATAGGCATTACTATATTTCTTACCATAGCAATTACATCACCATATTTTGTATTGAAAGAATCAACCGTAGAGAACATCAAACTCAAAATACTAATCACGATCAAAATATAGATAAAACTGTTAACATAAAACCCCAATATACTCTTTTCGGGCTCTTCGAGTATACTATAGAGTTTTTCTTTCACCGTTCTCACATTACTTCCTATAAATAATTTTGGATATTTCCGGTACCTCGCCCTTTTATCCACTCTTTGGGATTAAATAGACTACCTTCTTTATTGACAACTAATAGAGAGACAATAGGTGTTAACAATGCCAGAAAAACCAAAGCACTACCTCTATTTTTCCGTCTCTGAGCTGCTGTTTTTCCTCCCGGATTTAGTGCAGTGATTAAATTGAAAAACCACAATATCCCTAAAGGTAATTTTGTTATGAGTGCCAATACTGTATGTAGCATCTGTTTATGGTTTGCTTCATATGTATTACGAACCAACTTTATGAATAATACCAATACAACAGCCCATGCCAAATATTGTGCAATCTTGGGGTCACCACCCATTGACACAAATAACCAAAAGATCAAATAGGCAGAAGCAGGAATCAAAAATGTTAATCCTACATCATTATAATCTTGGAAAACAATAACCGTACGATTTTCACCTATGCCTTTAAAAATCGTAATTAGCATCAACATAAAATAGCCCAATAGTAAAAACTGATACCCATTATTTGGACTTGTTACCAAAGATGTTTCCGCAGTACATAATGAATAAAAAATCCCCCATACTAAAAATAATTTTTTGAACATCTTTCCTTCCTCCAACTTATAAAATATCTTATCTTTTTTTGATTTTAAAGATGGTTAAGATATATTAACTTCAGATATGGACAATTAATGTTCAAGTTATAAATCGATTAACAATTTTTATTTAAATACTTGGTTTATTTTATAGAGATAGGGAGACTTATGAAATTGTAAGGTGATCATCCATTGTTTTGTATTATAGCAATTTGTTTAATAGCACCAAGATACCATATATCATTTTTATTTGCCTTTATTGTATTAAAGAAAGTGTAGCTTTGTATACTATCTAATTTAAAATTATTATAATGATTTGCATCTAATTTATAGTTCCATTTTTCTTTTTCATTTTTTGATAAAACATCTGTGAGTAAAATACCATAAAGCATAATGTCTCCTACTATATTCCATTTTTCTCTTATGAAATGAACTACTCTAGTTTCAAGTATATTTCTTAAACTACTATCTCTAAAATATTTCTCTAAATACTGTTCTCGTTTTTTGATCTCTTCTTCTGTTAATTTTAAATTATTTTTTTTATTTTCAAATCGAGTTGCTTGAGCATTTAGAATTTTATATTTTTTATTATCTATTTTTGTTTTTGCTTCGATAAGCAATATATTATTTTCATATAAAATAACAGCATCTACTCTACCAGAATCACAAGGAAACTCTAAATATACTACACATTTATCCGTCTTTTTTTCAATCTGTTTTGCAAAATGATATACTAAGTTTACCTCACTAATAGAAGCTGTCTCATGATATCTATTTGGTTCAAAACCATTAATTTTAGTTTTTTCTATTTCGTCAACCATTTCTTTAAAAACAGTTTCTATAATCTTAATCACTTAAAATCCTCTCTTTATTCTTTCAAACACAATATAACAAAACCAAACTTCAATCTTTGTTCATATACGCCATCCCACTCTATAAAAAAGTCTGTATCCTCATCAATATTATTTTCTATAAAATCAATAAACTTTTCACTATCCAACTTTGATGAACCACCATGAAAAAACTTCACCCACACTTGTGCAGCCGTTCCCAGTCGTAACTGAAACAGTGCATTAGTTTCTAATTTTTCCTCAATGGTTGTTTGTGTAAAATTGGGATAAAGATAGACTTCACCATCTGTAGTAAAAAAACGCTGTAAACTCAAGAGAAAAGAGAAGTCATATTCATGCGCACGGATGGTCTGGATCTGATTGTCCATCAGGTTACAGAGTGTATGCAGAGCTGTTTTGAATTTTTCGGAAAGAGAGGCTGATGCACTAAATAGCATATTATCCTGTTTTTCCAAGGTCAACTGGTTATGGTCCATTGCAATATTCAATGTTTTTTCTGTAATGACAACAAACAGTTTCTCTTTTTGCTGCAACACATAAATGATATCTTTCAACAAATTCATATCACTCTTTACAGCCACTAAAATAATATCAGCATCCTGAACAAAATGCTCTAACATTGCTTGATGCAATGTCGTATATTCTGAAGCTCTGAAAGTATCCACATCGTGAAAAGGAGAGATATCTACACGCATATGGGATAACTGTTCTCCCAACAGAATTATCCTTATGCGAATATAGCTATTGTCCCTCTCTTCTTCTGTATGCATATAAATAGTTTCCATTTTTTATCTCCTCAAAAAATTATGGCAGGTTAATTGTTCGCACTTTTTCCCCGTAATTCATAGGGTTGTCACTCCCCATCCCTCCATCAAAAATACCATTCCAATAACGAAGCAGTTGTCTTTCACAATGCAAACAAGTCAAAGTATAACGGTCTGCCACCCACCCTGCTTGTTTATACTGTATGGCGTAGTAGGGAGAGTGGCAAAAAGGACAGTTTTGGTAATGAGCTTTGATCGTTCTCATAAAATCATCACGGCTCTCATCATAAAGTTCCCCCAATAGCGTACTATACTTGTGTAAAAATAGTTTTTCAAGCTTTTTCCTGTCATTTAACAGAGAAAGCTTCTCTTGCATTTGTGAAAGCATACTCTCGTCAGTACTGTGTTGGTAAATCGTAATATGAGGACGGAATTGATACGCCCGATCTAAAAATGTGAAAAGCTTTTGTTTGCGAACAGCTTTTTTACGCATCTCTTTAGTAAAAAAAATGACCAGTATACTCTTCTGGAGGTACTCATCCATACTATAGGTTTCAAATAGTGGATGACATGTCGGTAGCGTCTCCTTATATAATTCCAATGTCTCAAACGATGAGATCTTGGCACATTGCGGGATCTGTTTTTTTATGAACTCTGCCTGTTTTGGAATAGTGTTTTCTCCAATGAGATGATAGTTTTGATACCCAAATAATTTTCCATTGGTATAGCGCAGAATATCTCTGAAAAAAATTTCAAGAAGTTTTGGAGGCATAGGGATCCAATCTTCACTGTCACAAACAAAATATTTGTCAGATATAAAGTCAAAAATGTGATCATAAGTTGTTAAATATGTTTGTAAACATGGTACGGTTTTGTTTGTATCGTAGCATTTTCGCATCAGTGGTACAGTTTGGTTTTTGTGGTAGCATACTTCAAGCAGGCACTGTTTTTCTCTGTTGTAAATACGATAGGGGTTTCTACAGTTCATAATGTGATTCCTTCAAAAAAATAGTTCACATAATACCTTTGATAACTCAATTCTCAACTTTTTTAGTCTCAATCATTATAGAGAGTTGGACGAAAACATCTCTGCAACCTCCCTTTATATGTATAATATCTTTACCGTAAATGGCATCTTCTTCAGGGTTAATACGAATGACCGTAGCATGTATAAACTCTTTACGGTACTTGGCAAGATGTCGCTTCAAGCCATCTGCACCAACACCTATCTCAAAAATAAGTACTTTTTTATGTTTGTTTTGTCTCCTCCACTCTTGAAAACGTTTTGTATTTTTATCGGCTTCCTCCCAAACATAGCTCTCATCCGTATCACCGTACATACAGATATTGGGGCGGGAAACAAAACCGCATTTTAGACAAAGAGGCAAGTGATCTAGTGCTTTCATTGTGCTATAGTCTATCTCTACATTTAAGCCTTCAGTATCCCATACCGTTCTACTACACGGGACACTGCACTGGAGAGCATGGACAGTTCCATGGACCTCATGTATTTTATCCGTTGCGAAACCTGCTTTTTTAAACAGTCCATCCACATTGGTAGTAACAATAAAGTAGTCCTCTTTTGACTGACAAAGTGCTAAAAGCTTTTGGTATCCCTCATGAGGTTCTGCATTGGTATAAAGCTTATACTGGTGTGCAAAGTATCCCCATGCAGCATAAGGGTCATTCATCAACCCCTCATAGGACATCATAGAAACATAACTCTTGTTTAACTCTTTGTAGAGAGGATAATCTCTATAAAACCCCTCCGTATCCTTATAGGTTGTCAAGTTAGAGTCTGCACTCATACCTGCTCCTGCAAAAACTAAGACAATATCACACCTTTCTATATGCTCTTTTATTTGATTTAACATTTTGATTCCTCTTCTATGCCTTATTTCAAACTATACGTTATTCAGAGGACAATAAGTGTCCCTAACAAAGATTACTATGTTAAAATGTATAAAAAAGACCTATTAGAAATGAAACCCATTTACCAACATCAACGCCACAACCTCATCTTGGAACGTCTCCGTAACGGGGAAACACTCTCCATTACTGCACTTGCAAAAGAATGGGAAACAACACCCAAAACCCTTCAACGTGACTTCAAAAAACTGATGGAGGGTAACTATGGCATTGTCCGTGCCCAAGACGGGAGACGATTTACCATTAAAAAAGAGAAAGTCAGCTCAAGAGATGTGCTCAGTACCATTCAACTGCTTGAGAGTATGGCATCCGAGATCGGTGGAGAGTTCTACACCAAAACCCAAACCGCCCTGCGTAAATTGCAACACTACATCAACTCCCCTTTCTACACACGTATTGATGTGGAGCAGATCTCAAATAAGCTTGACCTTATCGCTGACTTGGAAGAGGCGATCAATGAACAAAAGAAGATCACTTTCACCTACAAACGGTGGTACAGACCAAAACAGATCAAAACCTACCGCCATGTCGAACCCTATAAGATCATCGTCTTTGACGGATTTTTCTATCTGCTGGCACGATATAAAGAGCACACCATCAAGTTCTATCTGCGAGAAATAGATGATCTGCATATTGAGGAGGTAACATTTGAAAAAGACGAAGTATTATTGGAAAAAATGGAGAAAGCACAAGGCATCTGGTTCAACCCCAATGCAGAACCTTTTGAGGTCACACTTTTACTTGAAAGTAATGCCATCATCTACTTTGAACGCAAACCCGTCAAAGGTCAATACCTCAAAAAAAACAGAGATCATACTGCCGAACTGACACTCACCATAACAGATAAACGAGAAGTATTTGACATAATGAAGAAGTGGCTACCACAAATAAAAGTGATAGAACCATATGCGCTTCAAGAGGAGTTTGAGGAGATGTTGAAGGGGTATTTACATTAAACGGAGAATCACTGTCAAAATCGAAAATATCAATGCTTCGATGGAGCTTTTGACGAAGCAGCATTTTGATCTCATTAATCAGTTCAAAATAGGCATAGGCTCCCTTTTTTTTCTAAAAGATTGGTGATTTTTGAATAGCGATATCCACATCACTGTAAGGAGTGGCTTCATCTTTGGCAAAGCTGCCAAAGAGTGCAACAGAGGCAATACTTTTGGACAATAGTAACGGTTTAAGCTCTCGTAGAACTTGAAGGATTTGTGCTTTAGTTTGTTTCATCAGTTATCCTATGCAACCATATATGCTTCAATATAGCGCCTGAAGGCTTTAAAATCCAATATTGCCAGATTGCTCTCAACTTCGAACATAGGGCGTTCAGGTGAATTTTTAAGCAACATACCTTCTCTTAGTATACTCTCTAATAAATAGAGATTTTTCACATCATTCAATACAACAATATCGATCTTCTTATCAACTGCTTTTTGTAGTGTCTGAATAAGCTCTAATTGCTTGTCCAAGGTCGTATCTGAAAGGTACACGGCAATATCGATATCGCTCTGCTCATGCGCTCCCTCTTTGGCATAAGAGCCGAACAGGTAACCAAACTGAACATTGGTATTAGATTGTAGTAATGTTTGAAGTGTTTCGATCATAATGGTTAGTATAACATATTCAAAAACAGATAAGATTATCGAGACTTCGCAGCCCACCACAAAAACAGCACACCAAGCCCCACATTCACCCAGCTAACCCCATTTCGGAACATCTCTTCAAGCATACTGTACATCTTACGTACGATATCGACAGGTTCAGTGATGGCATGCAGGTGTGCCCAAGCGATCAGTTCGGGTTGCCAGATTGCGGTGATGAGTTCGGGGAGGAAAAAAAAGAGCCCAATGCTCATGATACCCCAAAAGCTCCACTCAGGGCGGATCTTCTTGACCGCCTCTTGGAACTTGGCATCATGTTCAAGCCGCTCTTGGATGGTTTTAATCTTCTCTCTCATTAGCAATAGCTTAGAAGCATCCCCTCTTTGATCTGCTGCATCGTCTCTTTGCCAACAAGTCGCTCAACGATCGCCAAACCGAAGCAGACTGCCGTTCCGGGACCTTGGGAGGTCATCACGTTACCGTCGACCACTACTTTCTCATCGGAGATATATCCAGGATGGTCGATCTCATCTACCGCCCCAGGATATGCTGTGTACTTCTCGCCCAAGACACCGGCTTTTTTTAGTGCGAATGGTGCCGCACACATCGCACCAACGACCTTTTTGGCTTTGAACTCTTTAAGAAGTTCCTGTACTCTAGTATTCTCGGCTAATGCATATGTACCGTCCCAGCCACCGGGGAGTACCATCATATCAAAATCATCAACGATCACCGTTTTAATAGAAGTATCCGCTTGGATAGTAATACCATTCGCTCCCAGTACCAACTCGTTTTGAAGTTCATCTTCCAAATAGGCAGTTACCACTTCAATACCGCCTCTTCTCATTACATCGATCAATGCAACCGCTTCAAGCTCTTCAAATCCTTTTGCCAAAGGTATCAATACACTTGCCATACTATTCTCCTTCTATGTTTTTTAGAAAATTATAACAGAGAAAATAAAACCGATGATTAAAAAAGAGGGGTTTTGAGGAAAATTCGGGCTCGCAAAGAGCCCAAAGAGAGATAGTGAGGACTACTTCGCTTTTTCGAGGTACTCACCTGTTTCAGTGTTTACCTTGATCTTGTCACCTTCTAGTACATGGAAAGGTACTTGAACGACAGCGCCACTGTTGAGAGTTGCAGGTTTTTTACCACCCTGAGAGTCACCTTTGAAGTTAGGCGGTGTCTCAACGATCTCATAGACATAGTTTGCAGGGATCTCTACAGAGATCGCTTTACCGTTATGGAAAAGGATATCTGTCTCCATACCGTCAACCATGAATTCAAACGTCTCTTTTCCGACTTGATCATGTGTCAGTCCGATCTGGTCGAAAGTCTCAGTATCCATGAACTGGAGGAACTCACCATCATCATAAAGATACTGCATCTTTTTTTGCTCAAGCTCAGGCACTTCGAACTTGTCACCCGCATGTACTGTCTTTTCGATCACTTTTCCTGTCTGTAGGTTTTTGATCTTGATACGTACGAATGCCGCACCTTTTCCCGGTTTTACATGTTGGAAGTCAATGACTTTGAACGGGTTACCGTCAATTTCCAACCTTACATTCTTTTTAATATCGCCCATACCGATAGTCGCCATAGTTTATCCTTCTAAATAAAATTGAGAGATTATAGCAAAAAACGGGTAAAAAGTTAGTAGGTAGTAGGTAGTAGGTAGTAGGTAGTAGGTAGTAGGATTTTGCAAGGGTTGGCTTATACCGACCTTATTTGCTCCCTGTTCCTTACTACCTAGTCTCCAAAAAACTATTTCGTAATAGAGATACTACCTTCCTTTACATCACACTTATCAAGTGGTTTAAAGTCCATCGCTTTGGCATTATGCATTAACACCGGAACAAAAATAAGCGATACGAATACCGCTGCTACCGTACCTGAGATTAATGCAACACCAAGTCCACCGAATATAGGATCCGATGCCAAAAGTGCAGAACCGAGAATGATCGCTACAGCTGTCAGCGCAATAGGCTTCGCTCTGGTTGCCGTAGCTACCGCGATCGCTCGACGTTTATCCATACCGTGGCACTCCATCAACGACTTGGTAAAGTCGATCAGAAGCAGAGAGTTTCTTGAACTTATCCCCATCAGTGCGATAAATCCGATGAGTGAAGTCGCTGTTAAGAAGAACGTTTCACTCGTAAAGAGGTTCGCTACCCAGTGTCCTACGATCACCCCGATCAAAGAGAGGAACGATCCTAGAAGGATAATACCACTGATCGAGAAACTCTTATAGTAGACAACCAACAGGAGAAAGATCAATACCAACGCCGCGATGAATGCACCGCCAAGATCACGGAAAGTATCGAGTGTTACCTTCATCTCTCCGTCCCATCTTAAAAGGAACTTCTTACCTGTCTTTTTATCTGTTAGATACAGGTCGAACATATAAGTGGTAAAACCTGCCTTTTGAATCTCGTAATCCTTGCTGAACTTCTCAATCATCACATCACGTGCTGCAAGTAACGGATAGACTTGAGAGACCATATCCGTCTCGGCAATGACATTGATCATACGAGAGAGGTCTTTATGCATGATCATCGGGTTTGATTTGACCTTTTTGACATTGACCACTTCGATCAATGGAACCATCATCCCCTTCATATTCATCAGGTTCAAAGAAGAGAGTTTACTCTTAAGTGCCGTTTCACTTTGATTCTCCAAACGTTTCGACTTATCGGAGAGTACTAGGAATATCGGTATTTGATCGGGCATATTCTTCGAGTTCTTATGTGCAACCGCCATTCCTTCAAATGCCAAATATAAAATATTGTTGACCTGCTCAACGCTCAAACCGCTTCTTGCGATCTTCTCCGTATCAGGGATCAACTCATATTTGTCAAAGATATCGTCTGCCATAACGTCTACATCGACCAATCCTTCGGTATGGTTAAAGATGTCAGCCACTTGCACGGCGATCTCTCTGGCTTTGGTCAGGTCATCACCATGCACCTCAAGTACGACCGATGCCAATGTCGGAGGCCCTGCCGGTTGCTCAATGAACTTAATGTTACTCCCTTTGACCACCTTCTCACATTTCTGCTTAACGATAGGTCTTAGACGCTGTACCATCAAGAACGAAGGCTCTTTTCTGGTATGTTTATCCGTAAGGTTCACCGCGATCTCCGCTACGTTCTCCGTTTGCTTCATCGCCGCACCTTTGACCAGACCTGCGTAATCGAGCGGTATACCTTGACCCAAGAAGAGCTCAAGGTTCATCACCTCTTTTTCGTTCTTTAAAATATCTAGAACACACTCGCTCACCTCTTTGGTCTGCTCAATAGAGCTTCCCGTAGGGGTATCAACATATACGGAGAAAGTATTATCACTCTTCCCCGGTAGCATCTTTGCCAAAACCATTTTTGTCGGGAACATCATCAAGGAGGCAAAAAAAGCCACAGCGGTCAAAATGATCACAAGGCTCTTTTTCTTCTTATCTCCAAGAATTGAATAGATGAACGCTTCCAATCCTTTCATTACTTACCTCCCTTATGGTGGTGATGTTTGTGTGTCGGTTTCTTTAAGAGTTTCAAACTCAAATACGGCGTAAAGATATACGCAACAAAGAGTGATGCAATAAGCGCTACAGGGACGTTCAACGGGATCGGTTTCATGAACGACCCCATCATACCGCCGACAAATGCCATTGGAACCATCGTCAAGATGATCGCCAGTGTCGCTACGTTCGTTGGAGCACCGATCTCATCGGTCGCTTCTACAAGTAATTCATCCATATCTTTCGAATCTACATCATGCGCATGCAGGTGTCTGTGGATATTCTCGATCACAATGATCGCAGCATCCACCAGAAGCCCCAGCGATAACAAGAATGCAAACAGTGTAATACGGTTGATCGTCTGCCCACTTAAATAGGCGATAAAGAGTGTCACCGCCAAAATGGCAGGAACGGTAAATGTAACGATCAAAGACTCTTTCCACCCAAGTGCGAAGACCAACATCAACGCGATGATCACGATCGTGATTACCAAGTGGTTCATCAACTCATTGACCGCTTCATTCGCACGTTCTCCGTAGTTACGGGTCACAACATACCCCACACCCTCTTTTGCCAACTCGGCATCATACTCTTTTAGCAGTTCCATGACATCATCGGCAACAAATACGGCATTGGTACCGGCAAGTTTTGCAATAGTCAATGTCACTTGGCTCTTCTCATCACTCATTTTCGCATCGCGATCTTTCTTAAAGAGAATAGAGGCTGTTTTGAAATTCTGGATATCCACACCCTCTCTTACTTTTGCCACATCCCTTAAATAGATAGGAGACCCCATATATTGCGCTACGATAATATTATTCACATCATCTACACTTTCAATGGCATTTTTCACTCCGAAGATCACAAGCTTCTTGCTTTTTGTACGCCCTTTGACATCCGGTACATCTACCGCAACCGACTCCACCGCTTTCATGATCTGTCCAAGAGAGAGATGATAGGCAGAGAGCTTATTCAGATCCACTTCAATGTTATACTGAGCCTTCCTATTCCCTTTTAATGTTGTCTTTGCAACGTTTTGCACCGCATTGATCTTCTGCTGTAAGTGTCTTACGATCTCATGCAGTCTTACATCATCGACAGATTTATCTTTTGCATAGAATGCAACAGTCATAATAGGAATATCGATATCGATATCGAACGGCTTGATAAGCGGTTGCATCGCTCCTTTAGGGAGAATATCCATATTCTGCATCACTTTATCGTACATCTTCAGGTTACTGTCTTCTCTATCTTCCCCGATATAGTACATCACACTGACGATACCGTAATTATTGAAAGCTTGTCCATAGATATGCTCGATCCCTTTTACTTCGCGGAACTTACGCTCCAAAGGATTGATGATGATATTTTCGATCTCACGCGGGGTCGCACCCGGCATCGCAACGATCACCGCACCACCGGAAATGGCGATCTGCGGATCCTCCTCACGCGGCATGATACTGAGAGAAAGGTATCCCATCAGGATCAAAAATGCTCCAAGTACCGAAGTCAAAGGGTTACGTAAGAACCCTTTGGCCAGTTTACCGGCATAATCTTTTACCTCATACTGCTCTAATGCCATCTTACGATCCTAATGTGATCTTAACATACATACCCGGATAGACCGGCTGTCCGTCATGTTTGAAATTGATCTTGATCTTGAATTTATGTGTCATTGGGTTCGAACTAGGAATGATCGATGCAACCGTTCCTTCTATCTCAAAGTCGATCGAAGGGATCGCAACATGAACCTTTGTCCCGATCTTCACATCTTTTAGTTGAGACTCCGATACTTCAGAGACGATCTTCAATCGGCTCAAGTCTGTCAAAATGACCGCAGGCATACCCGGGATCGCCATCTCACCCTCATTCAAACGTTTAGCAACGATCACACCGTCATTCGGTGCTTCGATCTTAAGGTAGTTGAACTGGTTAAGTACTTCATCTTTCTTTGCAAGCGCTTGTTGCAACTGCTCTTCAGAGATCTTCACCATATCTTTAAGGTTCTTAGCGGCAAGCTCCAGTGTCTCCAACTCATACTTGGAGACCATGTTCTTTTTAAAAAGCCTCTGGTGTCTTGCAAGGTTCACCAATACGTTATTGTACTGGTTCTTGTTCATCTGCACGGCAAGTTGTGCCTGTGAAATGGCAAGTTCCACTTGTCTCAATGCCGACTCGATCTCTTTGGAGTCGATCTCATAAAGAAGCTGCCCTTTTTTAACGATATCCCCTTCGCTCACTGCCATCTGCTTGACATACCCCATATAACGGCTTGTCATCATCTTCTGGTTATCCGACATTACCGAACCGCTCAGTGTTATCTGTGCCGCACTTGCATACGATGCTGCAATGACACATGCACCCCATAGTAGTTTTCTCATAATCGATCTCCTTTCTGTGTAATTGCCTCTCTATGACTGATCTGTCCGCTTGTTTTTGGAAGATCATTGTGGATAGTCTGCTGTCCCTCTTTGTTGATCAGACTCTCAAGCTCAAAGACTTTCGTATTACGTTTGTTCTTTGCGGTCAAGAGTTTAAGCAATACCTCAAGCTCCTTGGACTGCTTGATCAATACATCCGAGATAGAGACCATTCCCTCTTTATAGCGTGCCTGGTAGTTCTGATATACCCTCTTTGCAAACGCATACTGTTTACGGTAGCTTCGAATATCGGCATTCGCGCTCAAGATCTCCGTTTTGAGCTTTTTAGCCTTCAACGCGATCCCTTTACGCGCAAGTGCAACTTGGCTTTTTGTCTTAAGGTACTGTACCTTTGCCTGCTCCAGTTTAGCCGCATCCGAACCACCGTTAAAGATATTCCACGAAACTTGCATCCCGACCGTATAGGCATCTTTATCGGTAAAGTCATTCCACAAAGTATTGTCGGCACTACCATACTCTGCAAATGCTCCGACCTCAGGAAGATAACGGGATTTCTCAAGCGCTACATTGTCTTCTGTGATTGCCAATCCGAGTTTCGCTTTACGAATATCCAAGTTGTTTCGCTCAAGCATCGCCTTGGTCACTTTTGGCATTGGTGCAGTGTCACGTACTTTTTTAATACTGCTGACCTCTTTATTGAGAAGGAATGAGAGAAACTGATAGGCAAGTTCACGGTTCAAACGTGCCTGATTATACATACTCTCAGCCTCCGCCATACGTGCCTGTACCTCCAAAAGATCCGTCTCTTTGGCATACCCCTCTTTTTTCATATGCACGATCACATTCTCAAGTTTACGAATATTCTTCATGATTCTTGAGAGGTTGTAAATGTAGTTCTCGATCAGAGAGATATCGTAAAATGCCTTTTTCGTCTCAAAGATCTTTTGGTTCAAAAGCTTTCTTGAATCAAGTAGGCTCATACGGTGAAGTGCACGTGTGATCTTCCCGTACTGCGTAAGCTTTCCACCGGTATAGACAGGTAGCATATAGCTCAACTTGGTTTGAAAATGGTTACGTGCCTTAGGATTGTTCAAACTTTCCGGCGGCTTGTTGTACATATCGTAACACGCTTGCATATCACCATTTTGGCATAGCCCGAAGTTATTCATGAACTCATCCGCACCAAAGTCACCAAAATTTGCTTCTCTACTCTGAAGCTTGAAACCAAAGACGTTTCCCGCATCGTTCGAGCGTAAACCTGTTACGGTAAGGTCAGCCTTACCGTAGTTCATACCCTCTACTGATTTGACCTCAAGGGCTTTCATCTGTGCTTCGAATCTTGCGACTTTCAACTCTAGGTTCTCTTTTTTCAATATCCCTATCGCCTGTGCCAGACTGAGGTTCTCAATACCGGCAAAGAGAGGAAGAGAGACAGAGAGGATCAACACTGCTCGTTTCATCATAACATACTCCTAAAATCATACCTTTACAACACATTGATATGGTCATGAAGGGATTTAATAATTTGTGATTATAACTATTCTATATTAAGTAAGGTTTAAAAAGATTGATGTAAATTGTCAATTTTGCTAAATAGAACCGATAATGGTCCTATTTAGCTGTAGGCTTAAAGTGTTGCGTAACTTACGCTGATACATGCATCGAGCGATGCCAATGCATCCAATACTTTTTTAGAGACTTGACCGTCAACACGTACCACAGCCAACGCTTGCTGTTTATTATCGCGTCCCAGTCTAAAGTCTGAGATGTTCAGACCGTTCTCTGCCAAAATATGTCCCACATCACCGATCACACCCGGAGTGTCCGTATTTCTAAAGAATATCATCGTACCCTTCGGTTCAACTTCCAACATATAGTCATCGATCTCAATGATACGCTGTACCGTATCGTCAAAGACCGTACCGGCAATAGAGATAGTCGTATCTGCCGTTGTCAACTTGATAGCGATCTTGTTGGTAAATCCGCTCGTATTCGGTAAAACTTCGTTCGAAAGCTCAATACCACGCTCTTTTGCAACAAACTCTGCATTGACATAGTTCACCTGATCCGCTAATGATTCTGTGAGTACACCGACCGTTGCAAATGTCTGCATTGAAGCAAGATAATCTGCAACCGGTCCTTTAGCCGTCACTTTAATGGACTTGACCGCGCTCTTCGTTACTTGTGCACAAAGATGTCCCATCTTCTGAACAAGTTCAAGATAAGGACGTACGAAATCAGGAAGTTCATTCTCTTTGATCGGTAGGTTCAACGCATTTGGATAGGCGATACCTTTTGCCGCTGCAATCGCATTCTCCGCCGCTTGGATCGCGATATTTCGTTGAGATTCTTTTGTGTTCGCACCGAGATGTGGTGTTACTGTCACATTGTTCAAGTCAAGAAGCGGATGATCCGTTGCAGGCTCTTTGCTAAACACATCAATACCCGCCATTGCGATCTTACCGGATCTAAGACCTTCAAGAAGTGCATCTTCATCATAGAGCCCACCACGTGCACAGTTGATGAGGATCACGCCATCTTTCATCTTGGCGATCTCATCTTTGCCGATCATACCGATCGTCTCTTCCGTTTTAGGTGTATGGATCGTAATGATATCACATGCAAGAATATCGTCAAAGTTCTTTGTGTATCCGATGTCAAGATCAGTCGCTTTACTTGGATCGATATATGGATCGTATGCTACGACATCCATCTCAAATGCTTTGGCACGTTTCCCTACACGAGAACCGATGTTACCAAAACCGATAATACCGAGCTTTTTGTCTTTCAACTCCGTTCCGTACCAGTCCTGGCGTCTCCACACACGGTCCAATTTGAGGTTATTATGTGCATATGGGAATTGGCGTACACAAGAGAGCATATGTGCCATCGTAAGCTCAACTGCCGCGATCGTGTTTGCCGTTGGAACGTTCATTACAACGATACCTTGCTTACTCGCTCCCGGAATATTGACATTATCAACACCAACACCTGCTCTTACGATCGCAGTGATCTTCTTTGCCGAAGCAAGAAATGCATCATCCACATCGGTAGAAGAACGCGTAATAGCAACATCTGCTAGAGGAATGATCTCTTCGATCAGTTTATCTTTGGGCTCATCCGCAGCATTGATCAGTTCGACCTCAGGATCGTTCGCCAAAATATCCAATCCGCTTTGATGTATATGGTCACAAACAACAATGGTTTTTTTTGACATCGTATACCTTTATTTTTAATTTAGAAAGTTGTTGAGCCCAAAGAGGGGCTCATATAAACGCAGTTTAGTGAGTTTTGCTTAAAAAGCGTTTGTAGAAGAGGTGTTATTTTTTAAGAATATCGCCAAATGCATCACCAAGGGTCATGCTATCATCTTGGTCAAGATTAAGTTTTTCTAGTGCTTCACGCTCTTCTTGACGCTCAAGTCTTTTTACAGAAACTCTGATTCTGTCAGAATTCGGATCGATAAAGCTAATAACACCTTTGATCTCTTGACCTTTTTCGATCTCGTCGAATTTCAACGGGTGAAGGTCTTCTGTTCTGATAAGTGCATCAACATTTTCATCAAGTGCGATGAATACACCAAAGTCTTTCTTATCTTTCACAGTACCGGTTACGATCGAACCGTTTTTATGGTTTTGTGCAAAAGCAGCTACAGGAGAGTCTTCCAATGCTTTTTTGCTAAGAGAGATCTTACCTGCATCTTTGTCGATCTTGATGATCTTCACTTCAACTTCGTCACCTACATTAAGCTCAGATTTCGCATTTTTACTCTTATCCCAAGAGATCTCTTGGTTATGAAGAAGCCCCTCTACCGGTCCTACTTTTACAAATGCACCGAAATCTGTAATCGATGTTACTTCACCTTTAACTACATCACCTACTCTGTACTCAGAAGTAAATGCGTCCATTGGTTTTGGAAGAAGGTTTTTCAAACTTACTCTTAGTCTTCTACCCTCTTTATCGATCTCGATCACCTCAACATTGATCTCTTCACCATTTATCAAGTAGTCTTTTGGGTGTTTTACATTCTTATCCCAAGAGATCTCGGAGACATGAAGGAATGCTTCAAGGTCTTCACCAAGATCAACGAATACACCATAAGGCTCAATGTTAGAAACAGTTGCTGTTACAGTATCGCCTACACCGATAATAGAATCGATATCTTCCCATGGATCTGGGTTCGCATCTTTAATAGAGAGAGAAAGATGTCTCTTCTTCTTGTCGTAATCCAATGCAACAACGTTAACTTCATCACCCTCTTCGAAGTATTTAGATGGGTTAACCGGCCCTTTATGAGAGATCTGAGAGTAGTGAACAAGACCGTCCATACCACCAACATCAACGAACATACCGTAAGATGTGATCTTTTTGATCGTTCCTACCACAGGCTCTTTATTCTCAAGAAGTGCAGAAACAATCTCTTCCGTTTTCGCTCTGTCTCTTTCAATAAGTTCTTTTCTTGAAACAACAACAGAACCTTTCTCTTTATCGACTTTAACGATAACTGCTTTTACCTTTTTACCGATAGGATCGATCTTAGAAGAGAGATAAGAGAGTGTTCTTGGCATGAAGAACTCAAGTCCGTCAACCTCAACAACATACCCACCCTTGTTCTTCTTCGTTACGACACCTTCGATGATATACTCTTGTTCAGGGTCATACTCTTCGATGAACTCGTTCAATGCTGCTCTAGCTTGCGCTGCTTTATAAGAGATACGCCCTCTACCTTGGTTGAGCACTTCGATCTCATCACCGACTTTAAAGAGAATGTTCTCCTCTTCGTCTTTGATCTCGTCAAGATTCAAGTTGGCATCTCTACCACCACCGATATCCACAACTGCCAAGTTGTCTTTCTCATCGATCTTTACAACTGTTCCTGTAACCAAATCACTTTTTGACTCCGACTTTTTAAACGATTCCTCAAGCATCGCCTCAAAGTCAACTTCTTCTATTTCGATATCTTCGAACTTCATACCTATCCTTATGTGTACACTAATTTTGCGTTATTATATCGAAATTTTTTGTGAAGATGCTTATAGCATTTTAGTAGGAGGTAGGAGGTAGGAGGTAGGAGGTAGGAGAATTTTGCAACGGTTGTCTTGATCCAACCTTATCTACTCTTTGCTCCCTATTATCTACTACCTAAGTGCAATGCTCTCCAACACCTCAAAATAGGTAGGGAATGTCTTTGCCGTACACTCAGGTTCATTGATCGTTACGGAGACAGGATCAAGTGCCAACAGAGAAAAACACATTGCCATGCGGTGATCGTCATAGGTATCGATAGCCGCATGCTTGAGTACTTTGGGAGGTGTTACACTTAAGAAGTCCTCCCCCTCTTCCACTTGGGCACCCACTTTACGAAGCTCCGTTGCCATAGCTGAGAGTCTGTCGGTCTCTTTGACCCGCCAGTTATAGATATTACGCAGTGTGGTTGTACCGTCCGCAAAAAGTGCTGTGGTCGCAATGGTCATTGCCGCATCGGGGATATGGTTGAAGTCCATATCGATCGCATGGAGCTCCCCTCGACTGACCGCTACATAATCTTCCGCCCACTCCACTTTCGCACCCATTTTTTCAAGTACATCCGCAAAAGCGATATCACCTTGAATACTGTGCTTCCCGATACCGGTTACCTTTACCGTACCGCCTTTGATCGCTGCGGCTGCAAGAAAGTAGGATGCGGATGAGGCATCACCCTCTACCATAAAGGTATCGAGTGCTTTATAGATCTGCCCTGCTTTTACCACAAAAGTTTCATAGTCTCGGTTCTCCACCTCAACACCGAAACGTTTCATGATATCAAGCGTAATATCAATGTAAGGTTTAGAGACCAGTTCCCCGACAATACGGATAGTCATATCCTCCTGTGCCATGGGTGCGGCTATCAAAAGTGCGGTTAGGAACTGACTGGAGATCGTACCGTCTATCTCCACATCACCACCTTTCAATCCGTTCGCGATGATCTTCAAAGGTGGATACCCTTCACTCTCTAAGTAGTCGATCTGAGCACCCGCACTTCGAAGTGCATCGACAAGATGTCCGATAGGACGCTCTTTCATACGAGGCTCTCCTGTAAGTACAAACTCACCGCATCCCAGTGTCAATGCCGCACATAAAGGACGCATCGCTGTCCCGGCATTTCCTAAAAAGAGCTCTTTTGGCGTATCACAACAGAAAGGGCCTCCGTTACCGACAACAATACATTCGGTCTTATCTTCAGAGAGCGTATAGGAAACACCCAATGCTTTTAAAGCATTGAGCATATGTCTGGTATCATCACTCTCTAAAAGGTTTGTGATCTTCGTTGTCCCTTCTGCCAGTGCTGCAATCAGCAGTGCGCGATTGGAAAGGCTCTTGGAACCAGGGAGGTTAACCTCACCTTCTACTTTTTTAATCGGTACGAGTGTAATACTGTTCATGTAACCCTACTTACTGTTTTACGATCTTTTCAATGGCATCGATCACATTCTGAACGATCCAATCCGGTGTTGATGCCCCTGCGGAGATACCACATAGCTCTTTACCCTCGAACCACGTAGCTTTAAGCTCACTCTCATTTTCAATAAGATAACTCTCATCACAATAGCTCTTACAAATAGAGTGCAACTGCTTGGTATTGGAAGAGTGTTTCCCTCCGATCACGATCATCACATCCGCATCTTTGGCAAGCTCTGCCGCCGCATCTTGGTTTTCAAACGTCGCATTACAGATGGTATTGAAAACACGTACCTCTTTATGGTTCAAGATCAGAGCATTCACAACCTTCAGAAAATCTTCGGGCTTTCTGGTCGTCTGTGCGACAACGGCAACTTTGGAAAGGATCGGTAAACCTTCAAGCTCCTTCTCATCCGCTACGATAAATGCATTGCGTTGATCTTTTGCATAAGAGACCACTCCTTTGATCTCAGGATGGTTCTTATCTCCGAAGATCACAATACTGTAACCTTTTTCACTCATCTGTGCGACGATATTCTGTGGTGTCGTTACATACGGGCAGGTAGCATTGATGATCTCATTGCCTTGAGCCTTCAACTGCGCAAGTTCATCTTTGGGAATACCATGCGTACGGATTACTACCGCATCGTTCGCCTCTACATCATCAAGCTTCTCCGCCAATCCGATATCAAACCCCTCTTTAAGACGGTTGATCTCATCTTTGTTGTGAATGAGCGGACCGTAGGTTTTACTTCCTTGATGCTCCTCTGCAATACGGATCGCACGTTTAACACCAAAACAGAAACCATAACTGGAAGCAAGCTGGATCTTCATACTCATCGTAACTCCGCTCCACACTCAGATGCCAAGGCCTCTATGATCTTCTGCATGACCTCCTCGATATCCTTCTCTTTAAGTGTCTTCTCCATCGACTGGATAAAGAAACGTATTGTCAGTGATTTCTTGTCACCCAGCTTCTCATCGGTATAGACATCGATAGGATAACTCTCTTTAAGCATTGGAAGATCTAATCCGTTCAACACCTTTACAACCTCATAATAGTTCATCGATTTATCGATAACGATACTGAGATCCTTGTATACCCCTTGGAAGTTGGAGATCGGCTTCGCATTGATATGTTTAGGCATCAATGCTTCAAGCTCAACCTCTGCAATGAATGTCACAGGGATTCCATATGCCTCTTGCACAGTAGGGTGAAGTTTACTTATGAAACCGCACACTTTATCATCTTTGACGATGTCTGCCGACTGATATGGATGGATCAAACCATTCTTCTGCGTACATGGTACAAGTTCGAAGTGGCCGATCACCGCTCCTAGCTTTTGTGTAAATGTTGCAAAATCGATCAATGGCGGTTTTCCCGCATTTTTGATACTCTCCACTTCCACCTGCCCGGCAAAAACGAACACCATTCTCTCCGATTGGTTACGCTCAGCATCGAATACCGCACCGATCTCAAATAGCGGAATGGATTTCTTCGTATAGCTTACATTACGTTTAACAGCAAGAAGCTGATTGGTCAATAGTGTACTTCTTAATGTGTTAAGCTCTTCTGCGATCGGGTTGGCAAGCTCCAATGCATCTTTCGTCACTTCAAAACCATACTGTTCAAGTGTTGCACGCTCACTAAATACATACGAAACGTTTTCATAGAATCCGATACCCACTGCTCTATTTCGTAACGCTTTTTTCGCTTTATATCTATCTGAAGTGGCATTGAGTCGTTTCTTCTCAGCAAACACAAGCGGTTTTGCCGGAATATTGTTGATACCGATAATACGTACGATCTCTTCTGCAATATCCTGAATATTCTTAATGTCGTGTCTAAAGAGCGGTACTTTTGTTGCAAGCTGATGGTCGTTCATCGCAGTGATCTCAAAACCAAGTTTCTGCAATACCGTAGCTATCTTACCAAGGTCCACATCCATACCGATAATAGAGGAGATCTCGTTTGCATCTACCAGGATCTTCATCTGCTCACGCTCTACCTCAACTTCTAAAGCACCTTCATAACACTCACTCTTCGTGTAGGTCTCCATCAAATACGAAAGATAAGTTAACCCGAATGTCAGATCCCCGTTCGAACCGCGTGATGTCTTATAGAAAAGCTCATCCTTCTCCACATCAAGTGAAGCGACCGCTTCGGAAAGCAGATCGGGGTGGATATAGCTTGCTTCGATCAAGACCTCATTACTCTCATCGGTCGGCTTGGTCTTAGCTACCTGATTAACCCCTACGATACTTACATGTTTCCCATTGGCATACACATGAATGATCCCTTTGGCATATGCCTCGACCGAAACGATCACTTTCTCATCTTCCGGTTCACACAGGCTGGCACAGCTATACATACGCAAGATCACACCCGTTGCATGGGTCGCATATGCCAAAAGTTCTTCCAGCGCACAGCTTGCTTCCACCTTGACCATCGCCAAACGCAGCTTAATGAGGAAACTGCTGGCACTCTTCTCTACTCTGGCAAGCTTATAGCAAAGATCCGCATCCATCTCACCTTTGGTATGCAAGTCTGCTTTTCGTGCTATACCGAGCTTCATACGCTCTTCAAGTTTTACCTCAAACGGTTTCATCTCAATATTGAGCGCAGCGGAGAGATCGCGCGCCACACCATAGATACTTAGACAGTCCCCACGGTTTGCGGTCAACTCAAGCTCAATGATCGTATCGGCTACTTTCTCATAACTACCAAGCTCACGCCCTACTTCAAGCATTCCGATACTCTCGTCCAGGATCATGATCCCTTTACCCATATCAGGAAGCCCCAGCTCAGATGCGGCACATACCATTCCCGCACTCTCTACACCACGAAGTTTTGCATGTTTGATCTTAAAGTCACCAGGAAGTACCGCACCGATGGTCGCAACTGCAACATATTCCGCATCCACGACATTGGCCGCACCACAAACGATCTGTAGTTTCTGGGAACCGACATCGATCTGACATACGTTCAATTTATCCGCATCCGGATGCTTTTCACAAGAGAGGATCTTTCCGACCACCACTTTTTCAGGGATCTTGACCTCTTCCATGCTATCCACTTCCAAACCGATAGCATTGAAAGTCTCATAGAGCGTTTCGTTGCTGACGCCACTAAGGTCTATAAACTCATTCAACCATGATCTTGTTACTATCATCTAAACTGCTCCAACAAACGAATATCTCCTTCAAACAGGCTTCTAAGATCAGGGATCTTATGTACCAACATCGCAATACGTTCTACACCCAAACCAAACGCATAACCGCTTACATCTTCATACCCTACGGCTTTAAAGACGTTCGGATCGACAATACCGCATCCGAGGATCTCAATCCATCCCGTATGAGAACAGACACGACACCCCTCTCCATCACAAAAGATACAGCTAATATCCACTTCTGCTGAAGGCTCGGTGAAAGGAAAGAAGCTCGGGCGGAAACGGACATCGACATCTCCGAACATATACTGAAGGAAATCGGTCAATATCGCTTTGAGGTTGGCAAACGAGATCTTGCCTTTCTCATCGACAACCAATCCCTCTACCTGATGGAACATCGGCGTATGGGTTACATCATAATCACGTCTAAAGACAGACCCCGGTGCGATCATACGGATCGGCGGTTTCTCTTTGAGCATCGTTCTTATCTGTACCGGTGAGGTATGCGTACGCAATAATCCGCCGTCTTTAAAGTAGAACGTATCCTGCATATCACGTGCAGGATGGTATTTCGGCAGGTTCAATGCTTCAAAGTTATGGAAGTCATCTTCGACCATATTGCCGCTCTCTACAGAGAAGTTGAGTGCCACAAAGTAGTCGATGATCTTGTCCATCGTCTCCATCACAGGGTGTAGTGCACCCTTTTGTGCCAAGGTGCCATAAAGCGATACATCGATCGCCTCACTCTTGAGCACTTTCTCGATCTCTTCGGCCTTCAATGCCTCATAACGTGAGTCAAATGTAGCCTGTAGTGCGGCTTTTTGCTTGTTCAGCCCCTCTGCAAAAGCCTTTTTTTCCGGTCCGGGGATATCTTTCATCTTCGCAAACTCCGCTGCTAAGACACCTTTTTTTCCAAAAAGTTCGATACGTACTTTTTCCAATGCTTCAAGCGAGTCGGCTTGAAGTATCTTTACTTCTAAATTCTCCATAATGCTCCATTTATCGCATAATATAATGATCAAAAATTATCGTGATTTTATCTAAATGTAACTAATAGTGGGATTTAGTGTGATATAATTGCCATACAACACCATCATGAAGGATTTAAAGTATGTGTATATTCTGTCAAATTGTCAAAGGGGAGATCCCTAATAATACGGTTCATGAAAATGAGGATTTCTTAGCTTTTCACGATATTCATCCAACTGCCCCCATACATGTACTCATCATTCCAAAAGTGCATGTAGAGAATTTTCAATCCGTAGATGCCCAGACGATGGCTAAGATGACACCTTTCATCCAAGATGTTGCAGAGAAACTCGGTATCGATCAAACCGGATACAGACTTATTACGAACAATGGAAGTGATGGTGGGCAGGAAGTACCACATCTTCATTTCCATATCTTAGGTGGAGGCAAACTTGTCTGGAACCATCAACATGAAGATCCACACAAAAGCATCTAGCTTATAACATCGGGCTTCCCCGATGTCAACTGTCTAAAGCCGTTAACTTCTCCTCATACTCCGCCACGATCTCCTCATCTTCCAATGAGGCTGTTTCCAACCGTTCAAACCACTCATCTACCTGCTGCTGTAAGATCCCTACCTCTTTGGAAAGCTCCATAATGGCACTATTGTCACCGGAGAGTGAAGCTTGCTCAAGAGCTTCGTTCTTTAGCACCATCTCCTCTTCAAGTTTCTCTATCTTCTCTTCGCACAGTTTGATCTCTTTGGTAAAGGACTTACGCTTCTCGTTACGCTCCTGTGTCAAGGCACGACGAAGCTTCTTACGCTCCTTGTAGTCGATCTTGGGTTTCTTCTTTTTAGGCTTACTTCCCTCTTCCTCTTCCCAGCCGATCTTCTCAAGGAACTCATCATACATCCCTTCAAAATACTCCGCTCCGCCTTTATGGAAGATGATCAGTGCATCCGCCAGTCGTCTAAGCAGCATCTCCGAGTGCGTGACCATAATAAGTGAGCCTTCAAAGGCTTCAATGGCATCTGCCAACGCATCGATCGATTGCATATCAAGGTGGTTGGTCGGTTCATCCAAAAAGAGCAGATTCGCAGGTGTAGCGATGATCTTCCCAAGCATCACACGGCTTCGTTCCCCTCCTGAAAGCACTTCGATCTTCTTGTCCCCAAGTTCCCCTGAGAACATCATCCGCCCAGCAATATTACGTGCCTGTGGAATACCGATCTCCTTACTCATCGAAGCGATCTCCTCTACGATCGTTGCAGAGGTATTCAAACGCTCAATATTGGTCTGTCCGAAGTGAGCAAACTTGGTAGAGGGATGATAGTTCAGCGTTCCTTTTTGCAGAGGCAGCTCCCCTGCAATATAATTGAGCAGTGTCGACTTACCCTTTCCGTTCTTTCCGATGATCGCAATACGCTTCCCCTTCTCCAGAGCAAAGGTTACATTCTCAAAAAGAGGATTTTCAGGATCATACCCAAACCTCAAATTCTCAGCCCTCAGTACGATCTTTGCAGGCGTATCGGCATAGTTAAAACGAAATGAGAGATCGGTATCGGTCTCAAGCTCTCCCATCTCCTCCATCTTATCCAGCTCTTTCTGCTTCGACTGTGCCATCGCTGCCGTAGAGGCTCTGGCTTTGTTTCTGGCAACGAACTCCTCAAGCTCCTTACGCTTCTTCTCCTGATTGGCTTTGGTCTTTTCGTAGGTCTCATCTTCAAGATCAAGCGTCGCATAGTATTTGTGGCTGTCTCCCTGTACCAGACGCAATCCTTTACGCTGCACACCCATCGTATGGGTCGTGACCGAATCCATAAAATCACGGTCGTGGGTAATGAGCAGCACTTCACCGTCAAACTCCCGAATGAAACTCTTAAGCCAGCGAAGTGAAGGGAGATCAAGGTAGTTGGTCGGCTCATCCAGCAGCAGCATATTGGGCTCGGTCGCCAGCAGTTTAACCAGGTTGATACGGATCTGATATCCTCCTGAGAAGCTTAATGGATCTTTATCGAGATCCTCTTCGGTAAAGCCCAGCCCAAAGAGCAGTTTCTCGATCTTGTAAAAGTTCCACTGCTCATCTTCAGGCAGTACCAACGCACACTCTTCACGCACTGTCTTTTCAGTAAAGACCAGATGCTGCTTTAATGCCCCGATACGGTAGTTCTTCGGAATGGCGATATCGCCACTGTCCCATCCTTCTTCTCCGAGGATCATCTTAAATAGTGTCGATTTCCCCGATCCGTTACGCCCGACCAGACCGATCTTCTGGTTTTTGGCGACTTTAAGGTTCACATCACGAAAGAGGGTTTGTCCCCCGAAGCTTTTGGAGAGATTGGTAAGTTGTATCATGTTGTTACTTCCCGATATCAAATTTGAAACGGATTATAACCAAATCTCCTCTATCTACGCATAGAACTTCTTAAAGAGCATCATGGCAAGCAATGTTGCTAAGATCGTCAGAGTTACATTTAAAAACAGATTAAGTGCTACCTTTGTATAGTCTCCGTCTTGAAGCATATTGACATTCTCAAGAGAGAAGGTTGAGAATGTTGTCAACGCTCCCAAAAATCCGGTCATCACAAATGCCTTGTACTCCGGTTCTACTACCTGAGCAAATAACATTGCAGCAAATCCGATAATAAAACTTCCCAGTACATTCACACTAAGGGTTCCTACTGGAAAGAGAGTTTCCGAATGACTTTGCACGAAACCTGCGATCAGATAACGGGAGATCGCTCCTAGAAATCCACCCATCCCGATGATCATTAAAAGTGTAAGATTCATTCCCTCTCCTACTTGTGTTTATAGGTGATCACTTCAACATCACTCAAAGAGGTCAGTCCCTCTTCTATCATAGGTTCTATCTTCTCAAGAAAGCCTCTTACCTTCGCTTCATCATCGATCAGTTCGATCACCAATGGTAAGACTTGAGAGAGAACAAGCACATTAAAACTATGCACTTCACTATGTGCCCCCATACCGGCAACCCCTTTCAAAACCGTAGCACCGGCAAGTCCATACGCTTTGGCTTCGAACAAAATCACTTCCCACAATGGTTTGCCATCATACTTATCCTGATTATTGATATAGATGCGTGCCACTTTCTTTTTACCTATATATCTCTTCACAAATATCCTTTCTGACTCTTTTTTTGATTATAGCACTGCAATGTAAATATTTCTCTTTGTAGTTATTTTGAAGTTAACAAAGGCTTCAATAAGTTGCAAACGATAAAAACAGTTTATATGAAATTCATATCTACTATGATATTATAGGACAGCCACTTAGAAAGGATAGAACATGAAATCACTACTTACCCTCTCTCTATTATTTATTATCCTCTCTTCTCTTCAGGCAGACACCATAGATGCCAAACAGGTTTACAAAACAAAATGTTTTATGTGTCATATAACCAAGCTTATTACCAGAGATCAAAAAAAAGGGCTTATCGGGTAATCCTCCCATCATGAAGTAATGCTTCATATCAAAGAGCATTATCCAAAGAAAAAAGAGGCTGTTGCTTTCATTACAGACTATCTGATGCATCCGAGTGCAGACAAAGCACTTTGTGCTTCTATCGACATTCGGTATCATGCCCTCTATGAAAGGACGTATGAATCAACAAGAAGCACTTGCTGTTTCAGAGATGATCTTTGAAAAGTTTCCAAGAGAACAATTTGCTACCATGGAGAAAAAAAGCAGAGAAGGCATTACATTTGACACGATCGATATTGACAAGGATGGAAAGATCACCTCAAAAGAATTCCAGATCTTCAGAGCCAAACGCAATCATATGGATCCAAACAGTTTCAAACACGATCTCTATTTTCAAAAGATCGATCAAAACAAAGATGGATACATGGACAGAGCAGAATTTCAGAAGATGCGAGAAGAGGGGATGAAGTAGAAAAAACCTCTCTTTCCTAGGAGCAACACGCTCCGCCAAAGCCATCATCCATCTCGATGCTTCCACCGCCACCGGAAGCAATGCTCTCTTTGACTGCGATCTTCTCACCGTTATAGACGATCGTATAACTGATCTTTACAGAGTCTCTAATGGAATTGATGGTCGTGCAGTAACTCTCCAAAGAAGCCAAAATGTACCGCTTCGCCTTCACGGCATCGAATGACCCCTCAAATTCATAGATCATGTGCAAAGACGCAAACTTCATCGGCACACTCATCTGACGCTCTATCTCTGCGGATACTTTATAGTTACTCACCACATACCCGTCCTTTTCAGCCATCACCACAAGGTCAATCCCCGTACATCCGATGATCCCAGTAGCAAAATACTCCACAGGCGTGATCTCTTTACAGTCCAAAACATAAGAGGATTTCGTGGTATTGGCTTTGAACTTCTTTTCACCCAGATACTCTAATGATACGTTCATATATTTTCCTTAGATGTTTTTTTGCAAATAACCGCTAAATATCTCTTCTATAAAGCTCTCAAAATCTACAAGATGCTTCTGAACGATCGCCACTACGATCTCAATGTTCAAATTTTGATAATCATGCACGGCAATATTTCTAAACCCGACCATCCTCTGCATCTGAGTACAGCTCTTTTGACTAATAATGTCAGCTTCTAAAAGTAAGTCAAAAAGTTCACGGCTGGTATTAGGCAGTCCGAGGTTTCTGTTTTTACAATGTGCGTAGCGATGTCAATGCTCGCCTGCGATGCCCGCTCCAGATTGAGTATGACCGAGTCCTGTTTCGTAAAATTCTCTTCAAACTCCGCTTCAGAACCGACATACTCTTCCCGAATACGCCGTAAGCATCTCTCTATTGTCTGTATCTTGTTCAGCACTACATCAGACATGCAAACCTCCAGAAACTGATCGTCTTTGCATGATCGCATCGACAATAGGCTGTCTCTCCTCCTGAAAACGCAGGTAAAAACTGTACGCAAGCGTCTCAAAAGCCTCTACCTCATACCCCTCGCCATATAGCCGTTCACCCGTAGAGAGTATCTGATATCTGAACACCGTATTGGTCTGAGAAAGCTCTATGAGATCAACATCTTTGGAAAGCTGCCGTGCCAACTGCTGAGAGAGTTCCCAGCGCACGACATTGTCAAGTGGTTTCTTTGACAAGTAGGCGATATCCACATCACTGGAAGAAACAGCACTCCCGTCTTTCTGACTGCCAAAAAGGTAGAGTGCCTGAAGTGTCGGTATCGCTTGCTTCAGCGTTTCAACAATGTGTTGTTTCTCATCACTGCTCAGATACACTACTGCCCTTTTTTCTTTTAATTATAGCTTATTTTAGTTATTGAGCCAAATTACTTCATTCTTAATTTTGACTTGTTCCATATCTCTCGATATGAAATACATACAATAATAAATCAAAACATAGTTTCAGTATAGGATATGTATTCCGTATCAGAAAATACAGAACGAGCTAATGATACGTTCATATATTTACCTACTGTTTTTCAATCCACTCCTTCATACTCTCAACCTGCTCCAAAGTCCTAATAGTAGCCGTACCACCCTCAGACTGTCTCGCATTCATTGAAGCACGGATATCAAGCAGGGCGATCACCCCTTCTCCAATGCGTTCATCAATACTCTGCAGCTCTTCCAAAGTAAGCTGGGAGATATCAACACCCTTCTCTTCTGCAAGATTCACCACATTACCGGTAATATGGTACGCATCACGGAACGGAAGCCCCTGCTCTTTAACCAAGTAGTCTGCCAGGTCGGTAGCAGAGAGGTGTCCTACCATACAGGCGGCTTCCATTGCTTCTTTGTTCACCGTCATATCGGCGATCATCTCATTGAGTACCTGAAGACTGAGCAGTGCGGTTTTAACAGAGTCAAAGACTCCCTCTTTATCCTCCTGCATATCTTTGTTGTAGGCAAGCGGCAGACCTTTCATCACAGTCAAGAGTGCCACAAGGTTACCGTTGACACGCCCTGTTTTACCACGAAGCAACTCTGGAATATCAGGATTCTTCTTCTGAGGCATGATGGAGCTACCCGTCGCATGACGGTCACTCAGTGTCACCCATTTAAATTCTGCCGCACTCCACAAGATAAGCTCTTCACTCAAACGGCTCATATGCATCATCATCGTTGCGATGTTAAAGAGGATCTCCAGTGCAAAGTCACGGTCACTGACCGTATCAAGACAGTTGAGGGTTGGTGCGTTGAAACCCAATTTGTCCGAAGTGGTCTGTCTGTTAATAGGATGCGGTGTCCCTGCTAAAGCCGCACAACCGATAGGCGAATAGTTATTACGCTCATAAGAGCTCATAAATCGCTCATAATCGCGTTTGAACATACTTGCATACGCCATCATATGGTAACCGAAGTTAATCGGCTGAGCATGCTGCAGATGTGTCATACCCGGCAGCATCGTTTCGGCATTCTCTTCTGCTACTTTGACAAGTGTCTCTATATTCTCCAAAAGCAGCTCAGCTATCGCTTTGGTATTATTCAATACGTAGAGTCTGAAATCCAGTGCCACCTGATCATTACGGCTTCGTGCAGTATGCAGACGCTTTCCTGCATCTCCGATACGTCTTGTCAGTTCACCCTCGATCGCCATGTGAATATCTTCATCATCTCCATCGAGACTCAATCTACCCTCTTCAATGTCTTTGAGTATCTCATAAAGCCCATTCTCGATCTGCTCATAATCCTCTTCAGAGATGATCTCCTGCTCTTTGAGCATATAGGCATGCGCACGTGAACCTTCGATATCTTCTCTGTAAAGTACCTTGTCAAAAGGGAGAGAGTTGTTCAACTCCTGAAGCAGGCGTGAACTCTCTGCTGAAATTCTCGCTGAAGCGATCTTTTTTGCCATAATAGTATCCTAGTCATATAAATTAGTGTATTTTAGCGAAAAAGCGATAAATGGATGGCACGGATGTGCCAAGCGTTCAGTGTTAAGCGCGTAGCGTAAGAGCATGAAATTAATGTCCTTCTTAACCTTCTTAACGCTTAGCACTACACGCTGAACGCTCTTCTACGTAGTTAATTAGCAGACAGATCTATAGCTATGGATTAAAATAGCGGCGTAATTGAGGTGAAATTGCACTTGTGATTTGAATGGGCGTGATAAAAAGCTGGTAATACATTGAAGAGCATAAAATTAACAGTGAAGTGATAAGAAGTATTGGGATCAATTGTAAGAGTG
>JAMORY010000006.1 GCA_027063305.1 Sulfurovum sp. | reverse complement strand
AAAGAAGAGATAGAACAGTTTTTAACATTTCTTGCAGTCAATAAAAAAGTTTCTCCCACAACCCAGAACCAAGCCTTTGCTGCAATTCTCTTTCTATACAAAGAAGTATTAGGTGTCGATATGAGCACATGGAATATTCAAGCACTTCGGGCACAAGAAAGAAAACACATTCCACAGGTGCTGACAAAAGAGGAGGTACAAAAGGTTATTGGTGAACTTACGGGGAATTACCAGTTGATCGTTCAACTGATGTACGGTTGCGGTCTGCGTATGCAAGAAGTGTTGAATCTTCGCATTAAAGACATGGATTTCGGCTTTGACAAAGTCTATATATGGGACAGTAAAAGCCTTAAAGACCGTACCGTACCTTTGCCGCAAGTGTTAAAACAGCGTCTAAAAGCACAAGTCGAGTATGTAGAGCAGCTTCACAAAAAAGATATAGCGGATGGATACGGCTCTGTCTATTTGCCTTATGCTTTAGAGCGAAAATACCCCAATGCCAAGTTTGAAACAAAGTGGCAATATCTGTTCCCTATGAAAAATGTGGCTAAAGACCCTCGAAGTGGCATCGTACGTAGACATCATATTCATGAAAAGACACTAGGCAGGAACATAAAACAAGCAGCTGTAAAAGCAGGGGTTCATAAGAGAGTAACCTCTCATATATTCAGACACTCCTATGCGACACATCTTTTGCAAAGCGGTATTGACCTGCGTTCCATTCAAGAGTTGCTTGGGCATAAAAGTGTGGAGACGACGATGGTGTATACCCATGTGGTGGCAGAGATGAATAAGGGGAGGGTAGTAAGCCCGTTGGATATGTTGGCATGATGTTTTTAAAACCTTGCAAAATCTTCCACGACTAAGTATAATCTCAGTATGAAAGAAGAAACAATAAAACTCATAGAAAAACTACGTGATATGAAGCAGATATTAATGCAAGAGGGATTTGTTATTGATGGGCTTTTTGGTTCTTATGCTCGTGGTGACTTTAGCAAAGAGAGTGATGTGGATATTCTCTACCATGTGGAAAAATCTTTTATGCAAAAGCATCAGGGCTTTACAGCATTACATCGTTTAGATGAGATCAAAAAGTTTCTCTCTACAGAGATAGGTAAAAAGATAGATCTTGCTCCGAAGAACAGCCTTTCTGAAACAGGAAAAAAGTTTATTTTATCTGAGGTTGTAAATGTCTAAACGATCTGATGAGGCTAAAATCGCTTTTATTCTTGAAATGATAGAACGTATTGGAATTACTGAAGCATTGGAGGATTGTGAAGGAGAACTTGCACTCTATATGGCAGTTTCCCAAATAGGAGAAAGCTTACAAAAACTGAGTGATGATATGCTTGAGTCATGTTCTCTTCTTGAAGAGAAACAGTATGCGTATGCTACGAGAAATTATATTGTACATGAGTATGATGGTGTAGATAAATATATCATAGAAGAAGTAATTAAAACGTACTTGCCTCAGTTAAAAATGAAATTATCGGATCAGAAAATATGAAAGCCATGATACTCGCCGCCGGTCTGGGTACACGCATGCGACCACTCACCGACCATACACCCAAACCGCTACTTGAAGTCGGCGGTATACCTCTCATTGTATGGCATTTGGAAAAGTTGGCGCATTATGGGTTTAAAGAGGTGGTCATTAACATTGCCCATTTGGGTTGGCAGATACCTCAGGCACTTGGTGACGGCTCGGAGTGGGGGCTTCACATTGTCTACTCGGATGAGCAGGAAGAGGGTGGGCTGGAGAGTGCAGGAGGGATCGTCAAAGCATTGCCTCATCTGGCAGACAGTGACCTGTTCCTTGTGGTAAACGGAGATGTTTGGACGGACTATGACTTTGAGGTGGATAAGAAGCTTGGAGAGGATGTCTTGGCACATTTGATACTGGTGAAGAACCCAGAGCATAACCCCAAAGGGGATTTTTCTCTGCTTGATGGCAAAGTGGTTGATAGCCCGCAGTATACATTCTCTGGCATTGGGTACTACTCTCCCAAACTTTTTGAGGGAGTACCATATGGTAAAAGTGCATTGGCTCCTCTTCTTCGTGCTGCGATGATAGAAGGGAAGGTTACCGGAGAGCTGTATGAGGGTGAATGGTATGATATTGGGACGCCCCAGCGGCTTGAGGCACTTAATGCAAGACTTTTTAACTCTTATTGATATAATACTCTATCACTATTAGGAGAAAGAAGAAATGAAAAAGAATATTGTATTGATAATGAGCGCATTTTTAGCAGTGGGGTGTATGAACCAGCCTCAGTTCGATCCTACTAGACCGGTAGTGCAGTCCGTTGACGGTAAACTCTTCAAGATCCCGAGCGGAGCGATCCCGTCACCGCATATCGCAACGAAAAAAGAGATAGATTTCTTTAAGAAGTCGGGTGTGGAGAACTGTCAGTATGGAGATATTCTATGGGAAGCGCCGAGTACGCAAAAACGTATCGATGAAGCGATCCAGACAGGAAACGCCGACATCCATAAAACCCTTGCCAAAGAGGGTAAGATAGGGTGTGCATCACCTACCAAATAATGTAGGTCGGATTCTCCCGGATCCGACAAATACTAGAAAGATGCAAGGTATTTTGCCACCGCATCCTCATCATTAGAATGGGGCAGAACCACATCTGCTACCGCTTTGACTTCCTTAAGTGCATTTGCCACCGCAACAGAAGTACCTGCAAGGCGGAACATTCCTACATCATTCACCGAATCGCCAAATACCGTGACATCTTTTGGGTCACGACCCAGATACGCCATGACCTTGTTAAGCGCATGGGCTTTGTCGCCTTCAGGATGCAGCAGGGTCAGGAACCATCCTCCGCCGTATTTTTCCGGTGACATCTTTGCTTCCACTTCATTGCCGAACTTCTCTTTAAGCGCTTCATACAGTGGTCTAAGCTGATTTTCATAGCCAAAATAGACGATCTTGAGATTCTCCTCCATGGTACGATTGTCGGGGTTGAACTGCATACGTGGGTCGTCTTTGTAGCCTTTGAGAACATCTTTTTGGTAGTCGTTGAGCCTTCTGGGGTAGAGGAAAGCTTCGTTGATATCTCTGTCTTTAATGCCGATGATGAAAGGATCGATATCGTACTCCAGACCGATCCGGACAA
>JAMORY010000005.1 GCA_027063305.1 Sulfurovum sp. | reverse complement strand
GGTACCGTCTACCGTCTGATGCCTGAGAACTGGATGGGGCGGCATGTGATCGGACTGAACTACTACGCCATCGGGGTGGAGAATGTTGCCAAAGATGCCAAGCACCTGACTCCCGCACAGGTCAAAGCGAACATTGCGCTAATCAAGTATCTCAAATCCAAATATCCGAGTATCCAATACCTCATAGGACACCATGAGTACAGACGCATGGAAGCAACGCCGCTTTGGCTTGAGAAGGACAAAGGTTACCGTACCGTTAAATTTGATCCGGGAAAAACATTTATGCAAAAAGTCAGAGCCGGTGTCAAAGTGCTGCACCTTAAAACACCACCCAAAGGCAACTGATGCACTCAGCCTTCTCCACTCTTGACTGGACGGTATTTGGTGCCTACTTTCTTGTTTTGACACTGACTTCAGTCATTCTCAGCCGTGTGAAGGTTAAAAGTACGCGTGACTACTTTGTAGGCGGCAACTCCGTTCCCATGTTCGCGGTTGCCATCTCTGTGCTGGCAACTTCACAGTCAGCGGCAACCTTTTTGGGCGGACCGGAGTACAGCTACGGCAAAGATCTGACTTTTATAGGGTTTTATCTCTCCGCATTTTTGGCGGTAGTGTTCGTTGCCAAAGTGCTCATTCCGAGGTTTTATGCCATCAATGCGGTCACTGTTTATGAACTGCTTGAGAAACGCTACGGTGAGAGAGCAAAGAAGCAGGCAGGGATCATGTTCCTCATCGGTCGTCTGTTTGCTTCAGGTGCACGGCTTTACATTGGAGCACTTGCTATTTCGATGATATTGTTTCTTGACATTGCCGCTTCCCATGTAGCACTTTCTATTGCCATCTTGATGGCTGGTGCGCTTGCCTATGCCTATTTTGGCGGGGTGAAGTCGGTCATCTTCTCAGACATCATTCAGGCGGCAACCTACATCGGTGCAGGGATCGCCGTACTTATCTACCTATACATGAGTCTTAACAGTGATTTTGCAACGATCTACCAGACTTTACAGGCAGACGGGAAACTCAAGCTCATCGACACTTTGCTTACGGGTGGTTTCAGCATCTGGGCGCTGCTTGGCGGATGGCTGCTGCTCAACATTGCCGCCTATGGGCTTGATCAGGATATGACCCAGCGTGCATTGGCATGTAAGGACAGCAAAGAGGCGCAACGCTCGTTGATGATGAGCATCTACATGACCATTCCCGTAGCGATACTGTTCCTTTTTATCGGTCTGCTGCTCTACCTTTTCTACAAACACCCGGAACTCTCAGGGCTCAATGCCGATGTGGTGCAGAAGTTCAATGGAGAGAAGATCACCATCTTTATGTACTACATCCTCCATGAGATGCCAGAAGGTATGCGCGGGCTGGTCACGGTCGGTGCGGTGGCCGCGGCACTTTCAAGCTCCAACTCCGTACTGGGTGCCATGGCTTCGGTAGCAGTAGAAGACCTCTACAAGCCGTGGAAGCAGAAGCACGGTGTGAACGATGAGATGCACTTTGTCAAAGCGGGGCGTATGGCGGTCCTGCTGTTTGCTGTTGCACTTTCTCTTATGGCGATGCTCAGCTACTACTGGCAACGCTACACCGACCTGCCGTTACTGAGTTTTGCGCTGGGTGTGATGGCATTTGCTTATACCGGACTGCTTGGGGTTTACGGTGCGGCGATCTTTACACAGCGTGGTTCAGCCAAAACGGTTCCTTTGGCACTCATAGGAGGATTTTTGACCGTACTGTTGTTGCAGCCTTATGTGTTGGGCGGGATGCTTGGTATCAAGCTTGGATTCGCATGGCAGATCGTCGTGGGAACGGCGGTGGCGTTTGGGGTGATGATGACAGGCAAGAAGCCTGCCAGGTAGGTATTATCGGCAGAAGCCGTAATATTTCCAGCGGGTAGGGCGGTAGTAGTAGCGGTCGAAAAGTCCTCTTCCTCTCACTCTGTCACGATAGCGGTAGTACCTGTCGTAGCGGTAGAACTCCCCTTCGAACATGTAGCCGTAACGGTTGAAGTAGCCGTAGTGGAAACCGTCTCTATCGTAAAATCCTGCTCTGTCGTATTTGTATGCCAGTATCCAGCCGCGCTTAGGATGTTTGTGCGGGCGTGCATGCGGTCTGTGTCGGTAGTGTGGTCTGCTGTACTCACGGTCGTAGTCGTAACGGTCGTCATATCTATATCGGTCGCTATACTCTCGTTGACGGTAGGTGATACGTTTGTCCTGAGGGTAGTGGGGCGCTGCTTTCTTCTGTGGTGCTTGTTTTTGTTGTTTCTTATGTGCCTCTTTGCGTTGTTGCTGATGTTGGAACTCCGCTTTGTTCTTGAAGGTACGCTTTTGTGCCTGATGCAACCCCATGGTCCGGTCGAGTTTGCTTATATCAACCTTTTCGACGTTGTCGCTCTGTGCAAAGGTACAGCTTGCTATAACGGTTAAGAGGGTGACTATTTTGGTTAACTTTCTCATACTGTAGACTCCTAATGATTTAAGATACTCTATTGTAAAGAAGTTTTGTGTAGGGTTTGTGAAGTGGGGCAGAGGAGCGTTAGACGATCCCCTCTGCCAGTTGTCCGTTGCTCGGTACGTCGTGCGAGACAACCTTTTTATTCTCGATCTTCAAAATGCGGTCACACAGCGGCAGCATCGCTTCATCGTGAGTGACCATGATAATGGCTACATCCTGATCGAGCGCGATCTTCTTGAGCATCTTGACAACACTGACAGAGCGGTTGGTGTCAAGCACTTCGATGTAGGTTGCCAGTCCCTCTTTGTAACGGGCGGAGACCAGTTTAAGGCTCTTTTGTGCAGAAGCAAGCTGTGCTTTTTTCGCTTTGATCGTACGTCCATAGTGGTCGATGTCGATCAGGAGGTTGCGCAGTTCCTCTTTGAGGGTGATGATATCCGATGCCTTCTGTTCACGGGCGATCTGATAGCCGATCTTTTGCCTGTTTGATACGAAGCATGAAGCGTTTGACATCGGGATGGTGCGCCAATGTCTGTGAAACAGCCTCTTTGAGGGTCAGTGTCTGTGCCTGTAGGGTATAGCTACCGCATACAAGCAGTAAAAGTCAAATAGGTTTCTTCATGCTCTCTCCAACGTCTATTTTACGATTTCGATCACTGTCTCTTTGTTCTTAAAAAGGGTCTCTACCATCTTTTGAAAACGTACGGGGAAGCTTGCTTTGTCCTCTTCGGTCGCATTCTCTCCAATGTCGCTCATCAGGATATTCATCGGATTGACCACCTTATGCGGATGGTAGTTTACCCCTACCGATGCACCCGTATCGAGACGGGTAAAACAGATATCGGTGTCGATGTCCGCTTCGTAAAAGAGCAGTCCGTGACGGTTGAACTTGCCTCCGGGGATACCGCCGAAGCCGTAGTCGGTCGTCGCACCGGTGATGTTGGAGAGGACACACCCTACCACACCCGCATTCTCTTAGGTGACTGCACGTTTAAGCTCCACCTTGATCTCTCCACGCTTAGGGATATCTCTTCGCCAAAGAGGGCTTTAAGCCCCAAAAGTGCGCTTAAGTATGCTCCTGCGACCGTACCGCAGCTGTGTCCTGCCGTTTTGACGATGTCAAGGTAGGAGATCTCGATGATCCCGTCATCGTTCACACCCAAAAAACGTGCCAGCTCATCTTGGAGCACTACTGGTTCTATCGTATCGAAAAATGGTTGATAGTTCATTGTTGACCTCTTATATTGTTAGAATAGATTACTTGCTTATAAGGTATTATAGATTCCGAATATCAATTGAGTGTGAACCGATATAAAAAAGAAGGACTCCCCGAAGGGAGAGGAGAGGTTACATCAGGGGTTGTCCGTTGATCATCAAGTGTCCGTTCTCGAACTTCAAGACAAAGATAGCTTTGTCCCCTTCATATTTGGCAAACATCATCAGCATACCGATCATCTCTGGCGGCATGCTCTGAGAGAGAGCAGTGAGGTCTTTTTTCTTCAGCACGAGTTTACCGTCGGCATGGAAGAATGAAAGCAGCATCATCGCTGTCATCGGGTTGTTCGGATCGATGGCGATGGTGTTCTTATCGAGTTTGGTATGGAGTTGAAGGTCTAACTTTTCAAGGCTTTGTGGTGCATTGGGTACTTGCATCGTGATTGCATCCCACCCGACCGGTGCCAATGAGAAGTGTAACCCGTGATTGACGAGACTGTTCCCCATGTTCATGAGTACTTTTTCCATTTCAGGCGGAAGTTCACCCGATGAAGATGCAGGCATTGTCGCTGCCATTCCTGAGAACTTCATGAACGGTGGAATGAAGTTGTAGAGATCTTCTATGGCATAACCGAATCGGAAGTTCGAAATGCTAAAGAGAGGTTTCTTCATCCCTTTTTGGCTGATGGCAAAGTGTTTGACATGACTCTCTTCATGGAAATCGATGCTCTGGGAAAGTATGCCGCCTCCGTTGGCTTGATACCCTTCAAGCAGGAGCGAACCCAGCTCGGAGTTCCCTTTGATACTATCGAGTGTCAGGGTGTAGTCAAAATGCATACCGCTGCTGTAGAGCTTTCCGATATACGTCACCATCTTTTGGATCGTGACATTGGCATCTTGAGGTGGGTTCTCCATCAAGTCGCTATAGGCTTTGAGTGTTGCCTCGTCGATGTCTGCCGCTTTACCGTCGACCTTTAGATGGTCGAAGTGTAGTTGACTTTTTGCGCCTGCTTCGATCAGCGTAAGGTCGATAGTATTGGTTGAGAGTGTCGAGAGAATGGAAACTTTTCCTTTTTGGCTCTGTGCATGATAGTTGACATCACTCTCTTTGATAGCGGCTTTTACATAATCCTTGCTGGATAGATCGGTAAGTACCGCTTCGATATCGGGGATGTGACATGCCGTCTTGCCCAAGTAGCTGTTGAGCTTGTCGACCTTGCATACAGGGTTGGTGTAGGAGAGGGTTAAACTGGTGTTATCATCATGGTCTGTCTGTGTAATGCGCAAGTTACCTGCATGTACGGTATATGCGTAAGCAGTCGTATCTGAAGAGGTAGGCGGTGTAATGTCGATATACATATTCTTAAGCATGATATCGGTTTCATTGTGCTCTTTGACGATATGCTCGTCGATCTCTTTGAAGCGTATCTTGGTAAGTTGGTTCGCATTGTTATAGGTCAGGTAGGCACCCACCTTCTTCTCTTGAAGTAGTTTCGATAGCAACGGAGCCTCTTTTTTATTTCCCATATAGTAAACAGTGATACTTTCTTGCGTGTTCGAGGCATACTTGTTGGGGTCTATCTCAACGACGAATACGGATTGGTCTATCGCATTGGCAATAGTGGCACTATCGGTATCGTTAAGGGTGTTCAGGTTGAGCAGTCCAAGCAGTATATGGGCGGCTTTCTCTTTCTTCTTAACTGTGAGGACATAGCTGTTTGGTGTAGGTGAGGTGATGGAAAAACCATACTGTGACAAGGCATGGATCTTCTCATCGAACTGTTTTGCTCTCTCTTTCGGTGACTGCTTTGGGCTCAGCGTTGCGGCTGTCTGCGTCATACCTTTTGTCTCTGTGTTGTTCCCGTAAGCAGTCGTTGTAAAGAGCAGTGCTGTAGCAACAGCACTGCTAAGTAGTGTATGTTTCATGAATTCTCCCGTTTTTTGTAAAAATTGATATAGGCAAAGTATACAATAATTTATATTCATAATCTTGTTTGCTATAATGCATCTTATGAAAAAACGTAAATATATCGGTTTAATGTCCGGTACCTCTCTTGACGGTGTCGATGTTGTGTTGTGTGATATCGATGCAGATGATTGTCAACTACTAAAACAAAGTACATACCCGTTCCCTTCGGAGCTAAAAGAGAAGATACTCAATCTGACAGCAGGAGAGACGAGCCTGTATGAAGTAGGGGAGCTTGACCACCGTTTGGGTCTGCTCTTTGCCGATGCGGTGGTATTCCTGCTCGAAGATGCAGGTATTGTAGCCGATGAAGTCTCTGCTATCGGTTCACACGGACAGACGCTTTGGCATGCACCCAAGGGTACCTGCCCCTTTACTATGCAGCTGGGAGACCCGAATATCATTGCCGCTCGATGCGGCATACCGGTGGTGGCCGATGTTCGCCGAAAAGATATGGCGTTCGGGGGAAGCGGGGCACCCTTCGCTCCGGCATTTCATAGGTTTATATTTAAAAATATTGAAATGGCTGTTGCGGTTGCCAATATCGGTGGTATCGCCAATATTACCGTGCTCCAAGAACCACTGATCGGCTACGATACGGGCCCGGGCAATATGCTGATGGATGCGTGGATATCCAAACACAAAGGGGCAGGGTACGACAAAGAGGGCGTCTGGGCAAGAGAAGGAAAAGTGGACTACACACTGCTTGATGCAATGATGGCAGATGACTATTTTGCACTACCTTACCCCAAGAGTACGGGAAGAGAGAAGTTCAATATACAATGGGTAGAAGCACATATCTTGCGTAGGGGCGGATCTATGTGTCCGCCCAAAGATGTTCAACGAACCCTGCTGGAACTCACAGCCCTTAGCCTCTCTAATGAAGTGCTCAAGTTCAACCCCGATGTGCTGATGCTCTGCGGGGGTGGGGCGAAGAACAGCTTTTTGGTCGAACGTATCGCAGCGCTGATGCCCAACATCCATGTAGGCATCATGGCGGAGGCTGACGCGCTTGAAGCGATGATGATGGCGTGGTTGGCATACAAGCGCGTACATGAAGAGCCTGTGCTACTTAAAGATGTGACGGGAGCATCGCAGAATACGGTTTTGGGTGCGCTCTATCAATAGTTCTGTGGTTTTGTCTGATATACAATCTCTTTACGAGGACAAATCCTCCCTGCGGTCTGAGCCTCTACAAGAGCTTGTATATCAGACAATATTATAAAATATAAGATTTCCCGATGAGAGTATATGTGATCTATGTGCGATTACATATGTGGTAGAAGCTAAAATAATAAGGAATAGAAAATGACCCATACAAAACCAAAAGAACTGCTAAAATGGCTGGAGAGCTACGGCATAGAAGGAGAGCTCACTCCCTTAACAGGAGATGCGAGTTTTCGTCAATACTACCGCATCGATGACGGCTTTCAAAAAGGCATCGTAATGGATGCATCCGCACAGCCTGAGAGTGTGGCACCCTTTGTCGACATTGCCCACCGTTTGCACGAAGCAGGGGTGCGTACCCCCAAAATAAACGCCTTTGAACCCACCCTTGGATTTGTTTTTATGGAAGACCTTGGCGGCAGACATATGGCAGATGTCATAGATGCAGAAGGGGAGAGTGTCTATACAAAAGCCATCGATACGATCGTTAAGATGCAATATGCCGATACATCGGGGCTTCCTGTGTATGACAAAGATTTTCTGCTCTTTGAGATGGCACTGATGAATGAGTGGTACCTAGATAGATATTTACAAATATCAATACCTGAGTATGCACTGCTGGTCATCGATGAGATACTCCATCTCATTGCCGATGAGGTGCTGCAACAGCCCCAAGGGTTCTTTGTGCACCGCGACTACCACTCACGAAACATCATGGTCGACCCGCAGGATCATTTGGCAGTCATTGATTTTCAAGATGCCAGAGTAGGAGCCATTACCTACGATCTTGTCTCACTCCTTCGTGATGTCTATGTGGAGCTTCCCCAAGTGCAGGTGAAAAAACTGGCACTCTACTTCCGAGATGCCAAAGGACTTGATGCGGATGATGAAACATTCATGCGCTGGTTCGACTTCATGGGACTCCAACGCCACATTAAAATACTGGGTATCTTTGCCCGTTTGGCGTTAAGAGATGGCAAAGAGGGGTACTTGAAAGATATACCGCTGACATTGAAGTATGTCACTGAAGTTGCCAAGAAGTATGAAGAGACACGGGAACTGGGAAAGATATTAGAAAATATCAATATTAAAAAAGTTTGATTCTTTTATCTTTAGATCAATCTCAATCCAATTAGACGATAAATACAGAACAATAAGCACTAATTGGCTAAAATACACCCCTTATAAGAGTCACGAAATTTAAAGGTTAGGCATGGCAAAAAGCAAAGAGAGTAAAGATTTTTTACGCAGGATCGTTGAAGAGGATTTGAAGTCAGGGAAGTACAAAGAGATCGTCACGCGGTTTCCGCCTGAGCCTAACGGTTTTCCGCATATCGGGCATGCAAAGTCTATCAGTATCAACTTTGGTATCGCCAAAGATTACAACGGTAAATGTCACCTTAGAATGGACGACACCAACCCCACCACTGAGGACACCAAATATGTGCAAGCGCTTCAGGATGCCGTGGAGTGGCTTGGGTTTAAGTGGGATGGGGATGTGCGTTACACCTCAGACTATTTCGACAGACTCTACGGCTATGCGCAAGATCTCATCAGGATGGGGAAAGCCTATGTAGACAGCCTCGATGAGGAGACGATGCGTGAGTACCGAGGAACGGTTACCAGTCCGGGTAAACGCAGCGAGTATGCCAACCGCAGTGTAGAGGAAAACCTCGATCTGCTGGAGCGCATGAAGAATGGGGAGTTTGAAGAGGGTGCGCATGTGCTTCGTGCCAAAATAGACATGACTTCACCGAACATGAAGATGCGTGATCCGCTGCTCTACCGCATACGCCATGCACACCACTACAGAGCAGGGGACAAGTGGGCGATCTATCCAATGTATGACTTTGCACACTGTCTTTCGGACTATATTGAGGGGATCACCCACTCTTTCTGTACGCTGGAGTTTGAGAACAACCGTGACATTTACGACTGGGTCATCGATACATTACAGCTTGAGCCGCCTCGCCCGTACCAGTACGAATTTGCCAGACTCAACATCAACTATACGGTGATGAGTAAGCGAAAGCTGCTTGAACTGGTAGAGAAAAAAGTGGTCAACGGCTGGGACGATCCACGTATGCCGACCATTGCAGGGTACAGAAGACGTGGCTATACCCCTGAGTCCATCCTCACTTTCTGTGAGCAGATAGGTATTGCCAAAGCAAACTCCGTGGTGGATGTCTCACAGCTTGAGTTCTGCATTCGTGATGATTTGAACCCGAAAGTACCGCGTGTAATGTGTGTGATGGACCCTTTGAAAGTGACTATCACCAACTATGAAGGTCGTGAAGAGATCGATGCTTCGTACTATCCGCATGATGTGCCTAAAGAAGGAAGCCGTAAACTGCCGTTTGCTAAAGAGATCTACATCAACCGTGAAGACTTTAGCGAGAACCCGCCCAAAGGGTACTTTCGTTTGACACCAGAGCAACCCGTTCGTTTGAAGTATGCCTACATCATCACCTGTAAAGAGGTGATCAAAGATGAGAACGGGAATATTGTCGAGATCAAAGTGGAGTATGCGCCTGACTCCAAGAGCGGGTCTGATACCAGCGGCATTAAGGTCAAAAGTGCCATTCAGTGGGTTGAAGGTGAGAGTGCCAAAAAGGTTGAGGTCAGGCTCTACGACAGGCTTTTTAAAGTCGAAGCGCCGCAAGGAATTGAAGACATCAACCCTGACTCTCTCAAAGTCGTTAAAGATGCACTCATCGAGCCGGCGGTCATTACCGAAAAGCCTGATGAGCGTTTCCAGTTTGAGAGAGAGGGGTACTTCTATGCCGATCCGGTTGACTACAGTGATGATGCCCCGGTCTTTAACAAGATCGTAAGCCTTAAAGACTCATGGGCAAAAAAAACCAAAAAACCTGAAAAGCAAAAGCAGGAAGTAAAGCCTCAACCTAAAAAGAAAGCGCAGATCGATGGTGAAGTGGCACCGATGAGTGCTAAGGAGCAGGCGTTGTATGAGCGCTACACCAAAGAGCTTAAGCTCAACAACACGGTAGCGGAGATGCTCGCCCGTGATGCGAAACTCTCTGTATTTTTTGATGAAGCGATAGCGGTACACAACTCGCCTGTGAACATTGCCAATCTTGTTGCCAATGATGTCTCAAGAGAACTGAAAACCAAAGAGATAGCCAAGCTACAGTTCACCCCTGCACAGGTCGCAGCCCTTGTGAAGATGATAGACGATGAGACCATCTCCACCAAGATCGCCAAAGAGGTCTTTGAAGCGATGGCCACAGAAGGTGCTGATCCGGTTGTTTATGTAGAAGCAAAAGGTCTCAAGCAGATCAGCGATCCGGCAGAAATTCTGCCTATTATCGACGAGGTCATTGCCAAGAACCCTGAGAATGTGCAGAAGTACAAAGAGGGGAACAACAAGCTCTTTGGCTTCTTTGTTGGGCAAGTGCTTAAAGCTACGGGTGGAAAGGCAAACCCGAAGGTAGTCAACGAGCTTGTTAAACAGCAGTTGGAAGCGTAGCCTACATACCATTCTCCCAACCCGGTTCCCATGCCAAGCATGGGGACTCATCAATACTACTCTTTATTTTCCAAAAATCTTAAAACCCTCTCTTTCACATACGCATGAAAAGGGTTCCACCTCTGTCTGAGCAGGGAAGAGGGTAATATCTGCAACACACCGGTCTCTCCGTAAACGGCAAGGTGTCCCAGCTGAATACCTGGGCTTTGGGGTGCTTCTTCGTTTCCATAGAGTGGATCGTCAGGACTTATGGGCAGAGCAAGGTGTGAGAGTGAGTAGAGTCCCTTTGGCCATTGGTAAGGCAGCAGTTGTGCTTTTTGATGGTCCACGATGCGTTCTACACGGTTGTTTTTTGTGTGGATATTGGAGATGAGCTCGAACCGGTAGTTCCCGTTCGTTCTGGTCTCTCTTAGCTGTCTAATGTGCTCCAGAACAGAGGACTTTACCACATTGTTACGGTCAAAGTTGTGGTTGATGTCAAAGAGTACGAGGGTGTGCTTCCCTTTTGGCAGTCTGTTGAACAGGTTCTCTATGACAGCGGGAACGGAGACGGTACTGTCGACAATGGAGGAGAAGCTGAGTATGGGTGGAAAGGACTTTTGAGAAGGGTGTTTTTGGAGTCGGTTGAACTGTTCTTGCACCTCTTTTGCCAGTCGGTAGACCTGATCTCCCGCATTGACGGCAAAGGAGCCGTACTTGAACGGGTCGTACTCCGGGGAGATGGAGTTCCATTCGAGTTTTGGCAGCCCCAACAGGTAGCCAAGGCGGCTTTGCCATATGGCAAGGGGTGCGGCTTTGCTTACACCTATGGCAGGAGAGTAGAAGACAAGAGAAGCGGGTACGCTAAGCTGCGGTTTTTCCTGTAACGCTTTGAGGGTGTAGTTGAGTGCCAGCGGTGCGCCTGTGGAGTAGCCCATGATATGTATGGGTTTGTTACCGACTTTTTGCGAGAGGTGTTGCATGCCAAGCTCCACGACCGCTGCCATATCCTGCCACTTCATGTTCCTCAGCCCTGAAGGGATGGTTCCGTGTCCGGGCATACGCAGCCCCAGCACCCAATACCCTTTTTCATGAAGATACGCCGCCTGGGTATGCAGACTGTAAGGTGCATCGGACATGCCGTGAAGCAGCAGTACGGCGCCTTTGGGATTGTCCGTTTTCAGCTCGAAGGTTCTGTTCCAGTTGGGTTGCCAGCGTGTGGGGTCGGAGAGGCTTCCTCTGTTGTAGCGGTTGATACGGTTCTGTTCTTTGGGAAGTGTCTTGTCATATATCTTGCTCTGCATCTCGGCAAAAAGTCTCTCCTCCAGTGCCATGTACCCTTTAAGGTCTTTAATGTCGGACTTGGCGGTAAATTCATTCTGCAGGATGGTCGTATGCCATGCAGAGAGTTCGGGCAGGGAGCGCATGTAGAGATAAAAAGCAACAAGCGCCGTCAAAAAGCCGCCGATCAGAGCAATGATCAGCAGTCTGTATGCCTTTTTGACAGACCACCAGGGTATCTGCACCCAGAAACTTTCTAAAAAACGCATCGTGTTCCTTTTTCATCGTTCTCAGGATGCATTGTAGCATGTTGAAAGTGGTTTGGCAATTTCATTATCTTCTATCAACAAAGGGTCAATGTAAACCCCCGCTTCAAAGCCTGACTTAAAGAGCAGGTGTGCATTTGTTGCAGGTGTATCACCGCTGTTGGAACCGCCACCGCATCCGCCAAGTAATAAAAGGGCGGTTGCTACTACATATATCTGTTTCATGTTTTTTCTTTTGTAGTAGTGTAGCGTAAGATTATGTGTGGTTTATTGTGTGGCTGAGTGTCCCAAAACCATAAATTTAAATTTTCTGTCTTGTTAGCAGTTTCTGTAGTAGTAAATCTTCTACATTTTGTCTTGAATCAAAAATAGCCATGATATAAACCGTATCACTGTCGACTTTATACATAATTCTCCAAGGTGAACTAACAAGTTCTCGGTACATTGTAATGCCTTCTTTTTGAAGTTCAGGTACGATTCTACCCCTGAGTGGAAAGAGATTACTTGAGTGCGCTTTCTCTTTTATTGTTTCATAAACATCTCTTGCCATACTAGGAGAATCTTCTTTAATATAGGTGACAATGTTTAATAGGTCTTCTTTGGCATTGGAAGTCCATTGAACCTTATAGGTTTTGCTCATTTATTAAGAAGTTCCTCAACAGAGTCAAAAGTATCTTTCTCCGAATACAGATTTCCTTCTCTTATATCTTCTTCAGCGAATGAAAGAAGTTTGAGTATGGAGATGGCATTTCTCATATCTTCATAGCTTTTTGGGTCTTGTATCACAGCTTTTGCTTCGCCGTTTTGAGTAATGATCATCGGTCGATGTGTTTCGTTAATGTGTTTAAGCACATCAGCGGCTCTACTCTTTAAGTAAGTAACAGGTTTTATGTCTTCAATAATTTGCATAAAGTCTCCTTCAGTCCTTTTATTGTACCAAATTAAGACTTTATGTGCAAATATGATGCTAACGACCAAAGTAAGCTTTAAATTAGCCACAGGTTAATTTATTAGTTTCTCTTATTTGTTAGACAATTACTTGCTTATCAACTCTAAACTTTTATTTATACTTTCTTTTAAAAATTCATATAAATCACCTTTATCATTTATAGCTTCTAAATACTCATCTCTACTTTCATTTTTGATTAATGGTGGAACTATATTATTTTGTATAGCTTGATATGCCATCAAAAGTCGTCCAACTCTACCATTGCCATCTGCAAATGGATGTATTCTTTCAAATAATATATGAAATTCTGCTATATCTTCTAAGTTCATATTATTACTTTTAAATCTATATAGTAAATTTTCTATATCATTTGAAATCATATGAGGTTGTGATAATTTTATATCTACTCCTTTGATATACCTTTCATCTAATCTATAAGCTCCAATAGGTTTAGATACATAATTTGGTGCTACTTTTAAAGCATCTTCAAACATAATAGCATGTATATCTTTTATGAAACTACTATCTATAATATTATTCGGATTGGTTGCTTCACGAACTATCACATCATAAGCTTTTGCAAAACCTAAGATTACAAGTTGTTCTCCAAGTGGCTTATGACCTGCTGTATGACCTAGTTCTAAAAGTTCTTTTGTTTCTCCAAAAGATAAAGTTGTTCCTTCTATCGCATTTGAGTGATGAGTAATTGAGATACGAAGTTGTCTAAAAAGTTCTTCTCTTTGTTTTAGTGTTAATTTGCTTAATCGATACACTATTTTTCCTTTACATATTTTGCTAAATTAGCTCCTTTTGTTAATTCTGTCACATATGTTTCACTAATATTTGCATTTTGTGCTATTTCTTTAAAAGAATAGTTGTTTTCTCTTATAATATTACCATATTTAATACCAAAAAGATGTATCATTGTAACTTTTTCTCCTTTTTTAGCTTCAGAATACATCTTGTTTAAAATAATTCCAAGTTCTTGCTTTGTCATAAAATCATACTCCTTTGTCTAACGGTGGACTTGATGAATAAGTTGCCCGATAGGGTAACTTATTCATCATCCAAGGTTTTGTTAGACTTTAACATTAGTCTACCAATCTCAAATATACATGCAAATTCTAAATTATTTACTTTTTGAAATATAGTGTTGTCTTTTTTTATACGGTAATATTCTCCATCACAATAAATAAATTTATATATCTTTGAAATATCATAAGTATCATATTTTTTTATAACTCCCGTACCATTTATTATGCCATTTGTTATAGAATGATTTCCTCCATGAACAAATCCAATACCAAATGGTAACCAATATTCAATCTTATGATTATCATCTTGTTTCCAATTACCAGCAGGTCTGTCAATTCCAATATTTGATAAACAATTAATAATACGGTATTGATTCCATGGCCATGGTAGTATAACATCAGTTTTTAGTTTTAGCGGTTTTGAATAATTACATTTTTCTTTTAAATCAAATAAAGATTGATTTAAATATGGGATTTTTTCAAATTGATCAAAAAATAATTCTTTTGAATCAATTGTTTTTATACTATTTTGATCTAATTCGGTCAATACAGATTTCATAGTAATAGATTGATAAGGTCTTGCTAATAATTTAATTAAGTCATTAAGTGCTTCAGGGTTTTCACTATGAATCTGTTTTGCAATCTTCATTACTTGGTTATATTCTAATTTTTGTCTGGATGAAGATTCTTCCTTTTTTAGTAATTTCAAAAGGAAGGATATTGTTTTATTTAGCATGTTCACCTTTTATATGTCTAACGGTGGAGGTGAGGAATGAACGGTTTTGCTCAACTCACTTTTTTAAACTAAAAACTATTTTAGCAAAATAAAGTTAGATAAGCTGGTGCGGTTAGTTCATTCCCTCCGGTGTTTTGTTGTATCTTATTTTCTATATTTATTAGGGTGACAAAAATTTCTAATTTCTTGGATTGCTTCTTTACTTCCATTTAAATCAAAATTAAAATAAGTACTACCATTACCATACCAATTTAATTCTAATAAAAGATTGTTAGATTTTTGAATTTTTTTAATCCAAGTTTTTTTATATACTATATGAAGGAATGGTAATCCTCCCGCTTGTTGCCCGGCGCTGCTGCACCGGGCGACTAGCGGGTGTTCAGCCCGCGCCCCCGTTGCCTCGGTAAGCGAAGCGTCCGAGGCAACGACTATCGTGAGCCAATAAGAACCCGTCAGGGTTTCTTATTGGCTCCTCGAACTTGTTATATCTTAATTTATTTTAACATCAAAAGTTAAAAATCAAAGATATTGTTGGGTTAACCAACTGTCAGATTATGTTGTAACTAGTTCAAGTTAAGGAAATCAAAATTCACAGTAGTATTACTTGAACTTGTCCCATCACTTACTTTAACTACAACAGAAACTGTTACATTTATATTAGGATTATTTGTTAAAAGATTATGTACTTTCAACACTCCATTATCTATGTAAACAGAATTATTCCAAGCTATTTCATCTCCACTAAGAGAAGGAGTAACACTAACAATAGCATAAGTTAGATTATCTCCATCAGCATCACTACTTACAGAAGTCAAATCCATTATAGTTTTTGGATCATCACTATCATCTCTGATAGTTAGACCTGTATCATAAGTAGATTGTGTCCACTCTGGAGCATGATTTTCACAACCTTGAGAAAAAAGAGTTTTTTCATCTTTCAAATAGGTTTCCATGGTAGAAGGATCATCATTGAAGGTTTTTATTTTAGCTAAAAGAGTATTGGCACAGTTTTTTTGTGCATTTATCCAATTTGATGAGTTTATATCTGAAGAAGCTACATCAAATAATTTATCAAGATTATATATAGAATCATTATTTTCAAGACTCTGTTTAAATGTTGTTGTTAAATTATCATCTTTTAACACTATATATAAAAGTTGTGATAACTTAGCTAAATCAATATCAGATGTTTCAATATAATCAACCTCAAATTCATCCAATGTAGTTTGACTTAACCCTAAGTTGGCAAATTTTGATAACAAGTTGGAATCACTCCCTAAAAAAGTAGTGATAGGGGATATTACACTACTACCATTTTGTGCTGTCATATTTATATCAAACGAAATATTTACATCTTCTAATACTCCACCAGTTAATGTTAAAGGATAAGTTGGAGTTTTTGAAAAAGTATATTTTCCATTAGATGAATATGTTGCAGTTAAACCTGAACTATCTTTTAAAGTTGCATTTTTAATATATCCATCTATAGCTGTTATTGTCGTCTCAGTTTCTGTTGGTGTCGAACTACTACCACCTCCACAACCAGATAATGTTAAAATTATAGTTGAGCTTATGCCTATTACTAAAGAATTAATTTTTTTCATTTTTTCCCTTTATTTTGATTTTATAAATAGTTGCCTCGGTAAGCGAAGCGTCCGAGGCAACGGTGGACTTGATGGATAACTACCCGTTAGGGTATGTTATTCATCTTCCAAGGTTTTGTTAGGTTTTTAAACATCAATTATGTCATTTTTATTTTCAATTACCTTTTGAGATTGTTGATTGTTTTGTATTTGATGGAAATTATCTAAATGTTTTTCAATAAATTTTTGTCCACTTTCTGCTAGTAAATTAATACTTTTATTAAGTAACTTAATATCTTCGTTTAACTCTAATAAAAAGTTTTGTGCAGTATCAATAACATTAGCTAATCTTTTATCAACAGCTTTTATCATTATATCCTGCATTCTTTCATTGTTAGGAAATTTTTTCATTATATCCTCTAAATCATTACTAGCTTCAGATATGGCTAAATCTTGTAATTCTTTATATTTTATTGTTTTGCTATAAACTAAATTTTGAGCTTTTTCTCTTAATTCTAATTGCATATTACCAATAGCATTAATTGCATCAACATTTAATTTTGTTAATTCTTGTTGATATTTCATAATAGATTCTGAAACAAGTTTCATTCTTTGAAAATCTTTATCTTTTTGTAATTCATCTATTTCAGATAAAATTCTATGAATTTCTGTAGATTTTTTAATTTCTAAATCAGTTTCTACTTCTAATTCTCTTATCTTAATTTCAGATTCTATTTGAATTTTTGCATTTTCTTTTTCAATATTTCTTTTATGTTCTCTTGATTTTAAAGGTTCTCTTGCCCAATCTGTGATTAATTTAACGGGCTCGTAGATGATGTCATCTAACTTATCAAACATATCAAAAAAACTCATTTTGTTTCTCCTACTAATTTTATTTCTCTATCAAAAAGTCTCTTATCTTTTTGATATATGTATTTTAATTGATTAAATTTTTCTCTATCTGAACAACCTATAGATATCAATTCTTCTAAAATATTCTTTTTATCTTGTAAAACTTTATAGTATAGCTTTTCAGAATACCTTGAGTTTTTATTTAAGTTATCAAAATGGTTAATAAACTCTAACATTACTTTACTAAAATTAATTTCTAAATTATGATTATTTTGTATTTCTTTTAATAATTCAAAATGATAATTGATATATTCAGTAAAATATTTGTCTATAACTAAACTCATTAATTGTTCATCATCTTCATATTTAAACATTGCTTCAAAAATATCAGTTTTTTCATTTATGAAATCATATAATAATTTTTTTCTACCTTTTTTTAATATAGTTAATATATCTATTAAAGTATTTTTATCCATATACTAATCAATTTTAGATTTTTTAACTTCTTGCTTTGCTTCTTGTCTAATTTTACCAATCATATCAAGAGTGTGTTCTTCAATTAATCCACCACTTAAATCTAAACTTTTAGTATAACTACTAACTAATTCTTTTACCCAGTTTGAAGCAACTGCACTATCAACTTGTGAATCTTTAAGTGTTGATTGAACTTCCTTTAAAGTTTCAGCAAAAAACTTAGCTCTTTCTTTCCTTAAATCCTCTTGTATAGAACTGGCAAACTTAATTTCTTCTTTAAACTCTTTAACTAATTCTAAATAGTTTTTCTCATAATTATATAAAATTTCTAATTTTGTTTTTAAGCTTGATAAATCAACTTTTTCTTTTAGTGTTGATTCTAAATTTCTTACTAACAATGTTTTTGCATTATCATCCATTTCTACATCTTTTAGTATATTGTTGATAACCTTTGAAATTTCTTCCATAACCCTTCCTTTTATTTTTTAATATTATAGCTAAATTTATTTGATTACTTCACCAAACTGAACCTAACTATTTATTCAAGGAACATTATAGGTACATTAGCCTTAAAATCCGTGATTAACAGCACACTAAAAATGTCTGTTAAAAATAAAAAATATGTCATTCTGACATATTTTTAACCATTTTTCTAAAAAAAATCTTACAATAATAAAAACAGCTTATGTCCTTTTATCCTGAAATATACCATTAACAGGACACTATGTCCGTTAATTGGAGAAATAGGGCAATAACGGACATTGTGTCCTTTTAATTTTTGGAGGGTAGTGATGCATCAACCAAAGAAGAAACTGTTAGATATGGTTAGAGATAAGATTCGTTTGAAACACTATAGTTACTCTACGGAACGTACGTATGTGCACTGGATCAAACACTATATCTTTTTTCATAACAAAAAACATCCCATTGAGATGGGTAAAGAAGAGATAGAACAGTTTTTAACATTTCTTGCAGTCAATAAAAAAGTTTCTCCCACAACCCAGAACCAAGCCTTTGCTGCAATTCTCTTTCTATACAAAGAAGTATTAGGTGTCGATATGAGCA
>JAMORY010000004.1 GCA_027063305.1 Sulfurovum sp. | reverse complement strand
GCGTATTATAGACAAAAATCTCCCCCTTGTCAAGGGTTTTTTCGAAAATTATGCAAATTATTTTGTTTTTTTTTGTTTTGCATACTTTGCTTACATTATATGGGGTTTGTGGGGATTTTTTGCTTCCTCTACTTCAAAGTAGTATTTTCGCTGCTACTGCACAAACTGCACTTTCACTTTTTAGTACCAATGGTGTAGAAAAGCCTACTATTTTATTATAATCAAAAGTATTTATCTCATCATCAGAAAAACCACCTTCACATCCAACAACGATCGTACCGATATCATCTTTCATTTCATCTACACTTTGATCAGAAAAGTTAAGCATATAACTTTCCGGGTATCTTATAAGGAACGATCCAAGTGTTTCGAATATCTCTAGTTCCATCATAACACTTCTTCCAGATTGTTGAGAAGAGTTCAAAAGTATCTTTTCTAAACGTTTAAAATCAAGTTTATAGCTCTTTTGTGAACGTTTACAGTAAATAAAGGAGATCTTCTCTACACCCATCTCATTTAGTGAAGGGAGTATCTTTTCAATGTTTTTAGGTTCGATCACACACCAACCGATATGCAAAGATCGTTGTGGTCGTATTTCAAGAGCTTGTTGGGAGATAAGAGAGAGAATTACGGATCTTTTGTCTATAGACAAGATCTCATAGGTATAGAGCATACCATCTTTTAGATTTCTAAGGTGGAGATGATCCTCCGCTTTATGTCTGCGTACTTTAAAGAGATACCGATGATCATCACCGGTAAGGGTCAGTGTTGAGGCTCCTGCCTCACTATGATAGAGATATAACACCTTTAACTTCCATAATCTTTAATACAACCATCATGATGACAAGTAATACTTGCACTGCGGATATTTTAATGAATGCACTTTTCAATAATCCTCTTGTCTTTTCATCTGATAAGTTTGCAACCTTGATCAATTTATACTTTTTGATCTCGATAAACATCATGATCGCCCAAATTACGATCATCAAGATTATACTGAATGTCATACCAAAATCACCCATTACCAATGCAACAACACCGGTAAATGCAATCATCGTTGCCAATGCCTGAAACATCATCGTATAGATAAAACTCGCTTTTTTGAATTTCTGAGGCTCTTTTACTGTCATTAATGGTATGGCAAATCCCGCAACTAAAAACCCTAAAAAGATCTTTACCAAGATGCTGTGTGAAAATATGATCTGTTCTAACATGTTTTAACCTTTGTCTATTTTAATGTTGAAATATACTCAGCCACCGCTAAAAGGTCGCTTGTACTTAATGATGCAACCTGTAATTGCATGGTTTTCCCCAATCCGGTAACATTTCTATCTCCCGATTGATACGCTTTTAACTTATCTGCCAATATGGATGCTCTCTGTCCGGCAAGAAGTACCGACTTTCCCAGTGCCTGTTTTTTCCCATCCTTACCGTGACAGTGACTGCACTCACGTTGATAGATATACTTTCCGGCATTACCGGGTGTTTGTGCCACTACTACCTTGGATATCTCTTCCTGCGCTTTCTGAAGCGTCGCTACTGCATGTGTCCTAACACTCTCAACTGTACTTTTGACCGCTTCCCTCGTCTCTTTTGCCAGTTGTGTAGCTGTCGCTTTTGTCACATCCGTTGCATCTTTTCCTGATGACTGTGTATTCTGTTTTTGTGTAGGTATGGTCTGTGGACTTTCATGCTTCCCCTCCATACATCCCAGTAACCACATTGCAAAAAAAGGTACGATCACCTGCATACGTTTAGCCATTTCGTTTACCTTTTATTTTAAACCTTTCGAGGTGGGACGATAGGGATTCCTTTGAGCAGTTTATTCCAAAGTTCCGGATCTTCCCATTCACATTTCACTTGTTCGGAAAAAGTGATCTCCGAAAGTTCTATCTTACCCATTAGTTCACTGTGAGCGTCTTCTTCAAAAGCTTGGGCATACCCTGTTTGTGTCTCATGCACAATAACACTGTGAAGCTGTACATTCCGCTCACCATTTTGCATCTGCATACAACTTAATACCCGCTCCAGCATCAGGTAGATCACCCGTGCAAACTGTTCTGCCGAAGGTGATACAGGAAGCTCTATCCAACGATTACTATAGCGCTTCATTGCCTCTAAATAGAGAGGATCATCTTCCCGCCATAGTGTAATTCCGTGATCAAATGCATCGATCAGCGTTTTCATATAGAGTTTGGTCAATCCGAAATCATAGACCATCTGCCCATGGTCCAAATAGTTCGATTCCAATAAAACCTCTACCTGATAGGAGTGCCCATGCAAGTTCTCGCTACATCGGCGTGTCGAGCAGTTTCGAACGATATGGGCATTTTCAAATTTAAACAGTTTTCGTATGATCATCTGAACCTCATCGAGAGTGTATGGAGTTGATTTTAACTAAGATAGCTTAAGGTATCGGCGGAGGGGTGATCTCTTCACCTAAAAAGGCATAACTTTTACCAATACGTGCTACCGGATCGAAAGAGATCGTTAAACGCTCCTTGTCCGTAATGATCCTATCATCAACATATATCTCATTCACACTCAAGACCAGTGGTATGGTACTTCCTCCTCCCAGATCGATCTCTTGCTGTAAATGACAGAAGTATGCAACCGGGGCAGAAGTGATCATGGGAGGGAAGTTATCTTTCTCTACTTTGGTATCAATGGCAAAGATATCCGCTTCACTCTCTGAAGATGCAAGCGACTTTGAAGAGTAGTGCATCTTTTCAAGGTCGAACTCTTCGACCATACAAATGGTACATTTTCCATGCTTTCGAATATTACGCAATGTATCCTTTTGACTTCCATCTGCTTTATGCCCGACTGAGATAAGTACAGAAGCAGGATTCGAGGAGAGTCCGATAAAGTAACTAAAAGGTGCGATATTAACTACACCATCATCTTCTGTAACAACCCATGCAATAGGACGGGGAATGATGGTCTGTGCCATCAATTTATAGGTTTCGTTCAAACTTTTATCTTTTGTCAGATCAAACCTCATCTTTTTTTCCTTTCGTTAAGACTTTTTTAGCCTTGTCCCACAGGCTCTCCTCTTCCTCCTCTTCACTCTCTTCTGTACCCCTATCCTCTTCAGGAATATAAAGCCCCTCTTCAGGGAGTGCGTTCTCCGGTGTACCGTCAACATTAATAACGGTCAGTTCGGGGTGTATCAACTCTCTTAGTTTACGTTGTACGACCATTTTTGTGGTCATCAAGCTCATGCTACACCCATGACAAGTACCGGTTAGCTCGATATAGACCTTTCCATCCTTAACACCTAGGAGCTTGATATCCCCACCATGTGAATTGACATACTCATTGACCGTAGGCAAGTGATGTTTCACTGCCTCATAGATATCTTCATCAGAAAATGTCATAATAATCCTTTCTTATCTTTATTATAATTAATATAGATTATACTATACCCTCTCTACTTAAATAAGACTAAAAATATCCTATTTCATCTCTTTTAATCCTCTACTCAAATAAAAACCACTCAATAGTAGCATAATACTCAATAGATAAATAATCGTATAGCTATGAAAAACATTTAGCAAAAACCCGCCAAGAATAGGAAAAAAAAGCCCTAAAGAGACAAGGTTTGTCTGGAGTGCCGTATATACCGGTCTCTTCTCTTCCGGAGCGATCTCGATGACCAAGTTCATCCCTGCAATATTGAAACCGTCTAAGGCAATACCAAAAAGAAGAAAGATCATACCATACATATAGACATTATTTGCGATCAGTGCAAGCCCTAATGCAATGATCATGAAAAGAAAACTCAAAGAGAGCATCTTCTCATATGCATCGATCTTCCGCCATAAAAGCGTACTTCCAAGAATACTACCTATCATCTGGATAGAGATAAATCCCCCAAGCATCCAGCCCGTTAATGTAAAATGGCTATTTGCATTCAAGATCACAAACGGCATGGAAAGAAAGTAACTATAGCTTAAAAAGATCGTTACGATCTGTCTTTGCAACCGTTTATCCAACTTCAGTATCTCCCAAGCATTCCGAACAAAAAGGTGAAAATGCTTCTCTTTTACAGCCACATTCTCCTTAGACGGCTCTTCGATGGTCACGAACGTAGCAAAGCCGACAACCATAAAGAGACTACTGACCATGAATAGATAAGCATAGTTCAACGGTGCTTCGTATTGATGCAGCACATACCCTGCCACACCTCCACTGATTATTGATGCGATAGAACCGGCAACCTGTCTGTTTGCCATGGTCTTCCCTCTGTATTTCTTGGAGAAGAGTTTAGCCTGAAGCTCTTTGAAGTAGATCGCTCCGAAACCTGCAGTGAAAGAGAAGAAAAAAAGCCCTGTTCCAATCAAAGAGAGAGTAAGTGTCGGGTGGCTATCACCGATAAAATAAATGCTCAACCCGATCGAAAACCAGCTTAACCAGCGAAAGAAGAATACTTTTCGTAAATAGGGAAGAACCCGTTTATAGGTCTGTGCATGAAAGGCGGCATAGAGTTGTATGATGATCGCACCACCCCGAAGTAGTGAGGCGAACACGCCTACGACCACCATACTTTCTGTAAAATGATGTACCATAAGCGGTAGTATGGTCGACGGTTCTGCTATTGTGATCGCCAGAGAGAGAAAAAAGGCATGCACGACATTCTTCAGATTATTTTTAGGGTCATCCTGCATAAACACACTAACCTCTTTTTATCGAAGCAAAAAGCATCACAAGACATGCACGCTTAAAGGAGACCATCGGTACCTCCTTGGCATAGGCTTCATAGGCTTTAGGAAACTTTCGCCGTGCTTCCCACTCTTCGAATATCATAACCATTGCGATAATAAACAGCATCTCAACCGGAGCAATAAAATAAACAAAGGTAGGAGAAGCAAGAATCAATCCCCAGCCAAGAGGAAGCAGCGTTAGACCAAAGAGTATAGGGTGACGCATGCAACGGTAGATCCCTGTGGTTACAAGAGTATCGGTCTCTAAGCGTGGTGTTCGGTTCAGCGTACGCCCCTTTTTTAACTCTTTTCCTCCATTTGCAGCAGCACGAAATGCCAACAATATGACACCTGCACCCAATACTACCCAAAGCAAATGGATGCCCGGGGGCAAGATCATATCACTTTCTTGATCTTTCATTAGTCCGTACCACCCTCCTCCTAAAAGCATGATCGCCCATAGACTCAAGCGAATAACGACAGAGAAGGTCGTATGGAGAATCATGATTTTTTAATAAAGGTTAAGAAGTGTGACGGGTCGATCTCTTGGGAGTAGACCTCATGCCCCGCTTCCATAAACGCCTCGATCAAAGGTTCGGGACGAAAATCGGAAACGATCGTAACAAGCTCACCGGAGTTGATCGAACGTAATGCTTTACGTACCTCCGCCAAAGGGTTCTTATCGGCATCAAGAAGTGCATTGGCATCGAGTGTCACGACCGCTTCGTGCTTGATCCACTCCGGTGTGACCTCATCATATTTTTCTTTATCACTATCATCCACCTCTACAGGTGGCTGTCCTACCGCTTCTCGTAAACGGTTCAAAAGCTCCACAGGCTCCATCCCACCAACGATCGCAGCCTGCTTTACCCCCGCTACCTTTGCAATGGTACGACGGAGAATAGGATTATTCAACTTTTTAAATTTAGGATTGATCTCAATAAGAATATCTTTCATCCCCTCATAGTCGTTAAGTAGATCCGCTATCTTCGTTTCAAGTGTTATCTCTTTCATTAACATACTCCCTTTTATACTTGATTAGTGCTTTGGCACGATACCTTCCCCAAGCTTAAAATAAGGCTATATCGGGGATCGATCGTATAGGTTGTTTTTTGGACATATGTGCTAAAAATATATCACTTTTTTTCACATATGTCAATATAACCTTAAGTTTGTGTAATTATAATGCGGCATTATTTCATACCACAAGGAAAAACCATGAAACAGACACTTAAACTCCTTAGCGTACTATCGCTTCTTACCCTATCAACACAAGCTTACGATACTAATAAAGCGGCGTCTTTGAATACATTCTACAGCCATATGACCCATAAGGCATGTGCCAACTCCAAACTTTTTATCAAGGGAGTTGACGTAATGAAGATGCTTCAACAAAAAAAGCCGTTCTTGCTTCTTGACGTACGTACGGATGCTGAAGCTGCGATCGTCGGATTGACAGGAGAAAATGCACTGCATATCTCTCTTGATAGACTTTTTCATAAGGAAAATCTCGACAAACTCCCCACAGACAGACCTGTGATCGTTGTTTGTCACTCCGGTATCCGTGCAACGATGGCAGCAATGGGACTGAAGCAGTTAGGATTTAAGAACATTCAGGTACTTAAAGGCGGGATCGTTGCACTTGCTAAAGCAGATACACCGAAAAACGCACCATTGAAATAATGGAAAACTATCTACTCTACGGAGGGATCTCCTTTGTACTCTCCATTCTCTTCTCTATGGGTGGTGCCGGTGCCGGTGTGGCCCTCATTCCCGTATTGAACTTCTTAGGACTCGACTTTACCGTAGCCAAGGCCGTAGGACTCTTTGCCGGTGCTTCCACCACTATCACATCAAGCATCATGAATATCAAACGTAGGGTAATCGAATATCGTTTCGTCCTTCCTATTGCCTCTATGATGATACTCTTTGCCCCTCTGGGTGCCTATAGCAGTCGCTTTATCGATGAGGAGATCGTGAAGTTCGCTTTTATGCTAATGCTCTTTTACAGTGCTTCGATGATGATGTTCGGAAAAAAGAAAGCATTGGTACATGCAGAGAGACGTGCCATACTCTTTCTTGTAGGGATCATTGTCGGTTTCATTGCGGGGCTTTTAGGTGTCGGTGGAGGAAATATCTTGATCCCTCTACTGGTACTTTTAGGGTTCGAGCCTAAAAAAGTGGCGATCACAGTCAGTTTTGTCGTCCCTTTCTCCGCACTGGGATCGTTCTTTACATATGCCACCTATGTCCCGCTTGATTGGCAACTGCTTGCGATCATATCGGTCGCCGCTATTGCAGGAGGCTATATAGGGAACTACCTGATGCACTTTAAGCTCGATCAATCACAGATCAAAAAGCTTATGGCTGTCATTCTCTACCTTCTGGCGATCAAGCTGCTATACCACTTTATTGTGTAAGCATCTCAAAAAGTGCCTGTTTGGTAAAATATGGGGTACTTAGGGCATAGACCCCCTTTGAAAGAAGTGCGCTCTTCAACCCGCTTCCTATCTTATCTGCAACAAAAAAGTTGACCTGTAGCTCATTACACAATAGCGGTAAGACCTGTCCTGGTCGTACTTGCGGGGAGAATGCCGGATTTTCATAGACCCTCTCTTCAAGTATCTCCCCTTCATGTACATGGAACAAAAGCAAGAACGGTGCATCAGGCTTTCCTGTGATCACCCTCTCTCTTTGCATACTTGCGACCAGAACACGGTAGTCCTCTTTCTCATCCTCAATGACCAGATTCGCACCACTTACAAGCATCATGCTTACTTTCTGTCTGGCACTCTTGATGATACGTGCAAAGGTAGAACGCGAAACCTCCATACGTTCTGCGGCATCTGCTTGATACAGTCCTAGAGTATCCATGAGATAGAGCGCTTCCATCTCTTCATGCAACAGGCGGATCACATCGCTACTCTCACACCCTTTAGCACCAAAGTACCGACACAGCGGTTTAAATTGTAAATGTCTTTTTAATTTATCACGTCCCATAGGGAAAGTATAGCATTTTAGCGTTTAATATATAACATATGTTCAAAATAATAGTGTATATATAAAGTAATAAAAAGAGAATAAACAGAAAGTAGAAATCATGAACGAATCAAAACAGAAAACACCAAAACAGATAGATCCCAAAGACCTGATGGCAGTCGAACGTGCTGCCACAGCACTGATCGGAACAGCGATCTCACTTATCATTCTGGGGTTTATCGTTGAGAAATTTGAACTCTTTTTGCACATCATCTGTACCTGACCACTATTTTACCTTTCAAGGAGACACTATGACTGCCTATCTCTCTGTACTTTCACATGATATTATCGCACTCATTACGATATTAAACCCGATTGCTGCTGCCAGTATTATGATCAGTATGGTATCTCCTCCTACACCTGCTGCTATTCGAAATGTAGCATTTAAAGCAACACTGACTGTCATTGTCGCATCACTGCTGACACTTTATACAGGTGAGCTCATCTTCAAACTCTTTGGGATCAATCTCCTTTCACTCAAAGTGATCGGCGGGATCATACTGATGATGATCGCTATCAATATGGCATACGGGCAAGGTTCTAAAGCCAGACATACCAAAGAGGAACAGGATGAAGCACAGGAAAAAGAGGATGTTTCCATTGTTCCTCTTGGTATTCCCATTCTTTTCGGTCCGGGAGTTATCGCGACGATCATTGTTCTTAACAACAACCATGT
>JAMORY010000003.1 GCA_027063305.1 Sulfurovum sp. | reverse complement strand
CCCGTTTATAAATCAATATGGACTCTGGGTCGTCTTTATCGGTATGATGACCGAAGGAACGACCATGATCATCGTTACCGGTATCCTCTGTTACCTCGGTATGCTATCTTTCAAGGAAACTGTTCCCGTTGCAATAGCAGGATCCGTAGCAGGTGATCAACTCTGGTATTTTGCAGGGAAATACTATGCTGCTTCTCTGATCGAGAAGTTCCCCTCTCTCAAAAAAAGAATGGAGAAGATCAAACCCTCCATTGAAACAAAAGGACAATGGTTTGCCTTCAGCGGACGTTTCATCTACAGCGGTACCATTCTCTTCCCTGTAACACTGGGCACATACCGCTACCCTCACAACAAATTTACACTCTATGATACACTTGGGGTAACGCTATGGAGTATTGGCGGTATTTCTCTGGGATATCTACTAGGCACAGGGGCAGAGCAGTATTTTGGAAAGATGGAGAAACTGTGGCATCTGCTACTGCTTCTTGCAGTGGTATCGCTCTTTATCTGGCTAACAAAACGCTATATGAAGAGATAAAAAGAGAGCTAGACTCCCTGTGTCGTATCGAACACCCTGATATGCAGACGGTCACTATAACGGAAGTTGTGCTTCATACAGAACTCAAAAACCGCTCTGTCATTACGCCAGATGGTATCTCGGCTCTCACCTACAGGCATACAGAATACATCAAGTTCGGGAAGAATAGCCCGTATCTCATTGATCTCATCGATCGCAGTCGTTGCGATCAGTTCCGCATCGATCGTAAATTTCAGAAACGACTCTTTGGTGTGGGTTTGTATGTTCTTGAGTGCCTGAGGATGGATACGTTTGGACTTGGGTTCACCCGAATTTGCCAACTTCAAAGAGAGTGCAAATACACAGGACTTATAGGCAGGAAAAGCATCAAAATCGATCTCTATCGTTCCATTGGTCTCAAATGTAATGCGTATCCCCTCACTGACAAGCCACGCTATAATTTCATAGAAGACCTTGTCATGGTGATACATAAGAGGCTCTCCGCCGGTAATGACCATATCAGGCTTATACCCTATCTGAAGAAACTCCTGTTTCAAGGTCTCAATAAGTCCACTGCTTTCATCCACACGCTGCCACTGTTTGGCAAACGCACTGTCTACAGCGAAGTAGGTATCACACCCCAAACGTGTTTCACCATTTACCTCATACTTTGCCCCAAATCCGGGACAGGAGAGGTTACAGCCACCCGTTCTAAGAAAGTAGGAGGGAACACCGGCATACTTGCCTTCACCCTGTATGGAGAAAAACTGCTCGGTTAGATAAAACAAAGAAGACTCCTTTGTTTTACAATGAATGATGAATACTGAATAATAAATGATATAGAATAGCTTTGTTTCACAATGCTTTCTGTCTTACATCGGATAAAAGCAGAGCCACTGTACTGCATACTACAATTATTCATTATTCCGTTACTCATTACTCGTTTGATCGTGCCAAGCACGATCACCCTCCCGTCTCATAAAAGGCTCGTGATGAAACATCGGCTTCATTTGGATCAAACTCATTCCAGCGGTTCTCTTTGGGTTTATCTTTAAGCACCTGTGCCAAAACCTGTGAGGCGGACTCGATATCTCCTTTTTTGACCGCATCTGCAATGCTCATCGCTTCATCAAAATAGAGGCATGGGATCAAAAAGCCTTCGGCGGTCAATCTAATACGGTTACAGCTTTCACAAAAATCATGCTTGTGCGGATCGATCAAACCGAACTCGTAGCTATTCTCTTCAATACGGTAGTTAAATGACGGACTTGCGCCTTCACGCCCTAAGGCATGGATCGTATAGCGTTCTTTTATCTTTGCCAATATCTCTTTACCATGCATACCGCGAAGATCGATATTGGCATGCCGGTTCTCCATATATTCGATAAAACGAACTTTGATACCCCGCTCTTTACAATACTCCATCACATCCAGTATCTCGTCATCATTGATACCTTTAAGCGGTACCATATTGATCTTGACACCCAAACCTACTTCAAGCGCTTTATCAATACCTTTAAGCACTTGCTCCAGGACATCCTTTTGTGCGATCTTCTGTGCGATCTCCGGTTTGAGTGAGTCTAAAGATATATTAAGCCTCTTTAATCCTGCATCTTTAAGCTTCTGAGCCGTTTGCGGGAGTAGGTATCCATTGGTCGTCAAAGCAAGATCGATATCGGGCTTATAGTCATGGATCATTTTGATGAAGCTGTCAAGATCTTCTCGTAAAAGGGGTTCACCTCCGGTAATACGTATCTTGTTCACACCCTCGTCCATAGCAACTTTCATGAACATAAAAAGCTCTTCAAAACTTAGAAGGTTCTCTTTGGGTACCCATGAAAAAGGTTTTTCCGGCATACAGTACTGACATCTGAAATTACAGCGTTCCGTGACCGATACGCGAAGGTAGTTCACTGTTCTACCATGTCCGTCAATTAGCATAGTTATCCATTAGATTAAATTTTTATTAGGGTATCGAAATGTAGATAAAAAGGGGATGATTTAGATCAAAAAAGAGAGGTAAGCCCGAAGGCTCACCTTAATAGATGATGGGGAGGAGCTACTTTTTAGTAGTGCCCTTTCCATATAGATTTTTTCCAAAGATATGCAAGGATCGTAAAGATGAAGAAGAATAGGATCACCCACGGACCTACTGCTGATCTTGCATGTTTACTTGGATCACCAGTCTCTTCAAGATACTCGATGACTTTTTCCATACCTTCTTTGTTCAGACCGACACGTGGCATTGCTGTTCCCGGAAGTTGTGACTGAGGGTTCTCAACCAATGTTTCAAGGAAATGCTCACTTCTTGCTCTGATGATAATAGAAAGATCCGGTGGCAATTTACCCATATAGTCTGCCAATTTATTTTGGTAGATACCAAGGTTTTTCTTGAATTCAAGTGCGTCAAGATCTACACCGGTTTTGATGTTAGATTTTGTTTTAGGCACTTCACCGATCTGTGTCCAGTTACCATATCTGTTTGCGTGACATCTACCACAAGCGAACTCATATGTCTCTTTTGGTGTTACCTCTTTTGGTGCGATAGACTTGAAGTATGCAACGATATCCGCAGCATCTTGAAGGCTTCCTGCACTTGGAGGCATTGCAAAGTGTTTAGACTTAGTCACTTCAGCAGGGTTTAGAAGGAAGTGTGCAAAGAACTTCTCATCCATTACTTTACCTGCAAGGCTAAGATCCGGTGGATTAACTCCGTAAGTCTGTGCAGACATCACAGGGTCCATTGGTGCTGGCATGTTTTTTACATTGATAGAGTGACACCCTACACATGCTGCTGCCAACGCCTCACCTCTGGCCGCGTCACCTTTTGGTGCCGGCTTAAGGTCACTGTACTTCAACCCTTCTCCCTCAACATGCTTATGCATTTGAGAGTGTGCGAACGGCTCAACACCCCAGTAAAGAACCAGGGTAAAAGCTGCGACGATTCCTAATATTTTTAACTCTTTCACTCTCTACTCCTTACAGCTTTTTTTCTTTTTTTGTAATGATCGGTAGCGCAATCCACAGTACAAAGAAGAAGATGGCTGCAAGCAATCCGATTGTACTCCAGATACCTTCAGGTGGCAATTTACCCATGAATGTCAAGACAATCATATCGATAAGCATCGCCCAGAACCAATACTTGAAAAGTCCTCTTTTACTTGCCGGTGCAACGTTCGGACTCTTATCTAGGAACGGAAGCATGAAGAAGATCACCTGCGCAATAGCAAATGCGATCAAACCAACATCTGTTGAGAACGGTCTTAGAACTTCATAACTCCACAAGAAGTACCACTCAGGGTAGATGTGCGCCGGTGTTTTCAACGGATCTGCCGGATCGAAGTTTACCGGATCCATCGCAAATTCGAAATGGTAGAATACCAAATAGAAGAAGAAGATGAAGTATACACCCATAACAAAGACATCTTTACTTAAGAAGACAGGGTTGAAAGGAATAACTTTAGACTCTTTCACTTTACCTTCTTTATAGAGTTTTGCAGCCTCTTCGAAGTCGATCTCTTCACCATCTTGGTTGTTTACATGAGGGATTCTCAATGTACCGAAGTGAAGTACGATAAGACCGATGATCGCCAATGGGATCAACAATACGTGAAGCATGAAGAATCTGTTAAGGAACGCTTGTCCAGGAACATAGTCCCCTCTGATCCACTCAACAAGACTGTCAGCATGCAATGAACCACCAGCAAAGAGGTTAGTAATAACCATACCTGCCCAGTAACTCATTTGTCCCCATGGAAGCATATATCCAGAGAATGCTTCAGCAGAGAAGGCAACGAAAAGAAGCATACCTGAAAGCCAAATAAGCTCTCTACCTCTTTTGTATGAACCATAGTAGATCCCTGTGAACATATGGATATAGATGATCAAGAATACAACCGATGCACCGACACCGTGAATGTGTCTCCAAAGCCATCCATACCCTACTTCGCTCATAATAGTGTAGTTGACAGAGTCAAATGCAAGATCAACATTTGGTTGATAATACATCAAAAGGAAGATACCGGAGATCAGGAGCAGACCGAAAGTCGCTGCCAGAACCATACCCATCGCCCAAAGGAAATTGATATTCTTCGGAATCCAATACTCAGTTGACAATACACGCTTGAGTGTATCGATCGCAAGTCTCTCATTTAGCCACTGATGGCTAAATGGTTTTGCATTTTCATCAAAATGTGCCATTCACGCCTCCTTATACCGGCATAGTGATGCCGTCTGCTAGCATCTTTTCATACTCAGGACCTGTTTCACCAAGAACAAGCTTGTCACCATCGATCTTGTATGGAGGGATATCCAATCCACGTGGTGGTGGCGCTTTGGTCACTTCCGCTGTAATATCATAGACCCCACCGTGACATGCACAAAGGAAGTCTTGCGTTTCAGGACGGAACCCAGGGATACATCCGAGGTGCGTACAAAGACCTACACATACCGTATAGTGTCCATCTCCGACTTTAATAAGTCTTTTAAGATCATCCGGCTTCTCTTTTTTAAGCTTTTCGATCGTTTCAGCAGACTGCTTCAATACGAAGATAGGTTTCCCTCTCCATTTCTCTACAACGAGTTCGTTCTCTTTGTAGTCTTTCATATTAAGCGTGGTGAATCCTGCCGCTTTTACGCTTGGCAACGGATCCCATGTACGCTTCATTGCATACAAGGCACCTAGACCACCAAGGGCAGTGAATCCACCCAAAGCCATACCCATAAAGTCACGACGACCTTTAGTATTGTTAGCCATACCAATTTCCTTTCTTGTGATAATAATTTTAACTACCTATTATAGGACAATTGGCTAAAGAAGGAAATGATTTAGCTCAAGTAATATTGAGGTAATATAAATATGTTACAGTTGGTAAATTAGGAGTAAAATACTCTTAATTTACCATTGAAGTTAAAGTCTTTTTAATAAATGATCGGCATCAAATTTTTTGATGCAATCGGGAGAGATCGTTCGCTGGGGTATGGAGAGTGCTGTTTTCACTGCTTCGATATCAAAACCTTCAACGACCGTGATCGCACATTCCTCTAAGAGTGACAAAGGATAAAGCGGTGTCTCATCAAGTGCAATAAAGATCACTTTTGCACCACTGACCTTCGCTTCGAGCGCGGTTTGAGCCGAAGCGGTCACGACTGTGCCGCTTTGAGTGATCTGCTCAGTATATGTCTCCGGTTCATGCAGACTTGAGAAGAGTTTGGCTAGGTCATCTTCATACTTTACATAGAAGTAGTGCCCAAGAAGAAGCTCCATATCGAATGCTTTAAAGAACGCTTCATTACTCAGCACCGTCTTGTCATGGTCGTAATCTCTTAAAAAGAATAGTATTTTCTCCTCTTTCTCATAGGATTCATAATAGCGATCATCGACGATTACCGCCTCTTCGCACATATCTGCTGTGTTACAACCTACTTTAAAGAGTATCTCTCCATGAATGGAACGATCCTCACTATCGTGTGCAAAGCGCCATACCTGCTTGAAATCGGCAATATATTTGACCAGTCTGCCATGATCATCTTCATCCGAATCGATGATGACGCTATCACCCATCTGTGCGACCGCATCGATATCTTGAACCGTCTCGATCGTGATATACTCGGCAAGCCCCTGCTCATCTTTTAGTGCCACACCGGCACGAAAATCATTGACAAGCAATCGCATCGGTACACCTTGCACCTCCACTTTCTTCATTACAGCAAGCGCACGTCTGGCTCGCTCCAAACCTACTTTGTGTCCTGTATGTGCATAGTAATACAACATTACATCTTTCCTTTTTGTTTCATCTTGATATAGACATGCAAGATCTCAAGCGATGCGGGGGTCACACCGGAGATCTCCGAAGCGGCAAAGAGTGTCGGAGGATTGGCTTTTTGCAGCTTCTCTACGATCTCGTTGCTCAAGCCCTGTACCGTTGTAAAATCGAAATCCTCCGGTATTTTGATCTTGAGCATATCCTTCATCTGCGCGATCTGCTGTGCCTGTTTCTCGATATAGCGGTAGTATTTCGCTTCGATCAATATCTGCTCCATCACATCATCGTCATATCTTTCGAACTCAGGAAGCAGTGTAAGCAGTTTTTCACGGTTGAACTCCCCTCTTGCGATCACATCGATCCATGCAGTTTTATCGTTGATCTTTTGTGCTCCTATAGCCGTCAGTTTCTCCAAGAACGTCTTGGTCGGAGTGGCATAGTTCTCTTTAAGGAAGGTCAGCGCCTCTTCGAGTGCCTTCTCTTTTGCCTCTACTTTGGCAAGATAGGCTTCATCAAGTAGTTTCAGACGTTTGGCATGAGAGAGCAGACGTCTATCGGCATTGTCCTCACGCAATAAAAGACGATACTCCGCACGTGAGGTGAACATTCGGTACGGCTCGTTGGTTCCTTTTGTCACAAGGTCATCGATAAGCACACCGATATAGGCTTCGTCACGTCTTAGGATAAAAGGTGCTTCCCCCTTGACAGATAGTGCGGCATTGACTCCCGCAACAAGCCCCTGTGCCGCTGCCTCTTCATACCCTGTCGTTCCGTTCACCTGCCCCGCCATATAGAGGTTCGGCAGTTTTTTGGTCTCAAGGGTATGCTTCAGCTCCGTCGGGTCGATATAGTCGTACTCAATGGCATATCCGTAACGGACGATCTTTGCATTCTCCATCCCTTCAACCGAACGTACCATCTCAAGCTGAACATCGATCGGAAGAGAGGTACTCATACCATTAATATAGTATTCGGTCTCATCGATAGTCTGAGGCTCTACGAATATCTGATGTCTGGGCCTGTCACGGAAACGGTTGATCTTATCTTCGATACTTGGACAGTAGCGTGGTCCCACTCCGTCTATCTGCCCTGAAAAGAGCGGTGCCCGGTAAAAATTCGATTCGATGATCTCATGGGTGCGTTCATTGGTATAAGCAACATAACACGGAAGCTGTTTAGGGTTGAAACTGCTTCTATCCGTTCTAAACGAAAAGGGTGACGGAGGGGTATCTCCGGGTTGTACTTCCATTACGGAGATATCGACCGATTTGGCATCGATACGGGCACAGGTTCCTGTTTTCAAACGCCCGATATTAAACCCAAGCCCTCTTAAATATTCGGCAAGCTCCACAGAGGCAAACTCTCCCTGCCTTCCTGCTGTCTGCTGTTTTTCACCGATATGGATAAGCCCGTTTAAGAACGTCCCCGCGGTGATAATGACCTTTTTTGCCTCATAGCGGTTACCCAATTGTGTCGTCACCCCTTTGACCTCACCCTCTTCGACGATCAAACCGTCTGCTATCTCCTGTTTGACATCAAGATTGGGTGTATTGAGCACCACGTTCCGCATATAGATACGGTAGGCATCCATATCGATCTGTGCACGTGTACCTCGAACTGCCGGTCCTTTGGATGCATTCAGTGTACGGAACTGTATTCCCGTTGCATCGGTACATACACCCATCTCACCGCCAAGCGCATCCACTTCGCGTACCAAATGCCCCTTTGCCAAACCTCCGATAGCCGGATTACAGGAACTCGCTCCGATCTGCTCTACCAAAATAGTGACAAGAAGGGTCTTGACACCCATACGCGCCGAGGCTAATGCCGCTTCGATCCCTGCATGTCCTCCACCGATGACGATTACATCATATTTCATCAAAAACTCCGTTTTTGGAGTTAAGAATTAAGAATTAAGAATTAAGAATATCGGTAAGCATTGCATACAATGCTTTTATAATAAAAGTAATGCAAAACATTACCTACCTTCGTTCTTCACTCTTCACTCTTCACTCTTCACTCGTTTCTGCTATAATTAAGCGAATTATATCTAAATTATATAAGGTACTCTTCTATGATAATAAATAGCTTTTTGCAAAAAAGCATACCAACACTCCTCACTCCTCTCCAAAGGAGTTACTGATGTTTACAGGTTTGATACGCGAGATCGCTACAGTAAAAAGTTACAGAAACAATATTTTGACCATCCGCTCCAAGCATCAAGCGAAGCTGGGGGACTCCATTGCAATTAACGGGGTTTGTCTGACTGTCATCAAAGTACACTCTGACGGCTTCGATCTGGAGGTAGCGGACGAGACGCGTTCCATCGTCCCTGCGGAAAAATTTCAAGGAAATGTACATATTGAGCCTGCTATGCAGATGAACGATCGGTTCGAAGGGCATATCGTGCAAGGGCATGTCGATTGCATCGGGGAGGTCTCACAGGTGCAAAAACGAGAGAATGCCACCGACTTCATTATCAAAGTGCCCAGCAAGTATACTGCCTATATCATTCCCAAAGGCTCCATTACGATAGACGGGATCTCTTTAACGGTCAATGATGTCTATGATGACGCTTTTAGGTTGACCATTATTCCACATACGCTCGAACAGACCCTTATGCACAGTTATACGATCGGGACGAAGGTTAATGTTGAGACCGATCTCTTTGCACGCTATATCGACCATATCCTTGCCCATAGAGCAAAGCCAAGATCGATGGGATGGCAAGAGGTCGATGCGATACAGATGAGTTACTGATGAATTTTTTTGATGTGAGCACACCACAAGAGGGGGAATCATTTACCACCCTTCTTACCTGGAAGAACGTTACGATCAATCGTATCGTAAGTTCAGATCACCTAGAAGAGAGAGTGTATTGTCAAGAAGAGGATGAGTGGGTCGTGCTGATAGAGGGAGAAGCAGAAATATGGATGGAAGATCGGCAGTACCTACTTCTTAAAGGGGATATGCTTTTTATCCCCAAGCAGACACGTCACCGTGTTGCACGGACAACAAAAGGAAGCCTCTGGCTAACAGTTCATATAGACTAAGAAGCGCTAAGGATTTCCGCATCCTTCAGGCTTTTTGCTTCCGGATTTCTCTGCCTTTTCAACGCCATATCGATCCACTCTAACGAATCTATTTTTCGGGGAGATGCGACCAGAGATCGCCTTGTATCAGGTGCATCAAAATAGTGCAGCACAAAGCCGTTCTCATCAAGCCCCATACGTGTCGCTGCTGCGGTAGAATATGTAGTAAGCACCGCATCTTCACTGCATAAGGCACGAATGTCGGCAAACCACTCTCTAGTCCACAAAAGCGGATTGACCTTGGGGCTGAAAGCATCTTGATAGATGATATCAAATCTGACTTCATCAGCATTTAGAGAGGGAATGGTTTGACGGGCATCACCAATAAGAACTTCTATTTTAAACTGCTTATCTGCATAATAAAAGTTTTCACTGATCGCTTCAATGATCGGTTTAAGCATCTCAAACTCTGAAGGATAATCGAAATTCTTCAAAGAACGAACCAATGTTTCATCGAACTCAGGAGAGATAATGTGCAACGTAACAGGTAAGTTATATTTTTTGACATGGTAAAGTGTAGCAAGTGTATTGTACCCCAACCCATAACAGATATCGAGTATGCTTAAAGCTGTTTTACCCTGATGCAGATTGAATGCGGGAAGTACATGCTTTTGGAGGCTCTCGTTAAGTGCCCCGTCTTTGGGGGAGTGGTAGGACTCATTGAACTCTTTGGAATAGAGTGTCACACTCCCATCATCGGTAGGTATCAGTTCTTTTTCATTTCGAAGAGATTCGTTGTAAAGATCCATAGCTATAGCAACATCGTTTTATTTAGGCTACGTTTTCCAAAGAAAAATAGATAACTTCGATCACACGGTTCTTTACTCTTGCCTCTTTGACCAAAGACTCAATCGTCTCTGCTACTTCATTACTGATCCACTCTTCACCACACGCCGAACAGACTGTAGCAGGTGTCTCTCTGATCACAACAAGATTTGTCCCTAAGTCTACGGTAAAGGTTACTTTCCCCTGCTCTTTTTTACCATTACAGATCGGACACTTACTATCACTATGTTTCATCATCTCTCCTTGTCTTCAAATCATCAAAGAAGTGAGCGGTAGACGGTATATACGCAGTTATAACATAGATTGTTTAAGATAATTCATCCAAACTTGCCACCACATGTACAGGTTTAGCACCTATATAAAAAAAGAGGGCACTCTCAAAAGGGGTATCATTCTCATAATACTCAATGATGTCGCCCTCTTCTAATGCAGATAGAACCTCTTTACGACCTATATCCCGCTCAAGCATTCTCTCTAGGGCATGCTTTCTCCATTCCACAGAGCCGTTTTCAAGAGCATTTAATATCTTCTGCTTATTCATCACTATTCACTTTATTATTAAAGCAATCTGACTTATTATAACATCTTTTCAATACGCAACTATTACAACCCGATCTCATCCAACTCTTTGAACTTGAACGCTTCGATGATCTCTTCGATACGCTTCTCTTCACGTACGACCAGTACCATCATCCCTTCATTCATGTAGTCAAGGTAGTTCTCAAACTTGTTGGCAAGAATGATAAAGTCCACCCACTCACCACCTAAATCATCAATGCTGTTATAGAACTCAAGGGATTTAATGCGTCCTTCGTCAAAATCAATCAATGCCCACTTCTTTGCCTCTACTTGAGGTACGATATTCGAAGCCAGACCGTTTTCACTCTCTACAGGTATCCAGATCAGCATACTACAATCCTTTAAGGATCTTTTTACTCAACTTCAGCTCTTCATTGTCCATAATGCCAATACCACGGTCAAGTACATTTTGTGCAACCTCTTTGGCTTCGTCAAGTGAGTGCATCTTGTATGTTCCGCACTGATAGATATTGAGTTCGGGAATGTCGCTCTGTTTTTTTACTTTCAGTACATCTTTCATCGACTTCTTCCACGCCTTAGCAACTTTTTTAGGCTTTGGAGAACCCAGCAGGGACATATAGAACCCGGTACGGCACCCCATTGGAGAGATATCGATGATCTCTACCTTTTTAGAGTTTAGATGATCTCTCATAAACCCTGCAAAGAGGTGCTCAAGCGTATGGATCGCTCTCTCTCCCATGATCTCTTTGTTCGGTCTGCAAAAACGCAGGTCGAATACGGTGATCTCATCTCCACTTGGGGTTTGCATGGTTTTTGCTACACGCACTGCCGGTGCGATCATCTTGGTGTGATCTACGGTAAAACTGTCTAATAAAGGCATATATACTCCTTGAATAATCTTTTCAGATTATACTAGGAGAATTAAAAATTAAAAGTTAAAAATTAAAAGTTTTTGAAAAATTGACTTTATCAATTGGTTTTTATAGGAAAAGTCAGGAATACTTTTATATCACAAAGTTTAAAGATTTCTTGTTAGTTTGCAGTAGATTAGGCTTAATGGAAGTTTTAGAGTGAAAGAGCTTACTTTAAGTAAGTGACTGAACAGAAAAACTTCCATTCAGTCCAAGATGCTGTGAAATAGCAAGAAAGATTAGACTCTTGCTTCTTCGCGGCGCTGTAACAACTCCCACTTCTCATCCACCTCTTTTTGGATCATGTCAATGACATGTCTGTATTCAGGTTTGAAGAGGTGTTTATAACGCCCTTGTGCACCGAGATAGTCTTCAACAGGAATAACGTTCTTCGGTCTGTAAAGAATGTTAAGCTCATGTCCATTGATGATCTCATAGATCGGGAACATCAAAGAGTCTGTTGCCAGGTCTGTTACATTGATAGTATCTTTCGGATCGAACTTCCACTCGGTCGTACATGCTGAAACAGTGTTGATGAAACATGGTCCTTCGGTCTCAAGTGCTTTTTGGAACCCTTTAGCCATAGACTTCCATTTGTTCGGTGCAAGCTGTGCTACATATGGTGCACCGTGTGCTGCCATAATGGAAACAATGTCTTTTTTACGCTGTGTCTTACCGTAAGAGTGTGTTCCCGCCTGTGCTGTAGAAGTGTGTGCTCCTACCGGTGTTGCCGATGATCTCTGTCCACCTGTATTCGCATAGTTCTCGTTATCAAGACAGATATAGGTAAAGTCGTGTCCACGCTCCATCGCACCGGAGAGCCACTGGAACCCGATGTCGTATGTAGAACCGTCTCCACCGAACGCAACGAATTTAACCGGTGCATCAGGATTAGGGAGTGTTCCCTTTCTCTTTCTTGCTTTGAACATAGACTCAGCACATGCCGCAGCTGTTGCCGCATTCTCAAATCCGATGTGGATCCAAGAGGTATCCCATGATGTATATGGGTATACCGCTGTTGAAACTTCCAAACATCCTGTGTTTGAAGCGATCACGAGGTTGTCATCTGTAGCGTTCATCAGCTCTCTAACGATCATAGAGTGCGCACACCCCGGACAGAGAAGGTGAGATCCCTCGAATCTGTCGTTCGCTGTAGAAAATTCTTTCAAGTTCTTAATTGATGTAATTGCCATTCTTAACCCCTTCTCGTTTCAAAAAATCCAAGTTTCGGTCCTCTAACACCGGAGAACTGCTGGATCGGTGTAGTGATATGTCCTGCATCAGCATGTGCTTTTTGCTCTTTGAAGATACGTTTTGCTTCTTCGATCGAGAAGTCACGTCCCCCCAATCCGTAGATATAGTTTGTGATCAATGGTCTCGACTCGGTCGTATATGCCGCTGCCGAGATCTCATTGAAGAGCGCACCCATCGCACCGCCCGGTGCTGATTTATCCATACAACATACCGCTTTGAGTGACGGTACATCCAACGCATCTCTTACAAGATCGTATGGGAACGGTCTGAAACATCTTGGAGAGACGATACCCGCTTTGATACCTTCAGCTCTAAGCTCTTCAGCAGCGATAACTGCTGTTTCGACTGAAGATCCAAGAACGACCAATGCTACTTCCGCATCTTCCATGTAGTATGTTTCCACTCTTTTGTACTCACGTCCCGTAAGCTCTTTGAACTCAGCCAACACTTCATCGATGACCGTTCTTGAGTCCATCAACGCTTTGTGCTGTTTTGCTTTGTGCTCGAAGTGCCAATCTTCCTCTGTCTGCGCACCATGGGTAACAGGGCGGGAGAAGTCAAGCATATCGTTTACAGGTACGTAATCACCTACGAACTTATATGCAACATCATCTTTAAGTGGTGTAACGTTCTGCGCTTTATGAGAAGTAGTAAAACCGTCTTGGTGAACCATCACCGGAAGTCTTACGTCAAGATGCTCACCGATACGGAATGCACACAGTGTCAAGTCGTATGCCTCTTGTGGGTTGTATGCATCAAGCTGGATCCAACCGCTATCACGACCAAGATACATATCTGAGTGGTCACCACGTACGTTCAGAGGAGAAGCCAATGCTCTGTTGACCACTGTAAGTACGATAGGAAGTCTCATTCCAGATGCCTGGTAGAGTACCTCTACCATCAATGCGAAACCTTGAGAAGAGGTTGCAGTAGCAACACGTCCACCCGCAGCAGCCGCACCGACACAACCTGACATTGCACCGTGCTCGGACTCTACCATTACGAATTCACCGTCAACATAACCATTCGCTACGTATGCACCATATCCTTCAACGATCGGTGTTGACGGGGTAATAGGGTATGCAGCAACAACGTCGATCTGTGCTTGTCTCAATGCTTGAGATGCGGCATAGTTACCATCCCATACTTCTACTTCATTTAATTCAAATTCTTTTGCCATAGTAGTCCTTTACTTCTTCTCTTTTTTCTCTTTTTGCGGCCAACCGGCAAGTGCCTCGTCGTTATCCGTCGCTTCAGAATACATCAATAGTGATTTCGGGTTGGTAGGACATACCTCTACACATACCCCACATCCTTTACAGTGATCGTAGTCGATACCGAGCATCTGCTTGTCTCTTGAGATGATCGATGTATCCGGACACCATACCCAACAGTTCTGACAGTCGATACAGATATCTCTGTTATAGACCGGCTTGATGATCCTCCAAGATGCAACTGTTGCTGTATAGGAGTTGAAATCGGAGTAGTTTCTCTCTTCCGCTTTTTTATGTACGATATCGGTCGCATCTCCCTCAAAAGAGTCAAGTACCACACCGCGTGTTACTTCATCCCAGCCAACTTTCTCTTCAGCACCTAATTCTCTGATACCTCTTTTTTCCGTTCCTAATACACCTGTACTCACAATGTGCTCCTTCTACTTCACTTCGTTATATGCTCTGGTAATCGCTTCCATGTTGGCATCGATGATTCTTTGCGGGAACTTGGAAAGTACCTTCTTCATGTTATCAAGGAAAAAATCCAACTCGTACATTTTGGATACTTTCATGAACGCACCCAAGATCGGTGTATTCGGCATCGCTCTTCCGATCGTATCTAAAGAAATCTGCATACAGTCAACAACATAGGTTCTGTCTACTTTGTCCTGAAGTGCAGGGATCTGAGAGATCAGTTCCTCTTTAGAGAGATGTGTCGTAATGATATACTGTGTCTCAGGCTTATCATTCTTTGTAATATCATCCGTAAACGCCAATGCAGGATCGATCACGAATACATAGTCAGGGAACATCTTCGTCTCCTGGTTTCTGATCGGTTTGTCATCGATTCTATTATATGCATTCATCGCAGCACCACGTTTAGCAGAACCGTAAAGTGCGTACGCTTGTACCTGCTTTCCGGTTGTAGCAACAACGGATCCTAAACCTTTTGCACCGGTTACGGCACCTTGACCTGCACGGCTATGCCATCTGATCTCAATCATAGTTTCTCCTCTAAGTAGTTAAGTATATGAGTCTACACCCAAAATACTAAAATGTAATCCCATTGTAATGATGACACTCTTAAACTGTGCTTGAAATTACAATTTTTTTAACCTGACGTTATGAACCGACAATAAATTTCACAGCTTCCAACGCATTCGGCACGATATTAGGGGTGAGTTCTCGCAGGAGATCCTCATCGGCATAACCGCATGTCACAGCAACACTCTGCACCCCTGCGGCATCTGCGGCTTGAATATCCATAGAGGTATCTCCGATCATCCAACACTTGGTTGTATCCGCATTTAACTTCGAGACGGCTTTGAAGATCGGCTCGGGATGCGGTTTGGGATCGGTCACATCCTCGCGCCCTATCAGTACCTCGAAATAGTGCATAATGCCCATATATTCGAGCATCTCACGGGAATACTCCGCCGTTTTCGTCGTAACAATCCCCAATCTGGCATGTGCATGTGCCAGTGTGATCGCCTCTTTCGCATCGGGAAGAAGCACGGTCTTTTGACACGATATCTTTCGATAGTGCGCTTTATAGGCAGCGACATACTCCCACACCAAAGACTCCTCCACTCCCAATGTTCTGAACATCGCATCGAGCGGATGACCGATCTCCGCTTTGATCGCTGTCTCATTTGGTAACACTTCTCCAAAATGGGCGAATGCCGCAGCAAAACTCTCCAAGATCGCTTCGGTCGAATCGATCAATGTACCATCAAGATCAAATAGTATTGTCATATATCCTCTTTTCCATAAATAAAATCCGGCAACTTCGGAACGGCTGCCAAAAGCGTACGCGTATAGGAATGCGAGGGGTAGTACATCACCCTCTTGACCCTCCCTTGCTCGACGATCTTCCCTCGACACATCACTGCTACTTCATCGGCAATGGAAGGAACCAGTGCAAGATCATGCGTAATAAAAAGATAGGCAACCCCTGTCTCCTCTTGAATACGCTTCAGTAGTGCCAATATCTGCGAACGTACGCTCACATCCAATGCAGAGGTCGGTTCATCACAGATGATCACTTCCGGCTTGAGAGCCAATGCTCTGGCGATCCCGATACGCTGACGCTCTCCTCCGGAGAACTCATGGGCATAACGCTCAAGGTAGCTCTCCGGCAGTTCCACTTGTCTAAGCAGCTCTTGCAAATAGGCATATTGCGCCTCCTTATCACGAGGCCCGACTCCCAAACTCTCCATTCCCTCTTTGAGGATATCCCCGATACGCATACGCGGGTCAAGCGAAGCAAAAGGATCCTGGAAGATCATCTGAATACGCTTACGGAAGGGCTTGAAGGCACGCTCTCCCATCCCACTGATACGGGTCGAGCCTAAATAGATCTCACCTTGAAAAGGTACCAATGCCAACAGCGCCTTTGCCACTGTACTCTTCCCGCTTCCCGACTCCCCGACCAGTGCCAAGGTCTCTCCCCGACAAAGGGTGAGATCGATCCCGTCGACCGCTTTTGTCACCTCACGCTTCATTCCCCAAAGCATACCTCGTTTTTCAAAGTAGACTCGAAGTGCTTCGACCGATAATACCGTAGGTGCTTTCTGCTCATGAACACTACGCTTTATCATCCTGCCCGAGGCGTCATAGAGCAGTTGTCTCGTATAGGGATGGGTCGGATCTCGGAAGAGTACATCCACCGCTTCTTGCTCTACCACATGCCCTTTTTGCATCACCACCACATGGTCTGCGATCTGCGATACCACCGCCATATCGTGGGTGATGAAGAGGATCGAGAGCTTCCGTGTCCGTTTGATCTTCTCAAGCAGCGCCAATACCTGCGCCTGCACGGTCACATCAAGTGCGGTTGTCGGTTCATCGGCAATAAGCACATCGGGTTCACACGCCAAAGCCATTGCGATCATCACACGTTGTTTCTGTCCGCCTGATAACTGATGCGGGTACCATCCGTAACGCTCATGCGGTTCAGGAAGTGCGACCTCGTCAAAAAGGGAGATCACCCGTGCTTTGATCTCTGCCTTGGGAATTGCTTTGTGAATACGCAGTACTTCAGCAACCTGCTCTCCTACACAAACGACAGGGTTGAGCGCCGACATCGGTTCTTGGAAGATCATCCCGATACGTTCACCTCTTATATGCTGCATCTGACGCTCACTCAGATCAAAGAGCGAACGCGACTCAAGGCGGATATCACCGCTTACCGGATATACCCCCTGCGGAAGAAGTTGCATGATCGCTAACGCAGTGAGGGATTTTCCACTTCCAGATCCTCCTACCAGTGCAACACACTCACCCCTTTTTAGCTCAAAGCAGACATTCTCCACCAATGTCTGCTTCTTGGTACGCAGCGTCAGACCTTCGACAACCAGAGCGTGGTTCATGAGACATTCCTTGGGTCAAGTACGTGCTGTACCCTGTCGGAGAAGAGGTTTGCCGCAAGCACCAACACGAACATGAAGATAAATGCGGAAAAGAGCGACCACCAGACCATTGGATCGCGTGCCATCTCCAAGCGTGCCTGATTGATCATGTTCCCCCAACTGTACATGGTCGGGTCAACCCCCACACCGACATAGGAGAGTACCGCTTCTGCCAAAACAAGCCCGGAGAAATCCAGTACGATCGAGATAAGAATGATATGGGTCAGGTTCGGTACGATATGCCGCCACATGATCTGCCAACTGTTCACCCCGAACGCCTTTGCCGCCGTCACGTAGTCCATCTGCGAAATACGTAACGTCTCGGCACGAAGCATCCGGCACAGCCCCGTCCAGCTCGTCACACCCAATATCACGACAAGAAAGAGCAAACGGATATCGGCACGTTCGACGGTCGTAGCGAACCAATCAGGATGCTGATCCATCATCACTTGCATCGTCAAGACACCTGCCGCGATCAACAACACTCCGGGAATAGAGCTGAGTGTCGTGTAGAGGTACTGTATCAGATCATCGACCCATCCTCTGAAATACCCGGCACTGACGCCAAGCACTAATGCCAAAGGCAGGGTGACCAGTGTGGTCAGGGTACCTATAAGCATTCCTGTACGGATACTCTTCAAAGAGGCGTAGAAGAGGTCGCCACCGACCTTGTCCGTACCCAGTACATGAAAGGAGAAGCTCATGACATAAAGCCAGCTAAAAAGTACCGTCAATATAGCAAAGGTCATATAGGCACTGCGCCACGGAAGCGGCTCTCCCCGTTCATGACCACCTCTTAACCATCGGCGATGCAGAAAGATCAGCAACAAGGCAAGAGCGATACCCACTCCCATCCCCCACATACTCTTTTGCCAGAACCCTTCCGGAGAAACATGCTTCAAAGGAAGAAAGGATTGATGGGTCACACCTTTCTTATCAACAACAACGGAACGGGTGTACTCCTGTGTCGCAAAGGGTGCGGAGTAGGTCCGCTCCGAGAATGTCCTGCGGTGCTGCATTGCCATATCGAGCAAAGAGATGACAGAACCGCTATCGCTTCGATGAGGATCGTTCACTTTAAAGTGAACTGAGTCCAGCAGTGCGAACGCAAGATAGAAGAGCAGTATCACCGCAGAGACCATTGCAACAGGCGAACGGAAGATATCTCTCCACGCCTCCAGTCCCGCCTTCGCTTTGCGCATATAAACACCCCATGCCATACCTCCTATCATCAGAGACCACAATAAGATATCGGTCAGTAACAGATGCAAGCTCATAGTTTTACCCTCGGATCGAACAGTGTGTAGGAGATATCCGTCAGGATCAGCCCGACGATATAGAGCACCGACCCCAAAAAGACCATCGCTTTAACGATCGCAAAATCCTGTGCATGGATCGCATCGATCGTATAGGAGCCAAGTCCCGGAATACCAAAGAAAGACTCCATGATCAAACTTCCCATAAAAAGAGAGGGGATGATCACCACCACACCGGTCAGAATAGGCAGCATCCCGTTCTTCAACACATGCGAGAAGAGCACCCGTACCTCAGAGAGCCCCTTTGCACGCGCCGTTCGCACATAGTCCTGATTGATCTGCTCCAAGAAGATCGAGCGGTACCATCGCACCCCAGAACCCAAACCGGAGAAGACTCCGATGAGGACGGGCAAAATAATGAACCGTATCCCTTCCCAGCCTTCTGCATATCCCGAAATGGGTACCCAGTGCCATATTTTGGAGAAGAGCACCTGCCCTGCAATAATATAGAAAAGCCCCGAAACGGACATGATCATCACTGCAATGACCATTGCCGTAGTATCCAGCACCGTTCCCCGAAAGAGTACCAGCAGCAATGCCAGAGAGATATTGGTCACCAGTGCGATCAAAAATGTCGGTAGTGCGATCGCAAGGGAAGGACCCATACGCGCTTTGATATCCTCTTTGATATCACGGTTGGCATCGGAGCGACCGAAATCAAAGCGAAAGAGCTTACTTGATTCTTGCACGAAGAGTGTTTTTGTGACCTTCTCCACACCAGAAGCCTCTGCATTATAGAAGAGCGGTTTGTCATACCCCCTCTCCACTTTCCATGCCTCGATCATCTGAGGAGTGACCTGTTTCGCACCCAGCTGTACCCGTGCCATATCATCAGGGGAGTTGACCATGAAAAAGAGCATAAAGGTGATCAAGTTCACCCCGATCAAGATCGGTACGGCATAGAGAATACGCCGAAGTATATAGATGAACATCAGCTACCTCCTCTCTCTTATCGTACGGCGCTGCCGCTTCTCATAGAGTTTATAGAGCCACCACCCCAACAGGAGTATCGCTCCGCCGATGATCAATAACGGCAGATAGACCGGCTGATTCCACATTTGCTGCTTTGCCACACGTTCTTTCGGGTCGATACATTTATACTTCAGCGTATTGTTCGCCATCGCATGGGGAAGTACCTGTGTGAACCAGTGGTGTACCAAGACCAGACTTTTAGGGTAGACACCCCAGACCCAAGGGGCATCCTCTTGAGCGATATGAACCATTCGTACGATCTTCTTTGCCCTTTGCGGTGTGTTCTCCATACTTTTCACCTCTTCAAAAAGACGGTCGAACACAGGGTTCTTGTAGTTGCTACTGTTGATCCCCGCTCCCCCCGTATCGACCACGGCATTCCCTCCGTAAAGAAGGAAAAGGAAATTCTCAGGGTCAGGATAGTCCGCATTCCACCCCCAGCTGAATATCTGTACCTTCCCCCGTCGTACCTTATCTTGAAAACGGTTATAGTCCGTTGCACGGATCACAAGGTCGATCCCAAGCTTAGCGAACTGTTTTCGCCTCCAATCCATCAATGCCCGATCATCCGGACCTGTTGCAGTCGTATCGTAGTAGAGTTTAAGACGCTTTTTTGTTTGAGGATCGATCCCATCAGGGTACCCTGCTTCGGCAAGTAGGCGCTTCGCATACGCCAGACTCTTTCGTACGCGTTTTCCGTTCACCCAGTCATAGACCACACGGTTCGTACCCGCTTCACCCAGTACATAACCGAAGATCCCCGGAGGAATAGGTCCTTGTGCCGCCACACCTCTTTCATTCATGAAAATAGAGATATACTCCTCTTGATCCTGCACGATACTGATCGCTTGACGCAGCTTCTTTGCCGACTCGGAGTACCCACCGACAACCGGATCTTCCATATTGAACGCCATATAGAATATGGAAGGTTCGACCGAACCGATCATTCGTATGCCTTTGCGCTTCATGGTATCACTTAACCCCATACTGCCGCTACTGCCTATCTCAACTGCCTGATCGAACGCTTCGGAGCTGATACCCGATGCGTCATAGTAACCTTGCAGAAACTTATTCCACATCGGGATGCTCTCTTTCTCCAGCGTGTAGACGACCCTGTCGATAAAAGGAAGCCTGTTCAGCTCCGTTTTTTCCATCCCCGGGTAGTACTCTGTATGAAAGTGCCGATTGCGTTTTAGTATCATCTTCCGGTTAGGATCGCTCAGTGCCAGATAGTAAGGGCCGCTTCCTACAGGTGAGGTATCAAGTGAGATATTCTTTGCCCTCAAGCCTTCTTGCTGATAGAAAAGATCCGCCTCCCATGGGATCGGTGCAAAGAAGTTCATCGCCAGCCAATAGAGAAATTGCGGATACTTTCCATGGATGGTGATCTCAAGGCTCCTCTTTCCGGTCACTTTCACCCCCTCGATCGTATAGGCACGAAGATCCAGGGGCCGGTGTGCCTGATGCTTTATTTGTGCGATCTGGCTTATCTGCTTGGAGAATGAATCGAGCCCGACGATATAGGGTCGCATCGTATCGAGAACGGGTGAATGGTAGGCACGTACTGCCATACGCTTGATCGCATAGGCATAATCTTCCGCTCTCACCTCACGGCTTGCCCGTTTTGGAAGGTCCCACACCGAAGAGATCGATGAGAGTAACGACGGCTGAAGCTTGCCGTAGTAGAGCGTACCGTCACTGTGCTTTACAAAAGCGGGATGGTCTTGGTATCGGATATCCGGTCGCAACTGTAGATGATAACGCGAATATGCCACACGGGTGCTGTTCTCGTCACAAAGTGTTCCGTTCTCATCCAGGTAGGTTACTTCCGGCATTCGCATAAGGGTTAGAGGTTCGAGCCGGTAGGGACGGTCGACATAGTTGTACTGTAAAGGCGGCTCATAGATCTGTCCGATGATCGCCCATTCGTTCGCACTGTAAGAGCGCACGGGATCGAGGTGTTTCGGTGCGACGGAGAAGGTACTAAAAAGTGTATTGGTCGCACTCTCCCCTTTTTCATAGGGCATATTCCACAACCCACCATAGGCAAAGGAGAGAAAAAGACACCAGACAATATAATGGTTAACAGCCCTCACTATCCGCACAACTTCCCTTTTCTACTGTAATAGTAGTTTTGATTGGTAGGGATTTTAGCATATTTTTATAAATAGGCGGCGAAAAATCATACAAATATTATCCTAATTTCATCAAATGAGCTGATGAAGTTCTTTTTAAAAGAGGGGCTTTTTTCCATTTTGAATGTTTGAACTTATTTAAAAGATAATTCATGATAATAATCAAAAGCAATTTATATAAATTCAATTGATTTTAAAAAAGGTTGCTCTACAATGGAGTGTCAATAATCAATTTTAACATGAAGGAAGGCTATGGCACGTTTAATCGTAATGGGTGGTGGGGTCTCAGGACACACTGCCGCGACATTCGCAAAAAAGTGGCTGGGTAGTGAACACGAAGTAGTGGTCGTTACACCAAACTCACAATGGAACTGGATCCCGTCTAACATCTGGGTAGGTGTAGGACAGATGACAAAAGAGGATGTTGTATTCCCTCTTGCTCCGGTCTATGAAAAAGCAGGGATCGACTACAGACAGGCAAAAGCAGTCTCTATTCACCCTGAGGGGAAAGCCGACAGCGATAAGCCGTATATCACAATCGAGTATACAGGTCAAGGCAAAGCAGGTCAGACCGAAGAGATCACCTATGACTACCTTATCAATGCGACAGGACCGAAACTCAACTTCGATGCGACTCCGGGTCTAGGTGACGGTAACGGACAACTCGGTGAGCACACTGTTTCCGTATGTACCGCAGACCACGCAATGCATGCGAACCTTGAACTCAAGCAGATCTTTGAAAAAGCAAAAACGCAAAAGCAGAAGATCCTTGTAGGTACAGGTCACGGTATGTGTACATGTCAAGGTGCCGCGTTCGAATATATCTTCAACATCGAGCATGAAGCGAAGAAAGCAGGTGTCAGGGACAACCTTGAGATCAAATGGATCTCTAACGAGTCGTTCCTAGGAGACTTCGGTATGGGTGGTCTTCACATGAAAGTGGGCGGTTATGTCGTCAGCTCCAAGCTCTTTGCCGAGTCACTCTTCGCTGAGAGAGATGTACCTTGGTTGATCGGTGCACACGTGAACAAAGTGGAAGCTGGAAAAGTACACTATGAACTTCTTGACGGCACCACAGGTGAAGAAGAGTTCGACTTCGCGATGCTTATCCCACCGTTTGCAGGTGTCGGTCTTAAAGCATACGATAAAGCGGGAGAGGACATTACAGGTAAACTCTTTGCACCGAACGGATTCATGAAGGTCGATGCCGACTACTCAGGTAAGCCGTATGAAGAGTGGAAAGCGAGTGACTGGCCACGTACATATCAGAACCCTGACTACAAGAACATCTTTGCAGCAGGTATCGCATTCGCACCACCACACTTGATCTCTAAACCGATGACATCTGTCAACGGAACTCCGATCAACCCGACACCGCCAAGAACAGGTATGCCTGCGGGTATCATCGGTAAAGCGGTCGCGCACTCTGTATGTGACCTCATTAAAGAAGGGGAGAATGCACATCTTCATGAAGCATCTATGGCTGAAATGGGTGCGGCTTGTGTTGCATCGGCAGGTAAAGGTGTATTTGACGGTACAGCGGCGGCAATGACCGTTTATCCGGTTGTTCCAGACTTTGAAAAATACCCTGGAACAGGTCGTGATACAGACTATACGTTCGGTGAGATCGGTCTTGCTGGTCACTGGATCAAGCATATCCTCCACCATATGTTCATCTATAAAGCGAAGCTCAATCCGGGCTGGACTTTGATCCCAGAATAAGAAAGAAGGAGAAACCTATGAAACAAGAAGAAGTAAACTTTGCCAAGAGCGATGCGTTCAACCTTACGATGATTCCAAGTGCATTTGCAAGAAAATTGCGTACCTGCGTTATCTTTCAACTCTTTCGCTTTCTCGTGATCAACATTAAGATGTTGGTTGTCGTAAGCAAAAGCCACTAAACCTTCCGGAAGCGCCTGTGCGCTTCCCTCTCATGTAACCTATTTCTTAAACCTTATTTCATACAATTCGTTTTAGCAAATATGTTCATATAAAGGATTACAAACCATGGTACAGCCGCTTAAGCGTTATCCCGATGAAAGCATCAATGTCAATGCCGGTCCCATTCGGGACTTTCATGAAACCTACCAACAGATACTGACCGATCTTATCGATACGATAGAAGCGGAGGGGCTTGAAGCCTTAAGTGCCATTCAGATCGGTTATGCATATCAGCTGATGGTCATTAAAGAGAACAACACCTATCACGCCTATGCCAACCCCCGCATCATCACTCAAAGTGACCCTTTTGACTCTACTGAATCAAGCAGCTACTTCTTTGATCAACCTATTACGGTAAAGCGTTATGGGAAACTAAGCATCGTCTATGATGATGCCGAGGGGAAAATGCAGACCATCAAAATAGACGAACGTGACAAAGCTGCCACTTTTCAACGAAAGCTGGACTATCTATTTAACACCACACTACTGGACAGACTGCTTCCCCATCAAAGAGAACAAGCTATCAAGGCACTTGCAGGCAAAGGACATATGCCAGACCTTAGTGATGCATTCTGCCCGACAGAGAGCAAAAAGGAGTACTTCGTATCCGTTGCGGACAAACTGCTCTTTTTTATGTTCATCTCCCTCTTCCTACCGCTCTTTAACCTCTCCAAAGAGACACTCTCTGGCTGGTACACTTACGATAAGTTCGCTTTCCCTACTGTTATCATACTTATGATAGGGTTCTTCTTCTACGCACAGTACGAAGCAAAAAAGTATAAACAGTGCTCTTCTTGTCAAATAGGGAACAATATCGGTGTCATAATCAAACGTGGTATTGCTGCGATCGCATTTGCCGCTGGAGCATACTTTATTTTAGGATAGAGAGAAGGGATAAAAGAGAAATGAGAGTGTGCGCCAAACCCGAGAGGGTTTGAAAAAAGAGGTCGAAAAGTATCGACTATCTTTTTGAGAACTGTGGAGAACGTCTCGCTTTTTTCTTACCTGGTTTCTTACGCTCAACAACTCTTGAGTCACGAGTAAGAAGACCCATAGGCTTCAAGATCGCTCTGAAAGACGGCTCATACTCAACCAATGCTTTAGAGATACCGTGTTTTACAGCGTCCGCTTGTGCAGAGTAACCACCACCAAGTGTTGTTGCTCTAATGTTCAAAGAGTCAAGTTGCTTCGTCGCTTCAAGTGGAAGTCTCACTTTCATCTTCAATGTCTCATGTCCACCCAACCACTGATCAAGTGTTTTACCGTTGATAAGCATCTCACCGTTACCCGGAGTGATCCAGACTTTAGCGATCGCCGCTTTTCTTTTTCCTGTTGCGTAGATAGTTGCCATCCTTACGCTCCTTTATTGATTTGTGCAGTGTGTGGGTGCTCAGGACCAGCATACACTTTGAGTTTCTTCAACATTTGCTTACCAAGTTTTGTCTTTGGAAGCATACCTCTAACCGCAAGCTTATAAAGCTTCTCAGTGTGGTTTTCAAGCATATCGCTTAGTTTTTTGGATTTTGTAGAACCGAAGTATCCAGAGTGAGTAAAGTACTCTTTCTCATCCAATTTAACACCTGTGAACTTCGCTTTTTCAGCGTTGATGATCACTACGTAATCGCCACAGTCAACGTTTGGTGTGAATGATGGCTTATGCTTTCCTCTGAGGATAGACGCCACTTCAGTCAAGATACGACCGAAAGTTTTACCTTCTGCATCGATCAAAACCCAGTCTCTTTGTACTTCATGAGGTTTTACGACTTTTGTCATTTTCATGATGATTTTCCTTATTTTAAATCAAAGATCTGCCGGGGCAAACTCTTTTTGTGGACGGATTGTACCCACATAATCTTAAAACTTATTTAATTTCAGTTTATTTTAAGTTTATATAGGAGATTTCCTCCTTTTCTAGATAGACGATCACCCCTTCGGTCGGTTTCCCCGTTAGTTTCTCGATCGCCTGTGCATAGTTCTGTACCTGATTGCGATGTTTTTGTACCATCTTTTTCGAACTCTTATAGTCAACAACACGGTTGAAAGTATCATACATCAACAATAGATCGACCTGTTTCATCTCTCCCTGATAGCTGAAGGCTCTCTCTTTATAGAGGGTCGCCCCATCAAGCATTGAAAGAAAGTGGCTATCTTGAAGCAACATCATCATACGCGACCGTATATCTTCCAGCGCATCTGAACGTAGAAGCTCTCCATAACGTCCCTTTACAGACTCCATCGCCTGATCTATCGCTTCAAGGCTGAAATCCCCCATCATCTCCAACGCATAATGGAGTGCCGTTCCAAATAGAATCGCCTTCACATCGTGCGCCTCTTCGCTTTTGCTCTCCTTGACCTCCTGTGTCCCATAGTGGGAGATAACAATAGGCTCGGAGCTACCCATGCTTTCACCCTTCTCTTCTGCGCTCACGGTAACGGAAGCCGGTTCACCCAGCCTCATGGGTGAAAGTGCGATCTCATCGAACATAGAGTCTTTGGGTTTACGGACGATCGTCATCCCCTCGACCGCACGGGTAAGTGCAACATACAGAACGTTCATCCTGTCTTTTGCAGCAGAAAGCTTTCTCTCCTCTATCACCCGTGCATAATCACGGTCAAAGTGCTCCCTTCCGGCAGTTCGGTAGAATATCCTATCGATAAAAAGCGCTTCGTTATAGTGAAAGATCAAAGGGGCTTTATCGCTATTGGCACGGCCCAATCTGTCCAGAACGATCACATGCTCGAACTCAAGACCTTTGGAACCATGTACGGTCATGATCTTTGCACCATGTACCGAGTTTGAAGCCACTGCGATACGTGAGCTCTCGAACTCCTCTAAAAACGTAGGGATATCCTGAAAGCTGTCTGCAAATGACAAAAGCTTCAGAATGTTCAGATCTTTATCGAAATATCCGAACTCCCGAATGAGCCTATCGAGTACTTGTAACGGTGACATAAATGCGGAGAACCAGCTTAGATCCACATCCTCCAGCGTTTTCCCCACCCTTAAAAGCATCGCTTCCGCATCGATACGCTCTCCATAGAAGAGGTAGCGCACCATAGCGACTAGTGCGGCGATCTTCGGATGGTGTTTAAGCGAGGAAGAAGTCTTAAGCAGTGTGTCGATCCCCTCCTCCTGACACACTTCCTGTAGTGCCTGTCCATCTTTATTGGTACTGACAAGAAAAGCGATATCATCAACATCGATCCCCCTCTCAAGCAGTTCTTTCGCTTGCTTGAGCGCTTCGGCAAGCACCTCTTCCGCCTCAACGACCCGAACATACCCCTCCTGTGCCCCTTCGCGACTCTTTTGTGCAACAAAGTCGGGCATTCGTCCCTCAAACCATGCATTGACCTGCTCTACGACATAACGGCTACTTCGGTAGTTGGTATCCATCTGCTTGATTTTCACCCCATAGCGCTCCGCCACTTTATCAAAAAGCTCCTCCACACCTCCACGGAAACGGTAGAGTGACTGCTTCGTATCCCCTACATAGAAGAAACTTCTTAATTCACTCTGCCCCTGCCCTGCAAAGATCTCATCGATAAGCGGTTTAAGCAGTAAGAACTGCAATGTAGATGTATCTTGAAACTCATCGAGTAAAATATGCTTGAACTTCGCATCGATCTTGAAATAGAGGAACTCTTTGGAGATACTCTCATAAAGCAGCCGATAGGTAAAGTAGCTCAGGTCATCGAATGTTAGCACCCCACTCGTTTTTGCATGGGATATCAGTGCGTTCTTGTAATGATCATAGACATCAAAGATCTGCTGTAGCACTATCTGCTCTTTTGCCTTGACCCACCGCCACAGCACATCTTTCAATAGTGCATAACACGCTTCGATCTCAGGAGTAACCACCTTTTTGAACCAGCTATGCTCGCCAAGGTGGGTTTTCTCAAAAAGCCTTTTATCAAAAAGTGCTTTGACCGATCCTACTTCGAACTGTTTGATCGCACGTGCCGAAGCGCCGTTCTCTTGAAGCAGGCTTATCATATGAAGACGCTGATACTCCACCTCCGCTTCGATCTCTTTGAGCGAATAGTGCACCTCTTTGATCTCAGGAAGTAGCGGATCGACCTTATAGAAGTGCTGCATCAAATCAAAGATCTTATTGAAACGTTTATCTTCGATATCCATTACCAAGGAGACCAAGGAAGAGAGTGCACCGGCACCTTCGAGCTCCTCAAGGAAGTAAGCTTCCAGTGTATCTTCGGACTCCTCTTTGGTCACAAAATCAGGTTCTAGTCCGATCTCCAACGAAGCCGACCTTAAAATAGAGGAGAAAAAACTATCCAGCGTTACAATGTGTACCGATGCGGAGAGAAAACGTGCCAACACTTCAGGCTGTTTGGCAAAGAGCGCCTCACGGCTCAGCCCTGTTTGTAGCATGATCGCTTCAAGGAAAGCTTCATTCTCTCCCAGATTCCGTAGCGAGTCCACCACACGCTGACGCATCTCTGCTGCCGCTTTGTTCGTAAAGGTCGCAGCAAGAATACTCCCCGGTGATTCTCCCATGAACAGTAGTGAGATATACCGTACCGCCAATGCAAAGGTCTTACCGCTCCCTGCCGATGCAGAATAGGCCAAAAAAGGTTTGAAACTCATAGGTACTCCCCCCTACCGCACATGAGGGCAAATTCACAATAGGTACATGTTTGCAACACATCACACTTGCACGCTTCAAAGTGTTTCGTCTGCTTCAGTGTCACAATATGCTCCCCAAGCAATTCGTTCTTCTCATCTAAAGCAGTGATCTCTTCCATCTCTCCCCCATCCAATATCTTACAAAAAGCAAGCTGTATGTTCTGATAGCGTGTTTTAAGCAGATGGTCATAGATGCTCATTTGAAAATCGGTCAACTTCTCCAAACCCTTGGTACGGTTGGCTTCATTGATGGAGCCGCTTTTATAATCAATCACCAGTGTATGGGTCTCGTTTTGGTCGATCCTGTCTATCCTTCCCTTAAAACGCAATCCGCCGATCTCACCGCTGAACTCCTCCTCTTGAAGGAGGACACGCCACCCCTCTTGAAAGTGTCTTACCTGTCGTGAGACGAAAGGACGAAGCTTCTGCATCCAAAACTGCTTTTGATAGAGCGCTTTGGCATCACTGTGCGGATGAAGCTCCGCCATCAGCATACCCAGTGCCCTTTCCATCTCCGCTTCACTCTCATAAAAAGAGCGCTCTGCAAAAAGTTTCTCAAGCACCTGATGCAAAAAACGCCCTTCATTGAGATCATCTTCCGCTTTTGCATCTATCTTGCATAGATAACGGTAGTAGTATTTTCGTTTACATGAAAGGAAGGTCTTAAGGCGTGATGCAGACCACACTACGGCAGCAGCATCGAACGACTCAACCACAGGATCGCTACTTTCAACGAGCAAAGAGGGTTGTCCATACAGCAAAGAGAGCGGAACATCCGCCTCTTTAGGCTCAGAAAGTCCAAGCTCATAAATAAATGGTGACGGGAGTCGATTGTCACTGCTGCTAAAGATCACAGCAGACTCCTTCGCAGACTCCAAAAGGCGTTTATAATACTGCTTCTGAAGTGCTTCTCTGTCACTGCGTGTCGGTAATGATGCAAAAGCACGTACCTGTGTATTGAGAAAACGGTCCTTCCCCGAACTAGCAGGTACGATCCCCTCATTGAAATCGACGATTACTACACCATCAAAGTCTATACCCCGTGTCTCAAGTACACCCATTACGGTCACTTTCCCCCCACGCACATCATCGATCGTCACTTCCGCAAGCTCTTTGAGCCATAAATAAAGCCATACTTTCACGGGAAGAAGCGTATCGTCAAAGAGCATACGCAGATGGAACATACGCTCTTGCACGCGCTCTTGCTTTGTCTCCCGCAAACCAAGTTCTTCCAATATCAAGAAGAAGGCTTCAATATCTATCTTTTGCACAGAAGAGAGTACATGTACGCTCTTTACATCCAGACCATAACGCTCCATCAAAAACAGCGCCTCCTTCTCTCCGCTTTGCCAGTAACGCCATATCGCATCGAGTTGTTTATAGATACGCCCGTTACGATAATCATATCCCATCGCAAAGTTCAGATTGTTCAGGGTATCGAAAAGTGCGACTTGATGCTTAAAGGACTCATCGGGCAATATCAATGCGATCCTCTCCGGAGCGATCCCTTTTTGTACCATCTGTTCTATCTTCACAAATGCCAAAGCGATCTGTTCCTGACGCTCCTCTACTTTCAGCACTTCCGCTTGCAACATCTTTGTATTGGGCTTACTCTCTAAAACCTGTTTCTTTCCCATGTCGAAGAGTACATGCGCATGAGAGGGCAACACCACCCCATACTCAGCAAACCGCTCTTGCATCTTTTGATTAAAAGGGCTCGTATCATAGTGGATCTTTACAGGTACCCACTGCGATACAGATGCCAAGAGTGTCAGTTCGAACCGGCTAAGATACCCTTCAAGGTGGATAACGATCTCGTCATAGTTCCGAACGAACGCCTCATTGCAGCGATAGTGCTTGGGGATGAACGCTCTATCGGTCAAGCCTTTTTCCAAAAGTAATGCTTCATAACGCAGTAGCAACCGCTCCAATATCTCCAGATGCTCGGAAAACTCCGCATAGGCATCGGCTTCTGCCAACATTGCAAAATCGACATGCTCCGCTGCCAACTCTTCATAGAACTTGAAAAGATCCTCACTTTTTGAGAAGAAACGGATCAACTCACGCTCAAAACGAAGCGTGTTGAATGCTTCGAACGAAGCAGCCTCACGTAGAAGGAATATCCGTTTTAAAGGATCGATCCTTTGACGGTCATCAAGCAGCACCACACGCTGCTGAAACTCATCCATACGCATCATGGAAGGAAGAAAACGGTCCTCATCAAGCAGTCTCCGTGTCTGTGTACGAATCGCTCTGGCAGTTGGGTAGATATGGAGTCTATTCATACCGAAAGTATAGCGAGATATTTACTTTATCTGACTATAATCACAACTAAAAAAGGAAAAATCATGTTTAAGACATTGATGATGTGGCTCTTAGGTACTCTCTTGTTCTTACAGCTCATTCAGATCGATATTCCCAAGCCTCCAAAACACATAGATCCGGCAAAAGAGATCAAGGCACCGCCAAAGATCATGGCGATGTTAAAGACCTCATGCTACGACTGTCACTCTTACCAGACAAAAATGCCTTGGTACGGACACATCTCTCCTGTATCACTTGAGGTTAAAAGCCATATCAAAAACGGACGTATGGCGCTTAACTTTCAAGAGTGGGAAAATTATGATGAGGAAAAACAGCAAAAGCTCTACCGTGATATTGCAAAAACGATCAGCTTTAGAATGCCGCTGCCGATGTATCTGACCGTACATAAAGAGGCACGATTATCAAGAGAGAAGAGAGAAGAGATCAAGAAGTGGGCACAAAGCCATATCAAAGAAGAGACAGATTAAAAGAGGGGACTATTTCCCCTCTTTAAGATATGCCGGAATTTCAGAATATCCGATAGCATTACCCTTTTGTGCACGAAGCTGTAAAATATAGCGTCCGGGCTTAGTGATGTTAACATCCTTTACCACATACTTTCCTTCAATAAACGGTACGTTCTTCACATACACATCCTCTTTGACCGTATGCGGTCTTGTCAAAAGAAATGTCACATTCATATCCGAAACAGGTTCGCCCGATCGTGTCTTGATCTGATAGACAAACTTGTTCTTCCCATGCTTCAATACAGCAACACGCTGTTTATCATATGCTTTCGAGTTCTCCACTTCACGAACTTCTGATGCCGATTCGATCTTGATCGTGTAGTCTTTATCGAAGATCGCTTTATGCTTTAGGATCGTGTTGATGTTCATATCAGCATGCTGATACTTCATCATATACTCATTCGACTCTTGCACAGGGATCGAAGAGGCGGACTTGACCGTCCAGTAACTCAAGGTGATCCCAACGATCAGAAAGCCCAAGATCATATGCGGCCAGTAAGATGTTGTTCTATTCGTTTTTGCCATTTGTTATCCTTAAATAGAGTGGTCTGAACAAAAACATCCAAAAGACTAAAGCCGCTCCGATAAGCACGATCGCTTTGACAACCCAGAGTCCCTGTCTTGTCTCTTTGATCGTGTTTTGAAGCTTCACACCTTTTGCCGATGCAATCTCGTCAGCCAACTCAGAGATGGCTTGTACCATACCGATCGCATTCTTATCTTCTGCTGAATTCTTATCAACAGCCGACACAACATCGATCGCTGCATCCATGACATTTGCTTTGTTATACATTTTAGCGATCTCCTCTGAAGAGGGGATGATCGCAACGCGGCCTGTTTGTTCCGACTTTTCCGTGATCTTTGCAAAAGGTGCAAAGATAAAAAGTACATAAGGCTTGCTCATGTTCGCTTCATACTGCTTACTGTAGGCAACCAAATTGAACCCGACGGGGAAATGCTCATTGGTCGCAATGAGGTATTCGTGAACACCTGTCTTTTCATTCAGCTCAGTCGTGATCTTGTCTACGAACTTGACAGCTTCAAGATTTAAAAGGTCATTTTTGAGAATATAGGTTGCATTAAGAAGAAGTGGAAGGAACAAAGCAAGCAAGGCGAACCTCGCTTTTGCTTTGATCATAGAGTTACCCTACGAAGAGATGGTTTGGAGTCAATACTGCCCAAGCAGTATAAATAGCCGTAATAACCATTCCCCAACCAAGTACTTTATCCATAATTGTAATCATTCTTTATCCTTTAATGAATTACTTAGCGTCTTTAAATGCGAACTGCGCATTGTCTTTGCTAATCATTTTTACATTATCCAAACTACTTACGATCGGTGTTGGATCATAAGGGTTCTGTGCAGACTTTTGCTGAACACCAAGTCCCCATACAGTAAGGAAAGCAAGGATAGAGAGCAACAATACTGTTGCGATCAACATTCCAGTAACCCCGTGAATACTAAATACGGATCTGTTTGTATTTTCAGTTGCTGACATATGCTACTCCTTAGTTGCTCAAAGACTGGATATACTCAGTCAATGCTTTTTCTTGGATCGGTGTGATCGTAGTTTTAAATGCAGGCATTCTACCGATGATACCTTTTTTACCATTTTGTAGTGTATGGTTCATCAATGTTGCATCGTACTCAGCAATGTTCGGTGCCATTCCACCGTTACCTTTACCGTCTGCTCCGTGACAAGATGCACATGCTGCAAATGCTGCAGGCTGCTCACCCTTCATACCACCGGCAACGTATGCTGCGATATCTTCCGCATCTTTTCCGCTTGCCATACCTGGAGGCATCGCACCCATTGGATAACCAAGCTGGTTCTGACCGTTATTGATCACTGCGAGAACCTGATCTTTAGCCATACGCTTAGTGAAGTCTTGCGCCTGACCGTTGTTACCGTCACCCGTTGTTCCGTGACATGGAGCACACTGTACAAGGTAGATAGACTCACCCATTTGCTGAAGTGTCGCTTTATCAGCATTCTTGTGCATTGCTTCGAACTTCTGGTTGTACTCTTTAGTCTCTTGGTTCCACTCACCGATCTGGCTGTATGCGTTGACCGGGTAACCGAACTGCCAGTACCACAAAGCCCAGATTATCGTACCTAGAAATGAGTATGCCCAACCTGCCGGAAGTTCATTCTTATACTCACCGATACCGTCCCAGTTCTCCTCAGCAAGCTCCCCACTCGCCGTGTCTGTCTTCATCTGACTGATATATTTTGCTGAAACCCCTGCTGAAAGTACAGCGATCGCGATCGCACCGATCATTGTCAAGAGGTTGATCGGGTCGCTAAGGTCAATGTTCATTTGCTTTACAACCACGATCGTCGCAACGATCAGAACTGCTGCAAAGGCTAATGCTTTACCAATTAATGCATTCATTTATTTTGCTCCTTTTTTTCTTCAGAAAGAGGATCACTTGTATTGATAGGCGTACTATCGATCTCATCATCAAGCGCGATATTGCCTAGCTTCTCGTAATCCTTCTCCCCCTTTTTTTCACTCCGATACAGGTACACGATGTACCCGTACAACATTACTACAAGAAAGATCGTCATAAAGAACGATGCATACCCTTGTAGTTCTCTAATATCCATTTAGCTTACTTCTTTGCTGCGTAACGGCTGTCACCAAGGCTGTTAAGGTATGCGATCATAGCAACGATCTCAGGAATCTCACCTTTTGCTACCGCATCTTTAACATCTTGGTTTTTCATGTCCGCTGCAATTTTTTGTGCTTCAGGAAGGACAACACTCTTGAAGTGTTTTTCGAATGCTTCTTTTCCTGGCTGGATATCATCACCATATGGTGTATTGAATACATTTTTAACGGTTACCGCTTCAGCATATGCTGTTTCGATATCGGCTTTGTTTGTAAACATATGTTTATATGCCGGCATGATCGAACCTGGTACAACCGCTGGAGGGTTGAGCATGTGGTTCTCATGCCATTCAGTTGTTCTGTAGTTACCTACACGGTGAAGGTCTGGACCTGTTCTTTTAGAACCCCAAAGGAACGGTCTGTCATATGCATACTCGCCAGAGAGTGAGTATTGACCATATCTGTCTGTTTCCGCTTTGAACGGACGGATCAATTGAGAGTGACATGCAATACAGTTGTCTTTTTTATAGATCTCTTTACCTGCAAGTTCAAGTACGGTATATGGACGTAGTCCCTCTACCGGTCTTGCTGCCTCTGCAAAGTTTGGCAGGATCTCGATGAGCCCTGCGAACGCAATTACCAAAAATACACCTACCGCAAAAAAGAATGGACGTTTTTCTAACCAATGAAACATAACCTACCTCCTTATGCCATAGGTGATCTGAACTGTGGCTCTTCAGAGATCTCTCTTGAAGAAGTCATTGTTTTGATCATGTTGTAAGCGAACATGACGAATCCTGTTAGGTAAAGTACCCCTGAAAGCGCTCTGATCGCGTAGTATGGGTGAAGTACCGTTACTGTATCGATGAATGAATACATCAAGTTACCGTACTCATCTACCGCTCTCCACATCATACCTTGTGTAATACCTGCGATCCACATAGATGTAAAGTAAAGAACAACCGCTGTTGTTTGGATCCAGAATTGCGCTTCGATCAACTTCTTAGAGTAGATCTCACGTTTAAACATTCTTGGAGCCATGTGGAAGAGTGCTGCCATAATCATGAATGCAACCCAACCAAGTACACCATCGTGAACGTGTCCTGGGATCCAGTCTGTAAAGTGCGCAATCGCGTTAACAGATTTGATCGCTTGGATCGGACCTTCAAGTGTTGAAAGCATATAGAATGTAGATGCAAGAACCATGAATTTAATCAGTGGGTTCTCAGTCAATTGGTTCCACTCACCCTTCATTGTAAGAAGCATGTTGATCGCTGAACCCCAAGATGGCAAAATAAGAACAACTGAGAAGATAGATCCCATTGTTTGCATCCAGTCCGGAACTGTTGACCAAAGAAGGTGGTGAGAACCAGCCCAAAGGTAAACGAACATCAATCCCCAGAATGAAAGAAGTGACAATTTATAAGAGTAAACTGCTTGCCCAGACTCTTTTGGAAGGAAATAATAGATCAATGCAATAATAGGTACAGTAAATACGAATGCAACCGCATTGTGTCCCCACCACCATTGTACTAGTGCGTCGTTGGTACCTGCATACATAGATACAGAGTGCATGATGCTACCGAGTCCACCAGATGTGAAGTATGTCGGAACTTCCATGTTGTTAAAGAGGTAAAGCATTGCCACACCGAGGAAACATGCAATATAGTACCACATAGAGATATAGAGTGCTTTCTCTCTTCTAATACCGATCAATGCGAACATAGCAAGTCCCCATACAACCCAGATCACAACGATCAAAAGGTCAAGTGGCCACTCCATTTGCGCATACTCTTTATTTGCTGTGATCCCTAGTAGAAGCGTAACTACCATAGAAACCGCTGCGATCATATAGAGTACGAAGTGGAGTTTACCCAAGAACATTACGAACTTAGACTCAGCCATAGAGACTTTCAACACTCTTTGTGCAGAGTAATAGAAAGCCGCCCAAATACCACTAAGTGTAAATCCGTAAATGATCACGTTCGTGTGAAGTGGTCTCAATCTTGAGAATGTTCCATACTCACCAAATAAATAGTTGAGTTCCGGGAATGCCAATTGTGACGCGATCAGCGTACCAATTAACATACCAACAAATCCAAAGGCAATCGTTGTATAAACAAACAATTTTGCCACGGAATAATCATATTCCAATGCTGCGTTTGACTGCATGCATACCCCCTTGTAAAATTTCTATGTTGTAAAAAGACAACATTCAGCGTTAATTATAGGTTAACTTTTCCTATTTAAAGCTTAAAATAAAAGAGGGAAAATGGGATTTGTTAAATTCTTTTTAACAAAAAGAGTAGATTTGAAGCAAGGCGTTTATTTCAGGGGGGTTTTAGCGTAATGTACAGGAGAAATTTTCTCCTGTTTTAAAGTATTTTTAAGCTTGTTACGCCTTCCCTTTTGCCTGCTGTATGGAGTGAATGTATTGATAGTCTATCTTGATATCCTTATCCTTTGGTAGATGGCGTGAAAGTCTTTCGATCATCCCTTCAAAATCATCGAAAAGATAGTTTGCCATCGATCCTGGGATCGGATTGATCTCATTGAGCATCACTTCACTATCGACAACGAAAAAGTCACAGCGGATCACACTTCCTTTAAAGAGAGGATCGTAGATCTTCTTAAATGCATCCTGTATCTTGATCTTCAGTGTCTCATCAATGTCTGCCGAAAGTACTTGTGAATCACGAGAGAAGTCCATATATTTCTTCTCAAAATCAAGAAACTCCTCTTTGTGTGGCTCTTCCACAATGGAAAGCTCCCATTCATTGGTAAAACAACCTGCTTGATTATACTCTTTGACACCATCGATGAAAGGTTCGATAATCACATCGGTATCGAACTCAAATGCAACATCGAGTGCATAATCAAGCTCTGAAGCATCCTTAACGATACTCACACCGATACTGCTTCCCAGTCTGACAGGCTTCACGATAACCGGATATGGCATGGTGGTCTTACGTTCATCATTTTTTGAAAGATGTTCATAATCGACCGTTCTCACACCCAGACTCCGTGCCAAGAACTTTGTATAGAGCTTATTATATGAAAGTGCCGATGCTTCAAGACGCGGCGAAATGTAAGGAATAGAAAAAAACTCCATCAGTGAGGCGATCTTTCCGTCTTCACCGTCACGTCCGTGAATAAGGTTGAGTACGACATCGAAATCGAGCTTTTTACTCCCGAACATCCCTTCTGTAAAAAAGCCACCTTTTTTTAATGTAAGCGATTTACTCTTTTTGTACTCACCCGAGGAAAAGAGTTTTGAATTGATCTTATCCGTATCAATAAGCCAGAATTCGCGGTTGGCATCAACAAAAATATAGGTAAGCGTACTCTTTTTAAGCACCTTCTTCATTGTGATCGCAGAAACAATACTGATCTCATGCTCGTAACTGGAGCCGCCAAAGAGGATTGCAATATTCATAGGGTGTCCTTTTCGTTCATTCTTCTGAACGCTCAACACTGAACGCTCAACGCTTCTTTAGAGCATTTCTCTAAATGCAGTAAAGATGTATGCACTCTCATGAGGCCCTGGACTTGCTTCTGGATGGTGCTGTACCGACATGACCGGAGTATCGTTATATTTGAGTCCTTCGATGGTGTTGTCAAAGAGGTTGATATGCGTCACCTCCGCCACTTCTGTTATGTTATCAGGGACATTATAGTTGTGGTTCTGTGCCGTAATCTCAACAGCTCCGGTAATGCTGTTCTTGACAGGATGGTTACCCCCATGGTGACCAAATTTCAATTTATAGGTATCGTATCCGTGAGAGATAGAGAGCAACTGGTGTCCAAGACAGATACCGAACATCGGTACTTTTGCTGCAATAAGTTGCTTGATCTTCTCTTGCTCCTCTTTCAGGATCAGCGGATCACCCGGTCCGTTGGAGAGGAATACACCGTCGATCTCTTTAGCTTCGAACTTTGCAATGATCTCGTCCGCAGGCATATCGTTTGGCACAACGGTCACTTCCATCCCTGCATAGGTCAACTCATTGAGGATATTACGCTTCACACCAAAATCAAGTGCAATGATCTTCTTGGTTGTTTGCGGTTTTCGATACTCGAAAGTACGTGCATCGTAGCGTGATTGAGTATGAACGTACGGCTCTTTGGTACTAACTTGCTCGATATAGTTGATCTCTTCGATGCGCGGCGCGTTCTCAAGGATCTTTTTTAGTTCCGCTTCATCATGTACTTCTGTTGAAGCAACCATCATCATGGCACCTTCATTACGAAGCATCTTGGTCAAGAAGCGTGTATCGATCTGGGTGATCCCAAGTACGTTCTCACGCTTTAAAAGCGTATCAAGGCTCTCTTCCGAACGGAAGTTCGACGGTCTCCCCTGATAAGAACGTACAATGATCCCTTTACAGTGCGCTCCCTTGCTCTCCATATCTTGTGCATTACACCCGACATTACCGATCTCAGGCATTGTGAAGGTTACGAACTGTCCTGCATAACTTGGGTCAGTTACGATCTCTTGATACCCTGTTAGTGATGTATTAAATACGATCTCACCGACCGCAGTACCCTCTGCTCCAAAACTTTTTGCTTCGAGAAACAATCCATTCTCAAAATATAAGCTTATTTTTTTCATTTACGCTCCTTGATGGTGGGCTAATACCCATCCTGCATTAATATCATGATCAACGATCACACGATCTACTCGGTTCCTCATTCCTCATTATTCCGTTACTCATTAGATTAGAGCATTCCTCTTTTTGCCAACTCTTCCTGATACAAACGCTCATAGAGCAGTTCATAGTCCTGTGATCCGGGCACGATCTCTTTTTTCATCGATCTGATCTTCTCATAAACGATATCGTCGATCTCTTCATACGCATCGGCAAAGGCTTTAAATGACTTGAAGATCACATTCTTTACTTGATTGTCACTTACCTCATACTCAGCCAAGTAGTTCTCATAGAGCTCATCAAGAATATGGTGTGCAAGGTCATTATAGCGATCGTCATAGTTCATGATCACACCGAATTCAGGTGCCATTTTCTTTTTGATCATAAAGAAAAGCTGACGTTCATCTGCATGTTGGAACTCGATCTCATCGTAGTTCTCTTCAATGATCTTCTTTACCTTCTCATCTAAAATACGCTCTTGAGAGAGGTTCTCATCGATGATCCGCTTTGCTGTCTCGACAACAGCTTCTTTCCCTTTGGGAAGGGTCACAAAAGGAGCATTGGCTAAATCGATCCCTATCTTGGTCGCTACATATCCCGTCTGTTGTGGTTTCAATCTCATCGCTTAAACTCCTTTTATAGTTATACTTAGTTTCTTTCTATTTTATCATCCTGAACTTGCACCCAAAAGGCATTTCCTTCGGGTATTCAGGGTCTCCCACTTCTTTGAGAGATTCCAGATCAAGTCCGGAATAACATTTCTTTTAACGGATAATGGTATCCTCACGTTCTGGTGAAGTGGAGATGATCCCCATCTTCGTACCGATCATCTCTTCAAGTGCCAAAATGTATGATTTTGCTGTCTCAGGTAGTTCATCGAACGTACGAACACCCTCTGTCTTCTCCCATCCCGGGAAAGTCTTGTAGATAGGCTTTACATCTTCAAGATCGTACGGTACATAGTCGATCTCTTTGCCTTCAAACTCATAGGCAACACATACTTTGATCTCTTCAAATCCGTCAAGTACATCGAGTTTCATCAGTGCAACTTGATCGACACCGTTGACACGTACCGCATGGCGCATTGCAACCGCATCGAACCATCCGCAGCGTCTTGGACGACCGGTGGTCGTACCGAACTCATGCCCGTTCTCTCTGAGCTTGTCACCTTCAGGTCCGAAATCCTCACTCGGGAAAGGCCCGTTCCCTACACGTGTGCAGTAGGCTTTGGCGATCCCTGTGACCGTACCAAGGTCTTTGGGGTTGAGCCCTAGCCCAGAACATGCACCGGCACTCACTGTTGTCGAGGAGGTCACATACGGGTAGGTTCCGTGGTCAATGTCAAGCATCGTTCCCTGCGCACCCTCAAGCAGCACTTTTTTGTCTGCATCGAGGATCTCCCACATCAGCTGTGTCGTATCGCAGATATATGGTGCCAGTACCTCTTTGTACCCTTTGAGTTCCGCCAAAAGTTCCGATTCAACCGGTGCTTCCACACCCATCGCGTCAAAGACGGGTTTATTGATGGCAAAGAACTCCATGATCTTCGTCGTCAGTTTTTCAGGGTGCAGAAGCTCTCCAAGACGGTGTCCTACACGCGCTACTTTATCACCATACGCCGGCCCGATACCCTTACCTGTCGTACCGATTGCTTTGTCACCTTTAAGACGCTCTCTTGCCTGATCGATCTGTGCATGATAAGGCAAAAGAATATGCGCCTTATCCGAAAGAAAGAGTCTTCCCTCAAGGTTGTCGAACTGCTCCATCTCTTTGATGAAATCTTTTGGAGAGAGAACGACCCCGTTTCCGACAATGTTCTTCGCTTCAGGGTTGAGTACACCTGAAGGGATCAAGTGTAGTGCGTACTTCTTATCACCGATAACAATGGTGTGTCCTGCATTGTGTCCGCCGGCAAAACGACACACATAGTCGTGTGTCTGCGCCATATGGTCAACGATCTTCCCTTTTCCTTCATCTCCCCACTGGAGTCCTACGATCAAATCTGCTTTACTCATAAACTATCTGTCCTTCTTCATTTTACTCATGATACACTCATCCGTATAGAGTGCGAACCCTGCCGCCTCTACGCCATCGATACTGTACGTACCACCCATTGCCAGCAGACTGTTCGCATCGAACATTCTAAATGTCAACGAATCATAGTAGCGCATCTTTGCATAGAAAAGAGGAGAGATGACCATATTGGCATACTCCACTCTCCCCGCTGCGACCTTGATCTTCTCAAGTTCACTACGGATATCGTCAGGGAAAACACTTAGATTATTGAGATCCTCCATACTATCTATACGTACCAGCGGTTCGATCCACGGCAGACCGCTCTGAAGGATCTTCTCGATATGCATCGCTTTGAGCAGCTCAAGTGAAACCCCATACTTCTCATTTAAAAGTTGCGGGATACGTATATTGGCGATCTGCATGACCGGTACGATATCGATCTCCTGCAAAAGCATCACGGTCGTTCGTACGATCTCATCGAAGCTGCCGTCTATCACCTCCGCACCGATCTGATACTGCTCCTTTGTCGGGAATGTGACCGTCGGCTGAATGTAGAACCACTTTTTAGACTCGGTCGAACGTCCCAAACGTTTGGTAACGATACGTACCACATCGGCAGTAGAGTCCGCACGAAGCGTCACTTCATGGTTCTGTGCATCATTGAGCCTTACCAAGGGTTTCTTGTCATCAAAACTCTCATGCTGATGATAGGAAAAAAGCGGAGTGACAATCTCTTCGAACCCAAGGTTCTCCAACATCTCCGCCGAGACGAACTCGATCTCTCTTTTATATTTGGCGCTTTGACCGAAATAGAGTTTCGATCCGCTGGGGATCTCGTGTTCAAATATCATGCATCCTCTTTTAACATACTTTTAAAGTACTCTTCATTAAATACTTTTGAGGCTGTCCCGTCATAGGAGCGGCGTCCGAGCTTCGCCAAAGCAAGCTCAACTGCATTGACCGCCCATACCATCTCATACGGTGCAATAAGCCCCATCTGATTGATACGGAATATCTTCCCTTTAAGGTGATCCTGTCCGCCTGCGACATTGACACCGAAATCCGTTTTAAGCAGATCACGGATCTCTTTTGCATTGACATCGTCTATGGTCGTCATAGAGCGTGCCGGTGACTTCGGATAAACATGAAGTCCTAGCGCTTCGAGTGCAAAACGGGTCGCTTTGGCACGTCGTGCCGTATCACAGTAGAGTTTGGAGAGACCGGCACCGTTATCGTAGGCTTTGATCTCTTTTAGTACTGCTGCCAATCCGATGATCAGTGTGGTCGCTGCCGTGTAGGCCGTAGTGTTCTGACACTGTTTCTTGATCTCGGATGCAAGGTTCAAGTAGTAGCCCTTTCCTTCTCCGATCTTCTCGATCGCCGCATTGCTAAGCCCCAGCATTGCAAGTCCCGGAGGAAGCATCAAGGCTTTTTGGCTTCCTGCAATGAGCGCATCAATATGTGTCACATCGATACGTTCTACTCCAACGGCAGTGATCCCATCTGCGATGACCATGATCTCCGGGTTGATCTCTTTGACCGCTTTGGCGATCCCTTCGACCGGATGGCGGAGTCCACCGGCGGACTCACTGATCTGGATCGCCACTGCATCGATGTTCGGGTTCGCGTTGATCGCATCAACGACCTCTTGTGCTGTTGCGGGCGTATCCCACTCATGCTTGATCTCAACATGGTTCAATCCATGTGCTTTGGCGATCTTTCCGAAACGCTCACCGAACTTTCCGGCATTGATGTTCAGCAAAGTATCATGGCAGAGGTTCGTCACTGCCGCTTCCATCGCACCTGTCCCGGTCGATGCGAGCATTACCACCTCATCGGTTCCCATAAGTTCGAACAGTAGTTCGCGCGCCTCTTTGAAGATCGCTTCGAACTCAGGGGTTCTATGGTGTAGTGTCGGTGCTGCCATCGCAAGTCTGACAGACTCTGGTACTGGGGTAGGTCCTGGGGTAAAAAGTAGCATATGTATCCTCACAAAGGCCGTTTTAATGACGGCATAATTGTGGGGATTATATCTAAAAAGAGGTTAGAATATGATTGAAGGGCGGCAGAGTGCCCCTTACTCCGCCGTTACGTCGAACTTCTCTTCGACACATTTTACGTAGTCACCCTCTCTGAAAGCACTGTAAGGTGTCTGATAGTTGACCAGCTGACAGCTGTACGATCTTCCGTCGCTGCTGTTGGCATTCCAGCTCCAGTCCTCTTCCCAGTAGATCGGCAGAGCCGCTGCACTATCGGAGGTGAACTGCTGCATATTGGCACATCCGAGCACCTCGTCTTCCGCGATCGGTACATCGAGGTAGTTGGCAAACTCTCTATAGTATGCGATGCGGTTCAGCGACTGTTCATGCTCGCTTGCTCCGCCGCACTCCACACCACCGTTGATGATATTGGTCGTCACACCAAACCCCGGTACCAGACCGTTTTCCACATCGCTCTGGTTTGGCTGCCATGTTCCGTCGACCACAAAAAGCATACTCGGTTTAGGCGGCTGCGGATAGACAAAGAAGAATACCGCACTCGCCAAGTTATACCATGTATCCGCCACCAGTTCAGGGTGCTCAAGCAGCATATGGACATCTCCCGTCATCGCTTCGGAGAATGCACCGTAGTTGTAGTTGTAGCTCAACTGCTTCGCACCACGCCCGAAGTAACTCTTAAAACTGCCATCTTCAAAAGTACCGCACGGGAACGCCTCTCCTTGCCATGTATCGAGGCTACACTCGGCATTGTATCCGCCACGCATCGTCTCATCCCAGCCCATCTCTCTAACATAGACCAGTCCCTGTCGCCACTCCGGCACGTTTGAAGCGGGGTTGTGTCCTCCCGTCTCTTGCGTAAAGTGTGCGAACATCGTCGCCAAAGACTTTCTACAGATCGCTTCGGCATCTCTGCCGTCATCGTAGTCACTGCAAAATGCAGGGAACTTCCCTACCGCTTTGAGAAAATTCTCATAGGTGTACTCCGGCGAACGGTCTGCAAAGAGATACTCCCAGTCCGCTTCAGTGACCATCGACTCGACACGCTTGACATTGGCGGGGTTCTCCACACGAAGCGGTGTGATCTGCTCTACCTCATCGTTATCGAGCGTACGGATAGAGGCTTTCGTTAGCGCCATCAAAGGTGTATCGGTCAATACCGCCTCTTTTTCCTGCAATGCACTCAAACTTACCGTACCGCCTGATTCGACGATGCCATCGCCAGTTGAACCTCCACCACTTGTGTCGGTTGCATTGTCATCCGTAGGCAGCGGATCAGGGGTCGGGTCGTCTACCGGTGTGGTATCGGCAACCTCTTTCCAAGGTCCCCACTCCTCACTTCCGGGTACATCGCCTTGTGTCCACCACTGCGCTTGGTACTTCTTGCCGTTATAGACGACCACTTCACCGCCGGTGTAGATCGTATTGGCATCCCATGTGCCGTTATCGACACCTGTATCACCTGTCGTATTGTTACTGTCAGAATTATCGGCAGTATCGCCATTATCCTCACTATCCGTATCCGTATTATTTCCGTCATCAACACTCATACCGTCGGTCAACTCCCACGGTCCCCACTGCTCGGCTCCGGGGACATCACCTTGCGTCCACCATTTGGCTTGATAGATTGCTCCTTCATAGGAAACCACATCACCTGCAAGATAGATTTGGGTACTGCTCCACGGTGCAACAGATGTTGAATTGTTATCACCGCTGTCGCCGGTATCGCCTCCCGAAGCAGTGTCACCGTTCCCGTTATCGGTTGCATTATCATCTTCACTGCCTGCATTGCCATTGTTATCTCCTTCATCAGTTGTATCGTTCGACTCACCCGCATGAATACCGTTGGGATAGAACCCTTCATAGATGACATTGAGCAGCGCATCTTCATTGCTTGCGGGCGCATCGGCAGAGAGTTCCCAAATGATGATACCACCAAGGTTATGGTTTTTCACATACCCCACCTTCTCACCCAGAGACTGTTTGTCTTCATAGGTGTAAAACTCTTGCTTGCTCTCGCTGTAAAGGTAAGGTGCTTTGGCGTAACTATCATAATACTTCTTGAAACTCGGATCTTTTTCCATCTCCAAAATATGATAGTACGGATTCATACCACCTGACGTACCCCCATCCCAAATACCTTTTGCACCACCATTTGCTTGTGCAAAGAGCCCTTTAAGCCCACCTGAAGCCTCATGCGGCACCACCCCTTTCCATCCGCGTGAATAGAACGGTGTTCCCACAATGAGCTTTTTAGGATCGACCCCGTATGAGAGGAACTTCTCCACCACCGCATTGACATTAAGGTCATCAGGTGCATCAGGATTGGAATAGAGCGCACTTTGATGGTTTGTCGCAGCATCCCACGCTCCGTGCATATCGTATGTCATCAGGTTAATGAAGTCCAGATACTGTGCATACTTCGACGGATCGGCAAACTCAATGTTGGTAAAAGACGCTCCCATTGCCGCAGTAAGCTGATAGTACTTTCCATCCTGCTGTGAAGCTTCATCCAGATGCTCTCTGAGTGTTTTGAGCAACAGGGTAAATGTCTCTTTTTCACTCACATCGGCTTTGGGCGTTCCCTGATCGTTACTATTATCGGTCAAGTCCGGCTCACGGTAGCTTCCCGGATACTCCCAATCAATATCGACCCCATCCATATCATTTGTTCTAATATACTGCACCACACTTGCGGCAAAACGATCTCTTGCTTCCTGTGTCGCTGCGACATCATGGAAGTTCCCCGACTGCGTCCATCCCCCTACCGAGACCATAACTGAAAGGTGCGGGTAATCCTTTTTAAGCTTTTTAAACTGTCCGAGATTTCCTTTGTAAGGACTGTCCCACGCTTCACCCAGGCTCGCTTCGGTCGCGGCATAGTTGTCAAAATGCGCGATCACTCCGTCCTTGATGGTCGCGAACGCATAGTTAAGGTGCGTGATCTTCTCAAAAGGGACATTGGCGGGCACATAGTTGTTATGCCCGTCATAGATCCCCCACTCAGGGAAGTACCCCACGATCTTCTTCATGCTATCAAGCTCCGTTTTTGTCGGAGAACCATAGAGTGCAGAAACTGCGACCAGTGAAAGAAAGATACCTTTTGTTTTGTTTGAAAGTCTGAACATTTTCGACTCCTTTTATTTGATTTTTTTAGGTAATCGCAGTCTAACACTTCCTCGTTACTGCGACCATAGCAAAAAAAAATTCTTTTTTTTAAAATATGCCTAGTAGAATATAGCCTTAAAGGAGTCCTATGAAATTCGGGGAGTATATCAGGATTTGCAGAGAGAGATACGGGCTGACACAAAGCGCGCTTGTCGATCTGCTTTACGGCTTTCACAATATCTTCAGCGGATTGGATATGGTCACGCTCAGTCGCTGGGAGAGAAATGTCACCGCACCCAATATCGAAAGACAGCGCTACTTCATAGAGGCGATGCAGAAGTTTGAGCCGCGTATCTTCCCCGCGTTCGATGCCATCGATATGGCAGCGGTCGAAGCGGCAATTTTTGAGCGCGGCATACAGCGCACTATTGGCAAACACAAACGCTTCATTCTAAACTTTCCCTCACAGATCATTGAAGAGGATGCTTTACAGGTCGAATCTCTGCACTTATGGGAAAAACCCGAACCGGTCTTGAAGATCGCCCATACTTTCATCCACAAGGTTACACAAAATCAGACCGATATTCCCATGGAACGCTTCCGCACATGGATTACACATCCAAGTAGTCTCTTTCTGGTCGCATCCTACCACCGCCAATTTTTTGGTATGCTTGTTTCACTAAGGCTCAAACCGGAGATATTTGAAAAGCTGATGCATTTTGAGATGGAAGAGAAAGAAATAGAGACGGCACACTTTGCCAATGCAGATGAAGAGGGTTGCGCCTACCCCCTTTCAATGCTTGCTTACACCGAACAGTGCGCCACACTGCTGGCACTACGATACTACCGCTACTTGATGAAGAGAGAACCAACAACATCATTTGTAGGAAGCCGCCCCAAACTCAAAGAGGGCGGAGAGCTTGCCAAAACGCTGGGTCTCTCCCTATTTCGAGTCACACCCGACAAAAGCGAACGGACCTTCCGCGCCAATATCAACGATGTACTGCTAAACCGTTATGTTCTGACGCTGATATTTAAAGAGTCTAATCAAGTGTGACCGTTTGCTGTCCGATCTCTTTGTATCTGGCATAGTAGTGCTCAACAAATGTGCGGATATCCTCTTTAACCGGTAGATAGACACCTGCTTCCTTAGTCGCATATTGACTTAGATAGCTGTTCGCATCTATTTTGTCCAAATATGTTTTAGCGAGGTTCTCATACGCTTCGATGTATGCTGCTTTCATCACATCGTATTTCTCGTAGTCTATTTTAATCTGTTCATCATAAGTGATGATGCCTGAGCTAAAGAGAATATCAAGATGAATGAGCCCTTCACAGTAGTACGGCAGAACCTCTCCCACTTCACGCCACGCCATCAATCCGACCGCACGAGAGACAAGGTCATCGATGATGTGGTGTTTGAGCATCTCTTTTTCTCGGCGGAAGAATGCCATCAATCCGCCCGTGGTCGCTTTGAACTCTTCGATGTTCTTGAACTGCCCCGTTGCGTTCATCTTCGTCTCAGTATCGGTATCGATCCAGAGAATATGCCCGTACTCATGCCCGATGGTCGAAATGTCATAAAGCTCATGCCAAAGCTGCGGTTCATTCTCTGCCAAAGCACGCTGCTGCTTGACAAAATCCTCACCCATGATCTCAACCGAGAGTTTCATGACAGGCTTGCTTTTCTTGCTTTCAAGTACAAAATCGGCATAGGCAAAGATCTTCTTGCCAAGCTCGGTGCTGACCTGCTCGTCGTTGGGTACGACCTGTGCGGAGAAGAGTCCGTTGAACTCCGCTGCGTAGTAGAGCATCGGCTGACCGATATAAAGCTGGGTCTGATCTACCTGAAGCAGGTTCTTGCTCATGGTATGCAGTGCTTCCTCTCCGAACTTCTGCGCCATCTCATAGGCAAAGAGTTTGATGTTCTCTCTTGTATGAGAGCCCTCTTGCAATCTCGGGTTGACAATACGCAGATCCCACTCCAGCGCTACGGCTTTACGGTAGTGGTCTTCATAATACTCCAGCGGGTGTCCAACCTGAAGCGGCGTGGTCACAGCCATCCAGCGGCGGTCAACCTCCGCCCACATCTTAATGAGCTCATCGGTCTTGGTATGCGCAAATGCCTCTTTGAGCGCTGTAAAATAGGCGATCCACTCCTGTTTTTGCCCAAACACCTCATCTTCATGCTGACCAAGCAGGGCTATAAGCTGTTCAAGCGCCACGACGACCGCACCCACCTCTTTGGCAAACGCTTCTGCATAGGCGACACTCTTATACACAACTTCGGTACCTGAGCTTGTCGAAGGCGTCGAAGCATCTTTCACCAGTACGGAGTAGCAACGATCACCCACACATCCATCCTCCGTCGTATCAAGCAATGCGTTTGCCTGAAGCATCTCGAATACCTTGGCATCATCGCCATCAAAAAGCCTTGAGAGCTCAGGGTTGACAGTATTGATGATGTGATGTGTCCAGTGGCTTTGCCACTCGCTAAGTCGAAGCCCAACAAAGTGTACCCCGAAAATGAGTGAGCGGTAGAACGGTGTTAAGAGCTTCTGCTCCTCTATCCACCCTATGAGGCTTTCGTGGCGGGTAATGTGCATCATGCTCACAAAGCCGTATGCCAACTCTTTTTTCAGGCGGATCCTCTCTTCATCGAACCCCTCTTTTTGCATTACCTGCTCAAGCGCATCCTCTCTAAGGTTGACAATGCGCGTAAGCGCCGCCATCACCGTGTCGTCATTGTAAGGCAGCTCAAGCAGCTGCAAGAATGCCTCTATCGTCTGCTTCGCTTTGGCATGCTCCCCTTTTAAGAGTTCGTAAAAACCGTTCAGCTCGGATTGTCTGTCCTGTAGTTCCAGATAGACCGCTTGCAGGTCTTTGTTAAATTGTTCTTTTGTCATGATTCCTCATCTATCGTCTATTTTCTTTTGAGCATCCGAATGATCGGCTTTGCCAATGCAAGGGCTTTACCTCGGTGTGAGATCTTCGATTTGACATCATCATCAAGTTCACCCAGCGTCTTGTCGAATCCCGCAGGGATGAACATCGGGTCATACCCAAATCCCTTGTCCCCTCTTGCTTCGTCAATAACCTTGCCGTGCATCCAGCCGTGCACTACATACTCTCCATACTTGGAGACAATGGCAATGGCTGCGGTATAGTAGGCAGGGGTCTCTTTGAGTCCTTTTGCTTTCACTGCATCTATGAGTTTGTAGAGGTTGTCTTTGTCACTCGCCTCTTCTCCCGCATAGCGTGCGGAGTAGATACCCGGCGCTCCACCCAGTACCGGCAGGGAGATACCGCTATCATCGGAAATAACCAGATACTCCTCTCCCAATCTCTCATAGATCGTTCGCGCTTTAATAAGTGCGTTCTGGGCAAACGTATCACCATCTTCAATGATCTCCATGTCGCCTAAAATCTCCGAAAAAGCCGTCACTTCATCATGGCACATCTGTCGGAATTCCCGAAGCTTCCCTTTGTTTCCTGTCGCTAAAACCAATTTCATTTTGATTAACCTTCATTTTACTTAATAGGACTATAATTAGGACAAATTCTACCCTATTGGAGATATTAAGATGATTAAAAAGGTTCTCCCTTTAAGCCTGATCGTTGCATTGCGTTTTTTCGGACTTTTCATAGTCCTTTCGGTTCTCTCGAACTACGCTAAAGAGCTTCCGGGAGGAACCGCATTCCTCGCCGGTATCGCACTGGGAGGCTACGCCTTGACCCAAGCCCTGCTGCAAGTGCCTTTCGGGGTGATGAGCGATAAGTTCGGGCGTAAGAAAACCCTGCTTTTCGGGCTGCTTCTCTTTGCGGTCGGTTCAGCGGTCGCTGCGATGGCTGATAACATCTACGTGTTGCTTATCGGTCGTTTCCTGCAAGGTGCAGGAGCGATCGGTTCGGTCGTTACGGCAATGATCGCCGATCAGGTGCGAGAGGATGAACGCGCACATGCTATGGCGATCATGGGGATGGTTATTGCGATGAGTTTTGCCGCAGCAATGATCCTGGGTCCGGTCATTGCCGGCGTTTGGAGTGTGAGTGCACTTTTCTGGCTGACAGGAGCGTTGGCACTGACAGCACTGCTCATTCTTTTTACCGCAGTCCCAGAGCCGCCTCATATTGAGCACCACTACTCTGAGGAAGAAGCGAAGATCAAAGAGGTGTTCAAAGACAAGGATCTTGTTCGTATGTATATCACCTTCCTCTTTCACAGTTCGACCATGGCGATCGCGTTCTTCATTATCCCTATTTTGATGAAGAGCAAGTTCGATATGACCCGTATGGAGTACTGGAAGGTCTACCTGCCGGCTGTCATATTCGGAATTATCGCTATGGGACCTGCTGCGGTTCTGGGAGAGAAGTACGGTAAAGGAAAAGAGGTCTTTGTCGCTTCGGTTCTCTTTATTATCGCATCGTTCGCACTCATGGGCTTTAGCAGTAACTTCTGGCTCTTTGCCACAGGGGCGACCTTCTTCTTTATCGGGTTCAATATGTTCGAGCCGCTGCTTCAGAGCTTTGTTGCCAAGTTCGCCAAGGTCCACCAAAAAGGGGCGGCACTGGGTGTTGCCAATACCTTCTCTTATGTCGGGATCTTTCTTGGCGGTGCGATCGGCGGTTGGCTCTACGGACACTACGAGGAGCAAGGGGTTGCCATCGCCGTGATCATCCTCTCGGTCTTCTGGATCTTCTGGATCCTTAGCATGCGTAACCCGGCATTGAGAAAGAACCTCTTCCTCTCTACCGATATCTTTGATGAGGGCAAACTGCATATGCTCAAAGATGTCGAAGGGATCAACGATTTCTACACCAACAAAACCGAAAAGATCATGGTCATCAAATATGAAGATGAAGTGATCGATGAAGATACCATTAGGGGGATGCTGCGAAAGTAGCCCTCTTGGACTATTTTAAAATTGAAGCAAAATAAACTATAATATACTTATTGTTTTTCGTTACATTATCTTCCTTGTTAAGAGTATCTTAGGAAGAGAATATAATACTCTGCCAACAGGAATACATTATGGATCTTGCATCACTCTATCTTAAAACCAAAACACTCACCGTCTTACTGGTAGAGGATCATGCTCCTTCACGTAAAGAAATGGAGGAGATCCTCCAAGATCTCTTTGCAAAAGTGGTCTCTGTTGACGATGGGGAACAAGCATTGAGTCTCTATCAGAAGCACTTCGAAGAAGGCAGACCATTCGATCTGGTCATTACAGATATTCAAATGCCTTATACTAATGGGGTTAGACTGGTACAACACATTAAAAAATTGGACAAAGAACAAGCAGTCATTGTTATATCCGCCTACCCCGAAAGCCATTACCTTTTAGACTTGATCAATGCAGGGCTCTCTTATTTTCTGACCAAACCTGTCAACTACCACCAATTCTTTGATATCTTGCAGAAGATCAGTGAAGATATTGCAGCACGCAACCACACTGGAAGAGAAGAAAGTACTACACTAACGATCAAAGAGGACTTGATATGGGACAGCGAAAAGCACCTTCTTAAATATCAGGATCGAACGATCAACCTCTCCAAGAACGAACTCCTTTTCATTGAATCTCTTGCTAAGAACGGAGAGAAGATCACAACCACACAATCATTATTGGATATATTTTTCTATAAAGGGATCGATATAAATGAGAATGGTATTCGTAACCTTGTATTGAGACTTCGAAAAAAACTGCCAAAAGAGACCATTCACACCGTCTACGGAATGGGTTATAAATTTCACTTCTAAGCACAAAAAAAGCAATGTAACACCTATACTTTCTCTTCTTTTACAAGGAGAGATAAAGTCTTATTGCACTAGAATAGCTTAAAAGGATAATTTTTTATTATAATAAATTTTTTAAATCATGCATTCATTTGAAAATACTCTAATCCACACCAAACTATTATCAGTTCTTTTCGTAGAAGATAATCCCGAAGTACGAGAGAGTATGGCCGCCATACTCTCTATTCTTTGCGATAAGGTCATTACAGCCAAAGACGGAGAGGAAGGGCAAGAAAAGTTCCATCGCTACTATCAGGAGAATCAATGTTTTATTGACCTTGTCATCAGCGATATGATCATGCCTCGATGTGACGGGATAACTATGAGTCGAGAGATCAGAAAAACCAATCCCGAACAAGAGATCGTGATCATCTCGGCACGCGATAACAGTAGTGAACTTATTGAGATCATCAATCTTGGCATCAATCATTTCCTTCTAAAACCCATACAAGAGGAGCACCTTTTCAATACGCTCTTTCGCATAGGAAAACGTCTTTCTCTTATTCGGGAAAGAGAGTCCATGATCCAAAAGATCAATATACTGAACGCTCAGTTGCATGAAAAGATCGAGGTATTGGAAAAGCTTACACGAGAAGACTCTTTAACCAAAGTAGCAAACCGCCGTCACTTCTATGAAAAAGCTGAACATCTCTTACAAAAAAGTAAAACAAACCATACTCCACTCACGATCGCTGTTATGGATATTGACCTCTTTAAACAGATCAACGATACATATGGGCACCTTATTGGAGATCAAGTAATCAAGCGTACAGCAAGGATCCTCTCCGATATTACACAAGAGCATATCTTTCTTGGACGGGTCGGTGGAGATGAGTTCATGATGCTCTTTGAATCACTGCCAGATCATACGATCCTTGAGAATATGCAGTATGTACAAGATCGTATCGCACAGGGTATGAAAATACACAATACCGATATCCACTACACTATCAGCATCGGCATCTCTTCTCTTCAGCCTGAAGATACAACCCTCGATGATATTATCCATCGTGCAGACCTAAACCTCTATAAAGCAAAGAAGCATGGTCGTAACCGTATTGTATTTTGCTAGTTCATTATATTGTTTGTAAAAGAGTAGAGGTATAGAGAATATGGTCGGAGTGACAGGACTTGAACCTGCGACCTCTACCACCCCAAGGTAGCGCGCTAGCCAGACTGCGCCACACCCCGACATTTTGGAGAGTGTGATTATAAGACAGTTGTTCTTAATGGTACTTTATTACATAAAAAGATCTGTTTATATACTATAAGGGCAACCACAAGGGATGCCTCTACAATAAAATATCTTCTTAGTTCGTAGGGGTAACCCTCGTGGTTATCTCTCTACTCAATAGTCAGCATTTCCCCAAGTCTACCACTTTGTACTCTGCGACTACAAGGTCACAGGCACGTTTGGTAATATTCTGGATGGTGAAACCGAACTTCTCAAAGAGCTCTCCTGCCGGTGCGGAGGCACCGAATGTTTCCATGCCGAGTACATCATCGGCATAACGGTAGTACTCTGTTGCCGATGCGGCTTCCACTGCCAAAACTTTCGTTGCAGGGTCTACAACACTTGCTTTATAGTCGGCATCCTGCTCATTGAACAGATCAAGACACGGTACGGAGACCACGTTAGCTTTGACACCAAGTACTTCCAAGTGACATGCAGCCTGAAGACACGGCATAAGCTCCGAACCGCTCGCCATCAGTGTCAAGGTCGCACCTTCACGTTTTTTGACGATGTATGCACCCTTGCTCGGCTCACCGAAATCTCTTTTTGGTTTGAGTGTTTTAAGCTTTTGACGGCTGAGGACAAATCCGCTCGGTGCATCCATCGTAAGTGCTGTCTTCCACGCTTCAACATTCTCAGTCGCATCCGCCGGTCTCCAGAGGTAGAATCCAGGCATCGCTCTAAACTGGCTGATCTGCTCGATCGGCTCATGTGTAGGACCATCTTCTCCTACACCGATACTATCATGTGTCCAAACAAAGAAGTTCTTAATGCCTGTCAATGCCGCAATACGCACACTTGGCTTGAGGTAGTCGGAGAAGACAAAGAATGTCGCATTGAACGGGATGGTCGTCCCGTAAAGCGCCATCGCATTGGTGATCGCAGCCATAGAGTGCTCACGGATACCAAAGTGTATATTTTTCCCTTTAGGGAAGTCACCCATATCTTTCAGTTCCGTCTTGTTACTTGGTGCAAGATCGGCAGACCCGCCAAGGAAGCCCGGTACCGCTTTGGCAATAGCATTGAGGATCTTTCCGTTAGAATCCCTTGTCGCCACTTCGGCATCATTACTGAAGTCTGGGTACTCAATGGCAGAGAAATCAGGGTTAAGCAGTTTTTCCAGTGCTACGTTCTGCTCGACAAGCGGTGCCTCTTTTTGTCTGTGTATCCACTCTTTTTCAGCCAACTCACCCTTCTCGATAGCACATCTGAAACGAAGCAGTACATCTTCAGGGATCTGGAACGTTTTATCAGGATCAAAGCCCTCTTTTGCTTTGGAAGCACGGATGATCTCCTCACCAAGTGGCGCACCGTGAGTATGGTGTGTCCCTTCAAGCTCACCCGCACCCTTACCGATGATGGTATTGGCGATGATGATCGTAGGCTTATCCGACTGCTTCGCTTCTGTCAGAGCTTCATCGATCTTGTCATAACAGTGCCCGTTGACCTTCAATACATTCCAGTTCTGCGCTTCAAAACGCTTGGCGACATCTTCGCTCCATGCGATAGAAGTATCTCCCTCGATCGTGATCTCGTTGCTGTCATAGATAAGGATCAGATCTTTAAGTCCCAAGTGCCCTGCAAGAGAACACGCTTCGTAACTGATCCCCTCTTGAAGGTCACCGTCACCACACAGACAGTAGACCTTATGATCGATCAGTTCACACGTCTCTGAGTTGACCTGCGCTTGAGTAAAGGCTTCAGCCATCGCAAAACCGACCGCATTGGCAACCCCTTGTCCAAGCGGTCCTGTTGTGATCTCCACACCTTCGGTATGCCCGTATTCCGGGTGTCCGGGTGTTTTGGAATCAAGCTGTCTAAAGTTCTTGAGATCATCCAAAGAGACATCATACCCCCATAGGTGCAGAAGCGAATAGATAAGTCCCGTACCATGTCCGCCGGAGAAGACCAAACGGTCACGGTTGAGCCATTTCGGGTTTTTAGGGTTATGGTTGAGATGCTCACTCAAAACCACTGCAATATCCGCCAAGCCCATCGGTGCACCCGGGTGTCCCGAGTTTGCTTTCTGTACCATGTCCGCTGCTAGAAAACGGATGGTGTTTGCCATTTTTTTACGCATTTGGTTCTCTTCTGTCATTGCCATTAAATATCCTTCAAATTGTATGCAAGTACGTCATCCTGAACTTGATTCAGGATCCCTTGGTTTCAAAACAGTGCTTGAGCCCTAAGATCCTGAATCAAGTTCAGGATGACACATTTTTGTTTTATGCCTATATAAATACTGATCCATCAAAGGGCGTAGTGCCTCTTGCAGTCTCTCATCGAACGCTTCAAAGCGCTCTTGCAGATCATGTGCGAGAGAGTCCGCTTCCTGAACGGTACGTTCCAATCCGAGCAGATTGATAAAACTGTTCTTGTCACCGTCATTACCCGTGGTCTTTCCCGCTTCCTCTTCACTCTGCGTCTCATCGATGATATCATCTTGTATCTGGAAAAGAAGTCCCAGATCGATACCGAAATCGTAAAGTGCCTGCTGCACCTTTGTATCCAATCGGACGATCGCCGCACCCATTTGAAGGCTCACAGCGATCAACTTGGCGGTCTTGTTAGTATGTAGTATCTTCACCTCATCCAGTGTTAGCGGTTTGTTCTCAAAGTAGCAATCAAGTGCCTGCCCCAGAACCATACCGCGGCTTCCACCGTCACGTGCAAGCAGTTCGACCAGCTTGATCTTGACATCTTCACGTAACGGTGCTTTGGCGATCAGATAGAAAGCATCTGAGTTGAGTGCATCACCGGCTAAAATAGCGGTCACTTCATCAAATCGCTTATGCAGCGTCTGATGTCCGCGGCGCAGGTCGGCATTATCCATTGCAGGAAGATCGTCATGGATCAGAGAATAGGTATGGAACATCTCCATCGCCAATGCCACAGGGAGCGCACCTTCATAAAGCATCGGTTCATACGCCTCTACGATGCTCAAAAGCAACATAGGACGAAACCGTTTCCCCCCTGCTTTCAACATGACACCCAATGCCTCTTCATAGATGGGATGAAAACTTGTCACCTTCGGAAGGTTCTGTTCTAGGTAGGTTTCAAATCGCTGCATAGACTCTCGTTGAAATATAAAATTAATAGAATTATATCTAATTTCGATAAAATAAGGCATGGACACACATCAGACACTTCAAATAATAAAATGGCTCAAACGCATCGCTGCTCTTGTGACCATAGGGGTTTGGCTCTATGTCATCTCAGACTTCCTGCAAGACCCCGCACCCTTTTCTGAGCTGGTTCCCTACTGTATGGGGAGCACCATGCTGATCTTCGGTGTACTTACGGGAATATTCAAAGGGCTGGAATATTGGGAGGCACAGACACAACAAAAGGGTACGCCATGAAAAAAAAAGCGGTTAAGAAAAATACGCTCTTCAATATGAAAGGGATCTTGATCCTTTTAAGCTTTATGGTCTGGGTCAATCTTATCTTTGAAGTTAAAGAGGAGATCGGGTCCATAAGCGATTTTCTACAGATATATGCAGGGAATACTGTACTGATGCTTATCATCGGATATACATCGGTCGTTATTTTAGGGCTCTTCTTTGAGGCCAAAGAGTAGAAGAGAAACCCTTCTACTTACTTTTCATCCCACACTTTTTAGCAATATAGGTCAACTGCTCTTCTAAAGAAAGATTCTCGACATCCACAATGACATCAGCCACTTTTTTATACGCCTTTTCTCTCTCTTTATAGAGTGCTTTGGCTTTTTTCTCATCGGCAAACAGCGGGCGTTTGGCAAGTTTGGCTTTACTGTTCTTGGCACTTTTGAGGCGGTTGTGTATCCACTCGAACGAGGCATCCAGCAATACGACCGTTCCAAGCTTTTTGAGGTTATCCACTTTGTAGAAACCACCACCGCATGAGATGAGCGTTCCCTTCACACACTGCTCTATCCAGTCGGCTGTCTGCTGTTCACATTCACGGAAGTACTTCTCTCCTTTTTTCTCAAAGATCTTCTTGACCTCTTTGTTCTCTTTGGACTCGATCAGATCGTCCGTATCGATATTGTACACCCCGTACTTCTTCGCAAAAGCACGCGCGGTCGTTCCTTTTCCAACTCCCATAAATCCGATCAATATAATGTTCTTTTTCATAAATGTCCATCCCATAAAAGCATTGCTCTGCAATGCATACCGACACTATTCACTATTCACTCCTCACTATTCACTTGATAAAGCAACGCTTCATCACTACACCATATTATAACGATCGATGATCTTCTTCAACCGTTTACGCAGGTTCTTCAGTGCCGCTTCCGCACTCTCACCCTCCGCCATTAATGACTCGAACTCATCGAACTGTATCTTAGCGATCCATCCGATCTTGGTATGAAGTTTGATCCCGACAAAACGTACCTCACCAAAGTGCTCTTTTGCCATCTTGTAGATACGCTCGATACGCTGATCGAGTGTTTTGACCTCTTTACTCATACAAATATCCTCTTGTTAAAATTTCATGCTTATTATATCACACTGCAGACTATACTTTGATCTTTTGCCACTTACCCTTTTGGAAAGTGCCCCACAGCCACACCGCCTTGACAAAGGTATCGGATATCATGGCAAGATAGACCAGTAGAATATTGTGAAACCAATACGAAAGGAGAAATGCCGGGATAATACGCACGAACCATAACGATATCAGATTGATCTTGAGTGTCCGTTTGGTATCTCCCGCCCCCCTTAAAGCGCCCGATAGCACGAAGTTGAATGCCAAAGGTATCTGTGAAAATCCTACCACGCGCAGATAGAGACTTGCTTCTTCTATCGTCTGTGCATCATGCGTAAAGAGTGCTACGATCCTCTCGGGCATAAAGATCATAAAGAAGGAGAGGAAGAACATCAATCCCGCTGCATACTTCAAGACCAAAAGCACATCCTCTCTGGACCGCTGCGGGTCTTTCGCACCCAGCCCCTGCCCCATCAACGCCATGGCGGCTATCGTAAATCCGATACCGGGCATAAATGCGATCCCTTCAACACGAAGCCCTATCTGGTACCCTGCCAGTGCCGCCGTACCGTAGTGGGCGATAACGGCAGTAAAGAGCATAAAACTTCCAAAGGTCAACGTACGCTCGAACGATGCCGGCAAGCCTACCCGCAATGCACGTTTTAACAGCTTTTGAGAGAAGTGGCGTACAGGCATATAGGGCATCTTGCGACGCAGATAGAGTACGGCATAGACCCCACACTCCAATATATTCACGATCACCGTTCCTACCGCCGCACCCACGACACCCAATTGAGGAAAACCGTACGCACCGAAAATGAACAGATAGTTCAACAGGACATTCAACAAAATGGAGACCAGCTTTACCTTCATAGGTGTCGTGGTATCACCCGATGCGTTCAATGCCGAGACAAATACCAGCTTCATAAAGACAAATGGCATCATCCATGTCAACATCTGCACATACCCTACGCCCAATGCCGTTACTTCAGGGGCTGTTCCAAACCAGATATAGAGCTTTGAGGCAAAAAAATACCATGCTACCATGACAGGCAGGCTCAATAGCAGGGCGAACACTAAAAGAGTGGAGAGCCCCGATGATGCACGCCGTATCCGTTTGGCTCCAATAAAACGAGAAAGAAGTGCGGAGGTGCCTACATGCAGTACCGTCAATATGGCAAAAACGAACATCAACGACTGAAGTCCAAGCCCTACCGCCGCTACGGCAAACGCAGAGAGCCGACCGACCATCACAAGATCGGTGATGATCTGAAGCATATCCAGAAGCGAGTTAATCGCAGCAGGCAGAGAGATACGCAGGATCTTCTGATGTTTAGGCGGGAAAAACCTTAGCATACCAGACCTCTAAAGCGATACAAGGTTGTCAAGATGTACATACAAAGCGACAATAATGACCGAAGCCCACCCCATGCACCATGCAACCGCACGCAAACGACCGCCCTTATTGAAGATGCTACGTGTACGGTAGAGCACTATAGGGTAAAGAAGGGTTGCAGATATCTCCGGCACATACGCCAAAGCGTTCAAACCGTACTTTTCAATAGCAAGCTTGACCCCTAAAAAAGCGGTATAGACAAACCCGTATACGATCAGGATCATCACCATTTGAAAGAGCATAAAGAGCACTTTTGCCGCAGATTCGTTTACTTTATCATTATAATATTCCACTACAGTACCTCCAGTATCGCTTCACATAGCGCCTCTTTCTCGATCGTGCGGATACGGTGATCATAATCCTCAAGATCGAGCCCTTCTTTAGATATCTCTTTTTGCACGATCAGCGCACCGCCATCCAGTTCGGAAGTGACCCAATGCACGGATACCCCTCCTGTAGGGTACTCATCCTCAAAGCTGCGCTCGATCGCATGGAGCCCCTTATGTCGAGGAAGCAGTGAGGGGTGCAGGTTGATCGCACGGATACGGTCGGTGAAATAGGGAGTCAGAATACGCATGAATCCGGCCAATACTGTCAAGTCCGGTTGATATTTTTGTAAACGTTTGACAATCTCCTTGTCAAATGCTTCACGGCTTTCAAACTCTTTAGGATCAACGATCTCAAGGGGGATACCCGCCTCCTTTGCTACGATGATCCCCTTTGCGTTCGGATTGTTTGTCAATGCGACAACCACATTGAGTGACTTTTTATGTAAATGGTTGACAATATGTGCGAAATTACTGCCCGTACCGCTAAAGAGTACGGCTATCTTTCTATCTTTTTCCATCATATGGGCTCTCTTTGTCGATTCTATGCGCGTATTGTAGCGTAAGAATCATTGCAGCTTTGCAGTAGCCTACTCCAGCTTCTCAAGTTGCGCAATGATATCTGTAGGCAGCATCGCATAGGATGCTCCGCTATAGTGTTCTGCCGCCATCGTCAGTGCCAATGAACCGTGAATGGCTGCTTCGATCCCGCTATACCCTTGTGCAAGTAAAGAGACAATAAGCCCGCTAAGCACGTCGCCACTGCCACCTTTTGAGAGCTTCGAAGAGCCAAGAGGATTGACATAGAGCCTCTCCTCCTGCATGATAAGTATATTGGCTCCCTTCAGTAAAAGTGTCACATGCGGATACCTTGCATTGAAACGGCGTACCACATCAAAACGTTTCTGTTGGATCTCCTCTACACTCAAACGCTCTCCAGTCAACTTTTCCCACATTACAGAGAATTCTTTAGGGTGTGGGGTGATGACCACGTCTCTCTCTTTTTGAAAAAGAATACCAAGCAGTTCTTCTGAATAGAAAGCATCCGCATCCAATACAACAGGCAGATGACTGTTAATGACATACTTCTCAAGGAACTCCTGCTCGAAGTGATCTCCCAATCCCATACCGATCGCCAGTGCCGAAGCATTGGAAGGTACAACGGTCGCGTGCATCAAAAACGGAGGAGGAGAGATGTGCTCATGCACCACCAGGGTGGTCAACCCCGCACCAAAACGGCTTGCCGCCGTTGCCGCGATGATCCCCGCTCCCTCTTTCTCTCCGCAAAAGACCGCAGCATGTCCGAAAGAGCCTTTATGCGTACTTTTACGGTTTCGACTCGGGAGTTTTAGATCAGAAGACTCCAGTACGAAAGTACGACTCTCATCCTCATACATCTCTCGGCTTATTCCCAGATCAACACAAACAATCTCACCTACCACATCTTTAGCCTCATCCAGATACATCCCCTCTTTGAGCGCTCCCATCGTAATGGTCACATCCGCTTCAAAGGCAAAGGGCATCAGTCTTCCGTCACTCCCTACACCGGTAGGTACATCACAGGCTATTTTAAAACTATTATAAGCATTCATCTTATGGATATATGCAATAATACCTTCATCAAGTTCTCTATTAAGCCCAGCTCCAAATATGGCATCTACAATTATATCTGCTTCGCTCATTTTCGTCACTACTTTTACACCGGATTTTTGTGCTCTGTGTAATTGTATTTGCGCCATTGGAGAATGTACTCCAAAATTTACAAATAGTCGTATGTCATATAGTCCATTTAGTTGTCGAGCAAGAACCATGCCATCTGCACCGTTATTACCCGGACCGGCTACAATAAGTATTGATGAACCCACTTTAAAGTGATGTTTAATATACTCTGCCATTCCCCGTGCGGCATGTTCCATAAGAATATCTTCGGTTAACCCGTACTTTTCATAACACTTGCTATCCATCTCATAACAGGATTTAAACAGTTTTTGCATGATCTCTCTCCTTGTATTGATGTATCTATCCTATCAATAAAAGCTTTTCATTAAGAAAAGCATACCAAAACTATTCACTATTCATTATTAACCATTCACTTGTGCATTGCACACCGTTTTAGCATAAATTAAAACTATTCCGATATAATTCGCGTCTATTTTATCGCTTTTGTTAAGAGGTCAGACCCGCAGACGATACATCGCTACGCGACATATCATCAGAGGTCAGACCCTTTTCAAAAAATCTTGATAAGGAAGGGGGTGCTTTGATATGCCAGGAATTAAACTTACTCCACGTGACTCTTTTGATGATGCGTACAGAAAATTCAAAAGACAGTGTGACAGAAACCTTATCGTAACTGAAGCAAGAGCCAGACAGTACTACGAAACAAAAACTGAGAAGAGAAAGAAAGAGAAGATCGCAACTCGCAAGAAGATCCTCAAGAAGCTTTTCATGCTCAGAAGATACGAGTCAAGACTCTAATCAAGTCTTTGGCAGGGCTTTTGCTCTGTCACTCGTCCCCCATTTTACCCATAAACCTCAAAAACTTTTTCAAACTCATTACATCTTACTCAACTTTTTGATAAAATAATCCAACTATTTTTTTCAAAGGTATCCCATGACATTCACTGCCCCGTTACAGGAAAAATCCATCAAGATCATGCTCCTTGGTTCAGGAGAACTCGGCAAAGAGGTTGCCATCGAGGCACAAAGACTCGGCATCGAGGTTATTGCCGTAGACAAATATGAAAATGCCCCTGCCCACCTGGTTGCCAACCGAAGCTACGCCATCGATATGCAGGATGAAGCAGCTGTACTTGAACTCATCGAAAAAGAGAAACCAAGCTTCATTCTCCCTGAGGTAGAGGCTATCAGCATCTCCGCACTCTTTGAGGCAGAAAAACGCGGTTTCCATGTCATCCCTAACGCAGAAGCGGTCAATAAAACGATGAACCGTAAGAACATCCGTGTCTTTGCAGCTGAGGATCTGGGGCTTAAGACCAGCGGATATGAGTTCGTCACCACCCTTGAAGGGCTCAAAGCAGCGGCTGAGCGTATGGGCTTTCCGTGTGTCATCAAGCCGGTCATGAGCTCTTCAGGTCATGGACAAAGTATTGCCAAGACCCCTGAAGACATCGAAAAGTCATGGGAGATCGCAAAAGAAGCACGCGGTGATGCAAGTGAGCTCATCGTCGAAGAGTTCGTACCGTTTGATTATGAGATCACCCTACTTACTGTCCGCAACGAGACAGGTACGGTCTTCTGTGAGCCTATCGGTCATGTGCAAAAAGACGGTGACTTCATCCTCTCCTGGCAGCCGATGCCAATGAGCCAAGAGGCACTTAAAAAAGCGCAAGATATCGCCAAAGCGGTCACTGACGGTCTGGGTGGTCGCGGGATCTTTGGGGTAGAGTTCTTCGTTAAAGGCGAAGAGGTCTACTTCTCCGAACTCTCCCCTCGTCCGCACGATACAGGAATGGTCACGCTTATCACCCAGAGCCAGAGCGAATTTGCACTACATGTACGTGCCGTACTCGGACTGCCGCTTGACTTTACCTTCTACGGTGCGGGCGCATGCGGTGCCTACAAAGCCAAACATGAGAGCCATACTCCGGTACTTGAGATCCCGGACGATGCCTTTAGAGCCAACTCGTTTGTCAGAGTCTTCGGAAAACCCGAATCTCATGTAGGGCGTCGTATGGCAGTAAGTCTGGTTCTTGATAACGATGTGGAAGCGGCAAAAGAGAGAGCTACGCAGATCGTTTCACAGATCGATGACCACTAAACAGTTCACCCTCGCTCTTCCTCCCCTTGGCAGGGGGATGCATCTCATCACAGAAGAGGTCAATGCAAAGATAAACGGTGAGATTACGACCGGTCTTGCCCATCTTTTTTTGCAGCACACCAGCGCCTCTTTATGCATCAATGAGAATGTCGATCCAACCGTACGCAGTGATGCGGAGACCTTCCTGAACGACTTGATCCCGGAGAGCTATCCAAAGTTCCGTCATACCTACGAGGGGCGTGACGATATGCCCGCACACTTGAAGAGTATGCTGCTTGGTACATCATTGACAATTCCCGTAACTCATGGTAAGCTTAACCTAGGGACATGGCAGGGCATCTACCTATTTGAACACCGAGACCATGCAACAAGCAGACACATCATATTGACCCTTCAAGGAGACTAACATGAGAAAACAGATCGTCATACTCGATACCGAAACACTCGGTGAAGACCTCGACCTGAGTGCATTAGAGCGGTTCGGGGATGTCACCCGTTACAAGAACACTCTGCCTCAAGAGACATTAGAGCGTATCATTCCCGCACATATCGTCATTAGCAACAAGGTCGTACTGACCGAAGAGATGATGCAAAAAGCACCTAGGCTTGAGCTGATCTGTATTGCCGCAACAGGCATGAATAATGTCGATCTTGAAGCGGCCAGGAGACTGAAGATCGCCGTCAAGAACGTAGCGGGCTACTCGACCCAGTCGGTCGTACAGCACACCTTTTCCATGCTCTTTTATCTTCTTGAGCATATGAAGTACTACGATCAAATCGTCCAAGAAGGGCTCTGGAGCATCTCCGGACTCTTTACCGATGTCAGCCACCCCTTCTATGAGATCCACGGTAAAAAATGGGGGATCATCGGACTAGGAACGATCGGTCAAGAAGTCGCCAAGGTCGCAACGGCGTTCGGCAGTGCGGTCTCCTACTACTCCACCACTGGAAAACACCATACCACCGACTATATCGAACAGCCTTTGGACGTACTTCTTGAGACAAGCGATATCATCTCTATTCATGCACCGCTTAACGAGAAGACCTACAACCTCATCAACGAGACCAACCTACCGTTGATCAAAAAGAAAGCCGTACTGCTTAACCTTGGGCGCGGCGGGATCATCAATGAAACAGACCTCGCCTATGAGCTTGACAGACGTGAGATCTACGCAGGGTTGGATGTACTGGAGAAAGAGCCTATCGATATGCAGAATAGACTCATGCAGATCGAGCATAAAGAGCGTCTGCTCATCACCCCACACATCGCATGGACAAGCATCGAAGCGAGAAAAAAGCTGCTTGAAGGTATTGTCACGAATATCAAATCTTTTTTGCAGGAGCAAAAATGAAGCGTTCATCAATGAAAGCATTGCAAAGCAATGCCTACCAACACTATTCACTATTCACTATTTACCCCAAGGGCACTTGTCCCTTCTGTCGGGCGCACTATTCACTTACATCTAACAGGGCAAAGCCATGTTAGATGTATTGGTTATCGGTTCAGGAGGAGCCGGTCTCTCCGCAGCACTTGCAGCCAAAGAGGCAGGGGCTTCCGTACTTGTGGTCGGGAAAATGTACCCGACCAACTCACAGACCGCTATGGCACAAGGGGGTATGAACGCCGCACTTGGGAACGTAGAGGAGGATCACCCCTCCTTGCATATTCAAGATACCATTAAGTCTGCCCATGGTCTCTGCAATGAAGATATGGTCAGACACCTCTGTGCCGATGCACCAAAGACTATTGAATGGCTAGAGAAGATAGGCGTCCCCTTCTCTCGCCTTCCTCAGTCAATAGAGGTATCGCAAAGCGATACAAACCAACGCTCCTCACTCCTCGCTCCTCACTCCTCACTAAAATCCATCGCACAAAGACAACTGGGCGGAGCTTCTGCCAAACGTGCCTGCTATGCACAGGACTACACAGGACTGAAGATACTCCATACCCTCTATGACACCTGCCTCAAAGAGGGTATCGACTTCCTCGATGAGCACTTTCTGCTTAACCTCATCGTTCCGGAAGATACCGTTAAGGGGGCGACCTTTTTAGATATTAGAAGCGGAGAGGTCAAACAGATCGATGCGAAATCGGTCGTGATCGCTACAGGCGGTTACGGTGCGCTCTACCACGGCTATACGACCAATATGTACGGTGCGACCGGTGACGGGATCGCAGCGGTCATGCGAGCAGGTGGTGCCCTCAGCGATATGGAGTTCGTACAGTTCCACCCGACAGGATTGAAACACTCCTCTATTTTGATGAGCGAAAGCGCCAGAGGAGAAGGCGGATACCTTGTCAACACTAAAGGCGAACGTTTCGTTGACGAGCTTAAACCAAGAGATGAAGTCTCGCGTGCGATCTTTGCACAGATACAAGCGGGAGGATCGGTATTTTTAGACCTTAGACACTTGGGTGAAGAGAAGCTGCAAACCCTCCTTCCGCAAGAGGTGGCACTTTGTAAGCTCCACGAGAAGATCGACCCTGCACATGCGCTCGTACCTATCAAACCGGTAGCCCACTACACCATGGGCGGGATCGATGTGGACGAGGCGCTGGAGGTCAACGGTATTAAGGGGTGTTTTGCCGCAGGAGAGTGCAGCAATGCCAAAGTACACGGTGCCAACAGGCTGGGAGGGAACTCCCTGCTTGAGATCACGGCATTCGGACGTTTTGCAGGAGAGAATGCCTACAAACACAGCATCTATGCAAGCTCCAAGCCTGCCAATGGCGAACAAAAGGAAAAAGATATCGCTGCAATCGAAGCGATCTATGCACGACCACTGACACACAACCACTACACCATGCAACGCACATTGGGAAGATTGCTCTATGAGAAGGTCGGTATCGTCCGAGAGAACCGTACACTTCATCAAGCGCTTGAGATGGTCATTGCCATGCAAGTAGAACAAAAAGAGATGGGACTTGCGGACAAAAACCGCACGCACAACCAGACGCTAGTCGAGCTTCTTGAATTTCAAAATGCCCTCTTGATCGCTCCTGCTATCATCTCCGCTGCCATTGCCAGAGACGAGAGCCGCGGTGCGCACTTTAAAAAAGGGTTCGAAGCAGAAGATGAAGCGTTTAAAAAACATATTGTCCTACAATGGAAAAGAGAGGAGCGCTAACATATGAAAATAACGATCAAACGTGACAAAAGTGTCGAATCGTTCGAAGTTTCAGAGGGCTTGACCCTCCTTGCCGCACTCTATGAGATCAAAGAGAAACAGGATGCCTCCCTTACCTTCTCATCCGGTTGCCGCGCCTCGATCTGCGGTGCATGTGCGGTAAGGGTCAACGGTAAAGAGGTTCTTGCCTGTGCCCACAAGATCAATGAAAATGATACCGTAGAGCCCCTACAGTATCATCCCGTACTCAGAGACTTGAAAGTGGACAAGCAAAAAGCCAAAGAGACGCTCAAAAGGGCATCCGCATGGCTTCATCAGCCACAAATATCGGTAGAGATCACCCCAGAAGATGAGCACCGTACCGAACGCCAAAGTGACTGTATCCTCTGCGACAGCTGCTACTCTGCATGTCCGGTCTTTGCCGTCAACCCCGATTTTCTCGGGCCTTTCGCACTTACACGTGCCTATCGGTACAGTGAAGATAAACGCGAAAGCAATGTCAAGGAGATCATCGACCATATTCAGACAAACGGCGTGTGGGACTGTACTCTATGTGGAGAGTGTACCGCTGTCTGCCCTAAAGGGATCGACCCAAAAATGGATATAACCATGCTAAGAGGCACCTCTTTGCAACACGGTTACAGCGACCCGAACTTTACTGCACAGAGTTTCGGAACACCTGATTTTGGTGGCGGATTTGGTTTTTAGGTTAAAAAAATACGTTTGATGATATTTTAGCTATATTTACGCGTTATACTTCCTCTGGGGAGAATGAAAAAGAGGGGAGACTTTCTTTTCAGGTTGCGTCTCGTTTGAGACGTAACGATCTACTGCTACTCAGATACAAAACCATTTATGACCACTTCTGGTACTCTCATCGGTCTCATTTTCTTTATATCAACAAAAACCCATTCCGTACGACCTTCACAGATCACCTTATCATCTTTTTGACGAACCAGACGATAATAGCGAACCGACATTACTTGCCCTATTTCATCCACCCATGTCTCCATCTGAAGTACATCTCCTTCAAATGCAGAACGCTTATAGTCTATATGATGCGACTTTGCCACCCACGTACCACCCAGTGCCAGACACGTTTTATAGCCATATCCTACAGATTCGGAGTGTTTTGTCGCCGCTTCGATCATCCAGCCTAGATAGGTGACATTGTTCACATGTCCGTTAAAATCGATAGCATCTTTGGGTACGGTAAAGGTATAGATGAATTTTTTCATAAAAATAGTATAGCAAAGAGGAGAGAAAAGGAAGCTTCTTACACAGAAGCTTCCTCCGTAGACTTAAATATCTCTAGGATCAACGATCTTACCGGCAATTGCCGAAGCTGCTGCCACTGCCGAGTTGGCAAGGTAGATCTCGGAGGTTCTTGCCCCCATACGACCAACGAAGTTACGGTTTGTCGTTGCCACACAACGCTCGCCGTCACCCAAGATCCCCATGTATCCGCCAAGACACGCACCACAGGTAGGGTTACTCACCACCGCACCCGCTTCAATAAGAATATCCATCAATCCTTCATGCTGTGCCTGAAGCAGGATCTTCTGTGTCGCAGGAGTAATGATCATACGGGTATGTTTTGCCACACGTTTGCCTTTCATGATCTGGGCTGCGATACGAAGGTCTTCGATACGCCCGTTCGTACAGCTTCCTATCATCACCTGATCGATCTTGAGATCATCCTCTACCGCCTGCTCTACCGGCTTGCCGTTACTTGGCAGGAACGGGTAGGCGATGACAGGAGAGAGGTTTTCCATATCGATGGTGATCTCCTGACAGTAGGTCGCATCTGCATCGGAGTAATGGAGCTTCAGCTCACTTCTGAGTCCGCCGTTGGCTTCGGTTCTCTCATCAAGGTACTTCTGGGAAACTTCATCGATAGCAAAGATACCGCTCTTCGCTCCCGCTTCGATCGCCATGTTACACATAGAGAATCTATCCGCCATACCAAGGTACTTGACACCTTCGCCGGTAAATTCGATCGCTTTGTAGAGCGCACCGTCCACACCCAAGATACGGATCAGCTCAAGAATGATATCTTTTCCGTAGATATGTTTACCCGGTTTACCTACAAGGTTCACCTTGATAGACTCAGGTACTTTGAACCAGTTTCCGCCTGTGATAATGGAGAAAGAGATATCAGTACTTCCCATTCCTGTAGAAAAAGCGCCCAATGCCCCATGCGTACAGGTGTGAGAATCCGCACCGATGATCACATCACCGGGGATGACCAGTCCTTTTTCAGGCAAGAGCGCATGCTCGATACCCATATCTTTCTCATCAAAGAAGTATTTGAGGTCATGCTTATAGGCAAACTCTCTTGAGATCTTTGCCTGATTGGCTGAAGCGATGTCCTTTGCAGGAATGTAGTGATCCATAACGATGGCAAAACCGTCCGGATTGGCAAGCTTCTTTGCCCCACTCTCCTCAAAAGCCTTAATGGAGATAGGCGTCGTAATGTCATTTCCGATGGTCATATCGATCGGTACACGTACGATCTCACCGGCATACACCTCTTTGCCCGCATGCTCGGAGAAGATCTTTTCAGTAATGGTCTGTCCCATTGTATATCCTTAATATAGTATCAATTATTGCGCGAATTATAGCGAAAATAATTTATGGTAGAATTTCATAATAAAAATCCCGTAGGGGCAGACCCCCATGTCTGCCCTTTGCAATAAGGATCAACACACAGGTTGACCCCTACGATGAAAAAGACACCTTATGAAACTTTACGAACTCAAAGCAATTTCCGACAGACTCAATGACTTCTCCTATATCTCACGCGCCAGACGTGTGGAGGATAACACCATTGAACTGGTATTTGACAAACACGACAGCTACTTTTTCAACATGACCCGCGGTCATAGCTTTGTTTACAAAGCGCCAAGCCAACGCCCTCTTCAAGGCTACAATGCTCCCTTTGACACCCTGTTACACTCTCTGCTCTCTGCAAGCAGACTGCTGGAGGTAACAGTACCGAAGAATGATCGTATTCTACGCATCAAAGTCGCACCCAAAAGCGCCTACAAGGACAAAGTGGTCACACTTCAGCTTGAATTTACAGGAAAGAATACCAATGCTATTTTACTGGATGAGAATGACGTCATCATCGAAGCCCTGCGACACATCGACAGCGAGAGCTCTTTCCGAGTCGTGCGCCCAGGAGTTGAACTCCTCCAAATACCACCAAGGCAAAGCAGAAACTCTACCCACTACCCACTACCCACTACCCACTCTTCCAAAATCGATACCATCTTGGAAGAGCGCTACCGCACCGTTCAAACCAAACGCCTTGAAGAGATGAAAAAACAGAAACTCCTTCAGGTAGAAAAGAAGATCAAAAAGCTTCAAAAAGAGCTGGAGAAACTTCCCAGTGAAGCAAAGCTTGAGGAGGAAGCACAGATCCAGCAAATGTACGGCAACCTCATTCTTGCCAACCTCTATCAGATCAAACCTTATGACACAAAACTCAAAACCTACGACTTTGAGGGCAAAGAGATCACCATCAAACTGCCTAAGAATGTGAAGGTCAACCGCTACAGCGACCACTTTTTCAACCTTGCCAAACGTGCCAGGAACAAAGCGAAGAACGTGCACATCGAAAAAGAGAACCTTGAGAGCAAAAAAGCCTTTTATGAGAACATCTACTATGCCATCGAACAGGCGACAAGCCCTTACGAGTTGGAACTGCTTGTCCCCAAACGCGGTAAATCCCAGCGAAAAAAGGAGAAGCTTAAAGAGGGAGAACTCTTCTGGATAGAAGACTACAAAGTAATGGTCGGGCGCAACAGCAAAGAGAACCAGGCACTGCTCAAAGCGGCAAAAAGCAATGACATCTGGATGCACACCCGTGATATTCCGGGCTCACATGTCATCATTCGTACCGACAAGCAGAACCTCCCCGACTCCGTACTTAATGCCGCTGCCAAACTCTGTGTCGACTTCTCGGTCAAAAGCCCCGGAGACTATCTGGTCGACTATACCAAACGAAAATTCGTCAAAATACAGGAAGGCTCGAATGTCGAATACGACAAGTACCAGACCCTCAGCGTAACCAAGGAAGGGGTAGAGATACGGGTTTAACCCCCCTTATGGTATAATCCTTCTATCTTATTGGAGGATCGCATATGACAAAGATTTTTACAGACCATCAGGAGCGATGGCTTACAGGTATCGGACTTTTAGCGCTGGTCGGTTTCATCGGCTGGATGGACAACTTTTTTGTGATGTGGGCATTTTTGGGTGCCATTTACATCTTTGCATTCTATGAAGCGATGAAACTCTTCAAACTGGTTGGTCCTTCCGCCTACTTCTGGGCACTGCTGCTCTGGATCTTTGCCTACTTTTACCCCAATCCCGATGACCTGTTCTACTTTGTCGCCATCATCTTCGGTGGTTCCATCGCCTACTTCCACAACTTTGACAAACGTCTCATTTTGCCGTTCCTCTACCCTGTCAGCGGCATTTTCTTTTTCCTGATCCTTTACGATGATTTCGGTATCGCCGCCATGGCGTGGCTGCTTGCTACTGTCGCACTGACCGATGTGATGGCATTCTTTACCGGAAAAGCCATAGGAAAGACCAAGTTCTCCGATACGTCACCCAACAAGACCCTTGAGGGTGTCATGGGCGGTATCTTCTTCGCTACGCTTATCGGCACCTATGTCGGACTCTACGTCGCACCACTTTGGATCGCATTTGTCGTTACCCTTCTTACCTCCATCGCCTCCGTTTTCGGAGACCTTTTCGAGAGCTACCTCAAACGTGAAGCAGGGGTCAAGGACAGTGGCGATCTGCTTCCAGGTCATGGCGGCATACTTGACCGTATCGACGGTTATCTTTTCGGCGCACCGATGATGGTCATCGCCCTCAGAGCATTTTTATAACCGATGTCTATCGTCCTTCTTGGCTCAACCGGCTCCATCGGGGTCAATACCCTCATCATTGCCAAACGCTACGGCATTCAAATAGAAGCGCTTGTTGCGGGAAACAACATCGACCTGCTCAATGAACAGATCGCCCGGCATCAGCCCAAAATGGTCGCTATTGCCAATGAACACGACAGACACAGGGTCAACCACCCTGACGTACGCTGTGGGGCAGAAGGCATCCTCTCTGTCATAGAAGAGAGCCAAAGCCAGACCGTTGTCAATGCACTTGTGGGCTATGCGGGTCTTGTACCTACCCTTAAGGCTACCTCACTTGGCAAAAAGGTAGCACTGGCAAATAAGGAATCCTTGGTCGTTGGCGGCGCATTCATCGATATGTCCCTCATCACCCCTATCGACAGTGAACACTTTGGACTCTGGTACCTGATGAATGAACGTCCTTTCTCCAAGCTCTACATCACCGCAAGCGGTGGAGCATTCAGAGATTGGGAAATTAACAAAATGAAAGATGCCACCTTCGCCGATGCGCTCAAACACCCCAACTGGAGCATGGGGAACAAGATCACCATCGACTCGGCGACCATGACCAACAAACTCTTTGAACTTTTAGAGGCCAAATGGCTCTTTGGGACTTCCGATATTGATGCAGTCATTGAAAAGAAGTCCATCATCCACGCCCTTGCAGAGTTCAAAGACGGTTCTACCACCGCTCACTTTGCCGGTGTTGATATGAAACTGCCTATTGCCTTTGCACTCAGAGAAAAGGTCGAAGAGCAGATCCTCCCACCGGTCAACCTGCTTGAGATGGGCTCACTGGAGTTCCTCCCCATCACAGCCGAGCGTTACCCCATCTGGCAGATCAAAACGCACATTCTTGCCAACCCTCACTTGGGTGTCGTAGTCAATGCCGCCAATGAAATTGCCATCGAGAAGTTCCAGAAAGAGCAGTGCTCCTTCTTTGGGATGAGCGATATTGTATTGGATGCATACAAACATTTTGAAGATGTCAAACCGCAGAGTATTGAGGATATTATTGAGATCGATAGAGAAGTACGGCACTTCGCACAAATGAGTAACGGAGGAATGAGTAATGAGTAACCGAATATACCATTCAATAAAAGCATTGCAACGCAATGCATACCACCATTACTCATTTGAATATCTTAGGAGATATTTATGAAGCTCCTGATACTACACGGCTGGGGTGGTTCCGACGCACCCCACTGGCAGGCTGAACTTGCAGCAGAGGTTGCCAAGAACTACGGTACGGTCAGTTTTCCTCTGCTTGACAACTGCCACTTTCCCAGCAAGAACCGCTGGGTCAAGCAGGTCAAAGCCATACTCAAAGAGTTCAAGCCCGATACCGTGGTCTGCCACTCTTTGGCAAATAACCTGTGGTTCTGGCTTTGCCAGGAAGATATTGAAACGGTAGAGCGTCTCTTTATGGTCTCACCTCCAAGCCTGACAACAACGGAAAAGACCATTAAAACCTTCTTCCCATGTGAAGTCCCCGATGATATTCATGCCAAGGAGGTGCACCTTATCGTCTCCGACAATGACCCATGGATCGATACAAAAGAGGCTGAAGAGATCGCCTCTAAGATCGATGCCTCTTTTACCATCATCCCTAATGCCGGGCATATCAATGCCGACAGCAGCTATGGAAAGTGGGAATTCATAGAAAAATTAGTAATGAGGAATGAGCAATGAGTAACCGAATAATAAAAGTATTGCAGAGCAATGCATACCAACACTATTCACTATTCACTATTCACTATTCACTAAATCATCAGGAGTACTCCTGATGATTTTAAGCATCGAAAGCTCCTGCGACGACAGCTCCATCGCCATTACCGAGATCGCTACACGTAAACTGATCTACCACAAAAAGATATCACAAGAAGCTGACCATGCCTGCTACGGCGGTGTCGTACCCGAGCTGGCAAGCCGCCTGCATGCCGTAGCGCTGCCAAAGCTGCTGGGAGAGACTAAGCCATGGTTTGACAAGCTCAAAGCGGTTGCAGTGACCAATCAGCCGGGACTGGGTGTAACCTTGCTTGAAGGGATCGCTATGGCAAAGACCCTTGCAGCACTGCAAGATATCCCACTGATCCCCGTACATCACCTCAAAGGGCATATCTATTCGCTTTTCATTGAAAAACCGACCCGTTTCCCAATGCTGGTACTACTTATCTCAGGCGGGCACACCATGGTAGTGCGGGTCGAGAGCTTTGAGAAGATGGAAATACTCGCCACAAGTATGGATGACTCGGTCGGTGAGAGTTTTGACAAGACGGCAAAAATGATGGATCTGGGCTATCCGGGCGGTCCGATCATCGAAGAGATGGCACGTCAAGGGGATGAGAACCGTTTTGATCTGCCTGTGCCGCTACGTAACTCCAAGCTCATCGCATTCTCTCTTTCAGGTCTCAAGAACGCCGTAAGGCTTATGATCGAGTCTTTGGGTGGGGCAGAAGCGATGAGCCGTCAAGACAAACGCGACCTTGCCGCTTCGTTCCAAAAAGCGGTCAAACTTCATCTACTCCAAAAGAGCAAAAAGATATTCAAAGCCGACCCTATCAAAGACTTCGCCATCGTCGGCGGTGCTTCGGCAAACCTCTACATACGCTCCGCCTATGAAACGCTCTGCGACGAGTTTGGCAAAAAGCTGCACGTCGCTCCACTGCAATACTGCTCGGACAATGCTGCCATGATAGGACGCTATGCCCTCGATGCCTATGAACAAAAAAGATTCATAGACCCCAATGAAATTGACCTTGTCAGTACGAAAAAACAGCAGGCGGGAACGCTACTCTGAGGAGTGAGGAGTGAGGAGTGAGGAGTGAGGAGTGAGATGATTTCATATTCTGCTTTAACATGACCTTAATAAATGGTGGGCTGAAGCCCACCCTACAGAAACATGCAAAATATTCTGGTAGCCTCAACAGATTGCAGTCCAGGGCAGTTTTTTGCTAACGCGTCAGCCTCTTCAGCCTTTCTTTTTTCTTTGGTTCGTTTCTCTTTTTCTTTGTGCTGGAACAAAGATGCAATCTCGCAGGCACGAGGACAAAAAAGAAATGAACATAGAAGCCAAAACCGTTCAAAACACCCTAAAAAACCAAGAAAAATCTCTTTTAAAAAGAAAACCTTCATCATTATCTCAAAAATCCCCACAAATACCGACTACATCACGCTTTCTGTAAGTTTATTTCGCTAAAATATATACTATTTAAACCCCAAAAAAACGGAGTCTCAACATGGCAGAATATGGCGCTAGTAATATTAAGGTCCTCAAAGGGCTCGAAGCAGTACGTAAAAGACCGGGAATGTATATCGGTGATACCTCTACCAAAGGGCTTCACCACCTTGTCTACGAAGTCGTCGACAACTCTATCGATGAGGCGATGGCCGGCTACTGTGACACCATCAAGGTCACGCTGACCAAAAGCGGTTCTGCCATTATTGAAGATAACGGGCGCGGTATTCCTGTCGCCGAACACCCAACGGAGAAGATATCGGCAGCGACCGTCGTACTAACCGTACTTCATGCCGGTGGTAAGTTCGACAAAGATACCTACAAGGTCTCGGGTGGTCTTCACGGGGTTGGGGTCTCCGTGGTCAATGCCCTCTCCAAGAACCTACACCTGACCATCTTCCGTGACGGTCATATCCATGAGCAGGACTTTGAGAAGGGTATCCCTGTCAAACCACTTGAGATCACCGGAACAACCCGCAAAAAAGGAACACGTATCGAGTTCTGGCCGGATGACTCCATCTTCACCGAGACCGTAGAGTTCCAAAAAGAGATCCTCATGAAGCGTTTCAAGGAGCTCTGCTATCTCAACCCGAGAATCACCATCGAATTTAAAGATGAGCGTGACGGAACAAAAGAGAAGTACCACTTCGAAGGGGGTATCAAACAGTTCGTTGAAGACATGAATACCAAAAACCCTATCTCCACACCGCAATTCTTCCAAGGAAAAGCAGATGATATCGAGATAGACATCGCATTGATGTACAACGACTCCGACAGTGAAAAATCACTCTCTTTTGTCAACAACATCAAAACACCCGAAGGCGGTACGCATGAAGCCGGATTCAGGGCGGGACTAACACGTTCACTCTCCAGCTACATCTCCAAAAATGCTTCAGCTAAAGAGAAAGGTACCAAGATCACCGGTGACGACTGTAAAGAGGGTCTGGTCGCCATTGTCTCCGTACGTGTACCTGAACCGCAGTTCGAAGGACAGACCAAAGGGAAACTCGGTTCAAGCTATGTCAGACCGCTGGTACAGAAGTTCTTTACCGAACAGTTCAACAAATACCTCGAAGAGAACCCTATCGAAGCCAAAGCGATCATGGCACAGGTGCTTCTTGCCGCCAAGGGACGTGATGCGGCAAAACGCGCACGGGAACTTGTCAAACGTAAAGACTCTATGAGCGTGGGAACCCTTCCGGGTAAACTCGCCGACTGCCAAAGCAAAGACCCCGAGATCAGCGAGATCTACCTGGTGGAGGGAGACTCTGCTGGCGGTTCGGCAAAACAGGGGCGTGACCGTGTATTCCAGGCTATTTTGCCGCTTAAGGGTAAGATCCTTAATGTCGAGAAGGCACGTCTTGAGAAAATACTCAAATCCGACGAGATCAAAAATATGATCACCGCACTCGGATGCGGGATCGGTGACGAGTTCGATGCGGAGAAGCTTCGCTACCACAAGATCATCATCATGACCGATGCCGACGTCGACGGAAGCCACATTCAGACACTCTTGATGACCTTCTTCTTCCGTTTCCTAAGACCGATCATCGAGAGCGGTTACCTCTACCTCGCACAGCCACCGCTCTACCGTTACAAAAAAGGGAAGAACGAGACCTACCTCAAAGATGACAAAGCGCTCAACGACTTCCTTATCGAGAACGGTATCGAGGTTATCGAAAGCGAAACCATGGGACGTAACGACCTGATCGACCTCTTCAAGCTTGTCGCATACTACCGTATGACCCTCAAAGAGATCGAAAAACGCTTCGCACTTGTAGAAGTACTGCGCTACATGATAGAGAACCCAGATATGGTCGGAACGGACAATCAGACATTGGCACAGACACTTGAGAAGTACATTGCAGACCTTGGATACAATATCCTTAACAAGAATGTCACCCAAGATCGTCTCCACTACTTCGTACAGACCAATGACGGTCTTGAAGAGCTGATCGTTGACGATATTCTCTTCACCAACCCGCACTACAACGAAGCGATCCATATTCACCAGAAGATCAAAGAGCACATCACCGATGAATTCAAAGACAAAGACCTTCTCGAACTCTTCGCACAGGTTGAAGCCAATGCGAAAAAAGGTGCCTACATCCAGCGCTATAAAGGTCTGGGTGAGATGAACCCCGAACAACTTTGGGAAACCACCATGACACCGGAGAACAGACGTCTGCTGCAAGTGAAGATCAACGATCTTGAAGAGGCGAGCGACACCTTTACCCTCTTTATGGGTGACGAGGTCGAACCAAGACGTAACTACATCGAACAACACGCCAAAGACGTTAAACACTTGGATGTCTAATGCTACTATCCGAACTTGAAGAGAGAGAGCGCCGTTTCAAACTTGCCTTACGTGCAGGGATACCGATCACCCTGCTTACCTCTCTTCTCTTCTATAGTGTTTTTTTGCGTGACGAAAAACTCTCTTTAACCTTTGAGAGCTATGTACTTTTCGGAAGCCTTGTCTTTATTGTAGTCTACTTCATCTACTTCTTAATGGAGTTAAGCGTAAAAGAGAGTCTGATCGACCAGACCACGCAAAGCTTCAATGAAAAAGCTTTTATTCATAAGCTAGAACACTATCAACCAAAGATACTTGTCATGCTGATCATCCGTAACCTCTCTACGATCAATGAGAACTATAGTACGGAAACTGTCGACCAGCTTCTTTATACCATCATTCATAAACTCAACCATACGCTTAAAGCGCATGGTCTCTCCAAAGCTATTATCGCAAGACGCTACGGTGCGGAGTTCCTCATTGCCATCGATCAAGAGGTACCCCATATCAAAGAGATCCTCCAAAATTTTATCGAAGAGTATCAATCGATCGATGGTATCGAGATCGATTATCGTTTTGCCGCGATCACCAACATCAATGATAATATCGAAAAAGACCTGATGCATCTTAAAGACCTTATCATCGCGCAGGAGCAAAAAACACAACAAGAGAGCATGATAAAAGATGCCAAAGAGCTCTCCCAAATGGAAGAGGCGATCGTAGAGGCGTTGAGGATGAAACGGCTCAAACTCACTTTCCGTCCGCTTCTCAATACCAAAACGAACCGTATCGATATCTATGAAATCTCTGTCAAACTCCATACTTCACAGAACGGAGAGATCCTTCCCCGCACGTACCTTCCTACGATCAACCGTTTAGGATTGGGAAGAGAGTATGACAAACTTCTATACAGTCACATCTTGGAGCTACTACCACTGATCGATGACGATATCTCGCTCTCTTTTAACCTCTCACCTTTCTCATTGCGGGATGACAGCTTTCAAAAAGACTTCTTCCGTACGCTTGAACGCAGCAATATCCGTCCTAGCCGTCTGATCATTGAACTTTATGAAAGAAAAACGCACCATAATCTCAGTGGGTATCTTAAAACTCTTGATCGTTTCCGTAGAGAAGGGGTACATATCGCTATCGATAACTTCGGCTCCTCCAACGCCTCGATGGAATACATGAAACATTTCCACTTCGATATCGTACAGTTCGACCGTGATTATGTAACCAAACTTGAAGACAAGAACAACTATACCATGCTTAACTCACTGGTACAGATGGCAAAAGAGATGGAGATCATCACCGTTGCCAAATGGGTCGATAAACCTGCACAAAAAGAGGCACTGACCCGTATGGGGATAGACTATCTCCAAGGCTTTGGTATCGCTAAGCCTATCAATGAACAGACACTGATCAAACTTTACAATTAAAAGGAAAAAAACCATGAAATACGGAGAAAAAGAGATACGTGAATTCAATATTCACGCCGAAGAGAACTTTTGGCCTAATGACCATGAAAAGAACTATACTATCAATATCGAACTACCTGAGTTCATGTGCTTATGCCCTCGTTCAGGTTACCCTGATTTTGCAACATTGAAACTCTCCTATGTACCAAACAAGACCGTTATCGAACTTAAAGCATTGAAACTCTATATCAACTCTTTTATGTTCCGATATATTTCCCATGAGAACTCTGCCAATGAGATCTTCGATACACTCTATGAAAAGCTTCAACCAAGATCGATGAAACTTATTGCTGACTTCAACCCAAGGGGCAATGTACATACCGTCATCGAGATCGATAGCGAAAAGTTCTGATCCTTACAATAACGGGTTCTTCTTTGAGAACCCCTCTTCAATACACTTTAAAATATGACAATTTGACATCATTTCTCCACTCTCTATAAAAAAAGACTATCATTACACCCATGAACGACCATCATAAAAAGGACCACAATGATAGCATTTCAAGATATCATGCAGCGCGTACAGAGTCTCCTTCTCGAAGAGTCCGGTAATACCAAAATACTTGATAGAGAGATCGCGCTTACCCTTGGCTTGGATCCTCAATACTTTGCTGTTATTAAGCGCCGTAAGAAGATCCCCTACGAAGCACTTGCTACTTTCTGCTACCAGCGACATATCAATCTCAACTGGCTGCTTATGGGGCAAGAACCACGCTATTTGACCTCCATTTCGAGTTAGGCTATAATAAAGCTTATCTTATATCAAAGGAAGAAGATGAGTAAATTGGATGAAAAGATCGCACTCTATACAGAGTCGGCAAAATCATTGAACTTAGGGTTAGAGGAGGCATTCATTGCCAAAGTGACCGGAGCATTGGGTCCATCGATCTACAACAAGGATGCCGAGACAGTCTCTTGTTCGGATAAGAGTGAGCTCGAAACGGTCAAAAAGAACTTTTTGATCAAAAAACTGGGTCTTGAGGACTCTACCGCCCTCGATGATGCCATTAAAAAAGTCTGCGAAACAATGGGCAGTTCCAACCGTAATAAATACAGAGCCCTCTTTTATGCACTCCTTACCAAAGAGTTTGGCAAGGAAGATGTTTACGCATAGAACCTATATCTTGATGAAGAGAATATACGCTTTCTCTTCATCATTCTTTCCAAACCCCACAACCTCTATATCCTTATAATTGGCATTGACATCGA
>JAMORY010000002.1 GCA_027063305.1 Sulfurovum sp. | reverse complement strand
GCTACATTCTGTGGAACTTCCTCATAGTGATCGAATTCCATTGCGTATGTTGCACGACCTTGTGTCATAGAACGAAGGTCTGTTGAGTAACCGAACATTTCAGAAAGTGGTACGAACGCGTTAACGATCTTGTTACCTGCTCTGTCGTCCATACCAGTTACGTTACCTCTACGTTTTGCAACGTCACCGATAACATCACCCATAAACTCTTCAGGTACTTCAACTTCAACTTTCATCATTGGTTCAAGAATAACCGGGTTAGCCTCTTTTGCACCTTCACGGAACCCCATAGAACCTGCAAGCTTAAATGCCATTTCAGAGGAGTCAACATCGTGGTAAGAACCATCATAAAGGGTTACTTTAACATCTTCTACAGGGTAACCTGCTTGGATACCTCTTTGCATTGCTTCTTGAATACCTTTATCAACCGGTCCGATAAACTCTTTAGGAATAACCCCACCTTTGATCTCATCAACGAACTCATAACCACTACCTGGCTCAAGCGGCTCGATCTTGAGGTAAACGTGACCATACTGTCCACGACCACCAGACTGTTTTGCATACTTGTACTCTTTGTTAACCGCTTTACGGATAGTCTCACGGTATGCAACCTGTGGTGCACCCACTTCCGCTTCAACTTTAAATTCACGTTTCATACGGTCTACAATAATTTCAAGGTGAAGCTCACCCATTCCTGAAATAATAGTTTGTCCAGACTCTTCATCCGTAGAAACACGGAACGATGGATCTTCCGCAGCAAGTTTACCAAGTGCGATACCCATTTTTTCCTGATCGGCTTTTGTCTTAGGCTCAACTGCAACAGAGATAACCGGATCCGGGAAGTCCATTCTCTCAAGAACCACTTTGTCTTTTTCAGAACAGAGTGTATCACCGGTTGTTGTATTCTTAAGACCGACAACCGCACCGATCTCACCAGCGTAAATTTCAGAGATCTCTTCTCTTTTGATCGCGTGCATTTTCATGATACGACCAACACGCTCTTTTTTACCTTTGGTAGAGTTAAGCACGTAAGATCCTGACTCAAGAGACCCTCTATAGACACGGATAAATGTCAACTGTCCAACAAACGGGTCAGTCATGATTTTAAACGCAAGTGATGCGAATTCACCGTCATCAGTAGACTCAACGATCACTTCTTCGTTCTCGTCATCCATTTTCGTACCTTTAATCGGTGGTGCTTCTACCGGAGACGGAAGATAGTCAACAACTGCATCAAGAAGTGTCTGCACACCTTTGTTCTTGAATGCCGTACCACAAGTCATAGGAACAATGTGCATATTAATTGTTGCATCTTTAATTCCCTTCATAATCTCTTCAGTGGTAAGCTCTTCACCTTCCATATATTTTTCCATAAGCTCTTCATTACCGTCAACAGAAGAGATCTCTTCGATCATCTTCTCTCTGTACTCTTCGGCAATATCTTGAAGCTCTTCACGGATATCTTGCTCATGGTAAGCTGAACCCATTGCCGCATCTTCATCCCATACGATCTCTTTCATTTTGACAAGATCGATAACACCCTCGAAGTTATCTTCCGCACCGATAGGAAGTTGGAATGGAACAGGGTTACCTTTAAGTCTGTCTTTGATCTGTCTTTCAACTTCAAAGAAATCCGCACCGGTTCTGTCCATTTTGTTAACGAAAACGATCGATGGTACACCGTATCTGTTTCTTTGTCTCCAAACTGTTTCAGATTGTGGTTGAACTCCACCAACCGCACAGAATACAGAAACAGCACCGTCAAGTACCCTCATTGAACGCTCAACTTCGATAGTGAAGTCAACGTGGCCCGGAGTGTCGATAATGTTGATCTGTTTCCCTCTCCACTCACATGTGGTCGCAGCAGAAGTAATGGTAATACCACGCTCTTGCTCTTGCTCCATCCAGTCCATGGTTGCAGCACCGTCGTGAACCTCTCCGATCTTGTGCTCAACACCTGTATAGAAAAGAATTCTCTCTGTCGTTGTCGTTTTACCTGCATCGATGTGTGCAGCAATACCGATGTTTCTTACATCTTCAAGTTTATGACTTCTAGGCATACTTTACTTCCTTACCATCTATAGTGAGCAAATGCTTTATTCGCTTCTGCCATTTTGTATGTATCTTCTTTCTTCTTGAACGCAGCACCTTTTTCAGTCGCAGCATCCATAAGCTCGTTAGAAAGACGCTCCATCATAGTTCTTTCGTTTCTTTTTCTAGCCGCATCTACGATCCATCTGATCCCGAGTGACTGCTGTCTTACCGGTCTAACTTCGATAGGCACCTGATATGTAGCACCACCGACACGTCTACTTTTAACTTCCATGACAGGCTTTACGTTATCCATCGCTTTATTGAATACGTCGATCGCTTTTTCACCTGTTTTAGATTCAATTCTCTCTAGCGCAGAGTAAACAACTTTTTGCGCAACACTCTTTTTCCCATCAAGCATTACTGCATTGATGAATTTTGTCAATACTTTAGAACCGTATACTGGATCTGGCAATACCGGTCTAACGGGAGCTTTTCTTCTTCTCATTCTCTATTTCCTTTAACTTCAATCTTCATTGATTTACTCAAGTATCATCCCCGAAGGATTATCGATGAATACCTGCTCAAGCTCATTACTAAGCTAAACTCAACCTTCTGTTTCACGCAAGCGTGACAACTTCACCTAAACGATAATGTGTTTAGATTACTTAGGTCTCTTCGTTCCGTATTTGGATCTTGCAACTTTTCTGTTTGCAACACCTGAGGCATCAAGCGCACCACGAACGATGTGATACTTAACCCCTGGAAGGTCTTTTACCCTACCACCACGTACAAGTACAATAGAGTGTTCTTGAAGGTTGTGACCTTCACCACCGATATATGAGATAACCTCATATCCTGATGTCAATCTTACTTTTGCTACTTTTCTCAAAGCAGAGTTTGGTTTTTTAGGAGTCGTTGTATATACTCTTGTACATACCCCTCTTCTCTGAGGACAACTCTCAAGCGCTGGTGATTTAGACTTTTTGATCACCTTTTTACGTTCTTTACGAATCAATTGGTTAATTGTTGGCAAATCGTTTCCTTTCTAATGTTGTTTGGTTTGCTCTATGAGCGAATTGAATCTGGCTGTTACACCATCTTAAAGCACTTAAAAGCTACTCTAAAATTGTATAACGATAGAAAAATGGAGATGTATTATATCGAGATTTTCTTTGATTTTTCTGAAATTTAATAAGGGGAAGTTATAGTCCCTCTCCCAAAGGAGAGGAGGAAGCTTACTTGGAAGCTTCTAGTTTGATCTTGTCATTGTCGATCATACCTGTTCCTACAGGGATCAGACGACCGATAACAACATTCTCTTTAAGGTCTTCAAGCGTATCGATCGTACCTGCGATAGATGCAGATGTCAATACTTTTGTCGTATCCTGGAAAGATGCCGCAGAGATGATCGAGTCAGCTCCGACCGCTGCACGGGTAATACCTACAAGCATCGGTTCAGCGATCGCCGGCTCACCGCCAAGATTGATCACTCTTTCATTCTCTTCTTGGAACTTACGTCTGGAGACGATATCTCCGGCAATAAAGTTACTATCACCACTGTCAACGACTTTTACCTGTCTCATCATTTGAGAGGTCACGATCTCAATATGCTTATCGGAGATATTAACCCCTTGTCTACGATAGACCATCTGTACTTCGGAAACGATATACTCATAAAGCGCTTTCTCTCCTAGTGCCGCAAGGATATCATGACTTGATACCACACCATCCGTCAGTTTTTCACCTGCATGTACATATTCACCAGGGTGAACAAGCACCACCTTACCTTTATCAACAAACTGTTCAGTAAGCTGACCGTTATCACCGGTAATAATAAGTCTCTCTTTTCCTCTTAGCGGTTTACCGAAGCTTACTACACCGTCGATCTGAGCGATCAATGCAATATCTTTCGGACGTCTTGCTTCGAAAAGTTCGGAAACTCTTGGAAGACCACCGGTAATATCTTTCGACTTGATCGCCGCTTTTGGTGTTTTTGCCAAGATATCTGCGATATTGACTTCATCTCCGTCATGTACAAAGAGTATCGTTTTAGGATCAAGTTGATATCGAATAAGCTCACCTGACTCAGTCGCAAGGATAATCGCCGGCTTATAGGCTGTTGGAATATGCTCGTTCAGCTCCAATCTTGTATCACCCGTTACTTCGTCGAACTGTTCAACAACGGTGACACCGGGGATGATATCTTCGAACTTCAATGTACCCTTCTGCTCAGCAATGATCGGTTCGGAGTATGGATCCCACTCGGCAATGACCACTTGTATCGCTACTTCCGGAGCAGAAAGCGTTTGACCACGTTCTACCGTAGCGTTGCTGTTCACTTTTACCACAGAACCTCTTGAGATATAGTGACGTGCCGCTTCACGGTTGTTCTCATCAACGATCACGGCAAAAAGACCTTTTTCGTCTACCTGTGTTCCTGCATTGAACTTATCCGTAAGCTCAAGATAGTCCCCTTTAAGCAAGAAGAACTTCACAGTTCCTTTAGACTCCGCCTTAACCTCTTGTGTCACCGGTGCACCATCTTCCACTTTAAGCTCTGAAGCGAACGGAATACGGCTTGGTACAGACCAACCCTCTTTGATCACTTCAACGATAGAGTCACCCTCTTCTACCATATCGCCATCATTAAGCGGCAAGAAGAGTTTACCCTCTACCTTACCGGCAACACCGGCAAGCTCGTTAGATTTAGCGACATCGGACTTTCTGAGATTATAACGTACCTCTTCTTCTCCATCGGCTTTTACCGAGATAACATACTCATCATGTGTTACGACAATAGAGACCTTACCTTTGGTCACGGCCTTGATCTTAGGTTCGACCAAAAGAACACCCGCATTACGTCTGTTCGCAACGATCAACTGCCCTTCACTGTTCTTATAGACAGAGAGGTTGTAGTAACGTACGAAACCTTCTTGTGTCGCAATGACCTGACGCTCCTCTTTACCTGCAGTTGCCGTACCACCGGTGTGGAACGTACGAAGTGTCAGCTGAGTTCCCGGCTCACCGATCGACTGTGCCGCAATAACACCAACCGCTTCACCCGGTTTTACGATCTTGTTATCAGCCATGTTCAATCCGTAACATTTTGCACAGATACCTTTTGGTGCTTTACAGCTTGAAGGTGCCCTCATCACAACGGAGCGTACGCCGGCCTCTTCTACACGTTTAGCCGTCTCTTCATCGATCATAGTACCTTCACTGACCAATACTTCATTGGTGATCGGGTCAATAACGTCTTCTGCAAGTACACGACCATAGATTCTATCCGCTAACGGTTCGATCATCTCATTACCGACAACGATATCGGAAACCTCTACCCCTTCATGCGTACCACAGTCGGCCATAGAGATCTTCACATTCTGTGCAACATCGATCAGTTTTCTGGTCAAATAACCCGCATTCGCCGTCTTAAGCGCGGTATCGGCAAGACCCTTACGTGCACCGTGGGTTGAAATAAAGTACTCAAGTACATTCAGACCTTCACGGAAGTTCGAGGTGATCGGTGTCTCAATGATCGATCCATCAGATTTCGCCATTAGACCCCTCATACCCGAAAGCTGTCTGATCTGAGCGGCAGAACCCCTCGCACCCGAGTCAGCCATCATATGCACGGAGTTGAACCCGTCTTTATCTTTCTTGATCAGATCCATCAACGCCTCAGCGATCGAGTTGTTCGCATCGGTCCAGATATCAATAATCTTGTTATAACGCTCTTGATCGGTCAAAAGACCTGCTGCATACTGTCTTTGGATCTCTTTGACTTCCTCTTTGGCCTTAAGAACGATCTCATCTTTAACCGGTGGGATCTGAATATCGTCCACAGAGATCGATACACCGACTTTGGTTGCATATTTGAAACCCATATCCTTAAGGTCATCAAGGAATCCTGCTGTCTGTGCTACACCACCAACTTTATAGATATAATCGACCAACGCACCGATATCTTTTTTCTTCAAGATCTTGTTCCAGTACTTCTCCGGAACATAATCAGGAATGATCGACTTCAAGATCAAACGACCTGCTGTCGAAGTTACGATACGACCATCGATAATGGTTCTAATACGTGCATTGAGATCGAGCGCTTGCTGTTCGAATGCGATCTCTACCTCTTCAACGTTCGCAAAGAGCTTATGCTCCCCTTTAACATCTTTCTTCTCTAGTGTCAGGTAGTAAAGTCCCAAAATCATATCTTGAGAAGGAACTGCGATCGCTTTACCTGATGCAGGAAGAAGAATGTTCATTGATGCGAGCATCAAGACTTTCGCTTCCGCTACCGCTTCATCAGAAAGTGGTACGTGTACCGCCATCTGGTCACCATCGAAGTCGGCGTTGAACGCAGAACATACAAGTGGATGAAGCTGGATCGCTTTTCCTTCGATCAAACGTGGATGAAACGCCTGGATCGAGAGTTTATGCAGTGTCGGTGCACGGTTAAGAAGAACCGGATAGTTCTCAACTACTTCTTCTAGACACTCCCACACCTCATTGACCTGCTGCTCGATCATCTTCTTGGCTTGTTTGAGGGTTGTTGCATACCCTTTCTCTTCGAGTTTTGCCATCAGATGCGGCTTGAAGAGCTCGATCGCCATCTTCTTAGGAAGACCACACTGATCCATTCTCAAGTCAGGACCGACAACAATAACAGAACGTCCGGAGAAGTCAACACGCTTACCAAGAAGGTTTTGACGGAAACGTCCCTGTTTACCCTTGATCACTTCAGAGAGTGACTTGAGCGGTCTTTTGTTCGCACCCTTAACGGCATTTCCACGACGACCGTTATCAAAGAGCGCATCGACTGCTTCTTGGAGCATACGCTTTTCGTTTCTGACAATAATTTCCGGTGCATCAAGCTCTACCAGTCTTTTCAAACGTTGGTTACGGTTGATCACACGTCTATAGAGGTCGTTCACATCCGAAACGGCGAACTTACCACCATCAAGACTTACCAACGGTCTTAGATCCGGTGGGAGTACCGGAAGTTGCGTTAGCATCATCCACTCAGGTCTGTTCCCTGAATGCAGAAACGCCTCGATCACTTTCAATCTCTTAACGATCGTTTTTCTCTTCGCTTCAGACTTGGTCGCTTGGATCTCCTCTTTGAGTTGAGAGAACATCTCTACAAGGTCAAGCTCTGCAAGCAACTCTTGTACGATCTCTCCACCCATACGTGCATCAAGTCCCGTATCTCCGAAACGAGAAGAGATCTGCTGATACTGCTCCTCATTAAGAACATCATACTTCTTAAGCGGATTTAGCCCTTCATTGTCATAACTTGCTTCACCTGGCGTCTTAACGATATACGCTTCGTAGTAAAGTACACGCTCAAGATCTTTCATCTTCACGCCAAGCAGTGTACCGATACGAGATGGAAGTGAAGAGACATACCAGATGTGTGCCACAGGAGCGATCAGGTCGATGTGTCCCATTCTGTTTCTTCTGACTTTAGAAGAGGTGACTTCAACCCCACACTTTTCACAGACGACACCTTTATAACGCATCTTCTTATATTTACCACACAAGCACTCATAGTCTCTGATAGGTCCGAAGATCTTCGCACAGAAAAGACCGTCACGCTCAGGCTTAAGCGTACGGTAGTTGATGGTTTCAGGCTTTTTAACCTCACCATAACTCCATGAGAGTATCTTTTCAGGGCTTGCAACTCTTAGTTGAAGCGCTGCGATATCCTGCGGTCTATCGTCACTATTCAGGTCGATAGGTACCAAATGTTCTAGAATTTCATTACTCATCTTCACTCTCCACTTCTTTTTTACTCTCATATAGCTCTGCATCCAAACCAAGTGCCTGAAGCTCTTTGGTAAGAACGAACATCGTCTCAGGTACACCTGATTCAGGAACCGCTTCTCCTTTGGTGATCGCACGGTATGCTCTTGCACGTCCTTCGACATCATCCGATTTGATCGTCAACATCTCTTTAAGGACATGTGACGCACCATATGCCTCAAGTGCCCAAACCTCCATCTCTCCGAATCTCTGTCCACCGAAGAGTGCTTTACCACCGACCGGCTGTTGTGTAACAAGTGAGTATGGTCCGGTCGAACGTGCATGTACTTTCTCATCGACCAAGTGGTGAAGTTTCAACATATACATGTATCCGACATTGACACGCTCGATCATCTTCTCTCCGGTTTTTCCATCATAGAGGGTCATTTTCCCGTCAGGATCGATCTTCGCCAGCTCAAAGAGCTTTTCGAACTCCGCTTGGTTCGCACCCTCAAATACCGGTGCGGCGAACTTCACGCCTCTTGCCCAGTCTCTAGCATACTGAAGCAACTCTTTGTCACTCATATTGCCAAGTGTCTCTTTTGCGTTCATCAATTTCGCAACATCTGCGATCTCGATCATCTTCGCACGAAGCTTCTGGATGAAATCTTCTGTCTGGTTATCGAACATCTCTTGGATCTGCTCACCCAAACGCTTACCGACAAGTCCAAGGTGAACCTCCAAGATCTGTCCGATGTTCATACGAGAAGGTACCCCTAGCGGATTCAGGATGATCTCTACCGGACGTCCGTCTTCAAGGTATGGCATATCGATCTCAGGAACGATGTTAGAAACGATACCTTTGTTTCCGTGACGTCCCGCCATCTTATCCCCGACCTTCAACTTACGTTTTGTCGCAATATAGACCTTGACCAATTTTGTTACGCCAGAAGGTAGAATGTCATCTTTTTCAAGGATCGCAAGCTTCTCTTCGTGTGCAGTTTTGAGTTTTTTCTTCTGCTTGATGAAGTAGTTCTTCATTGACTCATACTCATTCTGTACTTCATCACTATAAGACTGTACTACACCTCTAAGTGCAAAACGATTCACTCCCTTGATAATATCTTCAGGGATCTTGCTTCCGGCTTTATACTCGGTCTCACCGATGGTTACGTCTTTTGCCAACTCTTGCTGAGAGAGAAAGTGTGCGATACGGAGGATCTCTTCACGGTCGATCATCAAGAGTTGATCGTGGTGATCGCTGTCAAGTGCCGCTTTCTCCTCTTCATATGCCTGGATCGCACGTGCATCTTTTTCGTACCCTTTTTTGGTGAATACTTTGATGTCAACAACAACCCCTTCCATAGAAGCCGGACAGTAGAGTGATTTGTTTACTACGTGACCTGCTTTCTCACCGAAGATCGCTCTAAGGAGTCTCTCTTCAGGTGTCGGTTTGATCTCTCCCTTGGGAGAGACCTTACCAACAAGGATCATACCAGGTTTGACGTAAGTACCGATCTTAACGATTCCGCTCTCATCGAGGTGAAGCAACTCATCTTCACGGATGTTCGGGATATCACGCGTGATCTCTTCCGTTCCGTGCTTAAGCTCTCTAGCCTCTACCTCTTTTTCGTATGTATGCACAGAGGTGAAAGTGTCTTCACGGATGATCTTCTCGGAAACGATGATCGCATCCTCGTAGTTATATCCGTACCAAGGCATAAAGGCGACCATAATGTTCTTACCGATCGCAAGCTCACCTTGATCCATATTCGCACCGTCAGCAATCACTTGACCAGCCTCGATCTTGTCACCAAGTTTTACGATCGGTGTTTGTGTAAAGGTGGTATTCTGGTTGGTTCTCATGTTCTTTTCAAGCGGATAATGGTCGATGAAAACACCGGTCTCATCTTCACCCATAATGTAGATCGCATTCGCATCTACCTTCTCTACCTTACCTGAACGCTTCGCTTTGACCGCTTCCCATGCATCACGAGAGACGATCGCTTCCATACCTGTACCAACGACCGGTGCCTCTGTTTTAAGCAAAGGTACCGCCTGACGTTGCATGTTCGATCCCATTAGTGCACGGTTGGCATCATCATGCTCCAAGAATGGGATCAGCGCTGCAGCAGAACCGGAGATCATCAATGGAGAGATATCGATCAAGTCAACACGGCTTCTGTCGTTAAGCTCGATGTTCCCGTTAAGTCTTGTTTCGATCAAGTCTTCAACGATGTAACCGTTCTCATCCACTTTTGTCGAAGCAGGTGCGATACATTTGTCCTCTTCTTGTGTTGCCGTAACATATACGATCTCATCGGTGACTTTTCCATCTTTAACCACTTTATACGGTGCTTCGATGAATCCGTGCTCATTTACTTTCGAGTATGTCGCAAGTGTGTTGATCAGACCGATGTTCTGACCTTCCGGAGTCTCGATCGGACAGATACGTCCGTAGTGCGTTGGGTGAACATCACGCACTTCAAATCCGGCACGCTCTTTCACAAGACCACCCTCACCCAATGCGGAGAGACGTCTTTTATGTGTTACTTCCGAAAGCGGGTTTGTCTGGTCCATGAACTGAGAAAGCTGACCGCTTGAGAAGAACTCTAAGATCGTGTTAGTGATCATCTTGGAGTTGACAAGATCGTGCGGCATCAATTCATCGAGTGAACCTGAGATCGTTGTCATTTTATCCTTGATCGCTTTTTGCATCTTGATCAAACCGCTATGAAGCTCATTCCCAAGAAGTTCACCAATCGCTCTAATACGTCTGTTACCAAGGTGATCACGGTCATCGATATGTCCTTGACCATTTTTAACTTTGATCAGATACTTCACTGTATTAATAAGATCTTCCGCCGTAAGTACCGTTGCATACTCAGGAACATCAAGTCCTAGCTTATGGTTCATCTTCATACGACCGACCTGTGTCAGGTCATATCTTTCAGGATCGAAGAAGAGTTGCTTCAAGAATGCTTGCGCCGCTTCAGGTGTGACCGGTTCACCCGGTCTCATCACTTTATAGATACGAATCGCAGAAAGTACGTTCTCATCATCGATCTCTTCTGTCTGCTTAAGGAGTCTGAGGCTCTCTTGATCTGCGATGAACGCATTGATGATAGACTTATCCGTTCCCCCTGCAAGGTCATTGATAATCTCGATCTTATCGATACCTTGCTCGATCATCTTCTTGAGTTTCGTCTCATCAAGTGGTGTAACGACATCATAGAGTACTTCACCGCTCTCTTGATCGATCACAGCCGTAGCAAGGTGTCTCTCCATCAAAGTCTCGACCGGATACTCGATCCACTCGAGCCCCTCTTCGATAAGTTTCTGTGCTTTCTTCTTCGTTAAACGTTTACCAGCATTGACAACGACGTTCCCGTCCATATCTTTTACATCATACTCCGCTCTACCGCCAAAGTCGTTCGGGTCGAACTTCACAAGGAATCTATTGTCTTTAATTACGATCTCTTTTGTTGGGTAGAAGAGTTTGACGATATCGTCTTTAGAGTAATCCAATGCTCTAAAGAGGATCGTTACAGGGATCTTTCTTCTTTTGTTGATACGTGCATAAAGGATGTCTTTAGAGTCATATTCAAAATAGAGCCAACTACCACGGTCAGGAATGATCTGTGCGGAGTAAAGAAGACTGCTTCCGACAGTCGTACCCTCTTCCTCTTTGAAGATAACACCTGGTGATCTGTGAAGTTGGTTGACGATAACACGTTCAACACCATTGACAACGAATGAAGTTCTGTCTGTCATCAATGGGATATCACGTACGAATACCGCTTGTTGCTTGATCTCTTTAGGATCAAGCTTCTCACCTGTCTTCTCATCTCTGTTCCAAATAATAAGCTCGATATTCATCTTCAATGAAACAGCATATGTCAATCCTCTCTCCATACACTCTCTAACCGTATATTTCGGCTTGATGATCTCGGAGTTCTTGTATGTGAGGGTTAGGCGGTTCTGCTGGTCATGGATAGGGAAAGCGGAACGGAATACCTTTTCAAGGGTGGAGTTCTTTCTATCTTTCTCACCGAGCATCAAAAAGTTTTCATAACTTTTTTGCTGAAGTTGGAGCAGGTTGGGGATCTCTATCTCTCTGGGGGTTTTAGAAAAGTCGACACGAAGTCTATTACCAGAATGCAAAGAATTTAACATGTTTATCCTTATGGTAGTTGGTTGGTTATGAATATGTCGTTAGTTTAGACGTTTTATGAACGGAATACAAAATGTTCATGCGATTAGATACACAAAGAAACTATTAGAGGAGGGTATGAAATGTCTCCGAATAGTTTATCAGTATACCTAAGGTAGTTGGTATAACGGATATCAGGCAGATGCCTGATATCGACTTAAATAACCGAAATTATTTAAGTTCACAAGAAGCGCCAGCTTCTTCGATTTGTTTTTTGAGCTCTTCAGCTTCTTCTTTAGATACTGCTTCTTTAAGTACAGATGGTACTTCTTCAACAGCAGCTTTCGCTTCTTTAAGACCAAGACCGGTGATCGCTCTAACCACTTTAATTGTGTTGATCTTTTTCGCACCAGCGTCTGTAAGAACAACGTCAAACTCAGTTTGCTCTTCAGCAGCTTCAGCAGCACCGGCACCAGCACCAGCAGCTACTACAGTTGCTTGTGCAGTTACACCGAACTTCTCTTCGAATTCTTTTACAAGCTCAGAAAGCTCAAGTACAGAAAGGTTAGAAATGAATTCTAATACATCTTCTTTAGTTGTTGCCATAGTTTATCCTTTTATGAACATTTTCAAAATTTACAAGAGTTCACCTCTTGTCAAAAGAGAGCCGTGGGCTCTCACCACACGCAATTAAGCCTCTTCTGCTTCTTTCTTCTCAGCAAGCGCTTTGATACCGATCGTAAAGTTTGTGATCGGTGCATTCCAAACGTTGAGAAGCATACCAAGAAGTTCGTCTCTTGTTGGAAGTTTAGCCATCGCATTGATGGTATCCATAGACGCAACTTTACCTTCGATCAAACCTGTTTTGATCGAAAAGTGATCCTTGAACTGTGTTGCCGCTTTGTCAGCGATCTTACAAGGAAGTACTTGTGTATCACCCCAGATTACAAGGTTAGTGTCTTTAAAGTCAATCGCTTCACAACCTGCATTTTCCAATGCGATCGCAGCAAGCTTGTTTTTAATGACCTTGACTTTAGTCTCTTCTTCACGAGCCATGTTACGCACAGTCTCGAGAGCTTCAACAGTCATTCCCTTATAATCACAGACGATGATCGCACCAGCGTCCTTGAACTCTGCTGTCATCTCTGCAACCAGCTCTTCTTTTCTGGTTCTAGTCATTTCTACTCCTTCCGACCGTCTAACAGGGTGTATGGAGTTCCATACCCGTCTACCTTTTCGGGTAGACTAATTAAGCTTACGCCCCCATTATCTTCAGTCTAAGATCAAGACCTAAGTCTTCAGCCGTAAAAGCGTACTTTTACCGATGAAGATCTAGTGCCGTTCAAGTAAGCCAAAGCTTACTTGATATCCATTACTTCAGATGCATCCAAAGTAACTGACGGACTCATTGTCAAAGAGACAGCTGCATTGGTGATATATCTACCTTTTGCAGAAGCAGGTTTTGCTTTGTTGATCGCTTCAATGAATGTGTTGAAGTTCTCTCTGATCTTCTCAGTATCAAAAGAGATCTTACCGATACCCGCATGGATATTCCCTTTTTTATCAACACGGAAGTTCACTTGACCGCCTTTAGCGTTCTCAACCGCTTTTGCAACATCCATTGTTACCGTTCCAGTTTTAGGGTTAGGCATCAAACCTTTTGGCCCAAGGATTCTTGCCACTTTACCAAGAACACCCATCATATCAGGTGTAGAGATCACGATGTCAAAATCGATGTTCCCTGCTTGTATCTGCTCAATAAGCTCATCAGAACCAACAAGATCAGCACCCGCAGCTTTTGCTTCATCCGCTTTTGCATCTTTGGCAAATACGGCAACTCTTACGTTTTTACCCGTTCCATGAGGAAGAACAACAGACCCTCTTACCATTTGGTCAGCATGTCTCGGGTCAACGTTCAAGTTCAATGCTACTTCTACAGTCTCGTCGAACTTTGCCGACTTGAGCTCTTTAAGTGTAGCCATTGCTTCATCTACACTGTACTCTTTTGTTGCATCTACTTTCTCAAGTAGTGCTTGTCTTCTTTTACTTAGTTTCTTTGCCATCTATATTCTCCGCTATATTGCTCCCACATTTTTTAAATCATGTGGTCCAGATTTTTATAAAATATTCTTTTTCGTAGGCTTTAGTCTACGATCTCGACACCCATACTTCTACAGCTACCTGCGATAATTCTTGCAGCAGCTTCTCTATCAGTTGTGTTAAGGTCAGCGATCTTTTGATCGATGATCTCTTCAAGTTTCGCTTTAGTGATAGATCCTACTTTGTTCAAAAGTGGGTTATCAGTACCTTTCTTAAGTCCTGCTGCTTTTAAGATAAGATCTGATGCAGGTGGTTGCTTGGTCTCGAACGTAAAACTTCTATCAGTATATACTGTTACGATAACAGGAATTTTGAACCCCATTTTATCTTTTGTCTTTTCATTGAACGCTTTACAGAATTCCATGATATTTACACCACGTTGACCAAGTGCAGGTCCTACCGGTGGTGATGGGTTTGCAGATCCGGCAGGGATCATCATTTTAAACTTTTCAGCTATTTTCTTTGCCATCTGTTCTTCCTTTGTGTGATTTGACCGCTAGGCGGGTCTTTATATGATTTTCTCTACTTGAGTATAGAGGATCTCAACAGGTGTGTTTCTTCCGAAGATAGAAACATTGAGTTTCAACTTACCATGATCAAGATCATACTCTTCGACCATACCGGTAAAGTTCGCGAACGGTCCGTCGATAATACGTACCATTTCACCTGCCTCAAAGTCGACCTTAGGACGAGGTGCAGCTTTTTGCTCCATCTTGTCAAGGATTACTTTGATATCCGCTTCGGTAAGAGGGGTCGGTGTCTTTTGTTCACCGATAAATCTAGATACTCTCGGCAGAGATTGGATCTTGTGCCATAGATCAGTATCCAGGTCTATCTGTGCAAATACGTAACCTGAGTATAGTGTTCTTTCCGTAATCTTCTTTTCGCCATTTTTAACTTCAATGACCTCTTCTGTAGGCACAACGATTCTTTCGATCTTATCTTCAATACCATAATCTACAGCCAGTTGCTCGATTGCGCGTTTAACCGCTTGCTCACTACCTGCATATGTTTGAATTGCATACCACTGAAATGCCATTATTAATCCTATAAAACTGAAGATACGATGGCTGACATCATAAGATCAACCAGTGCTAAAAATATCGAAATGACAGTTACTACGAGAACAACTGCTAAAAATGCTTGTCTGACTTGAACTTTGGTTGGAAATATTACTTTCTGTAGCTCTGCTCTGGCATTTGCTATAAATGTTGAAATTTTTTCCATTGTGTGTTACCTTTGTTATGGCAGGCCAAGAGGGACTCGAACCCCCGGCACCTGGTTTTGGAGACCAGTGCTCTACCAACTGAGCTATTGGCCTAAAAAAGAGAAAGAGTGAAACTTAGAGTTTCATCTCTTTATGAACAGTGTGTTCTTTACACCATTTACAATACTTCTTTAGTGCAAGTTTTTCTGTTGTCGTTTTTTTGTTCTTTGTTGTGTGATAGTTACGTCTTGTACACTTCTCACATCCTAGGTGAACAGTTTCTCTCATGTTTATCTCCTAATTGAAAGCGCAAGAGGCAAGGCCTCCTGCAAGGGTGTCTTAAGCAATGATCTTAGAAACAACACCTGCACCAACAGTTCTACCACCCTCACGGATAGCAAATCTTGTTCCCTCTTCAAGAGCGATAGGCGCGATAAGCTCAACGTCGATCTTAACGTTGTCACCTGGCATAACCATTTCAGTACCTTCTTGAAGTTGAACTGAACCAGTTACGTCTGTTGTACGTACATAGAACTGAGGTCTATAGTTATTAAAGAATGGTGTATGTCTACCACCTTCCTCTTTAGTAAGTACGTAAACTTCTGCTTCGAACTTAGTGTGAGGAGTGATTGAACCTGGCTTACAAAGAACCATACCTCTTTGTACTTCATCTTTAGCGATACCACGGATAAGAACACCACAGTTATCACCAGCGATACCACAATCCATCTCTTTACGGAACATTTCAACACCAGTAACTGTTGTTTTCATTGTGTCTTTAAGACCAACGATCTCAACTTCGTCACCAACACATACTTGCCCTCTGTCAACTTTACCGGTTACAACCGTACCACGACCTTGGATAGTAAAGATATCTTCAATTGGCATCAAGAAGTCTTTATCAGTCTCTCTTTGAGGCTCTGGGATATAGTTGTCTACTTCGTTCATAAGTGCGATGATCTTTTCTGACCACTCACCAAGCTTACCAGCTTTTGCTTCTTCAAGTGCTTGGAATGCAGAACCAGCTACGATCGGTGTATCGTCACCTGGGAAGTCATACTCAGAAAGAAGTTCACGTACTTCCATCTCTACTAGTTCAAGCATCTCTTCTTTATCTTCATCGTCAAGTTGATCTTCTTTGTTCAAGAATACAACGATGTATGGTACACCTACTTGCTTAGAAAGAAGGATATGCTCTCTAGTTTGAGCCATTGGTCCATCTGTTGCAGCGATAACGAGGATCGCACCGTCCATTTGTGCAGCACCGGTAATCATGTTCTTAACGTAGTCGGCGTGACCTGGACAGTCTACGTGAGCGTAGTGTCTTGTGTCTGTTTCATACTCTACGTGAGAAGTAGCGATCGTGATCCCTCTTTCTCTCTCTTCTGGAGCATTATCGATTTGATCGTAGTCCATAAGTGCAGTATCGTTCTTGGTTGCAAGTACCGCTGTAATTGCAGCTGTTAGTGTAGTTTTACCGTGGTCAACGTGACCGATAGTACCGATGTTAACATGCGGTTTGGTTCGTTCGAATTTTTCTTTAGCCATGCTTTTCTCCTAGCTTTATGTTGATTTAAAGGCAGTATTATAGCCAAAACTTCTTAACCAATATGGACAGAACTATTACAAGGCTGTAATACTTTTGTCCATACTTCTACTTCTGGAGCCCATAGTGAGACTTGAACTCACGACCTCTTCCTTACCAAGGAAGTGCTCTACCCCTGAGCCATATGGGCGATAAATAATTTATCAGTTGCTTATAAAATATAACGTATTTTATAAAATTTGATTACAGTATGATATTTGGAAAGCTTTTATATGTGAAGTAATTTCTGCTAAGTACATAATTCACACAGCTCCCAGTTCATGGAGCGGGAAACGAGACTCGAACTCGCGACCCTCAGCTTGGAAGGCTGACGCTCTAGCCAACTGAGCTATTCCCGCGTCTTTATATGTGACTTAACATGGTGGTGAGTGAAGGATTCGAACCTTCGAAGGCGAAAGCCAGCAGATTTACAGTCTGCCCTCGTTGGCCACTTGAGTAACTCACCACGATAATGTTTGTCATATCACTGGTCAAACACTGATAATTATATTATGGAGCTGGTGAAGGGACTCGAACCCCCGACCTGCTGATTACAAATCAGCTGCTCTACCAGCTGAGCTACACCAGCGCCATCGCATTTTAACTTTGTGAGTCAAAATGGACGGGAATTATAGACAAATTCTTTTTACTTGTCAAGGGTTTTTGGGAAAAAATTGAAAAAAAGTAAAAAAAAGCCTTATTTTCATGCCTAAACAGCCTTTTTGTGCCCTTCCTCCTGCTTTTTTATCTACCTGCATATAACTAAGCACTCCTATATCCAACACATATTACAATGCGAAAAAACCATGATTGAGGCTCTGAATGAAAATACTTCTTGCACCCAGTGAGACAAAAACAAGTGGTGGTAGCGCCCCCTTTAGACTAGCGAACCTTCTCTTTGAGGAGCTGCTTCCTCATAGAACAAAACTGCTCCATACCTATATGAATATCCTGCAAAAAGGCGACATGCATGCACTAAGTGCTATGTTCGGGCTTAAAAAAGAAACGGATATTCAAGCACACATACGAGATATTATCCATGAACCGGCAATGAAAGCCATAGAGCGGTATACCGGTGTGGCTTTTGACCATTTGAACTATGCGACGTTAAATGAAAATGCCAAAACATACATAGACACCCATGTCATCCTCTGTTCGAACCTCTTTGGATTCCTAAGAGCCAATGATATGATCCCAGAGTATCGATTGAAACAGGGAGCGGCAGTGGGGGAGATAAAAGTAGAAAAACTCTACCATGAGCATGGGGCATCTTTGATGGAACACTACCTAGAAAATCAGGAGATCCTTGATCTGAGGGCGGGCTTCTATGATAAGTTCTACAAACCCAGCAAGCCCTATACGACACTCAAGTTCATCAAAGATGGCAAAGTGGTCAGCCATTGGGCCAAAGCTTATCGCGGTATCATATTAAGAGAGATCGCAAAAGCTTCAGTAGAAACGATAGATGATTTCATGAAACTGCCTATAGAGGGACTAAGCATCCATGAGATCCAGACAAAAAAGAACAAAACCGAGATCATCTATCATATTGAGGTATAGTATATGAAACTGCCAAGCGAGGAGACACTTTACAGGATCATGCTGTTTATTTTGTTCGGGTCGGTCATATACGGTATGCTGTTCGATACACACTATTGATATAAAGGAGACCGCACATGAAAGAGAATCTATTTGAAATGGGTGCAGATCTTGGTGACGGCTGGGAGGCGGATAATAAACAAAAAGCTCGAAAACAACCGCAAAAAGAGATCAAACCGCCTGAGAAGCATCGGCTCTATTTGGCAAAAGAGAAGCGTAGAGGAAAGGTGGTGACCATTGTCAAACCCTTCCATCTCGATAAAAAAAGTATGCAAGCACTTCTAAAAAGCCTTAAAAAAAGATTGGGTACGGGTGGAACGGTAAAAGAGGATAGTTTGGAATTTCAAGGAGATATCGGCCAAACACTTCAAGAGAGTCTTGAAGCGATGACATATCGTTTTAGAGTCTAGGCTTTTTTATCCGGTCTTTCATCTTCAGGAAGCTGTGCGAGATCCGCTTCATCGTAAAGTTCCATTTTGGGAATAGCGATGGCGATCAGTGTGATCACAATACCATAAACAAGTACCACCGTATGCTCATGCCCTTTAAAGAACTCCGTTAAGATCAACTTCCCTGCGCTCTCACCCATCAACGGCTTAAAGAAGTCATCATAGTAGAGTGTAAATACCAATCCGCCAAGAAGACCGCCGATCGCACCGACAAGAACATCGATACGTCCTTCAGCGATCGAGATAGGCCCTGTTCCCGGACATTTTCCCAAGATCGCCATCGAGATACCAAAAAGTGTTCCTCCAATGATAAGCCCTTGCCACATTACCGGTTTGATATGATAATGCGCACCGCCTGCTTCAATAAGGAAATAGAGTCCGATACTCGTAAGTCCTACCGCAAGAAAAAGCATTTTAGGAACGATGGTATCTTTTAGCATCGCAAACCCTGCGATCTTCTCAAACTTATCCACACGGGTATATTGGATGATTCCCCCAAATACCACACCGATAAGAAAAACCAGTGCCAAGGAGCCGTGCCCTTGTTGTATTACTGTCTCGAACATCTGTTCTACGCGTTCAAACAATGCCATACTATTTCTCCTTCACATTATAGAAGAGTCGACCCGTAACGATCACAACGACCAGAACCACACCACCAAATATCATAGAGGAGACTGCCAACTGACTCATTCCTGACATAAAATGCCCCGACGTACATCCGCCAGCCAATCTTGCACCGATGATCATAATGAAACCGGCAAAGAAACTCCATAGCAATCTGGAGAGAACGGAGTTGTTCTTATACTTTCTCCACCCTGTCGGGATCAATGAGATACGAAAGCTCTTCGTAATGAACACAGAGGTGATAAATCCGCCAAAAAGTGCACCCATTAACATTACACCCTCCCATGCACCCGGGTTTTGAATCTCTTTGAGGTAGCTGTACTTCTCAGAATCAAGATCGAAGATCAATCCTGCAAAATAGGGTACATACGTTGATGCACCGATCGGTCTGTCCGCTCCTAATACTGAGAAAGTCAATAGTAATAACAGTGACATTAAAATGCCACCAACCCACCATGGTAATCGAGTCATCTATAAGATCCTTTAATTTTTTCGCAATTATAACACTAAAGCATTCATATTATAATATTTAATTATTTTATGATTTGTTTCAACTTATTTGAAAATAGAAAATGGAAGTATAGCGCTGCACTATTACCCGAACATAACTTCAGACGAAGAGTCTATGGAACGATTTGAGGGATTCGACTTTTTGACACGCCTGCCGAAAAAGGCTCTCATGCACGATCCCTTTTTGACAAAGCGTAAGATAACGTTCATAGGCTACGAGTACGCGTCGTGCATTTTCCCATGAACGTGGACGGTTACGACGTATATGCTCAAAAGCGATCGCACCGTTAATAAGCCCCTTAAGAAGATTGGCAAGCGGATCTTTGCGCAAGCGTAAGGGATGCCACGCCTCCTCCAGTACCTCATGCGCCTCAAAATATGCCCCCTCTTCCATACATTTCACATACGCTTTCAACGCCCCTTCAAGGTCTTCATTCATTACCGGCATCATCCAACCCTTTTGGACAAAACCGTTTAATAATATACCCATCCGCACTGAACTCATCATTACTGTCAAATATATATTCTTCAAAAAAGTCATTCAAGACTGCCGAAAGATACTTCAGCCTATCCTCAACAGGAATATCAGGAAACTCCCGTTTCAAAAAAGTATAAAGATCATCTTTTTGAAGCTGTGCTTTGGTATTGAGCTTCAAGATATTTCCAACACTAAGATCTACTTCTGCCATGAAAGACTCCTTGTATAAATTTGCTATAATCTACCACGATAACATAAAAAGTGAATGATGATGAGAGAAAAAGAGAAAGAGACACTCAAAAGCAAGATAGAAAGTGACATTCATGAGCTTCAAAAACAGATCGATACCCTTCAGGAAAAAGCAAAGCCTATTGCCCCTGACTGTTCACTGGGACGTTTGACTCGTATGGAGGCGATGGCGGAGCAGGAAGTCAGCCAAAAGATACTGGATAAGTCCAAACTGCGCCTGACCAGACTGCAAAATGCCCTCTTGCACATTGATAGTCCGATGTTCGGTATCTGTATTGAGTGTGAAGAAGAAATCGATATAGAACGGATGAAGATACGTCCAGAGAGCGTGAGGTGTGTGGCATGTGCAGGGAGCAGACACTAAACCATTAGGGTCACTACAAGGGTGACCCCTACAGGGATATCACTGTAGGGTCAATCCCTTGTGGTTGCCCTTTATCAATAAAAGGCTTAATCTCAAATATACCCTCTCTTCACCATTCCAACAGCCATTGCCAATGACATCCCGTCATTATGATACCCCTCGGTATGGCAATTCTCACAACTGTTCCCACATGCAAAATCAGGATCATCCACGATCTGCTCCCACTTCTCTATGTGATTCTCTTTGATATATTTGGCAATATCTCCCAACGTCTTGTTGTGACAATGACAGATCATCATATCGGCTGTCGGTATTTCCATTTCAGACCTCTTTTATAAAAAGTTTTTCAGAAGAAAAGCATACCAAAACTATTCATTATTCACTATGAACTATTCGTTTTGAGAGCTATAAGCTCTCAATATTTCCCACCACTTTCCCAACGATCGTTACTTCATCCGGAGAAAGAACTTCTGGAGAGTAGGCTTTATTGTCAGAAATAAGTTCTACCATCCCATCGGCTCTTTGACGAATACGTTTGATGAAAAGCCCAGCTGTCGTAGCGGCAATGAAGATGCCGTCTTTGCTGATATTGGTCTGAGTACGATCAATAAAGACGATACTGCCATCTTGGAGTGTAGGCTCCATCGATTCACCATCGACATGGATCGCTTCTAACTCCACATCTCTTGTTCCTACCATATTGTGAATGATCGTTCTATCGACAGAGATCGTTTCATAGTTCTCGTTAAACACCTCCGCTCCCCCTCCCGCACTGGCACGGATATCGGAAAAGTAACGTACCTGAAAAAACTTCTCCGTTTGCTCTTTGAGCATATCGACGGTCTGATCGAAGAAGAGCCAGTTAGCAGAGATCTTCTTTAATGCACAAAATGCCAATATCTCTTCATAGGGAATGGAGTTACGCTTTTTCATTGTAGCAAATGTCGCCTGTGGAATATTCAAGGCATTGGCAACATCCTTATCGAACACTTTCCCTCCGATCTTTGTCTCTGCTATCACATCTTTTAATTTCTCGATAATTTCGCTCATACTCAACATTGCTACTCCTTCTTTTCTTTTTATGTATTATAGAATAATTTGATTAAAAGTATGACAATTTGACATACTTTTTATTTAAACTTTCGTTTTGCAATATAATTTAGCTAGAAATCAAAAGAAGGAGATTGGGATGGATTATAAATTGAACAAGGAACTTTTGAGCTATGCAGTAAAAATGGGATGTAGAACAGCAGCGGATTTTGCACTGTTCCTTAAAGCGAGAGAGTCTATTTTGGCACTGTAAATGTAGGTAGCAGGTAGCAGGTAGCAGGTAGCAGGTAGCAGGTAGCAAATTTTGCATACCTTGCCTTGTTTGCCCCTTACTCCCTACGCAATACTTCCTCGATCAGTCCAGTAAAAAAACATCAACCTCGTCACCTGTCTCTTTGGAGGTATCATCCTCCGAGGTGAAGAGTAGACCGATATCTCCGAGCATATTGGTCAAAATAGCAGAGGTACCGACCTTTTTACCTTTGAAGTCGACATAGAACTCCCCTTGCATAAGCGTTACATTGCAGGCAGTAAACTCCGCTTTTTTCGCACGCTTGGTAAAAGGCTCTTTGAGCTTCGCTTTTACCTTTTTAAGAGGATATCTTCCTTTTTGCAGTTTTGCGATTAACGGCAGTACATAGACCAGTGCCATTACTGTTGCAGAGTAGGCAAAGCCAGGCAGTGCAACAATGAACTTATCTGCTTTGCGTGCTACCATAATGTGCTGTCCCGGTTTGACACGCACACCTTTGAAAACCACTTCACAGCCAAGCTCATAGATAACATCTTTGACAAAATCAAAGTCACCTACACTGACACCACCGGTTGTTACCACAATGTCACTCTTCTTCAGCGCTTCGGCGATCGCAGTGGTAATGCTCTCTTTGTTATCTTTCATGCACCCAAGCTGCATCGGGATACCGTCATACTTGTTAACGATCGCTTCAACGACATAGTTGTTTGAAGAGCGGATCTGTGCATCATTGGTCTGAGGTTCACCCAGATCAAGCAGCTCGGAACCTGTAGAGAGTACGGCAACGGTCGGTTTTTCATAGACCAGTACATGAACAATGTTCAAACTTGCCAGTACGCCGATCTGGGAGAAATCCAGTTTCGTACCCGCTTTAATGAGTATCTGCCCCTTTGCATAGTTCTCACCCACTTCACGTACAGAGAAACCTTGAGGAACCTCCTCTTTGATGATGATCTCCTCCCCATCCACTTCTACATTTTCAATAGGAATAAGCGTATCGGCACCTTCTGGCATCAGTGAACCGGTAAAGGTCTTGATACAGGTACCACCAATTACCTTTTCTCTGAGTGCTGAACCTGCAGGGTTGATACTGGCAACCTTCAGCCTTCTCATCGCCTGATCCTCATGGATGATCGCATAACCATCCATCGCAGAGGTCGGGAACTCCGGAGAGTTGTGATCTGCTACGATATCTTCAGCAAGCACATACCCTACCGCATTCATAATATAAAGTTTTTTTGTCTTGAATTTTTCAATATTCAGTCCATCAAGAAGTGCCATCGATTCGTCAAAATGCATCATGGTGAAAAGTTCCTTTTTTAAAATTAATAATGAATAATGAATGATGAATAATGGTGGAAGATATCACAAAGTGATACTTTCTATTGAAGGATAATAAAAGTATTGCTCTGCAATGCTTACCTAAACTATTGTCCTCGTACCTGCGAGATTTCATCATTATTAATTATTCACTATTCATTTGCAGGGTTACGCCAGTAACCCCGCTCCATCCATCGGCGTACTTCTGTCTTCTGCATAGATACGCTCTCCGTTCCTGACATCATATTTCCAGATAGGGGCATTGGCTTTGAAATCTTCAACGAATTCATCGATCAGTTCCAATGCCACACGGCGTTTGGGAGAGAATACCGCAGAGATGTATGAGGAGGTATGTACGGGGACATCTCCTATGGCGTGTGCCATCTTCACAACCGCACCTCTCTCCTTTGCGCGCTCCTGCCATGCATCGAACCATGCCTTTAGTACCGGTTCATAGATATCGAAACTAAGCGCATCGATCCCGTCTTCAGCACGGATCGTACCGACAAATGGGATGTAGGCACCGTAATTTGACTCCGCTTCTTCATCCAACCACCTGCCAAAGATCTCTTTGACATCAAGCGGTCCGTTATAGAGTTCCATCAATCATCCTCCGCAAACAGGAGGCAGGATCGAGATACGGTCTCCCTCTTTGAGTGGTGTATTCAGATCGTTGACCATCGTATCGTTCAATGCCACGGCACACTTCTGAAGCCATGAGACCAAAGCTTCATCTTCTTTGAGCTTTGCTGCTACTTCAGCCAATGTTGCCGCTTCCATCTGAAGAGGCGCTTTACCAATGGGCCCTAAAAATTCTACTGTTACCATATACAGGCTCCTTGCAATATCGTCCGATTATAATTCTTGTTTGGTATAATTACGCTTAAATGACCCACGGGAGAATACTGCTATGCTGTTTGGTTCTATCTCTTACCTCAATCTCCTCCCTTTTCAGCTCTTTTTAAAACGCTATCTCAAAAGTAGTGCTGCTAAAATGAGTTTTCGATACAATCGTGCCGTTCCCTCACAGATAAACCGTGCCCTCAAACGCAGAGAGGTTAATGCCGCTTTTATCTCTTCTGTTGAGTCCAGACATGCAAACTGCACCGATCTTGGAATCATTGCAAAAAAGAGAGTGTACAGCGTACTGCTTTTAGAAGGAGAGATACGGAAAGATCCTGCTTCAGCTACATCAAACCGTCTGGCACAGGTGTTGGGACTTGAGGGCAAGGTCCTCATTGGGGATGCTGCACTAAAATACTACCTTGACGGAGGTACGGGTATCGATATGGCTGAAGCGTGGTACAAAAAGACAGGGCTCCCGTTTGTCTTTGCAAGACTTTGCTATAACCAACATGGAAGATATATCAGACAATTGGCAAGAACATTCGCTTCCCAAAAGGTAAGGATTCCACAGTATATTTTAAAAAAAGAAGCGCGAAAAAGAGGTATCAGCCCTAAAGAGCTAAGCTGGTATCTGGAGCATATTCATTATGAGATGGATTGGAAAGCGAAGCGGGGGTTGAAGAAATTTCTTGCCATACAGGGTAAGATTTAATCTACTTTAAAAGTATTAGCGTGAAGAAGGTAGGCAATTGCCTACCCTACGCGATGGTTGCAACCGCTCTTTCTATTCTCTCGATCGTCTCATCGACACCGATGATCGCCATGATCTCATCGAGTCCTGAACCGGTCATACTGCCAAGCAAACTGACACGAAGCGGCTGACCGATCTTCCCGAAACCGATCTCTTTTTCAGCAACGATCGCTTCAAGTACCTCATGGTAATCGCTTGGCAGGTGCAGCGGTTTCTCCCATGTTTGAAGCATCGCGATGAAATCTGTGAGTATCTCTTTGGCATTCCCCTTAAAGGCTTTCTTGGCAGCTTTGGGGTCATACTCTGTCGGTGCGTTCAAGATCAACTTGATCTGCTCTGCCAGTTCCACAAGCGTTTTTCCACGCTCTTTGGTCGCATCGAGCAGCATCTCCAGTTTGTCATGCTCTGCAATGTCCACACCAAACTCTTTAAGCAACTCTGCCAGCTTCTCATTCGGTGTATTCTTAATATAGTGAGCGTTCAGCCACAACAGTTTGTCAAGGTTGTAACTTGAAGCAGACTTGTTAATATCTTTAGGATCAAACAGCGCGATCATCTCTTCTAAAGAGAATATCTCCTGATCTCCGTGGCTCCAACCAAGACGTACAAGAAAGTTAAGCAGTGCTTCCGGGAGGAAACCTTGCGCTTTGTACTCCATGACATCGGTCGCACCGTCACGTTTGCTCAGTTTCTTACCCTGCTCATTGTTGATCATCGCAACATGGTAGAACTTCGGGATCTTAAACCCGAGTGCATGATAGACAACGATCTGCTTTGGAGTGTTGTAAAGGTGGTCGTCACCACGGATCACATCGGTCAAGCCCATGAGTGCATCATCGATAGCAACAACAAAGTTATATGTCGGCGTACCGTCCGCTCTAGCGATGATGAAGTCGTCTACTTCCGTTGCAGCGATATTGATCTCACCCTTGACACCATCTACAAAAGAGATGGTTCCCTCTTGCGGTGCTTTAATGCGGATGACAGGATCGACCCCCTCAGGCGGTATTCCGGTAAAATCACGGTAGCGTCCATCGTAGCGTGGACGCTCTTTTTTTGCCATCTGCTCTTCACGTAGGGCATCGAGTTCCTCTTTGGTCATGTAGCACTTGTAGGCTTTCCCCTCTTCAAGAAGCTGATCGATATACTGCTTATATAGGTCAAAACGCTTGGATTGATAGACCACATCACCATCATAATTAAGCCCGACCCAGTCGAATGCTTTGATGATCGCTTCAAGTGCGGCTTCTGAATTTCTGCTTAGATCGGTATCTTCGATACGAAGCAGGAACTTACCGTCATTGTGTCTGGCGGTCAACCATGAAAAAAGAGCGGTTCTCAGACCGCCGATATGTAAATACCCTGTTGGGGAAGGTGCAAAACGTGTAACTACTGACATCGGTATACCTTGTGAATAAATTACGTGATTGTAGCAAAAATGTGGTTAAAGGGGTATTTGGAGAAAAGGCTGTACGAGGAGTCCCCCGTACACAGATAGTGACTATTTTTGTCCTATCTTCTTATCTAGCTTCTTTTTAGCCGTTTTTTTTACTTTCGAGGTTGACTTGGTCACTCTCTTTTTAGCCGTCTCTTTTTTTACCGTAGATTTTTTGACTTTCTTCTTCGCTGTTTTTTTGGCTTTTTTGACCTTCTCTCCTGCTTTGACACCATTTTTGATGTTCGATGCAGTCTGCGTACCGATACCGTTCACACGGCTTGCAAGATCATCATAAGATTTGAATTTCCCTTTTTTACGCTCTTTGATGATCGCTGCCGCTTTCTTCTCTCCAATACCGTTGATCTGCATCAGATCCTCTTTGCTTGCACTGTTAAGTTGTGTCAGGCTCATCGCAAAAAGTGCAGAGGTAGAAAGGATTAAGAATCCCATAAACCATTTTTTCATCATGATTTTTCCTTTATATATGATTTTCCGTATCTTACCATCTAATTATCGATAAAAAATTATATCGTATGGGAAAACTCCGGCACGATCTTCTGTAATAATGATATCTTCTCTTCCGTACGTAAAAGTACTTCGATATCTGCTTGCAGCTCCTCAATAGGATAATATGTCGGTCTTGCGATCATAATGGAACTATAGCGTGTCTTCTGCTCACTCTCATCGATAAGCAGTTCTTCATAAAGCTTCTCTCCGGGTCTGAGCCCTGTGAATACAACCTCAACCTCATGCTCTTTCCCATACAGACGTATCATTTGACGTGCAAGATCGGCTATTTTTACAGGCTCTCCCATATCCAAGATAAAGAGCTCTCCACCTTTTGCGATCGCTGCTGCCTGTAATACCAGCTGACACGCCTCAGGGATCAACATAAAATATCGTGTGATCTCAGGATGTGTAACCGTCACTGGACCACCCCTTTCGATCTGCTGTTTGAACTTCGGAATGACCGAACCACTTGACCCCAATACATTTCCAAATCTCACTGCAACGATCTCTGTCTTTTTGCTATCGATATTTTGTGCATACAGCTCCGTAACCCGTTTGGTCGCACCCATCACATTTGTCGGTCTTACCGCTTTATCCGTAGAGATAACAACGACTTTTTCAACCCCGTTCTCAATACTGACATCGATGACACTTTTACTGCCAAGTACGTTATTCTCCACCGCTGCAGCGGGGTTATGTTCACAAATAGGGACATGCTTATAGGCCGCCGCATGAATAACGATCTGCGGGCGTATCTCCTGCATAAGCTTCATAAGGGCATCTCTGTCCGTTACATTCAACAGACGTTGATCTGCCTGCGGAAGCAGTTCTCCTATCTGATAAAGGTTATATTCACTGTGATCGACAAGCACCAATGATGATGCACCAAACTTTTCACACTGTCTTGCGATCTCAGAGCCTATGCTTCCCCCCGCACCCGTGATCAGTACGGATCTTCCCTTGATAAACGAGGCGATCACTTCCGTATCAAGATCTTTGGGATGTCTTGCCAAAAGATCTTCAATAGAGAGATCTTCAAGTTTCTCATCTTTGGCACCAAGCAGTTTGACCCGTTTGATCTCACTGATACCCAGCCTGTTCAGCCTTTCTACCAGAGTACGAAGTTCACGTTGCGCAACAGGCTGCGTTAAAATAGCAGCTTCCACACTCTTCTCCGAAACCACATGCTCCAGCATCGATGCAGGATAGACCTTGACATTGTTGATATAGGCATCCTGCGTATTTTCATCTTCTCCAAATGCAGCGATCGCCACAGGATAGTAGTCGATCTCATTCTTCAGAGCGCTCTGGATGATCGTTCCTGTCCGGCTGTTAACTCCCACAAGCAGCGTCGGTTTGATGGACAGTGGTCTGAAACTCTCACTCCACAGACGCTTGCTCACCCTCCCCATACCAATAAAAATCAGTGAAAGAAAAAGGTCAATAATAATGACGGAGCGGGGAAAAGGTTGAAAAAAAGACGGAAATATCATATAGATGACAACAAACAAGCTGTAAGCAAGCATGTGTGCCTTAATCACATTTTTAGCATCAATGAATCCGAAAAAACGCCAAATAATAAAATAGCTTCTAAACAGAAACAGAGATGTTATTTTTAGAAAAACCAATACCCCATAAACCTGCCAGAATGTTTCAAAAAATTGTGATGGAATATGAAAATTAAACCGCAGCAAATATGCCAGGTAGAGAGTTGCCAGAGAAAAAATCGTATCTGTGACAACAAAAAACAGGGTACGTTTGGCAGAGGTAGGCTTTAACAGATACTTCATCTCAGTATCCCTGAAACAGTATTGCATACACGCATCACGTCCGCATCGGACATGCTTGATCCGCTTGGCAGACAGAGCCCCTGATGATACAGTCTCTCAGAGGTACCATCCACCACTGCCATACTATGTTTGAACAGTGGCTGCAGATGCATCGGCTTCCAAAGCGGTCGGCTCTCGATATTGGCATGGGCTAATTGTTCGATCACATCCATAGGATCATGCTCATCAAATGTTAAGGTTGTCAACCAACGATTTCCTGTACTCCCTTCGATCTCGGGCATAAAAGAGACGGTACTTTCTTTTCCTAATCGCTTTTGATACAGGGCAAAGATCTCTCTTCGTCTCGATACCCGCTTAGAGAGTACCTCCATCTGTGCCACACCGATCGCAGCAAGCACATTGGACAAGCGGTAGTTATAACCGAACTCCTTGTGCTCATAGTGCAGGTATGGTTCTTTTGCCTGTGTAGAGAGAAATTTTGCCTTCTCGATCCACTCTCCATTATCTGAGATCAACATACCGCCACCTGACGTTGAAAGGATCTTGTTCCCGTTAAAAGAGTAAACCCCCATATCTCCAAATCTGCCACTTTGCCGACCATGCAACATAGCTCCCAGCGACTCGGCAGCATCTTCTATGACACAAATACCCTCTTTTCGGCAAATCTCCATGATCTCATCCATCTTTGCCATCTGACCGTAGAGATGGGTCACAATAAGGGCTTTAGGCTTTCTTGGGGCATTGTCGATCGCTTCTTGCAATAGTGCCGGAGAGAGGTTCCAACTCTCATCACTGTCAACAAAAATTGGTTTGGCATTTTGATAGAGGATTGCGTTGACCGATCCGATGAATGTAAAGGTCGAGGCAAGTATATAGTCACCCTCCTCTACACCCAGCACCCGCAGTGCCAAGTGCAGTGCTGCTGTTGCCGTATTGGTCGCCAAAGCATGTTTTGCTCCTGTATAGCTGCAGACAGCCTCTTCGAACCTGTCGACAAACGTACCCAAGGGGGCAATGTAGTTACTTTCAAAAACCTCAGCAATATACTGCTGCTCTTTCCCGCTCATATGTGGAGGTGAAAGAAAAATTCGGTCATTCATACGCTGCACCTGTGATTGTTTTTATTAAATAATCTATATCTTTTTTAAAAGACCAGGACTCAATATAGGCTTTATTAATGCGTACTTTGTCTGGCCATATCACTTCCCTATTATAGCGTTCAGGGTCTTTCTGCTCAGCAAGCAGTGCCTCCTCATTGCGATATTTCAATGAAGCCGGCCCGGTAATACCCGGTCTCACACTCAGAACGATACGATCCTCCCCTTTCAGTCTGTCAGCAAACCCAGGTACGTCAGGACGGGGTCCCACAAAACTCATCTGCCCCAACAGTACATTAAACAGTTGTGGCAACTCGTCGATTTTGGTCTTTCTGAAAAAAGCACCGCTTTGGGTGATCCGGCTGTCATGGCTTGTCGTAACCGTTGTTCCCTGTTCTTTAGAGGTTTTCATTGTTCTGATCTTGAGTACATAGAAAGGTTTTCCTTCTTTCCCAATACGCTTTTGCCGAAAAAGACCGTTGCTTCGTGTTTCAACAGATGCAATGATCCATGCGACTAGAATCAGCCACCAGGTCAATCCAATACCAATGACAGATAAGACAATGTCAAAAATCCGCTTTTTGATTCTGTCTGTATTGTTCAATATCTACCTCTTAAGCTTATAAATTCGGCCATAAGGAGATGAAACAACCAGTTCAAAAAGATCCTTATCATATTTTCCAAGGATAAACATTTGTACATACATTGAATGAAGCGTTTGATTATCCATTACAATAAACTGCCCGTAACTTTGCATGTATATAATACTGTATCCGCCACGGGGATCATAATTCTGTGCCCGTAGTTCAATCTCCCCATTCTTTTTAGTTTTAGCTACAATAAACTGTCTGATAGACTGAGCATTTTTTCCAAAGAAAAGCTTGCCTTTTTTTGCATCAAATACCAAACCGTTGCTAAATCGCAATACCCCATCTTTGTTACTGGTCGCATGAGTGGGATAGAATATAAATTTTCTTTCCTCTTTTCCACTTTGAAGATCTAAGTTACCAAATAGCGCTACAGTTGGGAAAATGTTAAGCATCCGATATGGTAAATAAAGATAAATATCTCTTGTTTTGGCAGGAAGCGGATACGTTGCACTTTCCAATTGAGAGAGCAGTATATCAGGCTCCTCTTTTGCAAACAGTCTGTCCGCTATAATAGAATAGTTTGAATCTACATATGTTTCAACAGCCAGCCGACTCAGATTCGCGGCCAAAACGGGCGATGTGGTCTGCATGATCTTTGAAATAATAAAGTTGTCATTGTCATGTTTCCCGCCATCTATCAGGGTATTCGTATCGGAATAATACCACACAGGATAGCCATAATCCCACCATGCCAATGTATAATCTTTTGTACTTGCTATTTTATCCAGTTTTACAAGGTCTTCCACCTCTGCTTTGTTTAATACAGTCGGAACCTTGTATCCAATCACATGTGTGATATTTGGATAAAGCATTGCCACTGTTGCCAATACGATAAATCCATAACGCAATCTGATATCTTTAATATAGTCCCCGACCACAAAAAAGAGATATACGGCACTCATTGCTGCAACAGGAACAGCATAGACAGTAAAACGCAATCCACCCCAGAGTGCAAAAATACCAATACCTACCAAAGGTAGCGCCAGTACAAATGCTCTGTGTCTGATCACCAGAATCAAATATCCGATCAAAGAGAGAATAACCCCCACCTGCGACCCGGAAATTCGGTTGGCAAACGTTGAAAAAGGGATATGCCCGGCTTCTCTTACCGTCTGATTTACCGCATAGAAATGCAATGTTCCCTCTTTTGTTCCTTCAATCGTATAGCTAAGAATCTTAGAAAGTATTAACCCAAATACATTCCCTAAAAGCAGAAACAGTACGACCAGCCCTCCCGCAGCGATCATTTCCTGTTTTAAAGAAAGTTTTCCTTTTGCTACAAAAATATACGCTCCCACGACAAGAAGCGTATGTACTACATACGTATAAGGAGCCACTATTCCGAATTTTGTCATGGGAATCAATGCCAAAAAGACAAGTATCAGGGAAGCGTACGTTGTCTTCTCTTCACGATGATACCAAACCATATAGGCACCATAGATCAATCCCATAGCATAAACGATCGCCAATCCCTGATCATAGAGAAAAGGATACCAAACGATTGCCAGTGCTGCATACAACGCACTTTTCAAATTAAAATCAATGGTACTTTTCATTAAAAAATAGAGAATGAACATCGGTGCCATCGCTGAGAACATATCGGTATCGTAATATCCTGTCATTGTACGGTTATAGTAGCTCCATGCAATTGATCCAAGCAGTGCAGCAAAGAATCCCCACCATGTTTTTCCGTACAGACGGGAAATAAGAATAATCGGAACCACTACAAGAGATGAAATAACTGAAGGCATATAAAGTATGATCGTTTCCAAAGAAAATGGTGTGATTTTGGCAAACAATGTCGTAAAAAAGATTACTCCATAATCCCACATACCAAAGACACGGGGGTTGTCCGCATGCAGTCCAAACAGCTCTTTCTGGGCACCGGAAGCAAAAAAATATCCGTCATTGGTATTAATCATCAACTGCCCGTTCCAATGGAACATGGGTTCATTCTGGAATTGATAGACCCAGATCAACCGTATGGCAAAAGAAAAGAGATATGCGATAAGCATAAGTCCAAGCATCTGTTTTGTTGTAACCTGATTTGTTTTCATCTTAGTCTCTTATATAAAAATAATTTTATCTTAGGCGGTGCGATATTGACAAAAAATAGTGCCAATGCATATAGATAAGCGCTGATATTATACCCTAAAGTTTGTATAACATATATTCTGTCTTTGAGATCACTCCATGCCTTTTTTACTCCTCCACGTCTTTGAAAAAAGTCTTCAGAAACCCTCACTTTTACCAAAACCTCCGGAATATTCGCAAATAAACAGCCGTTTTTAAACCCTTTTGCCCACATGAGTGTATCTTCATTGGTAGGGGATGTTGTCGGATAGTAACCTGCCTTTTCAAAAAATCGACTTCGATACATCACGGTAACATGAGCCAGAGGTACCCGTTTTGCAAAAAAAGAGAACATCTGATGATGTTCAAGGGGGTATGTTACAGTTTTACAATAGTCTATAACATCAGAAAACTCTTCTATATATCCGCCTACAATATCAATATTTTGATATTTTTGAAGATATTGATATTGTATTTCCAGCCGATATGGTACTGCAATATCATCTGCATCCATGCGTGCAATATATTCATATTTATCAGAGACTATCTGCAGCAATTCATTCAGACTTTTTGCCAACCCCAGGTTCTCGCTTCTCTCTCCCAAATATTTAATTCTACCCGTATGTAACTCTTCTTTCAGATAATCAGACAGTTCTTTGGGAACATATCCATCCTCCTGAATATAGATATCTGCCTTCCTGCTCTGACTATACAGACTTTCCAGTGCTTGCTTTACATATACCAGTGTATCATTACGGTACACGGACATGATCACGGCTATTTTGAAAATAGTATCTCCTTTTTTATTTCATCATATATCTCATCCAGGCTCTTTCTTACAATAAGCTCTGCTTTTGAACCCTCCGTATAGATCTTTAGAAATGCCATAAGATCAAACTCTGCATGTGCCACATCATATATATAACACTTTCGGTCATATAAAGCAAAGTTCTCTACAATAGAACTGGTATATACAATCGGACAGGAGACTTCATGAGGTGTCGTTGCCGTAACCAAAAACCGAGACGCTATATCATAATCAAAATAATCCTTAGGATGCTTCTGGATATAGACATCTTTAGGCTGATATTTTTTCAGAAACTGATTGATCCCCTCTTGCATCTGCCGTAAAGGCTGTGTATAGATTACAATCGGGAAGTGTCTGCTTGATTCTCTTTCAAAAAATGATTTTTTAAAATCTTGTACAAGCAGCTTGCCTCTATAGCCGGATTGCTGTAAAATATTTCGATATCTTTCTGAATAGAGAACCAGCGTATTTCGTACTTCAGGTATTTCAGCATACCCTATGTGCTCAGGATAGATAACGCCATGTTGTACCTCGTAGGAGTTTAACCGGTTGACAAACTTCTCTCCAATGGGGATCACACACCCTGAATAAAATTTTTTTGTACCTTTGCGCAACAGGAATGAAAGTATTTTTAAAAAAAAAGCATCTCCCATTGCAGTTCGTATGTAACTGTCCAGCATATCCCCATATCCTATACGATCCAGTTGTTGCATGACAAATCTATATTTTTTTCGGTAGATCAGATAAGCAGTCTTGCGGCTTATAAAACGAAGCAGATTAAAAAAGTCACTGCTAATATAATCTTTTTCTTCATACACACGCTCTTGTTCACGATTTAAAAAAAGTATTTTTCTTTTCGAATTCTCCTGCTTATATATCTCTAATATTTCAGCTCTTTCCATTAAAAAGTAGACCATATCATATTGATTTTGGGAAAATAAAAACCTGACTGTCTGAAAAAAACTTTTTAACATTGACAAAACAGCAGGGTATGTCATTTTTCTATCCGCCATAATTCCCTTTTCCAGCAAGGGTTCCCGACAATGGATCCATAACGGGTAGTCAAACAGCCTATACTCCCATAAAGCATATTTTTTTTCCAAAGCAACCAATGCATCAAAGGATAGTTTACCGGCCATCTGTTATCTCTTGAAGTTTCATTGTGATTTTTTGGTTTGCTCCGGGAGGAAATATAGTTTGACATACCTTATACTGCCGTAAAGCAAGATCCTTGAGAGAAGATGCTTCCAGACAAGAAGAGAGATCATCTGTAGATACATCAATGCGATCAAAAAGCTTTAAAGACAGAAGGTCATGTGTCATCTCACCATTTTCATTTTTATAATGCATCGGAAAACGCTGCTGGTATGCATCATACTGCCTATAGGGGGAAAACTCCAATACCGGGACACCACGGGAAAGCAAAAAAAGCGGTGCTGTTGAAAAGAGTGTAAAACATACAGCATGTTCCATCGTCAGCGTATTCAAACTCTCTTCAAGTTCATAACAGTGTTGATACTTCTGCTGGATCTTTCTCCATCGCTTCAGCTCCCTATCTCTCGGATGATGCTTGATGTAGGCTTGATACCCCTGTTCCCCAAGTTTTTCCAAAAGTTCGTCAAAAGCTTTCATAGCCATTTCATAGGTAAAACCAAAAGTCATACTGCAGTCCCGTGTTATAATGACCGCCTTTTTTGATGCGACATCAAAAAGAGCCGGGCGTTTATAGTTTATATCGAATCCCGGTACTCCGGAAGCAAAAAATATCTTTTGATAGTATGGGTCATACTTCATAATATCTGAATAGTCCGAATTTTCCAGCCACAGGTCTGCCTGTACCTGCTTAGCCGGTTCACGGGGGCACATTTCATGTTTTCTTTGCAGACCAACTGCATGGGGATAGATCACGATCTTTGCCTGAGGGCTATGCCTGATAAAGCAATTCATGGCAAAACTCTCTTTGAGATTATAATCCCTGAAAATCACATCAAATGCTACACTGCTTTTTACCAACGGAAGTCGGGACAGCAGCCATCTTACCCCATCTATAGTACTCCGACACATTTCAAACAGATGGAAAGAAACCAGTTTAATCCGCCCAAGCACCCTGTTTAGAAACATATCTATCTGAAAAAGGAACGGTTCCAGTCTTGTACGACGGTTCACACAGTGTATGTTATCAGCACTCCCCAAACCATAGCGCTGAAGGATCTTTATTTTTTCATCATAGGTACTTCCAGGACCATTCAAATATATATAGAAACAAAAATCCCGTGCTTCCTCCGATTGCATATATGGAGCGACCCAGTCCAGTTCCCCCAAAGAATCATTAATATAAACTAAAATATTTTTTTTCCCGGTCATAAATACTCTTTTCTATAATATAAATACCCCAGCGACTTAATACCCAGCATCCAGCCGTATGTTCCCATCATCACCAGTGTCACCTGTTCAATGGCCGTATACCCCTCCATCTGTTTCATTACAAACATACCTGATATGAATATCAACAGTGCAGAGATATTGGCAAGAAGCATATATTTGTCTTTCCGTGCGGCATATAGAAATGTATGAGGATGATTTGTCAATACGATAAATACTCCTGTTACCCCCAACAGATACAATATGTGATAATGTTCTGTATAGATCTCTTTTCCTACCCACCCTACCACAATAGGCATTATACTAAAAAGAACAACCACCATAAACACACTTGCAACTGCCAACTCCTTCAGAAACTGTGACAACAGCGCATTAAAATCATCAAACTGTTTTTCCTGGAATGCTTTAACAATTTTGGGAGAAAGAAATACGATCATTCCTGCATGAATAAATGCTGTCATCCCCAACACCAGTGTCCAGTAAAATGTATAAACCCCTACCATTGCTTCACCAGAAAGGTATTTTAGCCAAAACTTGTCAAGCAGCGTAATTGCCTGCAGGCTGAGTGTACCCAGAAAAAAAATCATACCTACCTTATAACCACGAAGGATCCATGTGGTATCAAGCTTGAAGTTTTTTTTCACCATCATATGCTTTGACAGAAACCAAATAGCAAAAAGTATAGAGAATACCCCTCCAAACAGCCATCCGCCAAGCAATATATCCAAATGTCTCCATTGTGCTTCAAAATACATTAACGGCAGCACAAAAAGTACCCAGGAGGCACTTCTCAAAAACAGTACTACCGTTGCAGCAAGAGGATGCTGCATCATGTTCAAAGCCCTGTTAAACTCTGTTGAAAGATGTTCAATAAACACAAGGGTCAAAAACCATCCTGCATAACTCCAGGGAAGCACTTCTTTCCAAAAAACACCTATGGCAAACGGCATAAAAACCATATAGAGCGGGATATAGGCATATAACTGATTTATCAGTATATTAAAAAGGTTTTCATGTCCAGCCGCCAGCATCTCTCTGTTGGCATATCCATAGAAATCAAATCCAAAAAGCAAAACAAAAAAACCGATCGTTGTGCTCAATAGTCCAAACAGCCCCAACTCTTCTGCTGAAAGCAGTTTTGCAATTGAAAGGATCAGGACAAATCTGCCTGCCATCGATACTGTTCTTAGTCCCAAATTGAGTATTCTTGGCGAAAGTAAACCTGCCATTTACAGTTCCCATGACCGAAACGTATCGATATATCTTTCGGCTACTACTTTAAGTTCAGGGTTGTTATAGCCATAAAATGAAATACCATTCTCTACCGCTGCTTCATAGTCATTTATGCTATCCCCAATTAATATTGACTCCGAACGATCATATCCATATACTTTTAAAATATTTTCAACAAGTTGTTTCTTGGGCATAGGAGACCCTTCTATTGTTTTAAAATATTGATCAATTCCCAATTCCTGACAAAGATAATTAAGTTCTTTCTCTTCAGAACCGGAGACAATATGAAACTGGTAGTATGTATGGTTTTTCTCAATATATGCTATGGTCTCATCTATTAAATATTGATGATTGATCAGGATCTTTCTCATGGTTTGAGAAAACTGCTCTGCATAGTCATATACCTTTTCATCAGTAATCTCCTTACCAAGAATATGTGTATAAAAATATCTGATCTTGTGAAACCTTGAAAGACCGGCATTTTGTCGGTGATACCGTATCAGGTCTTCCACCATACCCGTTGGGTAGCAATTAAAAATCTGGCGAAACCCCTGATCTCTTACTGCCATACTGTCTATAATAACTCCATCAAAATCCCAAAGAACAACACGTATCACGACTCCAAACCTTTCTGCTGAAGATAGCGCTCAACCTTTTGAACATCATCCGGAATATCTACCGCTATAGAATCGGCATTAGTCTCTCTCATCTTTACTTTATAGCCCATATCCACAAAACGCAAGATTTCAATATCCTCATACTTCTCATTCAATGTTTTGTCCCGTGATGCAAACAAAGAGAGGGCTCTTTTGGTAAAACCATACACACATACCTGTTTTTTATATGCAGGTGTTTCCTGCATTTTGGAAAATGGAATTGGATGTCTGGACATATAGATCAATTCATCCTTTTCATTCACCACTGTTTTAATGATCGTATTACTCTTTACTTCCTGCATATCATCAATAACTTTATAGAGATTATAAGCAATATATCTATTTCCATATCGCCTATACTCTTCCACAATACTGTCAATGGTTCCAGGATCGATCACCGGTTCATCCCCTTGGATATTGACGTATAAATCAAATGACTCCCGTTGTGCTACCTCTGCGATCCTATCGGTTCCGGTCAGGCAGTTACTGCTTGTCATTATCACCGGTATATGTTCTTTTTTGCAGTACTCTTCTATTTTTGGATCATCTGTTGCTACAACCAACCTATCCAGCAACTGAGACTGTTTTGCCTGCATATAGGTTCTTTTGATCATTGGGACTCCGGCTATCATGCATAGTGGTTTCCCCTCAAAACGGCTCGACCTGTATCGAGCCGGGATCACTCCAATAATTTTAAGCGGTATACTTTTTTGAAATTGAGACGGTGTTACAAATAGAATATGGATATTCCTGCTCAATTTCTCTATTGCAAATGCCAAACGTGTATTCTCTTCTTTCATCGCTTTGACATCCGTAATAACAGTACTCTCGTTATAACTATAGTTTTCCAGGCTTTTCAGGTCATATCCGTCCAATCCTGCCACTTCAACTTCAGCGAATCCTTGGGAAATAAGATATTGCAATACCACAACTGCGATATTGGGGATAAACTGTTTTTCAACAAAAGCAAACTGTTGAAAAGGAAAAACATAACACTCCCTTCCATCCGTATCTATATTATTACTCACCACCAATTTATCAGATGGTACAGACATATAAAACTCATTGAACCTTTTCTGGTTTGAGAAGAAGTAGTAATCACATGTCATCTCCGGAATATGATTCAGGGCAATCAGAAGATACTCTTTTCTTTTCGACTTTTCCTCCAGTATTGCCTGGTAAGATCTTACACTTTTTCCTGAAGCGATCAACAGGATATGCTTCGCCATATCCAGATGCAGTACTTTTTTGATTGGCGTTCGTTCTTCCACCAATGCATCAATATAAAGTTTTTCTGCAAGTGTTTCATTAAAAGATACTTTTTCCTCTTGAGGTAAACGTGCCAAAATATTCCTGATATTCACAATATGATTGGTATTTTTTCCTATCAGGTAGGTTGCATAGTTCGGGTGACAGTCAAAGCGTGCGGAGAGATACTGTGCCGGTGAAAATCCCCATGGGTTCTGTTTCATATATGAGGAGAGATACAGATCTATTATTTCAAGTAGCGGCAACGTATTGTATGATGCATGAAACGTGGTATTCAAATAATCAGCGATCAATTCTGTATTGAGATTTCCCGCTCCTCTTCCCATACCATAGATACTGGCATCAATAATGATATCTCTTTGCAGTTTGGCATGACACATATCGATCGTATTTGAAAATGCCAGCTGCATATTATTATGAGCATGATATCCCAGAACAATTTTCGGATACAATACTTCATCCGCAGATAACAGGTAGGTTCTGAACTCTGTCAGTGTCATTGAACCAAAACTGTCTACAATATAAAAAGCATACGGCATCAGATGATTTACTGCATCCAGCATCTCTCGGAACTCTTTTTGTGTATACGTTTTGGTTACCATGGGTTGAAGGTAAAGTTTATATCCCCGCTGTATGATCTCTGTAGCCATCTCCAATGCCGATTGTAGATCTTTTTTGTGAAATGCCAACCGGATTCCGTCAATAACACTTTCTTTTTGATGGGGAAGAAGATCAATAGGATAGTCTCCATAATTGATCATGACTACTTTTCCATTTTTGGCTACCGCGTTACATTTCTCCTTAATGCTTTGTATCTTATCAAAAAGTGTAGTATTGTCAGCATTTCCTTTTTTCTGATTAAGGTATCCATATTCGACGATATCAATACCTGCCGCTTCCAAAGCAGAAGAGATCCTGCTGATTTGCATATTGGAAAACTGCCAATTATTCACATATCCGCCATCTCGTAATGTACAGTCTAGAATTTTTATACGTTTCACTCTCTAAACCTTATTTTATTTATATTACTCAACTGTTTTCCCAACTATATATTTTAGATAATTCTGCTAATTATACACTACTTCCACTCAATCCATTTTCCCTTTTGTGTACTTTCTTTTGCCAGATCTAAAAACTTTAAACTTTTATAGGAATGTGCTGCATCATAGACAAACGCATTTGACTGAAACACTCCTGTACTTTTAAAGTGGGTGAAGGCTTCTTCAATATCAACATAAAGATTTGCAAATGCTTCTATAAAGCCTGCCATATGTCCAGGAGCCATTCGGTTATAACGTTTTTTATATGCTTCATATGGAGCATACCCTCGTGAAAATACTTCTCTTTTTCCATCTGTATATGCAATAATCAACTCTTCCGGATTTGAATGCTCCCATTTTGCACCAGCATGGTTTCCATAAACTTCAATACTTAATTCATTCCTATTTCCTAAAGATATTTTACTAAAACTAAGTACTGCTTTGATATTTTTTGATCGAACTAAAATATCATAATCATCAATCACATCAAAACGTGAAAAGCTGCTACACTCCGCAAAGACTTCTACAATATCATCCGGATATAAAAACTCCAATAAGTGAAAAACATGCACACCTAAATCAAGAGAAATTGTTGGAATACTTTTATCCTGTATCCGCCACTGTTGAGGGTATCCTGGCTTCATTGGTTTAAAAAAACTCTCTTGAGGCATATTAATTTTAATTTTTTTTATTTCACCTAAGTGTGCATGCCTGATTAGTTCTTTAAGTTCTCTCACTAATGGATATCCACTATAATTATGCGTTACTACTATAAATTTATTTTCATCTATTAATGTTTCACTAAGTTCACTCACAATTGGCTTATCTACGATAATACCAACATCAAACCTTAATAACTCTGTTATATTTCTATAATGTTCAGGGGTAGGTGTCAGCACAACAACAATATCTACTTGCTCACACATTTCTGCAATAGAATCAAAATGTTTAACTTTATACTCTTGTGCTGCCATTTGCGACTTTTGACTCTCTCTACTGAAAATACCACCTACTACTTCAAACTTTCTATCCATTTGTGAAGCTATTAGGTGTACATACCCCGCAATAGATTCTGTTCCACCACCCAAAAATGCTAATTTATACATTTATTCTCACTTTTTTCTTCTCGATAATAAAGTTATGTATCAATTTCAACAACAACTACTTGGTCCAAACTATCTGTTTCTTGATAATTTTTTATCAAAATTACCGCTACTTGTGTATTTATATAGTCACTTATTATATCTCCTTTATCCAATAAGTCAAACCTGTAAATAATATTATTTTCAATAGCTGGATCTATTTTTATTCCCTTATAGATTCCATTTTTTGATGGCATAACTACATATCTGATAACAAAGTTATCTTCTTTCTTTACCAACTCTTCTGCTATATTGTCTCCTAAATACGCTTTGACTACTGCCTTGCTATATTCTACATCATTGGCTTCTTCTATAAGAAAGGGGTAAAAGTCTCCAGGGATTCTTCTTGTTACATCTATTATATAAGGAATACTCTCTTTAATAATAACCTGTAAATGAAACATACCATCTACCAAACTTAGTATTTTTGCAATTTTTTCAATATCTCTACTTAATATTTCTTCTACTTCATTATCTAGTGTTAATGGATATGCTGTTGTTATAAGATAAGGATTAAGATATGTTTCATCTACCCCACTGAATGCGTATTTTATTTTTTGATCTTGCAAAAATATACTATAAGCAATTAATTGTCCATGAATATACTCTTCAAGAAATATTTCATTCGTAATCTCAGTGGTCTTTTTGAGTGATTTTCGGAGTTCATTTTCATTATACACGATATCCACACCTCGTCCACCTGATAGACTTGTGGGTTTTATAACAACAGGAAAAGTCAATACAGATAAATCTTGGTTGTTTTGATAATATATACCTTTTGGTGTAGAAATACCATGTTGTAAGCAAAAATCTTTAAATTTCCATTTATTATGAATCAATCTTGCTACTTCTATCTTGTCAAAATTTCCTATATTAAATTCTTTTGCCAATAAAACGGTATTTAAATATGATTCTTCTCCTGAACCTGGAATCAAATAGTTAATTTTTTCATCTTTAATAACTTTCCGAACTTTTTCTAGGTTATTAAAGTTAACCAAAAAATATTTATTCGCATAAGCGTGCCCTTTATAGTACGCCTTACTACCTAATGTAATTACAAAATACCCCAATGCCTGTGCAGCCTTTATTAGAGGGATATCTCTATGACTTCCACCTAGGATTAATACTTTTTTACTTTTCATTAAATACTCTCATCACTTGTTGATAGATACAATTATTTCCATTTTTCCCAACTACGGCTCTTGTTCGTTTAATTTGACAAACTTTCTCAAAACTATATCGTAATTTTTGTTTCCAATTTTTATTAAGAATATTTATATTTTGCTGTGCTAAATTAAACTTCAAAAACTGATTTACACCTTTATATTGATTTTCTGCCACTGCCAATATAATCGTTGGTATTTTCAAATATGCAAGTTCATATACACTCATACTTGCTGTGGTAATAGCAACAGAACTTTTACTCATGGCATCAAATAATATATTATCTGTTGGCTTGTAAAGAATAGAGCAGTTTTTATATTTTTTTGCTTCCAAAAGGTCACTCTTTTTATTAATAACTACATACTTTTTTAATGTATTATTTTTTAGCACCTTTAGTACAGACAATGTTAACCCACCTGTATCACTTCCCCCCAGCATTATAAAAATGGCGTTGCCACTCTGCTTGTTGGTTTGTACTAGCTTTTTTCTGAGTGGCAAATACTTTAGTCCCAACAAATACTTATTATTGCACGTTTTAAAGTATGCCTTTGCTTCCGGTGCGAAATTGACTACTATCCCATTAGGATATATCAACCTTCCATAGTCATCTATATAAACTGCCACTTTACAATGTTTAGAAATTGCTTCATATACCTTTTGCTCTGCTTCATAACTGTCAATAAACACAATATCGTATGTTTCTGTCAGCGTAAAGTTTTCCCACGTTATATAGTTAATGTTTTTAAATCTGCTGTCATATCTAATGTCACTTACAAGATTAAAAAAGATAGCGTGTTGATGTTTTTTAAACTCCTGGCTAATCGTATGACAACGAACCAAATGTCCCATACCTCTTTTTGAACCTGCTTCTGTAAAAAATGCAACTTTTAACCTATCCATAAATTATCACTTCCCACCAATCATATCCCATGTCAAGAGAGTACCCTTTAATATCAATTGAGAAGCTTTTCTATTTTCAACAAGATTTACATATTTTGGCTCAATACCACCACCGGGTCTTAAACTCTTGAAGTTCTTATTTTCTATCAGTAATTCTCCAATATCAATATCATCAACTGCAATCAAAGAGCGTTGTGGAGGAAGTGCTTTCACAGGATAGGATATATCCCCAACCGCGTCATAGACCATTTTCCCTCCATCTACAATCATCTTTAACTCTTCCGGTGTAGCAGAGAAAAAACTATCTGCTGTTGTCTCTGTTCTATCAACAATAAAATGTTTTTCAATGATGTTTGCCCCTAATGCAATGGCACCTATAGGCACTGCTGATCCTAATGTATGATCGGATAAACCTACAGGACACTGAAATACCTCTTTCAAATTTGCAATTGTTCTTAAATTAATCCCTTTAGGAGAAGCAGGATACTCACTGGTACATTTAAGAATGGCAACATCTTTCACACCTTCTTCTATCAATACAGCACAAGCTTCATTGATCTGACCGATTGTTGCATTTCCTGTCGACAATATAATAGGCTTTCCTGTTTGGGCAATACGCCTAACTAAGGGAAGATCAATAATCTCAGGAGACGCTATTTTATATGCAGGCATATCAAGTTTTTCCAAAAATGCAACAGATGAAAAATCAAAAGGAGATGAAAAAAGTGTAATTCCTACATCAGCTGCAACTTTTTGGAGCTTTGGAATCCATTCCCATGGCATAGCTGCATCTTTGTACAAATCATACAAATAAACTCCCTCCCATGCTCCTTTAGCTTTAAAAGCGTCTATTTGACAGTTCAAGGTTAAAGTATCCGCCGTATACGTTTGGATCTTTACTGCATCTGCACCACAAGCTTTGGCTGTTTGAATAATTTCTATAGCATTTTCTATTTTATTTCCATGGTTCGCAGACATTTCTGCAATAATATAAGGTTTACACCCTTCCCCTATTTCAACATTATCAATTTTAAATCTTTTATTAAACATATAACTTCTCTTCTTTTTTCATTTCCAACAAAACACGATACATTACCTCTGCTCTTTCCCAATCTTCCAAAGTATCAATATCCTGTACCAGGTATCGAGGTAGAATAACAGGTATGCTGTCTTGACCAAAAGGAATATCTGTTGCTTCACGATGTAAACTTTCCCAATAAAACTGTCCCGCATCCTGATATGCTTCATCAAGATCTTGGCTTCTACTTTGAAAATGTTCAGGAAAAAACATTTGGCATCTTCCTTCCTCAGTTATTTTAAATGTTCGCTGAATAGGGAAAGGCATACTTGTTACTGAAAATGCCATATGAGCATCGGTATCAACCAAAGCATTGAACCCCTTTATCAAATATTTTTCCTGTAAAAAAGGGGCTGTCGCATAAATTGTACATACATAGTCGTATTTTTTACCTCTTTGTTTCAAATACTCTATAGCATGCGCAACAACTTTGCCTGTTCCTGTAAAATCATCTGCCAACTCGGAAGGACGCATAAAAGGAACCTCCGCTCCATATTTTTTAGCTACTGCTACAATCTCCTCATCATCCGTACTTACAATCACCTGGTCAAAGAGATTGGAAGCAAGTGCGGTTTCAATCGAATATGCGATCAGAGGCTTCCCCAAAAAATCTTTAATATTTTTCCGCGGAATTCTTTTGCTGCCTCCTCTTGCAGGAATAATACATACTGCTTTATTTTCCATCTAACACCTCAAAGAGAGATTCAATCACATAGTTTTGTTCCTCATTACTCAGTAAGGGATAGATCGGTAGAGAAAAACATCTCTTGTAATACCTATCCATTACAGGCGTGAACTCATTTCCGTAACCAAGTTTTCGATAGTAGGGTTGCTTGTTGATTGGCATATAGTGAAGCTGAAGTCCGATTTTTTTCTCTCTCATTTTAACAAAAAGTTCTTCTTTGGAAATAGTCAGTTGTTCAAAGTCCACTTGCACTACATAGAGATGATAAGAGGATTTTTCGTCAAACAGATAAAGAGGTTTTACCATACTGCCTTTAAATGCTTTATCATAACGTTCAGCGATCTGCTGACGCTTTTGAATGAACCCATCAAGTTTCCGAAGCTGAGAAATCCCAAGGGCACACTGTATATCTGTTATACGATAGTTAAACCCCAGCTCTCTCATCTCATACTCCCAGGGCTTCATTTCAGAGCTCTTCACCATCCCATGATTTCTCAAGATCAACAGTTTTTCATAAAATGTTTTGGAGTTGGTTGTAACCGCACCACCTTCACCGGTAGTCATATGTTTAACAGGGTGAAAAGAGAGGATAGATATATCGCTGTTGGTACAGGAAGCTGCTTTAATGGCATTCTCCTCTGCGCCAATGGCATGGGCACAATCTTCCACTATAGTGACACCATAAGTCTCTTTAAGATGCTTTAACTTCTCCTGATCAAGCATATGTCCGCTAAATGCAACACCGTAAATAGCCTTGATGTCAGGATCATTTTTTAAAGCCTCTTCACACAGATCAAGATCAATATTTCCATTTTCAGTGATATCAACAAAAACAGGAATTGCTCCTGCATACAAAATGGCATTTGATGTAGCAAGAAAGGAGTTGGGAGTGGTAAGCACCTTTTCACCTTTTTCCAATAGTACCAAAGAGGCTAAATGCAAAGCAGCCGTTCCATTTGAAACAGCCACACAGTAGTCTGCTCCACAATAAGCGGCAATTGCCGTTTCAAACGCTTCAACCTTTGATCCTGTAGTCAAATAGTCTGACTGAAGCACCTCTACTACAGATGCAACATCATTGTCATCGACTGTTTGCCTGCCATAAGGGATAAACTGCATTTAGATATCCTTGATCATCTCTAAAAGCTGTTCACGCGTAAGCCACTGGGTATTGTTTCCGGAATTATACTCAAACCCTTCCTCTACAGGTTTTCCCTTTTCTCCCAGTCGATTTTGCGTAAAGTCTGACATGTCCGCAAACTGGATCGTCGGTTGAATCACAAAGTGATCATCAAACTCCAGGGTTAGGTGGGAATCATCTGCAGGACACATGATCTCATGCAGTTTCTCTCCAGGGCGGATCCCTATCACCTTGTGCGGCAGTTGCGGCGCTAATGCTTTTGCCAGTTCAGTAATATACATTGAAGGTATTTTAGGAATGAATATCTCACCACCATACATCCGCTCAAAATTTTTAAGCACAAAATTCACACCATCTTCCAATGTGATAAAAAAGCGTGTCATCTTTTCATCAGTGATAGGCAGTTCCGTGGCACCATTGGCAATCAGTTTTTTAAAAAAGGGGATGACAGATCCTCGACTCCCCGTCACATTACCGTAACGTACCACCGCAAACCGGGTTCTTCTCTTCCCTACCATATTGTTGGCCGCTACAAACAACTTGTCTGAAGCCAGTTTCGTTGCTCCGTACAGATTGATCGGGTTTGCCGCTTTATCTGTCGAAAGTGCGATCACTTTCTCTACGTTGCATGCCAAAGAGGCCTCTATGACATTCTGTGCCCCGTCAATATTGGTTTTAATACACTCCATAGGGTTATACTCAGCCACAGGTACATGCTTCAACACAGCAGCATGAATCACATAATCCACTTCATACATTGCCTCTTTCAAACGTGCACCATCACGCACATCTCCAATAAAGTACCGCATACAGGAATGACTGAACTCCTGTGCCATCTCGTATTGTTTTAGTTCATCCCGGCTGTAGATGATAATCTTGTTTGGTTTATACTTTCGAAGAAGGACATCCGTATATTTTTTACCAAAACTACCTGTCCCTCCTGTAATAAGTATATTTTTCCCATTAAACATCCCATTCCTTTTTTGCTAATTTATATATTATACCTAAACTCCCGGTGCTTTCCACATCGCCTCAACCCCCAAGAATCGAAATAGAAAAATAATAAGATAAGCGGAGATGGCGTAAAATACGAGAAAAGAAGCCAACAGAAGCCCACCTGTCACTTTCACCCAACGGGTGAGGCTCCTGCCGAGGAGTGAAGTATGACACAGAGACTTTTAAACTTTACTGTAGAAAACACCGATGAGAGACTGACACCTAGAGCGGGGGAAGTTGTTTTCGGAGAATTTCTTAAAGCGATACGTTTAGATCGATTATGCAACAGATATCTTCCTGCTTCCCAAAGTAATCACAGTTACGATCCCTACACATTTATCCAGCCTTTGCTGTTGATGCTCCATAGCGGCGGCAGATACCTCGAAGATATACGAATGATTGCTTCAGATAAAGCATTGTGTACACTGCTTGGGATAAAGAGAATACCTGTAGCAGACAGTATAGGTAAGTGGCTTAAACGTAATACAGAAGATAAAATTACTGCCATGGAGAAGATCAACCGTATTCTGCTTAAACGCTATCTCTCAAAGATCGAAGAGCCTCTGGTAGTGGATATCGATGTAACTGTCATAGAGAGCCATAAGTCCATAGCACGGACAACCTATAAGATGTTTCCCGGCTTCACACCTATACTTGGTCATATCAACGGTGGCTATGTGATACATCAGGCGTTCAGAGCGGGTAATATAGCACCTGCAGACCATAACCTTGCTTTCGTGCAACAGTGTGAATCACAACTGCCTAAAGACCGGAAGATACATTATCTTAGAGCCGATGCAGCATCGTATCAAGCAGCGTTGTTCAACTACTGTGATAAGAACAATATCACCTATGTGATCGGTGCGCATTTGGATCAAAGGGTTCTTGCTTCAATAGGTGAAATTACCCAATGACAATACCATGACACCTGAAGAGCTTGTGCACTTCTACAGACAACGGGGAGACACCAGTGAAAACCGTATCAAAGAGCTCAAAAACGGTTTCAATCTGAAGTATCTGCCTACCTCACACTTCAAAGCCAATGCACTCTACTTTCATATCGGAACACTGGCATACAATCTCTTCATCCTCTTTAGACAGATACTGCACAGCAGCTGGCAGAAACATACCATACAGACCATTCGCTACAAACTCTATCACATTGCAGGAAAGGTGATCACCCATGCAAGACAAACCATCCTCAAGATCAATGATCAGTTTGTAGAGATACTCAATACCATACGGCAGAAGAACTATGAGATCAGTTTGGAATGACAGCCACCCACAAGTATCTTAACTGAATCCTTTTATTCATTACCACTTCCAACAGGATAGTTCTGTCTTAAAAATAGAGAAATACTTCAAAACTGTCCTTTTATACAGTATCTTGATACAACTTTCCATTGATCTATGAAATACAGGCAAAAACTCACTGTTGTATTGACTGTTCTTGGATTATTTTGTGAAGTTTGAATTTCTATTTCGGGATTTGGGCAACCAGCCGTCATCCACCAGTGCCAGCTGTTTTTCATACACCTTCTGCTACCGTTTTTTTCACCGTTTCATAGGTTGCCGTATTTACACCATTTGGAAGGCAGGTATGCTCCCATGCCACCCATGCATCGCTTGCCGTTTCGATGCTTTCATACAATCCCGCACCTACTGCTGCGCACATTGCAGCGCCAAGTGCGGTCGCCTCTTTGACTTCAGGCACTTTGATGCGGCATCCGGTCACATCGGCAAGGATCTGGCACCAGAGCGGCCCCTTGCTTGCACCTCCGGCAAAGACGACCTCTTCAAAATCAAGCCTGGTAAAGGCTTTGACCTTCTCCAGATTGATCGCAGAGACGATACAGGCATTCTCCTGCAGACTTCGGAACATGGAGGCTTTGTTGCACACTTCAGGGTCGATGGAGAGGTTGATGAACGAGGGGGCGGCATGGTACCACTTGCCGTACTTCATACTGTCGGAGAAGATGGGGAGGATACCGTGTGATCCAGCCGGCACTTTGGCAGCTTTGGCTTCGAGTATCGCATAGACATCCACTCCTTGCTCTGCCGCTTCGTGCTTCTCCATATCACAGAACGTATCTCTGAACCAGCGCATGATGAGCCCGGAGAAGAAGGTGATCCCCTCTGCCTGAGAGAGCCCGTCGATGACATGCGGGTTGACCCGTACGCTCATATCTTCAGGCGGTACAACACTGTTTTGAATATTGACCACCTGCTGCCAGAACGAACCGCCCAGTATGGCGACCTACCCCTCTTTGACCACACCCAGACCGGCAGCACCAAGCTGGACATCCCCACCGCCCATCACCACCTTTGTCTGTGTTGAGAGCCCTGTTTGTGCTGCCGTTTCAGGGGAGACTGTTCCCATCACGCATCCGGGTTCCAGTACAGGCGGGAAGATAGTGTCCTTGATCCCCATACGTGTTGCCATCTGCGGTGCCCATTGTCTCTCTTTCAAAGAGAATATCCCTGTGGTCCCCGCATTGCTCGGATCGGTCGCAACTGTGCCGCACAGTGAGGCAAGCACCCAGTCACCGATCATCGAGACCCTATGCATCTTTTCATAGATCCCGGGACGGTGGGTCTTCAGCCACATCAGTCTGGGCAGTGCACCCAGAGCAAAGGTCTGTCCGCTCATGGCATAATCTTCCGCCTCCATCGCATCAAATGCATCTTTGAGATAGTGCACCTGGACATCCGCTCTGGCATCGACATTGGCAACACCCCAGAGCGCCTTGCCGTTCTCGTCATAGACAACGATCCCCTCACGCATACTGGTCGCACTCACCGCAGCGATCTCATCACCGCTGATACCGGCATGTGGATCGCTTCGCGAATCACCGCTGCGGTCAGTTCCCAGTTGTGTGCCACATCAAAGGTCATGGAGTTGGCAACCCCCTCCTCTTCAAAATGCACCCATTCACGCTGTCCTCTACTGCAATCTGCTTTCCGTTTGCATCGAAGATCACCGCACGGACACTGCCCGTACCCGCATCGATCGCCATAAGATACTGCATCTGCTACTCCTGCTTTTTCAGTTTTGCCTGTTCAAGTTCCCAGTACTCCATCGCAAAGCTCTCCGCCTCGCCGATGCTTCGGTAACCGCCAAGTGCATCGGCTCTGAGTACCGCACGCATCGTATGGGAGACAATGTCCGCCATCACCGATGCCTCTTTTTCATTTTTCCCGAACATCACCACACCGACATCTTTGATGACCGCATAGTTGGGTGCGGGGTTGAGCATCACCTCATCGGTCGCATAGCGGTTGAAGTAGGCTTTATAGGCATCTACATACGTATCAAGCGCCGCTTCCATATCTTCGCCCTCAAATACCAGCGGTATCCGCTTGGTACGGATAATATGCTCAGGGGTCAGCACGCCGCGTGTCGCAAATGTTTCAAGATCCGGCTTGGATGCATAGGTCAGCGCTAGCGGACTCTGGTCTGTTTTCATGACCACATCAACCCCTTTTACTCTGGAAACCGCTTCCCCAAGCCTTTCAAAAGGGTATGCTTTGGGCATTGCTTCATCCAGCTGCAGCGGGGCATGCGCATCGAGGTACGCCTCGGCACGGCTGACTGCCTCTATCATCTTCTCGTAAGAGCGCTTGGCATCGTCATCAAAGGTAAAAATACCGTGGTTATGCAAGATGATCCCACCGCACTTTTCCCAGTCAACCCCTGACTTTGTCAGCTCATGGATCTTCTGCGCCAGCACAAAGCCGGGCATCACATAGGGCACGATGAGAAAATCATCATAAATCTCAGAGATCAGCTGTTCCCCACCAAGAGAGTTCGAGAGTGTCACCACCGCATCGGCATGGGTATGGTCGACGAACTTGAAAGGGATGATCGCATGCAAGATCGCCTCTACAGAAGGATGGGGGCACTTTTGTCGATCATTGCCGCTTTCTGCTGTGCAACCATCTGCGTATCGCTCAAATGCTCCAGGGTCGCCATCTGCTTGAGCACCTCAAGCTTCACAGGTGCGAAGTCTTCGGCTTTAATGGAGACAAGGTCCCACCCGCTCCCTTTGACAAAGAGGATATCCTCTCCCTCTACCACACTTTTGACCGATGTGTTCCCGCCGCCGTGCAGTACCAGATCATCACTGCGTCCAAGCAGATTGGAGGTGTAGACCCTTAGGTCCAGATTACTGCTGCACGATGCCGCTTCCGTTTCATTCCAGAGATTCTCCATCGCTACCCCAGTACGATCAGTTCATCGGTATATTTGTGCTCACTGTAGGGCTCATAGCTTGATTTGTAGACCGCATAGTGTGCCGAAGCTTTATGTCCGTCCAATGCTGCTTCATTCTCCCATGTCTCTACTGTCATGAACTTTCGCGGATTGTTCTCATACTGAAAGATCTCATAGAAAATGCATCCCTTCTCCGCCTTGCTCGGTACTACCATCACACTGAGCAGCTCTTTCATCTTCTCCTCACATCCCTTTTTGCAATAAATGTGACACGTTTGGTTATGGTCATTGTTTTCTCCTTTGTTTTGTTTGTTGTTTTCGTCTGAACCACCAGAACACGATGAGCGCCCCCGCAAGCAGACCGCCAAGTACCTGCACCCATGCGCTAAGCAAGATACTTTTGTTCACCAGTATTTTGTGCATACGGTTGTCAATGTTGATACCGGCATACTTCGCCGTATGTACCAGCAGGGAAACAGCAAGATCTTCACTTGGCATCTCTTTGTGACACGCCAGACAGGTACCGCGGCGGTCGAGTTTGTCCCGGGTCTGGTTGCCCAGTGCCTGTGAGAGTTTCCAGTGATTCCCGACCGTCTGCAGCTGTGTACCGTTGGCATCGAGCATACTGGAGTAGTCGTGGTTGAGGTTCTCTATGGCAGGGATCTGCTCATCAACCTTTTTTGGCAATACTTTTTTCGAAGCGGTCATCAAGTCGACAACGGTTGTTTTGGTCTGGTCTGAGAAGTATTTGCCCTCCCCAATGCCGTACCCCATCGCTTTGGGGTCATTGTGGCAACTCTCACAGGTGCGCGAACGTTTGCTCACCGTATGCGGATGCACAGGACTCATCGTAATGGAGTTGACACCCTCTTTGGGGGTTTTGACACCCCTGCCTTGCTCAACCCCTTTGAGTTTCCAAATGTGGTTTTGCAGCAATGCGTTGCCGTTTTTACCAATAACCGTCAACGTCACCTGACACCCCGGAATGGTCGGAGAGATACGCCCCTCCCCGTTCTGGCTCAGTGCCGGGTTCTCCCACCGTAAGTAGGAGCGTGTTTCAGTCACTTTTCCGTCAACCAGAAAATCTTTCAAGCTGTCAACATCCCCTGTCTTGCCGTTAACATGGTGCTTGGAGGCTGCCAAAAAGTCAGGGTTCTGTTTACCGCCGGAGTAGTCTATCTTGACATGACAGCCGTAACACTGCGGCGCCCAAGTCGCATGACAGGTGTAGCACTCCATTCGGTCGGTATGGGCTGCTATCTGGTCCATAGCAATGAGCCCCTCCTCGGAGATCTTCTTTTCCTCTTTAAGAAGCTTAAGCGGCTTAAGTTCGAGTGTTTTACCTGAAGCAAGATGCATGACAACCTTGTTGCCTTGTTTGACAGCTTTTGTCAACGGATTACCGCGCGCAGAGAGCAGGAAGCCGTCCCCACTATCTTGAGGGATATCCCCCTGTTTCAAATACGCCGCCAACGACTTGGTCGTCCCTCTGGCTTTGCCCATTTTGGGTTTGATATCAAACTCATCCGAGTACCCAAGCGGCAGCTCCCACGGGTACTGCTTTGTTGTGCCGTGGCAATCTTGACACTCGATCTCCACTGCCCCGAGGTTTGCTCCTCTGAAAAATCCGTCTCCGTGCATATCGTTGGAGGTGTGGCAGTCCTGACAGAGCATCCCTTTAGAGTAGTGAATATCTTCGGTCAGGTGCAAATAGCGTTTGGTATGGAGTTTGGGCTGTCCGTTCCCCTGCGCATCAAATGTCGCCTTGTACTCCGTCTCCATCAGCCCCTGATAGCTCACCCCGATCCGCTTTCCGCGGTTATGACAGGTCGTGCAGGTCTCGACCGGAATACCCGTGTAGTTGACATCGTGTACCTGCACATGCACTTTACTGGAAGATTGGATGCTGTGTACGAGCATATGTCCGGGTTTGTCTTTGGGGATAGATGCATCGTTTCCTTCATAGTACCCCTCATTGGAGTAGGGCACATGGCACGAAGCACACCCGATACCACGGTAGTCTCCACGACGATAGCGCCCTTTGCCGCCCGTATGGCAGCGTAGGCACTCTTGCCGTAGATAGGTATAGACTGAAAGCGAGGGGTCTTTCTCCACCTCTTCTGCCGTGGGTGCAGGAGGTAGTTCTTTGGTCTCTTCCAAAAACCCCTGCGGCTCTATTTTGGCAAGCTTCTGCATATATTTTTTGTAGGTTTCACTACCCAGCCGCTCATGTAATGCGGGAGACTTTCCGCCGAAGTTGGTAAAGGAGTGGTTGTATCCGTCCTTGGCACCAAATCCCCACAGCGCACCGTGAATTTTACCCTGCTCTGTCGCCATGAGGTTATTCTCCTGCGCGGCGACCTGTTTGGGGTGGCACATACCGCAGGTGTGTTCGTTGATCCACGGGCTTCCTGGGTAGGGGTAGAAGGCTTTGGGACCTTTATGTGATTTGAAGTAGGGCAACGTTCCCTCATGTGCCAAATCTTTATTAAGCACATGAGGGTTTCCGCCATGACAAACGATACAGTCATTCCCTTCGGCTCCTGCTCTCTTTGCAACCTTGAATATCTCCTGCATCATTTTAGACTGCTGTTCACGGATGGGTTCAATACCTTTATGGCACTCTAGACAGCTGTTTTCAATTTCCCCATGAAGGAATGAAAACAGAAGCACCATCCAGAGCAGACTTTTTCGGAGCATATAGAAACCTTGTTCAGTGGATTAGAGGAATTATTATACCCAAAAACCTTATTCTATCTATGCTTATGCTATAATTTTTGAAATCAATCTAGTAATTGGAATTCCCACTATGAAAAAAATCATACTTTTATCTCTACTTTTTATGGCTACGTTCACCCATGCTAAAATGATGGATGCGATCGCAATGATCGTAGAAGGTGAACCTATCACTACAGCGGAGATAAGAACCATACAGTCTCAAGCACATATCTCAAAACAACAGGCGATCGACCTGCTGATACAGGATAGACTGCAAAAAGCCGCGATGAAAGATATTGTCATACCGGAATCACAGGTCGATTCTGAAATAGCACGTATTGCCAAGCAAAATGGACTCAGTGTTCCTAAAATGCAAAAACTTCTCAAAAAACAGGGAATACGATGGAGTAAATATCGCAAAACTGTACGTGAAGCACTTAAAAAGCGTGCTTTTTTCAAACAGAAAGTAGCTCCGACCATTCCTGCTCCATCGGAAGATGAGCTCAAGCAATTCTACCAAACACACCAGTCACTATTCGTTATCCCGGCAACTATTACCGTAACAGAATACTCCGCACCTTCAGAATCTGCGATCAAGGCTTTTATCAAAAAGCAAAAAGGACTTAGAGGCAAAAAAGAGAATAAAAGTACCAAAGGGATGAACCCTGCGCTTTTGGATATGTTCCTCCAAACACCGATCGGAAGCTTTACTGCACCTATCAATGCAGGTGATCGATATGTCACATATAAAATACGTGCAAAAAATGGTAAACGTACCATGCCTTTCGAAGCAGCAAAAGGTGCGGTTGCCGCAAGATGGAGACAACAACAGCAGACACAAGCGGTCAAGGACTACTTCCAGAAAATGCGCACAGAAGCGAACATTAAAATATTACGATAAAGAGGAATCATGGGATTAAAATCAGACAAATGGATACGTGAGAAATCACTCAATGAAGAGATGATCAGCCCCTTTTGCGAGGGATTGGTCGGAGAAGGTGTGGTCAGTTACGGACTGAGCTCATACGGGTACGACATCCGGGTAAGTGATGAGTTCAAGATCTTCACCAACATCAATGCCGAAGTGGTCGATCCTAAAGACTTTAACGAGAACAATGTTGTAGACTTCAAAGGGGATGTCTGCATCGTACCACCCAACTCCTTTGCCCTTGCACGTACCGTCGAATACTTCAAAATGCCAAAAGATACATTGGCTATCTGTCTGGGGAAAAGTACCTATGCACGCTGTGGGATCATCGTCAACGTCACCCCGTTCGAGCCCGGTTTTGAAGGGCATATCACCATCGAGATCTCCAATACAACCCCGCTTCCGGCAAAGATCTATGCCAACGAGGGGATCGCTCAGGTGCTCTTTTTACAAGGAGATGAGCAGTGTGAGACAACCTACTCAGATAGAAAAGGGAAGTACCAAAGCCAGACAGGGATCACTTTACCACGGATTCTCAAAAAAGGGTAACAGATACTCACAATTTTAGGCACGATCGTGCCTTTTTTACCTTCACTCTTCACTCCTCACTCCTCATTCCTAACTAATTTGTGCTACAATGCCAAAAAATTTCTCTATATAAAGTAAGTAATATATGAAAAATCTAATTATCGTCGAATCACCGGCAAAAGCGCGTACTATCAGCAACTTTCTTGGCAAAGACTACAAGGTCATCGCCTCAAAAGGACACATCCGTGACCTTCCCAAGAGTACCTTCGGTATCACCATCGATGATGAAACGGGAGATCTGATCCCCAAATACTCCATCCCCAGAGATGCCAACCCTACGGTCAAGGAACTCAAAAAGCTTGCTAAAGAGGCTGAGACCGTCTATATCGCAACCGATGAGGACCGAGAGGGAGAGGCGATCGGATACCACATTGCTAAAGCCATCGGCAAAGAGCCTACCGAATTGCCGCGTATCGTCTTTCATGAGATCACCAAAAGTGCCATTCATCACGCATTGGAGAACCCACGCAAAGTCGATATGGACTCGGTCGATGCCCAGCAGACACGCCGTTTGCTCGACCGTATCGTGGGGTACAAGCTCTCTCCACTGCTTGCAAGCAAGATCCAAAAGGGCTTGAGTGCGGGACGTGTGCAGAGTGCAACACTCAAACTTGTCGTTGACAGGGAACGTGAGATCAAAGCCTTCAAGCCCGAAGAGTACTGGACGATCGATGCACTCTTCCAAAAGAACATCGATGCATCCATCTATGACTACAACGGTCTGAAGATCGAAAAGCTCACCATCAAGACCGAAGCGGACGCAACCGAGATCGTCAACAGTGCAAAGAGCGAATCGTTCAAGGTCACTTCCATTGAGAAGACACAGCGTAAGACCAAAACTCCACCACCGTTCATGACATCGACACTCCAGCAGGCAGCCTCCACACAACTTGGCTTCTCTCCGAAAAAGACCATGATGGTCGCACAGAAGCTCTACGAGGGCGTCAAGACCGACAAAGGGGTGATGGGGGTCATCACCTATATGAGAACCGACTCTCTCAACCTTGCCAAAGAGGCGGTTACTGCCGCACGCGACTACATTCAAGAGAGATACGGGGAGAAGTATCTTCCCGCTAAGCCGAAGAACTATGCGACCAAATCCAAAGGGGCGCAAGAAGCGCATGAAGCGATCCGTCCTACCCGTGTGGACTTCGATGCGAAGATGGCGGCAGATTACCTAACGGTAGATGAGCTCAAACTCTACCGCCTCATCTACAACCGCTTTTTGGCATGTCAGATGACCGAAGCGCTCCTTGAGTCACAAAGCATACTCTTTAAAGGGGACAAATGTACCTTCAAAGCCAGCGGAAGAAAACTTCTCTTTGACGGGTTCTATAAGGTTACAGGGTATGGAGAGAAGGACAAGTTGCTTCCTGAGCTCAAAGAGGGTGAGCCTGTCTCACTTGACAAGATCGAAAAGGCACAGCACTTCACCGAGCCGCCGGCACGATATAATGAAGCAAGCCTTATTAAAAAGCTCGAAAGCCTCGGTATCGGTCGTCCAAGTACCTATGCACCGACCATTACCATCTTGCAGCAGCGTAAATACATTGAGATAGAAAAGAAGCGCATCCACCCGACCGAGATCGCTTTTACCGTCATAGAGATGCTCGAAAAGCACTTCCCCGAGATCGTCGACAGTAACTTTACCGCACAGATGGAAGAGACACTTGACAAGGTCGCTTCAGGTGAAGAGAACTGGCAAAAGATCCTCAAGGATTTCTATACCCCTTTCATGCAGAAGATCGAAGAGGGGAAAAAGAATATCAAATCACTTAAAGTTGCAACTCCTACCGGTGAGATGTGTCCTAAATGTGGTTCGGAACTACTCCTTAGAAAAGGTCGCTACGGCGAGTTCATCGCCTGTTCGAACTTCCCTAAGTGTAAATACACTAAAAATACAGACGGTACTGAACCAGAACAACCTGAAGAGACCGATGAGAAGTGTGACAAGTGCGGCTCACCAATGGTCATCAAGAACTCCAAACGCGGGAAATTCCTTGCCTGTTCGGCATACCCTAAATGCAAAAATGCCAAGCCGCTTACCCCACCTAAGGAGATCGCAGTACCATGTCCGGAGTGTGGAGGGAAACTACAAGAGCGTGAAGGAAGACGAGGAAAGTTCTACGGCTGTACCAACTACCCTAAGTGTAAGTTCATCGGCAACTTTGAACCGGTGGACAAAAAGTGTCCTGAGTGTGACTACCTCATGGGTAAAAAGACGCTTCGTGGCAAGGAAGTCTATGAGTGCTTCAAATGTAAACATAAAGAAGAAGTGAAATAATGAAGCAGATCTTTCTATGTGCGATCAACAATATCCTCAGCGGTACATGCAAGGAGGATTGCAAGTTCTGCACCCAAAGCGTACGCTACCATGCAGACATTGAACGCTACAGCTACAAAGCGATCGACCAGATCGTCTCCGAAGCCAAAGAGGCAAGAGCCAACGGCGCACTGGGGTACTGCCTTGTCACCGCAGGCAAAGGGCTCGACGACAAAAAAACCGACTTTGTCGCACGCACGGCACAGGCGATCAAAGCCGAAGTGGAAGGCTTGAACCTTATCGCCTGTAACGGTACAGCGAACAAAGAGCAGCTTCGTTATCTCAAAGAGCACGGTATCGACAGCTACAATCATAACCTTGAGACTTCAGAGCGCTACTACCCCCAGATCTGTCAGACACACAGATGGGATGAACGGTATGAGACATGCGAAAATGTCAGGTCTGTCGGTCTAGCACTCTGTAGCGGAGGGATCTTCGGTATGGGAGAGACAGCACAGGATAGAGACGACCTGCTAAAAGCCATTGCTTCTTTGTCACCAGAATCCACACCGCTGAACTTCTATCATCCCAACCCTGCACTCCCCATTAAAACACGCAATATCGAACAGGATGAGGCTCTAGAGATCATTCAGAAAGCCCACAGATTACTGGGCAAAGAGCGTCTGCTCATGGTTGCAGGAGGAAGGGAACTGCTCTTTAGCTCAGATGAACGCAAAATGTTCGAAGCGGGAGCCAATGCCATTGTTATCGGAAACTACCTGACTACTTCAGGCGAAGCACCTGACAAGGATAGACAGATGCTAGAAGCATTGGGCTATGAGGTTGCTGTAAGCTGTGGAACAGACTAGCATCGGACTGATCCTTACTCTCTCGTTACTGATATGGGGGAGTCCTTTTGTCTCCAAAATACTAAGACTCCCCATCCCTGCCGTGGAGATCATGTTAGGATCCTTCTTTACCTACTTTGGATTTGTCACACACAACCCCTATTTCGATATGATAGCAGAGGTTGGGTTCCTCTACTTAATGTTCCTTGCCGGTATGGAGGTCGACCTTAAGCAGATCGCAAAAAGTCCGAAAGAGATCATTCGGAAAAGTATGCTTTTTCTTCTTCTCATGGCACTTTTTGCTATCGGTTCAGGTATTGTTTTTGGCTTGAATACCATTATTATTATCTCTATGCCTTTGATATCGATCGGATTGCTCGCCTCTTTGGCAAAGACCTATGGAAAAGAGCGACCATGGATCAAGTTGGCATTTATCGCAGGGATACTCGGTGAGCTTATCTCCATCGCCGTACTTACCATTTATGATGCGGCATCAACGACAGGTATTACACTAGAACTCCTAGAAAAGATAGGATACCTTTCAGCATTTTTAGCCTCTGTCTATTTTACCTATCGCTTCTTGCATCTTCTCTTTTGGTGGTTTCCAGAACTTAAAAGTATCCTCGTTCCGAAATTTGATACCTCCGATCAAGATATCCGTCTTGCAATGGCACTCTTTTTTATTATGATCGCTGTGATGCTCGTACTGCATCTGGAGTTGGCACTGGGGGCATTTATCGCAGGAATGGCTATCTCCGCTTTCTTTCATCATGAAAAAGATCTGGAGACAAAAATGTCAAGCCTAGGGTTCGGCTTCCTTGTCCCTCTTTTCTTTATTCATGTCGGAGCATCTTTTGATATTACATCACTTGCCATAGATGGCGTTGTAGGTGGCGCTTTGATTATTACTGTGCTAATGATCCTCTCCCGTATCTTTGCTGCGATCGTTCTAAAGCATATCTGTGGCACACAAAGTGCATTACTGGTCGCACTTTCACTCTCGATGCCACTTACTCTGCTTATTGCAGTTGCTACGATCGGATACGAGACAGCACTACTTGATCTGTTAAGTTATTATCAATTGATTTTGGCAAGTATATTTGAGATCTTGATCGTGATGATCACGATCAAGGTATTGCAGAAAGAGAATGGGAGAGAGTTGTGATCAATCCTCTTGATCGACCGCAGCGATCGCTTTACGAAGCTCCTCTTCCGCGCGTTTCTGTGCTTCTATCTCTTCACGTGTAATATTGATATCAACACCACTTACGACAGCAGCAACCTTTTTAGCCTCTTTTTTCCGTGCCGCTTTGGCACGTTCAGCCGCTTCTCTTGCCTCTAAAAGCTTTTGTGCTTTATTACGTGCCAAACGCGCCTCTTCTTCACGCTTCTTGGCTGCTTCTCTTACTGCGGCAAGTTTGGCTTGTGCCGCTTTTTCCTTGGCAATACGCTCTTGCTCCTCACGCTTTTTTTGCGCTAAAGCTCTTGCTTCCGCCTCTTTAGCTTGACGGGTAGCTTCTTCTTTTGCCTTGATCTCCGCTGCTTTTTGGGCTTCGGTATCGACAACAACGGTTGTTGCAGTCACCTCTTTCTCCGGTACTTCAACAACAATACTCTCCTCGACCGGAACTTCCTGTATCTTTGCGACCTCGACCACTTCCTCTTTCGGAGTATCTGGCTCAGGAGCGGCTTCTGTTTCCACAACGACTACTTCTACCTCTTCTTTAGACTGCGGTGTCTCCACTTTTGCTACAGAGGATTTCTCTTCTTTCTTCACTGCTGTTTGGACTATAGTATCCTCTTCAAGCTCCAGGTCCAGATCATCATCCTCTTGTGTCTGCGCTACGCTCTTCAGCTCTTCAAGAAGGGTTTGTTGCTCCCGCTCAAGTTTTTTAAAATTATCCTTAACGGCAAAAGGGTTATCGGAAGCACATACGCTTACTGTGACGGCTACAACTGCCCATATATATTGTTTCATCTTCTACTCCTTGGGTTCTAATTGTTTCAGCTCAAAATACTCTTTTTGAAGTTTTTGGTTCTGCGACTTTAACATACGCGCCTCTTCTTGAAGTGCCGACTTCTTTTCTCGAAGATGAAGGAGTACGGTCAGAGAGTTCTCGCCGTACATCAAAACACCCACATAGATGCCAAACAGCAAAATAGCGATCATTGTCAGCAGTAGCGCTTTGAGCGACAGCCCTGCTAACCCGATAGCCCCCTTTGCATTAGACACGCTCTATACTCACATTAACGTTTAAAGATCGATGCACCAAGATACTCGAACTGTCCAAGCTCCGTTTCGATCTCTAGCAGTCTGTTGTATTTTGCGATCCTGTCACTTCTTGCGGTCGATCCTGTTTTGATCTCGCCTGTGTTGAGTGCCACGGCAAAATCCGCGATAAAGGTATCTTCACTCTCTCCGGAACGGTGAGACATCACACAGGTATATCCGCTTCTTTGTGCCAAACGTACGGTCTGCATCGTTTCACTGACCGTTCCGATCTGGTTAGGTTTGATCAGAATGGAGTTACCGATCCCTTTTTCGATCCCCTCGGAGAGAATAGCTACGTTCGTTACGAAAAGATCGTCACCGACAAGCTGTACTTTGTCACCAAGAACTTCCGTTAACTCTTTCCATCCCTCCCAGTCATCTTCGCTCAGACCGTCTTCGATGGAGACGATCGGATACTTCTCGACCATATCGGCATAGTATGCCGTAAGCTCGGAGCTTGTCAACTCTCTGTTCTCGGATTTGAGCACATACTTACCTTCATCGTTCACCAACTCGGATGCTGCGACATCCAGTGCGATCGCGATCTGCTCACCTGGCTTATAGCCTGCCGCTTCGATCGCCTGCATGATCACCTGAATAGGCTCTTCGTTCGACTTGAGGTTCGGAGCGAACCCTCCCTCGTCACCTACAGCCGTACTCTCACCCATACCGTCGATGATCTTTTTGAGGTTATGGTAGACCTCGGCAGCTGCTCTTAGCCCTTCTGAGAATCTGTCAAATCCTACAGGCATGACCATATACTCTTGGAAATCGACCGAGTTGTTCGCATGCTCACCACCGTTGATGATGTTGAGCATCGGTACAGGCATGACCACTGCATTGGCACCGCCAAGGTAACGGTAGAGAGGCATTTTAAGGCTTTGTGCCGCTGCACGTGCCACTGCCATAGAGACACCCAGTACGGCATTTGCTCCAAGGTTCCCATAGTTGTTCGTGCCATCCACCTCTTTCATGGTCAGGTCGATCTCCGCCTGGTTGAACGGACTCATGCCTACCAACGCATCGTTGATCGCACCGTTAACGTTCTCACACGCTTGAAGCACACCTTTACCCATGTAACGGTCACCACCGTCACGAAGCTCCAACGCTTCACGCTTTCCTGTACTCGCACCGCTTGGTACGATCGCACTCGCTACCGTTCCGTCACTCAAACTGACCGTTGCGCGTACTGTCGGGTTCCCTCTGGAATCCATTACTTCCGTTGCTGTTACATCATCAATAAAAATCATTATTTCCCTTTAATCATTTATTTACATTATAGTTACTATTTTATCAAAATTTACCCTATACTTAAATGAGTTTCTCTTTTCGCTCAATGGGAAGGGTGGCTTTCTCCACTGTTCGGTGCGACAGGTACCATGGTTTTAAGATATGCTTTAATATGTGCCGGAGTCTGATCATTCTCTTTATATCCTGCTTTTTTCAAGTCATCATAGACAAACGGCAGGTAGTGTTCTCGGGTAATGACCACCTTGGTCTTATCTTTTTGTGCCCAGTTGAACATACTCTCCGCCCCTTTTCTTCCTACATGGATACAGCCGTGCGACATCGCATCGTCATTCCCCATATGGATCGCATGCCCTTGATGGGTGAACCAGAGGGAGAAATCCATATTGTTGATCCCTCTTGGGTCGGGGTGGGCCTTGGACATATAGAAGCGCTCTTTTCGCCAAATAGGGAAGATACCCGAGGGGGTCTCATGCCCTTTGGCGCCCGAAGAGATCACTGCCGCCCACCACAATACCCCGTCACGGTCAATGGCATATGCCAAACCATCCGCACCTTTTTCTCTGAGCGAGACGACAATATAGTCTTGCCCGCTCAAATCTACAACCTTCTCATCTCCTGCTTTATTGACTACAGTAAACTTACTTTTACTCAAAGGGAATACCCTACTTTCAGGGTCTCCTGCTTGTACGAGCAAACTTCCTAAAATAAGTACTGTTATTATTTGTATTATCTGTTTCATCTTTGCTTCCTTTACTTTGTTCTTTGATGAAGTATAGACGATTTATCATTAAGAAACCTATCATAGGTTATACTTTTCCATTTACTTCATACAAGCAAAGGATCATCCAAATGGCATCTTCTATCATCAAATATACACTTATTACAAGCACACTGCTTCTAAGCGCCTGCTCCCAGCCAAGCGCACCGTCACTTCCCAAAAGCGAGTCGTTCAAAGCCGGAGAGAAGGACGGATGCAGCACTGCACACGGAACCTACACCAAAGACAGCGAAAAGTTCAGAAGTGACAGCGACTATCACGACGGATGGTTCGAAGGGCGCAAGATCTGCAACCCCTCTTATCACAAGTAGATAATTCCCCCTATTGACTCAACTCCTGCGCTAGTTTTTTCGCCCCCTTAAAGTCCGCTTTTCCCGTACCAAGTACGGGTATCTCATCGACCTTATAGGCTTTGGAGGGGACAAAGAGCGGGTTCATCCCCAACGAACCGATAGCGTGCATCACCTCATCGATCTCGCGTTCCCCTTCAAAGAGCAGTACCACCGCTTCACCTTTCTTTTCATCAGGGATGGCAGTTACGGCGATCTTCTCCTCTTCGGTAATGACTTTATTGATCTCCTGCTCGACCAGACCAAGGCTTACCATCTCACCACCGATCTTGGCAAAGCGGCTGTAGCGGTCGACGATGGTCAGGAACCCATCCTCATCAAGCCGCCCTTTATCTCCCGTGACATACCATCGGATACCCTCTATCTCTTTGATGACCGAAGCAGTCTTTTCCGGATCACCCAGATACCCCTTCATGATCTGCGTACCGCCGATGAGCACCATCCCATCCTCACCCATAGACAACTCCTCGAATGTTTCCGGATCGACGATCTTGAAGCTGCTTCCGGGAACAGGCAGTCCGACTGTTCCAGGCTTGTTCCCTATCTGCGGTTTCCATGTATCGGGCAGCAGTACATCGGGGATATTCACCGAGGCTACGGGTGTGGTTTCCGTCGCACCATACCCTTCGAAGATCTCATGTCCGAACTTTTCTTTGAAGGCTTTGCGTATCTCTTCAGGCAGCTTCTCCGCACCTGCGATGATGATGCGTAAGTCCTTGAACATCAACGGGTGAAGCTTACGGTTTCGCGTATAGAGCCTAAAGAAGGTTGCCGTGGCAAAGAGCATGGTCGCCTCATACTTCGCTGCGATCTTCCCTATGCCGAACCCATCGGTCGGGTCGGGGTGACACACCACGGGAATACCCTCGATCAGCGGCATGAGTGTCGTTACGGTCAAACCGAAACTGTGAAAGATAGGCAAGGTGCCTAGCATCACATCCTCATCGGTCGGGTTGATAAGCGTTGTGATCTGCTTGATGTTCCCCATGATGTTCTTATGTGTTAGCTCGATCCCTTTGGGATTGCCTTCGCTTCCGCTGGAGAAGAGAATAGCAGCGGTGTCGTTACTCTCTCTTGCATGAATATAAAAGAGCTTCAGCATCCATGCAGGCATCAGCTTGACCGCTAAGAGCTTTGTGATGCTCTCTAGTTTGCCTATCTTCTCCTTGGTCTCCTCAAGATAGATCACTTCGACTCTATCCAATACTTCTGTAAGGTCGAACCCTTTGGCTTTGAGCTTGGCAATAAACTGCTTGGAGGTCACTACTGTTTCGATATTCGCCGCTTTGATCGCATGCAGCAGGCTTGGCGTACCGCTGGAGTAGTTCAGGTTCACGATGGTCCTTCCCAGAGACAAGAGTGCCATATTGCCCATGGAACCGCCTACGGATGTAGGCAGTATCACACCGATATTTGGCATATGACCGATCTTTGGTTTGAGCTTGTTTGCCATTAGAAGCGTACCGGTAATAAAACGGTTTCCGCTTAGCTCCACCCCTGTCGAGTCAGCCATACAGAGGTCTCCTCCCACCTCTTTGGCACTCTCTATCCATGCTTCTTGAATGCTCGGCAGCGTTCTTGCATAGGCTCTCCAGCTCTCTATGGAGAGATCGAAGACCGCCTTTTTCACCTCAGGTGCACTTGCATGGATATCCATCATCTCCCCAAAGCTGACGCTGACATCTTTGCCCTTTTTGCGCTTCATCTTCTTGGATGCATGAGAGAAGTCCCCCTCCCAAAGCCCTCGCAGATAGAAAGGCACGATCACCGCTTCATTGTCCACCTCTTTACAGGCGATCTCAAATCCACGCTGGAACACGCCTAAGTGTCCGTTACGAGACAAATGCCCCTCCGGGAATATCGCGACCGTCTCGCCGTTGTTGAGCGCTTCGGTCACCAAAGAGAGCGCATTCTTTCCACCTCTGCTTGAGATGGGAATGGCACCGAAGAAACGGAAAAAAGGCTTGAGATACCATATCTCATAATAACTGCGCTCCATCACAAAGCGGATCTGTTTGGGGTATGCCATCTGCAAGATCGCCCAATCAAGAAAGGAGACATGGTTCCCAAGAAGCAGCACCCCTTTTTTTGCATCGATATGCTTAAGCCCCTCTACTTGTAGCGTATAACGGAAACTGATGATCATCTTGACCAAATAGCGGATCATCGACTGCGGCAGTTTCCAGAGTGCAGCGAATGTTCCCGCCATGGCAACTAGCGCGATCATATAAAAAAGGCCTGTCGAAGAGAGTTGAAAGTAGCCAAAGAGTGCTGTTAGCATCAAGGCAACGAACATCACTACATTCTGCACGAAGTTGTTCCCTGCAAGCACCTTCCCCAAAATAGGGGTCGGGGTGGCAAACTGGATCAACGCATTGAGCGGCACGATAATAAGCCCTGAGAAGAAGCCGAATGCAAAGAGCGCACTTCCAAGCATAGCTAAACTCTGAAGTGTCGGTATCGTGTAGAGCACCACTGAGATCCCCAGTGCTCCGATAGGCACGATCCCCGTCTCGATAAAGTTGCGGCTCACCCTCCCCGCAACGATTGAACCGACAACAAGACCCACACCGCTAAGAGACAAAAGCCCTTGTGCAACCACCGTATCGGTGATACCAAGCTTACCCTTGAGGTACTCTCCGAAGATCGCTACCAGGATCTGCGAGATTCCCCAGAGCAGACCAAGCCCCAAGATACTTGCCCAGACCACCTTCTCCCTTCTAAGTACGGCAAAGTTCTCTTTGAGGTAATGCAGGTTTCGGTATTCACCCATCTCAAAGTGCATCTCCTCATCGATATGCACCTTTTTGAACCGTCTGACCAGACGCTTTGCCAACAAGAACTCCAGAAGACTCGCCCCAATAAGCAGATAGCCTACCGGTGCGATATAGCGCAGTATCTCCGAAGGTGCTGTCGAACGGTCACCTAAAAGCTGCTCGAAGAATACGGAGTAGACTACCGCTCCGGTTAAAATGGAGACAATGGTCACCGCCTGTACGGCGGCATTTGCCTGTGCAAGCATATCGTTACCCGTCATCTCTTTGATCAAGCCGTATTTGGCAGGAGAATAGATCGCACTCTGAGCCGCAAGGATGAAGGTCATGGCAAATGCGAACCAGAACCAGCCCATCATGTAAGAAAAAAGGATAAGCATCGTAATACCTATTGCCGCTGCGGAGGCATACTCCACCACTTTGACCTTAGGGTATTTATCAGAGATATATCCTGCCGGAGAGAAAAGAAAAATGAACGGCAGAAGGATCAGGGCATTGACAATGGCTGTCAGGACGATCAGCTCCGAACCCTCATAGGCTTTAAAGATGGTGTTTTGCAAAATGATCTTATGTCCCAGATCGGTCATAGCATTTAAGAAGACGATCAAAATATACGAACCAAACCCTGCAATGCTAAAGAGAGCTTTCATAGCTACTTCTCCTCTTGATACTGTTTTTGATACTCTCTTACCGTATGCATATTGCACAGATAGGGCTTAAGCGTTAAAAGAAGATCAAAAAAGAGTTCGTAGTGCTGTGTATGTGCATCGGGGTTCGCTTTCATCATTTTTGCTCCCATAGCAAACTCCTCACGTGCCAGTGTTTGTGCCGCCTGCACGTAGTGATCGAGCAACGATCCGTCCAGACCGAGCGCTTTGGCTCTTTTGAGTATCTCGACCACTTCAAGCTCTTTGGCACTAAAGCCTTTGGCACGTTCAAAGAGCAACCCCTTCTTCACATAGTGCGCAAGCTCCGATTCACTCAGCTCTGCAACTTCAAGAAAATCTTCACGGCTATACCACCGGTTCTCTTTTGCTCCGGAGATAAGTTCGAGTGCATTGACCATCATCTCAAAACTCTCACCCGATCGGAAGTTGTTCTCGGCAAAGATCGCTTTGATCTCTGAAATGGAGTAGGAGAAGTTGTGCTGGAGGTATTTGATAAAACGGATAATATCCACGGCACTCTCATCATAGAGGTGTACATTGGGTTTGGGTTTTTGCGGTTGGGGGAGCAAGCCCTCTTTGACATAGTAGAGTATGGTCGATTTGCTCTCGCCTGTGGCGAGCATCAACTCTTTCATTTTAAGTGCCATCACCAATCCTTTCGGGTCATTAGCGTTGCCCTTTTGTTAAATTAGTGACAGTATAGAAGATTTTAGCTTAAAGTGTAGAGTGACACTCTACACTTTTTATTTATACCTCATCGCTCTCTGCGATCTCTTTTTGATCCATTGCAAGCCCTTCACCAAAACCAAGTGCTTCTTTGATCTTCGCTTCGATCTCAGCTTTGAGCTCAGGGTTCTCTTTAATAGTCAGCTTCGCATTCTCTTTTCCTTGACCGAGTTTCTCCGTACCGTAACTGAACCATGCGCCCGACTTGTCAATAATGTCAAGCTTGACACCATAATCGATAAGCTCACCCTCAAAGCTGATCCCTTCACCGAACATAATGTCAAACTCCGCCTGTCTGAACGGTGGTGCTACTTTGTTCTTGACAACCTTCGCCTTGACACGGTTACCGATCTGGTTCTCTCCCTGCTTGAGCGTTGCGATACGTCTAACATCAATACGCACCGAACAGTAGAACTTCAATGCATTACCACCCGTAGTCGTTTCCGGCGAACCGTATCCCATCGTTCCGATCTTCATACGGATCTGGTTAATGAAGATCACCGTTGTATTGGTCTTGTGTAAAAGTCCTGTCAACTTTCTGAGCGCTTGCGACATCAAACGTGCCTGAAGCCCTACATGCTGGTCTCCCATATCACCCTCGATCTCCGTTTTGGGTGTCAATGCCGCAACCGAGTCGACAACGATCAAGTCAACTGCACCCGAACGCGCCAATGTTTCCAATACGTCAAGCGCCTGCTCTCCAAAATCGGGCTGAGAGACAAGCAGGTTGTCCGTGTCAACACCAAGGTTCTTTGCATAGACAACATCAAGTGCATGCTCCGCATCGATGAATGCACAGATCATATCTTTCTTCTGTGCGGAAGCGATGGTCTGTAAAGAGAGTGTTGTCTTTCCTGAAGACTCCGGCCCGTAGATCTCAATGATACGCCCTTGCGGAATACCACCGATCCCCAACGCCATATCAAGCCCCAAAGAACCCGTAGAGATCGACTCGATCGGTTCGAACTCTTTATCCCCCAAACGCATCAGCGTCCCTTTTCCGAATGTCTTATCGATCTGCTTGATCGCCATATCGAGTGCTTTTTGTTTTTGTGGATCCATTGCCATTGTCATATTCCTTTACCTTTATACTCAATGAATTTTATCTAAATAATCATTAGTTATTTAGTCATACCGGCAGTTTAATATAAATTATGCCAAATCGGTAAAAATATTTCAAATTGTCATATTTTTTCTCTTACTTACCTCTTTGCCCCCTTATGTTAAAATAGCACCATCAATTATTAGCAAGAGAGAAACCATGCCAAATACTATCCAACTAGCCCACTCACCCGATGCGGATGATATCTTTATGTACTACGCCATTAAGTTCGGCTGGGTCGATACCAAAGGGTTATCGTTCGAGAATATTGGACTTGACATCGAAACACTAAATGTCGAAGCGTTGAAAGGTACATATGATGTCAGTGCCATCAGTTTCGGGATGTATCCGCTTATTAAAGATGAGTATGCACTGCTACGTACTGCTGTTAGTTTCGGTGAAGGGTACGGACCAAAGCTCATTAAACGTAAAGGTGAGAAGCTCAAACGCCGTTTTAAAGTGGCACTCTCAGGGCAATACACTACTAACGCTATGCTCTTTCGCATCTTCTACCCCGAAGCGCGTCCTGTCTATATGGACTTTCTTGAGATCGAACAGGCTGTAGTAGAGGGTGAGGTCGATGCGGGTGTGCTCATTCATGAGTCTATTCTCGATTTTGACGAAAGCCTCGAAGTAGAAAAGGAGATCTGGGATATCTGGGTTGAACTGGCAGGAGAAGGACTACCGTTACCACTTGGCGGTATGGCGATACGCAGAAGCCTACCGCTCAATCGTGCTATTGACATCGAGAACATTCTCATCGACGGTGTAAAGGTCGCCAATGAGAAAAAAGAGGAGCTGTGTGCCAAGCTTGAAGCGGACAACCTCGTGCGTATCTCTGATAAGATGCTTAAAAAATATCTCGATATGTATGCTTCAAACGAATCGGTCGAACTCTCCAAACTTCAGCTCAAAGCGCTCGACAAACTCTACCAAATAGGCTTCGAACACGGTTTATGGGAGTGCCCTATCAAAACAGAGGACTACCTGATCCCCAAAGAGTACAGCGCACTGCGTGCGAATTAGGATTTAGGAATGATAATAGGAAAAAGTATAAAAGATATCTTAAAAAATAAAAGTTTTTCGCAGAAAAACATACCTTCACTCCTCACTCCTACCTCCTCACTCCTACCTGAAAAATACGGAGCGATCCGTGTATACTAAGATCATCGATTTCTCCAAATACTCCAGCATCAAAATCGGACAGCCTACCGAAGTACTGATGATCGAAAAAGGCGATACCATTCCAACAGACCGCTACCTTATCGGCGGTGCGAACAACCTGCTCATCTCTCCTGCTCCACCACCACTGATGATGCTCAGTAAAGATTTTGCCTATATCAAAGAGGAGGATAGCTTTTTACAGATCGGTGCGGCAATGCCCACAGGACGTATTGTCAGCTATACCAAAAAGCATGACATAGGTGGCTTTGAGTTCTGTGCAAAACTACCCGGAACACTGGGGGGAATGGTAGCAATGAATGCGGGAGTAAAAGCGTATGAGATATTCAATATTCTTCATAGCATACAAGTAGACGGGAAATGGGTTGAAAAAGCAGAGATCGAATACGGATACCGCTTTGCCAAACTAGGCGGTATCGTTACTGCCGTACGATTTAAAGTACAAAATGGCTTTGACCCTATGTTGCTTGAAAATCTTGCAAAGCTTCGAAGCAACCAACCCAAAGACCCCAGTGCCGGTTCCGCATTCAAGAACCCGCCCAAAGACTCGGCAGGCAGGCTCATCGAAGCAGTAGGGCTGAAAGGGTATCGTCTTGGCGGAATGGCATGGAGTGAAGCGCATGCGAACTTTCTGGTCAATAAGGATAACGGTACCTATCAAGAGGCACTTGAACTATTGACATTGGCAAAAAAGAGGGTATTCGATATGTTTGGGGTAAGACTACAAGAGGAGATCAAGCTCCTCTAGTGCTACAAGATACTACTCGTCAGACGCGTTACATCTGACACAGCGAATGTAGTTACTCTCTTTTGGAGAACGTTTATATCGGTAAGCATCCGCAGGATAGACCACATAGTATCTATGGTCTACCGTAGGAGTTGAGCTCCAGAAATCTTTGTCTCTTGAGTGGTTGAAGTGTTGCCCTACATCATGGTGTACCTTCATAAGCTCATCTACTGTAGGAAGTCTCCAGTCATTATACCCGGCATAATCAAGTGTACGGCAGTAATTGACCGCATGGTTCAAATTTCCGGCTTTTCCAAAAGAGATCCCTCTTGCATAAGCACCGTCTTCTGCATCTGTATAGAGTGCATCTTGCCACATCAGTTTTGTTTCATGGTCTACATAGACCTTATCATTATGGCATGGTGCTTTGATCTTTGCAACCTTGGATGCCGGAGGAACGAACGTTCCTCCACCAAAAGCCAAAGAGATAGCACAAACCATACCAAATCCGATTACCTTGTTTTTCATAGACTTCTCCTTTGTTCTGCCCAATATTATTCAATATCATATTATAACATTTCTCAATTTTAGCTAAATTGTATTACTTCTTTCATACCTTATGGATGGATCGTGATCGGAACTCCATTCTTTACCCCTGCCCAAAGTAGCGCCATTTTTTTATTCGGTACGGCCATACATCCTTCCGTCCAATCGTGTGCAAGCGTATATGCATCACCTCTTCCGTCGGCATTCCATTTAGGTTGACCGTGGATCGTAATGTAGCCTCCCGGTTTCACACCTCTAGCTTTTGCACGTGCGATATCCTCTTTATTCGGATAGGAGATCATCAAAGAGCGATAGAGTCTTGGATCACACTTTTTACGTACGATCGTATAGCTTCCCTCAGGTGTTCGGTAGTCTCCTGCTTGGATCTTGTTCCCCTTATCCCCGTTCTTTCCTAGGGACATGCGGGATTCAAAGACCTTTTTCCCATCTCTATATCCTTCAAGAATACGTCTTGATTTATAAGCGACCAAACGATCAATACGCTGATCTTCGCGGAACTCCGCACCCGTAGAGAGCTCACGCAGACACTGTTTGATGTCATAAGGCGTATGATCTGCTTTCCCCGTATAGGTCGGTTCTTTCTCACACCCTGTCATCATCAATAAAAAACCGATGACCATTGTCAATAAACTTAAATACCATTTCATAATATATCTGTCCTTTATATGTGTTTCAACCCCAATCTTCATTCTGGGATTTGGATCTATGCTTCTCTTTCTTATAGGATGTCGCATTTTTTAGCTTTTGCAAACGATTGAGGTTACTCATCTCCGCTTCTCGTATATCGTCAAGTTGCTTATCATTGAAATTCTCATCATGTACAGTATCGCGATATAGACGTTCAATGTATGACTTTAACTGATGATGGTACTCAGAATCAAGATGAACGCTCTCCCTCTCATCGAACTTCTGCTTAAGCTGTTCAAATTTTACCGAAAATTGTTGAGAAGTCACTGTAGCGTCACGAAGCATCCGAAAAAGGTTCTTGCTGATCTTTTCAAGCTCTGTAATATATTTTTGACGATTGTATTTGTCTATCTGCTTTTGTGTATATCTAATAGTGTTTCCTTATATAACGTGATCTTGCATATAAAAGGATTTTAGCAAAAATTGAATTATGTCACACTAAGGATGAATGAAATAGAAAGAAAGGGGAAGATAGATGAAGCTCGAAGCCCGAAGGCCTCGAAGAAGAATTACGCGTTTGCAGCAGCTTTTGCAGCTTCGATCGCTTCTTCGTAGTTTGGTTCTTCTGTGATCTCCGGAACAACTTGCTTATATACAACTTTTCCGTCTTTACCGATAACGAAGATCACTCTTGCAAGTACACCGGCAAGTGGTCCGTCAGCCAAAAGTACACCGTAAGCGTTACCGAAGTCTTTGTTTCTAAAGTCTGAACATACTTTTAGATTCTCGATACCTGCCGCACCACACCATCTTGCCGCTGCGAATGGAAGGTCCATAGATACAGTGATCACTTCAACACCTTCAAGACCTGCTGCCTCTTGGTTGAATCTTCTTGTTTCTGCATCACATACACCAGTGTCAAGTGAAGGTACTGCTACTACAAGTTGAACTTGACCTTCTCCACCTACTTTTTCATCTTGAAGCATTGGATCGCAGTTTACTACTGTTACTTCCGGAGCTGTATCTCCAACGTTTACTTCATTTCCTGCGAGGTTACATACGATGTCATTTTTAAATGTTACTGTTGCCATTTAATATCCTTTAATTAATTTTTGATAACCGCATTATGACTTAAATAGGATAAAATTAGTCTTAATTAGAAAAAATTGTGTAATTTTGTACAGATATTATCTCATTTATCTATAACAAATACCCTATATAGCGTGAGCCCTATAGTATATGTGCATTTTAGTAACAGTATGATAAAAAGAGAGATTTTGAATAAAAAGAGAAAAGAAGGTGAAGCGGGAGTGCCCCGCTTCTACATTATTTGAGCAGACCTTTGACCCACTGCTCCATCGCTTTGTTCGCATCAGGATTCGGTGCTTCCATAAAGCTGACGACAAATGCATCTTCCAACTCCGCCACACCGATCGCTCTTGGACGAACCGCCATAACTTCAGGTTTTGGCAATGCCTTACCGAAACAGCAGATAAAGTTCTTCGCTGCTTTGATATCGTCTGCGATCTCACCCACTTCAAGAGAAGAGGTGTGCGCATAGTGGTCAAACTCTCCGATATAGGTTGCGATCGGATGAAGATCCACTTGTACTTTAAAGTAGGTCATGATCTCATCGACCGACTGATACTCTGTATCACTCTTCTCAATACGTAGTGTATATACCGGATATTTTTCCATTACTGTGATCTGTTTCATCTATAGTAGCCTTTATTGTTTTTTTGGAATTGTAACTTGATTAGTTGAAGTCGTGCTTATAACTTTTATAATAAATACAAATATCTATAAAATAAATCTATATTCTACCCGCAGGTATCGTTTGCTTTACGATCTCCCGGCCTCCACGGCTCCGCTTCGCTATGACCGCTCCGGTTTCGAACCTACAAACGACACGCAGGTGTCGTTTGCTTTACGGTTCTCACATCCCAGGTAGTCTTGGGATTTTGTCTAGTTTGGAGTTTTTGCAGTACCAGCCCCAACCCTGTTTCATCCAGTGTCCGATCACCGGCATCGGGATCATCAAACCGCGTTTGTTGTCACGGTAGACAAATGCCGCACCGTTCCCGATGTCCATCACACACAGAATGTTCAGGTGATGCTCATAGCTTTGCTTGGAATCGATACGCTGCATCTTCTGGAAGATGTTATAAGCGACGTTTCGTGCCATCACCTCAGCCACGTGTCCTTGCTTCGCTCTCCACTCAGGCCCCATAAGTGATACACTGTCACCGATGACGTAGATCCCTTCGAAACCTTCGATCTCATTGTAGTAGTCCGTTACGACAAATCCCGCTTCACTCAACGGAAGTCCGGACTCTCTGAGTATCTTATGTCCCGTTCCCGCCGAAATGAACATGGTCAGGTCAGACTCAAGCTTCGTACCGTCTTCAAAGTTGACACCTTCGGCATCAAATGAGACGATCTTGCTTCCGACCTTCTTCTTGATATCGGTCATAGCGAACATCTTATCCATCATCACCAAGGCCTTGTCACCCATTTTTTGACCCGGCTTCTCCATCGGTGCGAAGAATGTCAGCTCGAACTTGTCACGCAAGCCTTTTTTCTTCAAGAAGTTGTGTACGTTAAAGAGCACTTCGAATGCCGGGCCGCCACGTACGGCAGAGGAATCATGCGGATTTCCGCCAAATCCCATAGCGATCTTTCCGCTTCCCTTCTCTACCAATGCATTCAAACGCTCGTACATCTGGGTTGCTTCTTCGGGTTTACCGCAGATAGAGAGCGTATGATCCATACCCTCGATCTGGATCTTATCCTGTCCGAGTGCAACGACAATATATTCATACTCGTCCAGTACACGTCCGCTCTCAAGCGTTACTCTCTTTGCTGATGCATCGAATGCAGTTACAGGGTCGACAATCAGCTCAAACCCATGCTTGAATGCAAGGTCCGCCAACGGAACGCTCACATCTTCACGTGTCGCATCCCCTGTCGGGATCCAGATAGAGGTCGGATAGATATAGAAATAGTCTCTGTCACTGACCAGTGTCACATCAAGATCATGTTTACGAAGGAAGATCGCCGCTTCCACACCGGCGAACCCTCCTCCTAGGACCAATACTTTTTTCATTCGTTCACAACTCCTTTCTTATTTCGACTTTTTCTTCAGCTGATCGGCACGCGGATAGACAAATACGGTATGTCTGATAACGGCGATCTTTTTCTTGTCATCCAAGGCATATGCTTTGATCGTAACCGGGATCGGCACATCTTTTCTCGTATTGTTCGCAAGTTGCTCAACCGCTCTAAGAACAACGACCTTTTTACGTTTTTTACCCGGAGCGATACTAAACGGCTCTTTAGGTCTGACGATCTGGATCTTGTCTTTAAGGTCACCTTCGATCTCAAAGTAGTATGTATGTTTCTTCTGATCGGTATTGGCGAACAAGAATACGTAGTCGTTCTCAACACTTCCATCATCCAACACTTTATAGAGTCTGGTCGTTTTGTTGATGTTCAGCAACATATGCTCTTTCTTGCTTCCCATGACAAAGAGAGAGACAAGTACGATCGCAAGTACGGTAAAGTACGCAATGACCTTCGGTCTGAAGATCTTGGTCTTTCTTTCATGTTTTTCCGTCTCGATCACACTTGACCACTGAACAAGGCTCGGTTTACCAAGCGCACCCATAACTTGTGTACAGGCATCCACACACTCAAGACAGTTGATACACTCAAGCTGCAGTCCCTTACGGATATCGATATGCGTAGGACAGACCGTCACACAGCTCTCACAGGTCGTACACTCGGCATTAGGGTTATCCGCAAGCAGCTCTTTTTGCTTATTATACTTCTTATGTCTATCAGGTCCATGCCCCTCATAGATCTCACCACCACGGATCGGATCGTAGATCGCCATAAGCGTATCATCATCGTAAAGTACCGACTGAACACGGCTGTAGGGACAGATATAAATACAGAAGTTCTCTTTAATGAAGACAACATCCGCAACCAAGAAGAGCGATACTCCCACAACGAACCCGATCATCACCATATGCTCGGAAGGGTTCTGTAGATACTGGAAGAACTCTTCTGGCGGTACGAAGAACCACATAAAGTCCGCAGCAGCGATAAGCGAAAGGACAAACCAGATCGCAATGGCGATCAAACGTTTCACCTGATTCTCAGGCTTGGAGTAGTCAGGCTCTTTCTGTTTGTTCTTGATACGCTTACGAAGTCCTAGCAATTTAGTCTCGATAAGGTCTCTGTAGATCACACGGAAGATCGTCTGAGGACAAGCCCATCCACACCATGCTCTACCACCCACTGCCGTTACGGCAAAAATACCAAGGAAGAGCAACATCAGCAAGAATGGCATCAAATAGAGCTCTTGCATATCAAATGCCACACCCGCAAGGTGTAATTTTTTATGGTCGAAGCTCAATAGGAACAAATGATTTCCGTTGATCTTGATCCACGGCATCACCAATGCAAAGATCGTGATCGCTACATACATCCAGTAACGCTTAATTCGATACGGGATCCACCCCTTCAAATACTCTTTAGCCATGTTCTTCTTCGGCTTCTTCTCTTCAACTTCCACTGTCGTTTCCATCGTTTTCCTTTCTTTTGGTTTTAATGTTTCTCTTGTTCAAATGGACAGATCAATACCGTATTGTCCACACCTGTGATCTGTTGCGGAGAGACGATCTCCATCCATGATCCATTCACCAGTTCCCGAATGCCGCGTGACTCGATATAGTCCTTCAGCGAACTCCGGCTTACATTCAACTCTCTTGCGATCGCACTTACGCTCAAGCCCTCTTTGAGCAATTCAATGATACGGGCTTGATGGACATCGAACTTAGAGGAGGAGCGGCTTCCTTTCGGACGGCCGATCTGACCTGTTTTGGCCTTTTGCGCCTCTCTAAGGTCATTCAACAGAGGGAATACCTCGACTAGTGGGGTCTCCTTCCTTACAGCCGCTCTCGACCCTGCAACATACAGAGTGATCCCTCGGCTCAACATACAGTTGATCACCTTCACGATCTCCTCTACCACGTCACTGAGGATCGCCAAGTGCTCCACCACGATCGTATCGCCGTTCTCAAGGCTTCGCAGGAACTTTTCAAACTCCTCACGCTCCTCGATCGGACGATTCTTCGTGCTGTACTCGATCACCTCTTTGTCGATATGCAGTCCTTGTGTCAATGCAAAAGAGAGAATGTTCCGCTGCTGTTCGGACAGAGTACTAAAGCTTGGCATCTGTCTTAAGTATGCATAGGTCATCATTCTCCTTTCTCATTTGAACTAATTCTACTCTTTTTGATGTTAAAAGTCAATGGATTTTTAAATATTATCGTCATTTTTTATTTTTTACCGTCAGGCTGTATTTATTTTCGTCACTATTTATGTTAGAATGCAAAAAACTTCTTAAGGAATCGCTATGAACCTTACCCATTTAGATGAGCAGAACAAACCTAAAATGGTCGACGTCTCGGACAAAGACAACACGACACGTATCGCCACAGCAAGCGGTATTATTGAAGTAACAAGAGAGGCGTACGAGGCAGTTGTCGCCAATACCGCCAAGAAAGGCCCCGTACTGCAAACAGCCGTTATCGCCGCTATTCAAGGAACAAAACAGACAAGCACCCTTATTCCGATGTGCCATCCACTCATGCTCACTTCTGTCAAAACGGATATTGAAGAGCTCCCTGAACTTCCGGGCTTCAAACTCACCGTTACGGCAAAACTGACAGGAAAGACCGGTGTGGAGATGGAAGCACTCACCGGTGTAAGCGTCGGACTGCTGACCATTTACGATATGCTTAAAGCCATCGATAAAGGGATGGTCATCCGAAACGTTCAGCTCGAACATAAAAGCGGCGGAAAATCCGGAGACTTCAACAGAAACTAAAGTTGCATCGTCTTCAGGGGAAGATAGTGTATAATATTGATTATAAAGCGTTTAGAAAAGGAGTGTGCTATGGTTTTAGACAACAATACACAAGAGAAACCCAAAATCGACTATCCGACAAACTGGGGATTTAAAATTATCGGAAGAGACAAAGAGAAGCTCAAAGCCTGCATTAAAGAGGTGATGGGTGACAAAGAGCATCTTAGCTCCAGCGGGAATGCCTCCAAAACAGGCAAATTCCACAGCTATAACGCTTCATGTGAAGTAGCCGATGAAGCGGAACGCGACCGTATCTTTAAATCTTTTCAAGATCATGATGATGTGGAAATGGTGATCTAACTCACCATTTCATACGCACCGCTACTATCAAAAATCTTTCTTTTAGTTTTTCTTTTTTTCACATTTACTTCATAATTTCATGATACAATCTACAAAATAAAGCATCAAGAGGAGTGCGTATGTTATCCCCCGCTATGAAAAAAGTGTTCGGTTTTCTCTTTCTGCTCTTCTCGGTCGGCTTTGCGGTGTGGTATCCGCTTGCCGACCTCTTTTAGGAGGCATCCATGTCATCGGCAAAACGCTATGTACCCAAAGAGACCACGGAGATCAAAGCGACCAAAGGGATACTCCTCTACCTTTTTGCATTTCCGCTCTTTCTCAGTGTGGTCATCGCACTCTTTCAGACCAACATTAAAGCCTTTGCGCTCAACACCATAGGCTTCCTGCTCTTCATGGGGGTCATCACACTGGCAAAGAGAGGCTTTGTGCAGGAAGCGGAATATCATGCAAGCACCCTTGCCAAAGCACCCAAAACACCCTACAAGAGCATGGCGGGTATACTGCTTGGTATCGTTACCTTCTACAGCGCATACCTTACCGGCGGTGAGGGGCTTTTCAAGTCGCTCTTTCTTGCCGTTATCGCTGTTATCGGCTGGTTCCTCTACTATGGTGGCGACCCCAAAGCGGACAAACTGGAAAATCTGGGTGACATCTCCGCCGAGTTCGTTCTGGAGACCATTCAAGAAGCAGAGGGTAAGCTGAATGCCATCAAAGAGCACATGAAGCAGATCCACGACAGCACACTGCACCAGAAGCTTACCACTGCACTGACACAGGCAGAAGCGATCCTCAGAACCATCGAAGAAGACCCCAAAGATATACGCGTCGCACGCAAGTTCCTCATTGTCTACATCGACGGTATCGCCAAAGTCACCGAGTCCTATACCGAAATGGATGAAGCCCATATCGACGCGTCGACCAAAGCACGTCTGCACAGTCTGATGGACGATGTTCAAAACCGTTTTGAAAAAGAGCTCGAACGGCTCAAGAACAACAACCGGTTCGATCTCGATGTTCACATCGACACGCTCAAAGCACAGATCAATCATTAAAACCAACATAAAGGAAGAAGAATGGAAACACAAACCAAAGAGGTCATCGAAAAAGCGATCGTCAACCAAGAAGCACAGATCCCCGAGATCATGGAGAATGAGGTCACAGCCTTGCAAGATGCCCTGAATGAGCTGGATATTCATGACAGAAAGTCCATCATCTACTTCGGCTCCTCCGCACAGGAGAAGCTCGATGAGATCTCCAACCGTATGATCGACGGAGTTCAGAACAAAGATATCGGTGCAGCGGGAGATGCCCTGAGCAAAATGGTCGCATCCATTCGCGGTTTCGACATCGACGAGTTCAACCCCAACAAAGATATCCCGTGGTGGAAAAAGCTTTTTGGTGCGGCAAACCCGCTTGTGAAGTTCGTACAGGAGTACGAGAAGGTACGCGACCAGATCGACCTCATCTCCAACGACCTTGAAAAGCACAAAAGCCAGCTCATGAGCGACATCGTAGCCCTTGACAAGCTCTACGATGCCAATCTGGAGTACTTCAGAAAGCTTGAGCTCTACATCAAAGCCGGAGAGACCAAACTCGAAGAGCTTGAAGAGAAGATCATCCCCGAGTATGAGAAGAAGGTACAAGAGAGTGACGATGATATGATGGCGATACAGGAGCTTAAAGAGATACGCGGTTTCCGTGACGAACTGGAGCGCCGTGTCCACGACCTCAAACTCTCCCGTCAGGTAACGATGCAGTCACTGCCAAGCATCCGCCTCATTCAAGAAAATGACAAGTCGCTCATCTCCAAGATCACCTCAACACTGGTCAACACCGTACCGCTCTGGCGTAACCAGCTCGCACAGACCGTTGCCATCTTCCGCAGCCACGATGCCGCCATCGCCACCAAAGAAGCCGCGGATCTGACCAACGAACTGCTTGAGAAGAATGCCGAAGGGCTTAGAGAGGCCAATGCCGAAGTACGCCGCCAGATGGAGCGTGGTATCTTTGACATCGAGAGCATCAAAAAAGCCAACCAGACATTCATCGAAACCCTCAACGACTCACTCCGCATTGCACAAGAGGGTAAAGAGGCAAGAGCCAAAGCACAAGAAGAGCTCAAGAAAACAGAGCAGGAGCTTAAAGATGCCCTGCTTTCGGTCAAAGCCAAAGCCGAAGCACTGCCTGAAGCTACGGAAATGACAGCAACCCCAAAGGAGGCGTAAATGGGACTTTTTGACTGGATCAGCGGGCAGTTCATCGATGTCATCGAGTGGACGGACAACTCTCATGATACGATGGTCTACCGCTTCAACCGACAGGGCAACGAGATCAAATACGGTGCCAAGCTCATCGTACGCGAATCTCAAGTGGCCGTCTTTGTCAACGAAGGGGAGATCGCCGATATACTTGAACCGGGTATCTATGCGCTGGAGACCAAGAACCTGCCCATCTTGACCACCCTGCAACACTGGGATCACGGCTTCAACTCTCCGTTCAAAGCAGAAGTTTATTTTCTCAACACCAAACGCTTCACCGATCTGAAGTGGGGGACGAAAAACCCCATCATGGTACGTGACCCCGAATTTGCCATGGTCAGACTGCGCGCCTACGGAACCTACGAGATCCGTATCAGCGATCCTGAAACATTCCTCAAAGAGATCGTCGGTACTGACGCTCACTTTACCACCGATGAGATAGAGGATCAGCTTACCAACCTCATCGTCTCCAAACTGGCGACCGTTCTGAGTGAGGACACCACTCCCGTACTCGATATGGCGCGTAACTATGAGCGTTTTGGCGACTACATCACCGAGCACATCGCACCCTATTTCGAAGAGTACGGACTCGAACTGACCAAGATGCTCATTGAGAACATCTCGCTTCCCGATGAAGTCGAAAAAGCCATCGACACCCGCACCAGTAGAGAGATCACCGGAGATCTCGATGCCCACCTCAAATACCAAACCGGTAATGCGATGGGTAGCGCAACAGGCGGAAGCATGGGCGATATGATCGGCATGGGAGCAGGCATTGCCATGGGGCAGCAGATGGCACAGAGCATGAGCGGATCACAGACAACACAAAGTACAGAGACCCCGCCGCCGCTTCCCAATCAGCTGCCGCAGTACTTCATCGCCATTGACGGAAAACAGCAAGGCCCTTTCTCTTTCGATGCCATCACACAGATGATACAACAAGGCGAGATCACCAAAGAGACACTGGTCTGGACACAGGGTATGGCACAGTGGGAGCGTGCAGAGACGATCCTTGGCAGCCACTTCATGCAGACACCGCCGCCACTCTCTTAAGCCATGCAGTTTACCGCCATCAACTTCACCTGCCCCTCCTGCGGGGCACCGCTCAAGTTCTCACCGGCAACAGGAAAGCTCAACTGTGAGTTCTGTCATAAAGAGGTTCCCATCGAGAAGGCCGATACCCCCATTCGGGAGCATAACCTCACAGAAGCACTGCAAAAGCTCGATAAGACCCCCAACCAAAATATTGAAAAACAGGTACACTGTAAAAAGTGTGGTGGAGCGTTCACACTTACACCCTACACATTCTCCACCAACTGCCCCTACTGCGGCACTCCGGCAGTGACCGAGTTTGTCAAGGAGATCACCCCGCAATCGCTCATTCCTTTCAAACTCTCCCACAAAGAGGCGCAGATGCGATTTAAAGCATGGGTCAGTTCACTCTGGTTCGCCCCGACTGCCTTTACCAAATATCTCGACGGCGATAACAGACTCACAGGCTACTACCTACCCTACTGGACCTACGATAGTGACACGCTTACAAACTACCAGGGACAAAGAGGAGACATCTACTACGTCACCGTTACCCGTACAGTAAGGGACGAACAGGGCAGAAGCCGACAGGTACAGGTACAAGAGAGCCGTATTCGCTGGACTCCCGTTAGCGGCAGGGTCACCCTCTCTTTTGATGATGTCACCATTGGTGCCAGCAATACCGTAACCCGCACCATCCTGCAATCGCTTGAACCATGGAATACCGCTGCTCTGGTTCCGTTCGATGAAAAGTACATGGCCGGATTCGAAGCAGAAGAGTATACCATAGGGCTTGATAACGGATTTGAGTATGCCAAAGTGAAGATGAGTCATACTATTGAGGGAGCAATACGACGTGATATCGGTGGGGATCAGCAGCAGATCACCGCGGTCAACACCCGCTACCTCAACACCACCTACAAGAATGTACTACTGCCTGTCTGGGTCGCTTCATTTACATGGAACAACAAAACCTACCGCTACGCGGTCAATGCGCAAACGGGTAAAGTATCGGGCGAACGCCCCTACTCATGGATCAAGATAGCCCTTGCCGTCACTACAGCAGCCCTGATAACCGGAGCCATCTTCTACCTCAACGCTCATCCAGAGATTATAGAGGTGGTAAAGAGCCGGCTTTAGCCTCTTTATCCCTCAACCCTCTCAAGCATTTTCTCCGCACTCAAACTTACTAGCATAGAGACAATCACATAAGCAAGAAAGAAATAAAGTCCTACCCCCACCTCCGCGCGGCTGACATCCCCTTTGTTGGTACTCAAATAGACCAAGAATGTCGCAACCACAAAGACATCAAGCATTGACCATTTACCGATCCACTTGAAAAAATGAACGATCCCGTGTGCGAACCGGCTCTCCATCACAAGTGAAATGACCACCATAGAGAGAATCTTCATCAACGGTACCAAAACAGAAAATAGCAAGATCGCTCCGGCTATGACCATATCTCCATGTACATAGAGTTTCTCTACAGAGCCCAATATCCCTTTAGACTCAAAAGAGAGTACTACATCACCAAGATACTCTATCTCTTTATGGATCGTTACGGTCAATATAGGACTAAAGAGTCCCAGCCAGAGCATGATCCCCGCGGACAATGCACCAAAGAAGGTGAACTCTCTGGCAGAAAGCAACCAAAAAGAGCATAGAAAAAGTACTAAAAATCCCATACTATAGTACAGCCACCGCATACTTTTACTTCGGTGTAGTTTGCGTGATCGTTCTATTTTTTCCAACTTCTTTCGCATCTTATTCTTATAGAGCCCAAAAGAGAGCGTCTCCATCAACGATTTTGCCTGTAGTGTCACCAGTGCCTTTGCCGACATCATCTTCACCTGTGCAAGGGTCGCAGACTCATACTGTTTCGCTTCACCAAATGAGCGTAACCCAAAAAAGACCATGCCGCCAAGAAGCACCGTTACCCATATATAGATCACTATACGTTTCACTCCAACACCTCAAAATAGATCAACAGTGTCTGCTGGAAGAAGTTGTCATTATCATCACTGACCATCAGATAACGATGTTTGTCAACACGTGTCAACCCTTCGAAGTTGTCAACTGCCCAGCCTTTATGGGAGTTCATCTTCAAAAGTACTTTACTGCGGCACACCCGCGTATGACATCCTTGAATATAAACTTTCTTCAATGTCACAACAAAAGGTTCAAGCATCCCTGTAAAAGAGCGTTCAAGTACCAACAAGTTCCCATCATCCATCACTTCTATGGCCGCTACGGCACTTCGTCCTTCAGGTTCTGCTTTAAAGTGCCACCTCTTGCCATTGAGCGCATAGATGGTCTGTAGCTTCTTCTCATCCCCTTTTAAAGGCCACTCAGCTACGGTCAATACCCCATAACGAGGATGCCATGCCAGCGCCTCAAGCGACTTGTTCTTACTGCGATAGTTTTTGGTACTGCGTAACCGCTTGGGAAGCTTATATTTTTGAATACGCTGACCGATCTTACTATCGTCTTTATGGAACCATCCTATCTTCGCTTTCCCCTCAAAAGAGACAAGCAGCCGTCCTCTTCCGTCAAGTGTCATCCCCTCACTGTCACGTGCCCATTTCTTAAAGGGTTTTCCCTCTCTTTTAGTTAGGTAAGCCGCTTCGATCGGTTTTAGTTCTTCGATCCTGTCTTTACTGAAACGGGCACGAAAGACGAACAGTCCTCCCTCATCACTGACCATATAGAGACGATGGCTCTTTTTATCGTATGCAAGGTCGGAGACCTCGCTGAACTTCACACCGTTTATCTGAGAAAAAGAGAGTACTTTTTGATCCAGTATCTTTATAGGTTGATCACTTTGTGCATATGTAGGAGAAATGATGTCCACACTACTTATACCTCCCCATACCAAACCATAGACCACTGCCCATATCAGCCAGATCCTCATTCAGATACCTTCTTTATACCCTCGTGCCTATAGAGTAACCAAACGATCCACACCACAGCAAGATCAATGGCAATATCAGCATAATTAAACACTGCAAACCGAAAACCGCAATGCCATGCAATATAATCAACAACCCCATCATGAACGAACCGGTCGTAAAGATTCCCAAGAGCACCACCAAGCAAAAGACCTACCGGAACGGCATAGCGACGTACATATCCCTCTTTAACGATATAAAAGAGAATAGCGATGACCAGAAGTGCCTGGATCCACTTCAAATAAGGGCCAAGCGATGCAAACATGGAAAATGCGACCCCCTTATTCAGATGCAATACCAGATCGATACATTCTCCATGTTGCATAAAACCTGACAAGAAAAACTGCTTGATCCACTGATCGATACCGAATGTAAGCAAAACGACAATAATAAAAACAGACCATTGACGTATCAAACCAATGCACCTTTAAAGAAGTCCGTACACTGCTCCATCATCTTCTCCAACACCTTCTCATCTTTCCCTTCAAGCAGTAGACGTATCTTGTTCTCTGTTCCCGAATAGCGGAAAAGATGCCGCATCCCTGCTGCTTCAACTTCTGCTTTAAGTGCATCCAGCCCTTCTATCTCCTCAAAAGGACGCTTCTCGTCAACCAAAAGGTTCACCAACATTTGAGGATAGGATTCATACGGGTTGAACGCCTCACTTGCTTTCTGTCCCGTAGTCACCAAATATGCAAGTGCCTGTAGCGCACTGGAGATACCGTCTCCGGTCTTGGCATAATCGCTAAAGATAATATGCCCACTCTGTTCTCCACCAAAATTGATCCCCTTCTCCTGCATCAACTTTACAACATTCTTATCTCCCACAGCCGAACGGTAAAGTGACAATCCATGTTTTGCCAGATACTCGTCAAGTCCTTGATTGCTCATGACCGTAGCAACCATTCCATCTCCTTTTAGAGACTGTTGTTTCTGAAGATGTACGGCAAGTACACCCATTAGCTTATCACCATCTATCACCTCACCCTTCTCATCGACCATGACAAGCCTGTCCGCATCACCATCGAGCGCAATTCCGACATCGGCACGCTTATCCAGTACGACCTTTGCCAAATTCTCCGGATGCATGGCACCACACCCTTCATTAATATTGAAACCGTTAGGCTCATTTCCTATCACAAAAACCTCGGCTCCAAGCTCCTGAAGGATCGTAGGTCCGACAATGTACCCCGCACCGTTAGCACAGTCAATAACGATACGCTTTCCTGCAAGTGTCAACTTTTTAGGAAAAGAGTTCTTAATATGGACAATATAACGTCCGATCACATCATCAATACGCTTTGAACGCCCGATATACTTTCCTGTTGCTTGAGCTTCTTCAAGAAGTTGGTCATTCTCATAGATCTTTTCTATCTCTATCTCCTCTTCCCGATTAAGCTTATTCCCCTCATTATCAAAGAATTTTATCCCATTGTCATAGAACGGATTATGGCTTGCCGAGATCATGATCCCCGCATCACAACGCATATTCTCTGTCAAAAAAGCGATCGCAGGTGTCGGCATAGGACCGATCTGAATTACATCGAACCCTACTGCTGTCAAGCCAGAAACGATCGCATTCTCTATCATATATCCGCTTCTTCTGGTATCTTTTCCTACCAATATTTTATTGGTCTTTGAAAACTGCTTGAAGTAGATCCCTGTTGCCATCGCTAAACGCATTGCACTTACTGCACTCACTTTCTTACCGGCCTTCCCCCGCACACCGTCTGTTCCAAATAGTGTCACATTTCATCCTTATTCAATATTCTATAGGCTTAATTTTATCGAAATATCATTAACCTCCCTTCATTTCCATCTCTTAATATATATTTAATCTTTTTTTGGATATTATTCGCGAACTATTTTCACTCTTTATTTGGGTGATAACATTATCATAATCCAAAAGGAATCCTAACTATGGCACACAACAAGTCAGCGAAAAAGCGTATTTTACAAACGGCAAAGAGAACGGAAAGAAACAGATACTACAGAACACGTTTCAAAAATATCGTAAAAGCGGTTACTGAAGCGGTAGAAGCTGGTGACAAAGCAGCAGCGGTAGAAGCTTTCAAAGTAGCGAACAAAAAAATCCACGCTATGGTTAGCAAAGGTTTCATCAAAAAGCAAACCGCTTCAAGAAAAGTAAGCCGTCTTCACAAAATGGTAAACAGTATCGAAGCTGCGTAAGCAGTCTTCGAACCCCTCTCGCCCTTTCTAAACACTAAATAATTTAAAATTCAATACAAAGAACGCCTATGTTCAAAGAAAAACTTCAACCATTTATAGACCGATACAATGAGATCAGCGAACTTCTAAGTTCTCCCGATATCGCTTCAGATATCAACCGTATGACCGAACTTAGCAAAGAGCAGTCAGGGCTGACGGAACTTGTAGAGAAGGCCAAGCTCTATATCGAAACCTCCGAAGCGATCGAAGAGAATAAAGAGCTTTTGGGCGATCCTGAACTGGGAGACTTGGCAAAAGAGGAGCTCTCCGAACTTGAACCCATGCTACCGAAACTTGAAGATGAGATCAAGGTATTGATGATCCCTAAAGACAAGAATGATGATAAGAACATCTACCTTGAGCTACGTGCCGGTGCAGGCGGGGATGAGAGTGCACTCTTTGTTGCCGATGTCTTTAGAATGTACAGCCGTTTTGCCGAGCAGATGGGATGGAAGGTAGAGATCGTCAGTTCCAGTGACGGAACGGCAGGTGGCTATAAAGAGCTCATCGCCATGATCAAAGGGGACGGGGTCTACTCCAAGCTCAAATATGAAGCGGGAACTCACCGTGTACAACGTGTTCCTGACACCGAAACACAAGGGCGTGTCCACACCTCCGCTATTACAGTTGCTGTCATCCCCGAAGTCGATGATGTCGAAGTGGACATCAAACCCAACGAGATCAAGATGGATGTCTACCGCTCAAGCGGATGTGGAGGGCAATCGGTCAACACCACTGACTCTGCCGTACGTCTAACCCATATCCCTACCGGTATAGTCGTTGCGATACAGGATGAAAAGTCTCAGCATAAAAACCGTGATAAAGCGATGAAGGTGCTTAAAGCACGTGTTTATGAAGCTGAGCTTCAAAAACAGCTTGACGAGACGGCAGGACAGCGTAAACTACAAGTAGGTTCGGGAGATCGCTCCGAGAAGATCAGAACCTACAACTACCCGCAAAACCGTCTTACCGACCACCGTATCGGATTGACACTCTACGCACTGGACGATGTTATGAACAATGGGAATCTCAAACTCGTTATCGATCCGCTTATTGCACATGCACAAGCCGAAGCGATCCAAGAAGCAGGACTCTAAAAACACCTTACGGTTGGGATAGCCCCAATCTATGACGCATCATCCTGCTCCTCTATCTCTGCATAGACTTTATCCAAATGCCTTCCCAATGTATGCCCTATTCCATCCCAGTTCTCATATACTTTCAAGCGGCTCTTTACACGGTCTATCACTTCATAAGGCTCCACCTCATCCACATAGGCACGCTTCATCTCCTCCGTGATCGTTCGCAGATAGGTCAAATATGGTTCGACCACACGACCTCTCTCTCCCGATATCCCATGCCCGGGGATATAATATGCCATCTCCTTCTCCTGCATGATCTCTTCAAGTAACTCCTTGTTACCAAGAATACTTGAAGAGGCATCAAACGCCCCAAAACGCCCAACCATGACATTATCACCTAAGAAGAGCGTACCGGAGTTGACATGTTCGATCAAAAGATCGGTATCGGTATGTGCTGCTTTAGGATGCCTAACCACGAACATTTCTCCATCTATCTCAATACGATCACCCATCTTCAATGCTTTGGTCGGATAGGCAAAGGCTTTGGTTCCTTCAAGATTCCCCGTCATTCTATCAAGAATACGATACCACTTCTCCGCCTCACCCGCCTTTGCCTCTTCGATCATATGTTCATCCGCATAGATCACAGCATGAGGATACGCCTCTACCATCGCTTTATTGGCAAACCAATGATCACCATGCTTATGGGTATTAAAGATCGCCATGATCGGCTTTTGGCTTACATTTATAATCTCTGCCAATACTTTCTTCCCTACACGGTAGTTCCCTCCGGGGTCAACCACGATCAATCCATGCTTCCCCTCTATGATGGCAGGGTTGTTCATGAACCCCTCGTTCTCTTTGTTAGGTTCCGTTACTGGCCCATGCATCACATAAACGTTCTTGTGTACACGTTCAAACGCGAAATTTCCATACTTTCCAAGCTCAAAACCATACCCATAGACCACTATAACCAAGATCAACCAATACCTATGTATATTATTCATCCTACTACTCCTGCTATCCTCTTTTGTTTGAGTCTATACGTTATAATAGTATACAAACTATGAAATTCCACCCATTCATATTCTATCACGATTAAAAAGGATACTTATGTCACCATTTACTCCCATATCAAGCGATGAAAAGATAGCCACACTTATCGAGGCAGCTTTCGATACGAAACTTCCAGTAGTTGGGGGGTGGGGGTACCACAAAGACGATGCTACGATCATCCAAAGCAATCCCAATAACCTGCCACTCTCCCAGATCGAACACATGCTCGCATCCATGCGCGCCTATTTGGAAATGAGTATCACACAACCCGAACCCCAACGCTACGGCAGTATCAACCTCAATGAGAAAGAGCGGGAAACGATCACAGAACATGACCGATGCTACCATAGGGTCATCTATGAGATCAGTGCGATGAAAGAGAGTGACTATGCCACATTCATAGAAGAGTATAAAGAGGGGTATGGATCGGATGATTTTGATATGGAAGCACACTTCCAACGAAGAAAAGAGGCGACACTGATCCGCCATGAACCTTACTGGTTCGAAGTGAGTGCACTAGTTTAGTACACATCGCTCAGAATGGGGGAGATTCCCCGTTCTGAAGAAAAAGATTACTTGATCTTTTTACTTTCTGTTACACTCTTACCGGAAAGGTCTGTCCATGTAATAGTAAGTTTTTTCCCTTTATCATTCCCTCTGAACTTAAACTTCCACATAGGGTTCTTTGACCAGAACTGACTTGTAGAGACATCGTAAACGACCCTATCTTCTACTTTTGCGGTAATGTGCGTAATAAAGTTCGCCTCTTTACCTTTTTTCTTTGCTTGATCATATGTAAGCATGTCATGCTTTGCCATGACTTTAACTTTTACGATCCCGTTTTTCTCTTTTGCTTTGATTTTCATATTACCCATGATTGATATTCCTTTATCTTTTCTATTTCTTTATCTGTTGTAAGGATTAACCTTCACATCCACCAAGTGCCACTTCTAGCGAGATAGAACCTTTATAGAATTTTCCGTCCTGACCTTCAAGGATTGCAATGATCGTACCGGATTTTTTCATCTTGATCTTACAGAAATAGTCGATGATAGAATCTTTATCACAGTTATAGACACATACGGTCGCTTCAGGGTTCGCATCTTGGAAAAGCGCTACTGTTTTTGCAGGGATATCTGATTTTACGGTCACAGGGATCGCACCACCGTTACTTGCTACTTTTGGTGCTTTAACCGTTACACCGCTTTCTGCCGGCTTGATATCACCGTACATTGCTTTGATCGCATCATCTACTGTATGTGCTGTCCATACATCCGGCTTCTCTTTTCTGAAGTCGATGCTGCTCAATGCGCTCAATGTTGCCGGCAATGTCGCCATAGCCAACACACCAAAACCAATAAAATTTCTTCTGTTCATTCTCATTCCTTTTCTCTGAATTAGCTGAGTTAGTATCACATAAAAGGGTCTGGATCCCTTCTATGTAATTATACCTTTCATATTGTGAAATAACTGTGAAGTTATTTCGCCTCACTTACCATATAATCTACGATCTCTTTGATCTTCTCATCCGGAAGTGATGTTCCACCTTTAGGAGGCATACCGTTAATTCCGTGGATCGCATTATGATATACCTTATCGATCCCTTTCTTCAAGATAGCTTCCCAGGCTTTTTTGTTTCCTACCATCGGTGCACCCATTGCATCGGTACCATGACAGACAGAACATGATGCTTCATAGGCTTTCTTTCCAGGATGTTCTCCACCTGCACCCTCTTTTTTCGGAGGAAGGTCTTTTTTGTTCGACAACGGCGGTTGGTAGTCACTGATACCTACACCTTGGATCCTTGCGATCTTCGGCTCACCGTCAAAACAGTTCTTCATACAACGTGTACCGTTACCGTAATTACTGAAGTCATTAAAGAACTTACGCGTATTCTCCAATCCGTTCTTGCCGTCGATCTTTGGAATAAACCCATCTTTGTTCGGCATAACGAGCTTCAAGAACTTCTCTCTGTTAAGTTCATACTCATCATCCAACTCTTCACCATCAATCTCAAGCTCATTGATAGAGATGATATATGCACACAATGCATAGACTTCATCATCACTCAAAGATAGAGGTGCCGGATGAGGCATACCTGTTTTAATATACCACCATAGCGTACTCGCTCTTGGCCAGTAGGTTCCAAATACTCTGATAGGACCTTCATCGTTACCGTCAACACGTTGGTTTGTCAGTGACTTTTGTCCCTCATATGCATTACCCTTTTGAAGTGCCGGATACCCTGCACCACCTGTACCAAAGTCAAAGTGACAAGCCGCACACTTCTCTTCATAGATCGCATCACCTTCTTCTACCGTACCTTTTCCTTCAGGAAGTCCGGTACCATCAGGCATTATATCGATATTCCATGCTTTGATCTCGTCTGCCGTAGCAGGTCTTCCCATATGAAACGCTGTCTTATGTGCTTTTTCATTCACATAGTAAGAAGAGGTTTTGCCTTTCTTGACAGGGTAGGTAGAACCTCCGTCAATAACCTTTTTCCCGTTTGCATAGGTACGTGACGCATCACTTCCTGCAAACAGTGTTGTTGAAGCAGCTGCTATAATCGCTGCGGACAACAAAATATTACGATAAGACTTGAACATTGTTCACCTCCCCTTTTGCTGTTACTTCCCATGTATGGATACCGTTTCTATGGTATACCGACTCAACACCCATGACTTCTCTCTCATGCTTGACAGTAGGCTGGATATGTCCTGCATCATCTCTTGCACGGCTTCCGAGAATGATCGGCTTACCGTCCCACTTGTAGATAAAGCTGAAACGTGTCCATGCTTTTGGCAATACAAGACCTTTAAGACTTGCTTCAACCCAGTTCTTACCACCGTCGAACGTAATATCAACACCTTCGATCGTACCCATACCTGACCATGCAAGACCTTCGATCTCCACAATGTCACCTTTTTTCAAGTCTGTCCATGGTTTCTCAGGACAAGGAGAGGTGATCACTGAGTTTACTTCGTTCGCATAGAAGTGCTGGATCGCTTTACCCGATTTCTTCAATGCTGTATATTTAGCTGTCTCTTCTTTTGCATAGAAAGGCTCATCTGCAAATTCAAGACGACAAAGCCATTTGACACAAAGGTTTCCTTCCCATCCCGGGACAAGCAGTCTGATAGGATACCCTTGCTCTGGCCTAAGCGCTTCACCGTTCTGTGCCCATACGATCATTGCATCGTCAAGTACTTTATCGATAGGGATCGTTCTACCCATATGCGAGTTATCCGCACCTTCGGCAAGCATCCATCTTGCATTTGGTTTAAGACCGAGATCTTTGAGAATGTCTTTAATGTAAACACCTGTCCACTCCGCACAACTCATCATCCCTTTTGCAAACTGGATCGATGGGAATTGCGGGTTTCTCCACTCAGGTCCACCGTTGGCCGGACATTCGATAAAGTGAATACGACTTACACTTGGATAACGCTTCAACTCATCCATTGTCAACACCAAGGTCTTTTCAACAAGCCCATGGATCATCAAACGATGTTTATTTGGATCGATCTCGGCCGTACCCCCGTGGCTACGGCTGAAGAATAGACCGTTAGGAGTAATGATCCCGTTCATATCTTGGATCGGACACATCGCGATAGATGCATACCAGTTCCCTGAAGAGAGTAGCTTTGTGTTTCTTCTCGTAACATTATGCTCATACGGTGAAGGCTGTCCATACAGGTTATGGGTTACAGGAAATCCAAATGTTGTCCCCCATGGTTGTTCTTCCAAAATCGCAGGGTCACCTTTCAGCTCTTCTGCATCAATCTTTACCGGTGCCATCACACTTGCGGCCGCCATCGCACTGACTGAAAATACGGCTGACTTTCTAAAAAAGTCTCTTCTTCCGGAGACGATATTCTCTGTCTCAGAAGCTTTACTTATCTTCGTCATATTACCTCCTTATTGTACTTTTTGTAACACCCACCTCTGCCGAACAAAGGAGAAATGCCAATGTATTTGATTGTATTAGAAACCAATTGAAAATGTCAAGGATTTGATTAAAATACTATAATTTTTTATAAACTATTCACAATATATATACAAATTTTTATCTTTTACTTAGAAAAATCAATTAAATAGATTTCAATCATCAGTCCAATCCATCTTTTTATGGTCTTCAAGGCGGGAGTATAGCTAAATAACATTACCACACCATTAGTTCCATCCATGTTAATAGTGCGCTAATGATAATATGTTAGAATTGTTGCTTATATCACTAAGTGCATCAAGGACCATTTATATGAAAAAGCTGGGTACGATCCTTTCTCTTTTTAAAGTATCTGATGATAAAGAGCAGGTAGCCACAGATACGCTTCTTGTCGATACAAAAGGTATACTGGATGATAAACATTACGATAAGAACAATGAACGTGCGATCCTGATCACAGCAAGCGACAGTTATCGTTTGGTCGAAAGAGAACTGGGCATTACCCTTCCTAAAGGCTACCTGGGAGAGAACCTTCTTGTATCTGAATCTCCATATCATCTTGAGCCCGGTACGCAGCTCTCTATGGGAGAGACCATTCTGGAGATCACACAAGGATGTACACTATGCAAACATCTTGCAACACTTGATAAACGTATTCCAAAACTACTAAAGGATGATAGGGGTATTTTTGCAAAAGTAGTAAAAGGGGGAGAGATCACGTCAGGAGAAGATATCTATATCAAGTAATACCTTCTCTTGGATCTGAACTTAACTTCAGAAAGACCGAGGGATTACTCCCCAGCCTTCAACTCTTCAAGCATCTTCTCAAATCTTGTCTGTGCATCCATAAGAACATCTAAAGAGGCTTTGTCCTTAATATCCAAAGAGGAGATCCATTTATAGACATTCGGGAATGCCATATGAATGGTCTTCTCATCTTTTTTCTGATACTTATATGCAGAACATGGGGCAAATGCACCGGCTTCAGGATGAAGTTTGGATACTTCATAAATAACAGCTATCTTACAGATCGAATATACATCATAGAAAAGATACCAATCTTTATCATGTTCATCAAAATCATAATTTAGATCCGTAAAGCCTGCCATAACAAATCCATTCGGTGCCAGTTTCTCTTCAAATGCCGTTTCAAAGTCATCTTTAGCATCTTCCCAATCATCACCTTGCTGTTGCATGGTAATACGCGTGATAACCTCTTTATCCGACTTTTTAGATGTATATGGTAACTCGATAAACTTACCATGAGGCATTGCTGCTTTCAATGCTTCTTCAATCTTCTTTCCAAGTTTGACCATCTCCGGATTATCCGCAGGGATATTCATCATCTCCGCCATTACTTCTGGTCTCAGTGTTGCAACTGAGATCGTCTTCTCACCTTTTGGTGTATAGATAGACATACTTAGTGGCGTAAAGAGTCCAATATCAGGATACTTCTCAGCCAATGCCAATGCCGTGTCTTTTCTAAATACAACCATCAGGTTATATACATCCATATGTGTCTTTTTAAAGTCTCTTTTGAACGGGAAGTTCATATCGTTATTTGCAGCGATCACAAACCCGGCTTTGGCAAATGCCTCTTCCACTGTTTTTGGTGTGATCTTCCCATCACTGTTATCTGCCTGCCATACACGGACATCTGTTTTAAATGCTTTATCAGCAGCACTCAATCCACTAATAACCATCAAAGCGATAAGTAAGTTTTTTATTACTTTCATTGTATTCCTTTGTTTATATTTAAAGTAACTCTATTATAGCAAAACTGCTTTGAATAGTGAACTATAATAAAATATAAAGGATTATAAAAAGAAAAAATGAGGAAAAAAGTGAAAAAAAATGATTTTAAATCATTTTTTCTGAAAATAGAAATGAGGTAAAATGATATATGAAGAGAAAAATCTTCTCTTCATATAGAAACTTCTTAGAATCTATAACGAATATAAAATCTTAGATCCTGTGCTGACTCAACAATGTTAGGTAGCATATTTTTTGCCATTGTTGTTTCAGGTGTAATATAACCAGCATCATATGCAGCTGCACCACGTTTAACATCATCAATTTTCATAGCATTTCCCGTGGTATTCCCAAAGAATCCGTTACTTCCAGTATAGTCGTAATCGATTCTTGTATATCTGATCTGTGCAGATAGAGCTTTATTGATCTTATATGTAAAGTATGCTTCATATGCATCACCACGTGCAGCCAGCTTCGAACCGATCATTGTATCTTCACCGTACGTGAACGATCTCCAGTATTTACTACCATGGTTATACTCCACACCTAGAACGCCATCTTCGACTACGGGAAGTAATGCACCTAACCAATAAGAAGTACCACTCTCGTCATCAGTTGAGCCAAGCATTGCATTTCCGGCATCCGGCTGTGTCTGGCTCCACGCAAATGATGCAAATGCCTTGACATCAGAGAAGTATCCATCCTCTGTAATACCGTCAACCAATACGGAGATGGCAGCACCTTGCATATCACCCTCTTCCTGGAAACCAGTAATAGTCATATTTTGATCCATCGTTGCACCAGGAAGATTAAATGCCTTGAACCAATTCGTTTTCACAACAAATTGCCCATCATCATATGGTACGAAGATAAATCCAACCAGATCGACACTATCAAGTCCGTTATCCTCAGCATATGACGTTGCATCACTGAAAAGTGGTGTTGCATTAGTAGAACCACGACCGATACACACTTTAAAACTCATTCCGCTAACACCTGTGACATTCTCCAACTTCACCATAGAGCTCAAACCGTCAAATTCAACATTGATGTTATGACCAAGTGGAGATTTCGCAGCATCGTCTTCTCTAAAGTTCGCTAAGAATCCACCAACAGATGGTCTACGTCCAACACTGAATGTCCAAGGAATATCCGTACCAAAGAGGTTATCACCCAAGTAAAGCCAATACGCCTCTTTCACTTTGAGTGTATTGTCAGAAAGAGCTTCGTTTCCTGTCCAGTCAAATAGTGATCCCATACTGAACGCTCTATAGTCACCATTAACCGTACCAAAATCCGCTCCAAAGGCTTTGTTCATAGACAATTGTCCTTTGAAGATATTATGGCTATCCGGTGCATATGCCATATTCAACCATAATCTTAAAGACATAAGCGCATTGTTATCCCTTGTAGAACTATCTGCCATATCATAACTTAAATGGTCTACTGCCGTTCTAAGATCAACACCCCACTTAAGATTATCGTTTGCATCATGTGCTTTTACTTTATTAAGTTTTTTCTTTTGAGATTTTAGCTGCTTCTTTACCGTTGCGAGCTCTTGCTCCAAAGTATTCAACTTAGCTTCGAGAGAAGCATTGGATGCGGCTGCATTAGCACCAGTTAGCATCAGTCCTGCTACAAGCGATGTACGAATGATTTTAGTCATGTTTTACTCCTTTATTTTTAATGTGTCCAAAAACATGTGAAACAAGTTTAGAATAGAATTCCTAAGTAGATACTTAATTTGTAAAAGATTGAATAAATTATTAATTAATTTAATAAATTGTTATACTTTATATTACTTTTATCTAAATAAAACATAAAATCATAAAGTAGCTGTGTTAAATTCATAAGTAAAGCATATGCAAAAATCAGCGTTTAGCACGAAGACAGATCAAGAGTAAAGCTTTATTATAGACAAGTTTAAAAAGCTATAAATAGATGACACGTACAAACTAAGGGGTATATTAGCATATGGAGGATAAGTTAATTATTGCTGTATTATCTCGTAGGGTAGGCTTCAGCCTACCTTCTGCAGATTGATTCAGTATAAATAGTCGCCCCTGAAAAACCTACCACCGTTTCAAGGTACTTTATTCTAACACTCCAACTCTACCACAACCTGTAAATCATCAGATAAATATCGGCATATTTTTTTCTCTCTTCTAACTTGATATGGGTAAGATAGCAAGAGATGAGATATATTCTTGCCATAAAAACAGTAGCCAAGAAGAGGTT
>JAMORY010000001.1 GCA_027063305.1 Sulfurovum sp. | reverse complement strand
GTAGTTCCTATAAATTAATAAAATTCTTTATGATCTTCAAACCGTTCTCATGGCTCTTCTCAGGGTGCGGCTGGATGCCGTAGACATTGCCGTTTTGGACTGCCGAGACGAATTTATAGCCATAGTATGTCTTGCCGATGGCATATTTGTCATCGCATACTGCATGGTAAGAGTGAACAAAATAGAGGTAGAATTCCGAAGGCAAGCCTTCGAAAAGCGTTGAGCGTTGAGCGTTGAGCGTTGAGGTTTGAACGAAAAGTTCATTCCAACCCATGTGCGGGACTTTCAGGGGATGGTCGAATTTGCTTTCATCAAACGCGACTACCTTTCCGGGGATCAATCCCAGTCCTTCATGATCTCCGAACTCTTCGGAGCTTTCAAAGAGAAGCTGCATACCCAGGCAGATGCCAAGAAGCGGTTTACCTGATGCAGCAAAGGCTTTGACCGCCTCATCCATCCCGTTCTCCTGGAGATGTGCCATCGCATCACCGAATGCCCCGACACCGGGCAGAATAAGCTTGTCATACTGAGCCAGTTTGGCAGGGTCGCTCTCAAGCGTAGCATCGGCTCCGACTTTTTTGAATGCATTGATCACGGATGCCAGGTTACCCATATTGTAATCGACTATGCCTATCATCTGAAGTCCTCAGATAATAGGAGTGAATAGTGAATAGTGAATAGTGAATAGTTGTGGTATGCATTGCATGACAATACTTCTTTTAAGCGAAAGTTGCTCACTGCTACTTACTCCCTGCTACTTTATGAAATTTACTGTGATTATATCAAATTAAATTGAAAGCATCAGTCTTTAGGATATTTCGATAAAATAAGCTATTCAAATTGTAGGCGGGAATGTGAGAGAAAAAATCGAGTATGCACTGGTCAAACTGTTCTTGGGACTGGCGAAGATCGCACCCAAGTGGTTCATTTACCGTTTTTTTAAAATACTGGCACTTCTGATCTATAAAGTCGATAGGAAACGGCGCTTATTGACAATAGAGAATCTCTCGTTAGCATACCCTCAAAAAAGTCAAGAAGAGATAGAGACACTTGCAAAAAGAGTCTATCTTGAGCTTTCGCAGACGGTAGCGGAGATACTGTTGATGTTTGTTGACCGTTTTGATATAGATGATGCGATCGTCAATAAAGAAGAGGTACTCGCTTACCTTGATCGTATCAAGTCTTCAAGCAAAAATGGAATCATTGCAATGACTGCTCACTTCTCCAATTGGGAGCTATTGGCCCACTTTCTTGCAAAGCATGGTCTTCCGATGCTTGCTGTGGGTAGAGAGGGAAATAATCATCTTATAGAGACGCACATCACGACACCATTTAGACAGAAGTACGGTAACGATACTGTCTTTAAGAAAAATGCGATGATACCAATGGTCAAGCGTTTGAAACAAGGTGGGAATGTTGGTATTTTGATCGATCAAAAAGCAGGGAAACATAATAGTGTACTTTCAGATTTTTTTGGAAGACCGGCGAGAACAACCCTTTCCGTAGCAGTATTAAAATCTAAACTTAATCCTTTGGTTATTCCAATTTTTATTGCACGGGTAGATCAAGGCAAATATAGAGTTATTATTGATGATGCTATAGAGTATCATGGTGATAAACAGGGTGATGAGATGCTTGCTGAAATGACTAAGTCATACAATATTGTGATGGAGTCGGTCATCCGCCAATACCCCGAACAGTGGTTCTGGATGCATAACCGGTGGCGAAGATGAAACACCTTCTGATCATTTCTGACGGACGCAAAGGGCATGAAAATCAGTCGATCGCTCTGGCAAAATATCTTGGAATGCCTTATGATGTAGTCAAGATTGACCTTGCATTTGTGGGAAGCAAACTGTTGGGGTATGCGGCGGACAAACTGAATTTGTATCTGAAAAACTTTGTAGTGGAACATGATATACCCCAAAACTCCTACAGTGCTGTGATCGGTACAGGCTCATCGACCTACTATGCTGTGAAATATCTTGCCAAGATGTATGGTGCCAAGTCTGTGACGACCATGCTGCCGCGTGGATACCGGTATGATTTTGACATTATCTTTGCCCAAAGCCATGACAACCCTCCCAAACAGGAGAATATTATAGAGATACCGGCAAACTTCGCTTATGTGGAGCCGCAGGGGGTCTATAACGCATATGGTCCTTCTGTGGGTATTGTGATCGGAGGGGACAATGGGGTATTTTCATTTGATGTGAAACAGCTTCGTACCCAGCTTGACCGGATCGTCTCTCTCTTCAGCGGTTATGAGATCGCGGTCACGACATCACCCCGAACTTCAAAAGAGGTCGAGGAACTGGTTGCTTCATACGGATTTGACTATGCAGTGATCTACAGTCAAAGACCGGTCAACCCCATTCCCGATTTTCTGGCACAGTGTGAGAGGGTGTTCATTACCGCAGACAGTACATCCATGATCTCAGAAGCGGTCTCATTCGGCAAGGCAGGTGTGGAAGTGCTTCCGCTGCAAAGCAGTAAAGAGAACAAATTTGACCGTTTTATCGCACATCTGGAGAGAGAAGGGTATCTGCACCGGTTTGACGGTACGGTGAAAGAGGCGAACAGGAAGATAGACTTTCATGACTATGTGAAGGGGGTGTCGCTGTGAAGATCGTACAGCTTCTGCCCGAACTCAATGAAGGGGGTGTTGAACGCGGTGTGGTTGAGCTCAGCCGTGAACTGGTGAAGCAGGGGTATGAGAGCATTGTGATCAGTGCAGGGGGAAAACTGGCAGAGCAGATCGAAGCGGAAGGCGGCAGGCATATCATGGTGGATGTCTGCTCCAAGAATATTTTTACCCTCCCTTTCCGTACGGCAAAGCTTCGCAGTGTGTTGAACGACCTAAAGCCCGATGTCATTCACGCCAGAAGCAGGGTACCTGCATGGCTTGCCTATCTTGCCAATAAAAAACTGCATCTTCCGTTTGTGACGACTGTACACGGGTTCAACAGTGTCAGCCCATACAGTGAGGTGATGACCAGAGGTGACAGGGTGATCTGTGTCAGCGGAGCGATCAAGCGCTACATTCAGCAGCACTACCATACACCTGATGAGAAAATTACTGTGATCCCAAGAGGGATAGACTTAGTCAAGTTCAATCCGCAACAGGTTGAGCGTGATTTCATACAGCATTTTAAAGAGAAGTATGATCTGGAAGGGAAATTGGTTGTTACAACGGTCGGCAGGATCACGCAGCTTAAGGATCTGGAGACGTTCATTGAAGCGATCGCCATTTTGAAAGAGCAGTTTCCCCATATTGCCGGGGTGATCGTCGGTGGTGTGAGGGAAGACAAGAAGGGGTATTTTACATCGCTTCAGGCTTTGGTCAAAGAGAGAGGTTTGGAGGAGATGGTACATTTTACAGGAAGTCAAAGCAACGTAGCGGAGATCTATGCACTGAGCGATGTGGTGGTCAGCAGTTCCAAAAAGCCAGAGAGTTTCGGGCGAAGTGTGGCAGAAGCGATCGCCATGAACACTCCTGTGGTGGCGACAGGTCATGGCGGAGTCCTTGATATCATTCAAGAGGGTGTGAACGGTGCTTTCTATCCGGTAGGGAATAGTGAGATGCTTGCAGAGAAGATAGTTGAGGTACATGGATCGGTGTTCGATGGATATGGGTATGTCAAAGAGCATTTTTCGTTAGAGCAGATGGTTGAAAAGACGCTGGCGGTCTATGGCTCTTTATAGCCGCTTATGATTTATGATATAATTTTTAAATATTTCAATAAGGAACAGGGATTAATATACAATGATGAAGCAGGTAATATGTATGAAGTGGGGGGACCTTTATGGTCCGGAGTATGTCAATCGCCTCTATGCAATGGCAAAGAAAAATATATCCGGAGCGTTCCGTTTTGTCTGTTTGACGGATAATAGTGAAGGGCTCTATGAGCAGATCGAGTGTTATGATTGTCCGACCATAGACCTTCCTATGCCAAAAGCAGTGCAAGGATGGAGGAAGTTGACCCTTTATCGTAGCAGTCAATACCTTTTCGGTTTGGAAGGAACATGGCTTTACCTTGATCTTGATGTTGTGGTCAATGGTTCCTTGGATCCCTTTTTCGATTATATGCCGGAGAAAGATTTTATTGTAATGCAGAACTGGACGCAAGTAGGTAAAGGGATAGGAAATACATCGGTATACCGCTTTAAAGTAGGTGTGGATGAGTATCTGTACGATAACCTGTTGGCCGATCAAAAAGAGATACTTGAAGCATATCGTAACTCTCAGACCTATATCTCCAAAAATGTCAAAGAATTGGTCTTTTGGCCCGATAGCTGGTGTGTGCTCTTTAAGACCCATTGTGTCCCACCTTGGCCTCTTAGGTTTTGGAAAGAACCGATCCTTCCAGAAGATGCAAAGGTGATCGCATTCCCAGGTGATCCTAACCCACACGATGCGGTAAGGGGTGTGTGGCCTGTAAAAAAACCATATAAAAAACTCTATAAGTATATTCGTCCAGCCACTTGGATACAACGCATATGGGATGAAGCAGAGAGAGAGTTGAAAGATGGATAAAAGTGTACACTTCGTATGCTTGAAGTGGGGGACAAAATACCCTGCTGAATATGTGAACCGTCTCTATCGAATGGTACGCAGACACTTTAGCCAGCCATTTACATTTCATTGTCTTACTGAAGAGCCGGAAGGTCTGATGGAAGAGGTCAACGTACTTCCTTTAAGCCGGAATGACCTTGAGGGATGGTGGTATAAACTTTCACTGTTCCAAAAAGATTTTTTTGGTCTGCATGGAGAGATGATCTATCTTGACCTCGATGTAGTGATCGTAGATAATATCGACTTTCTTGCAAAGCAAAAGGGAGACTTTCTCATTATTAAGAATTGGTCCCGTAACCGTATGTGGAACAGTTCTGTCATGCGTTTTAAGATAGGTGAACATGCCTATATCTGGGATCGCTTCTTAGAGAAAAAGGATGAGGTTCTTTCTCGTTATCATGGAGATCAGGAGTGGATATTTGAGTGTGTACCCGATGCACATGTATGGCCTGAAGATAAGATTCTTTCCTATAAGAAAAGTCTGGATTCAAAAGTCTTCCCTCTTCTTCAGAAAATAGGGCTGTGTAAGCCGGTACTTTCGCTCTTCCCGCAGTTGGATACCCCACTTCCCAAAGGAGCATCGGTGATCATTTTTCATGGAAAGCCCGATCCTATAGATGTTGCAGATAAACACTATATGTGTTGGAAAAGAGCTGGGTTCATTCGTAAAAGTTGGGAAGGATAACACGTATATAGAGGAAAGTCATGACATTTAAATATTATAAGAGTGTTGCTTCTTCACATTGGCAGTCTCAAACAAAGATATCGATCAACAGTAAGAATACACGGAAAATAAAAGGCTTGTTGTATCATCCGTCAAATCGTTCTATCGTAGATAGTTACGATGATGATACTTTGATCCATATGTTCCGTATCGATCAGACAAATTGTGGTGACTGGTGGTCTTCCTCTATACACTACTTTACATTCCCTTCTCACAATAATGTCGTTGAGATCAATGACTATATGGAGGATATTCCTCTACAGGGGACTGCAATTGTTGGTGGAGGTGGACTGATAGGCCCAGCATTTAAGCAATTAGAACACTTGGTAAAAAGCCCACTGATAAAAACCATAGGTTGGGGGCTTGGAAATAATATGTTAGATGATAAGAAACATGGTTATGTATCTGAAACAGTGCCTCTTCCTGAATATGTAAAGTATTTTGATCTTCTCGGTATTAGAGATGATATTGAAGGGTATCGTTGGGTACCTTGTGCAAGTTGTATGCATCCTGCATTCAGTCAAAAGTATGATATATTATATGATATCGTGATCTTTGAACATAAAAGAATACCTATTGATATAGATGGTTTTCCTAAAATGTCAAATAATGGTAACGATATTGAGAAGATCATACATTTTCTTGCATCAGGAGAAATAGTATTGACCAATAGTTACCATGGTGCATATTGGGCATTATTACTGGAAAGAAAGTGTGTTGTATTTCCTTTTTCATCAAAATTCTTTGCTTTTAAACATCCTTTGGTACTTGGACATATGGATGATTGGAAAAGACTTGTTTCCAAGGCTTGTCGATATGATGAAGCACTCTTTGAATGTAGAGAAGCCAATATCGACTTCTATAAGGATACGATGAGATTTATAGCAGATATGACAAAATGATGAATATTCTGATCATAGATGAAGGCTCTCCCGGACATCTTTCACAATCGTTAGGTGTTGTCTCTGTTCTAGAAGAAGAGGGTGTTGATTGTTCAGTTGAGATAATACGTTTTAGGTATCGTTTAAAAGGGGTGTTTAGACCGTTGATGCGTTTTGTGATGAACTCCCTTCCTGCAAGGCTATATACCAGACTCTTGCCTATGTGTGGGGAACTTGATGAAAGATTGATAACACGCACTCCTGATGTGATCATCTCCAGCGGTGGTAAAAGCATCTTTGCCAGTTATGTATTGAAGCACTGTTATCAATGCAAAAGTATCTTTGTCGGTATCCCAGACCCCTATCCCGATCGCTGGTTCGATCTTATTGTCTCGCCTGTCAAGAAGCCCTTCTCCGTACCGTATGTAGTCACTGAGATGATCCCCAATAGTATGACACCGGAAGTGATAAAGAGAGATGGTGCGGAGTATTGGAGGGGCAGGGATATGCCAAAGAGAATATGGGCTCTTTTTATTGGAGGGAACAGTAAAAGTCATCACTATACGGAAGAGGAGTGGGATGCTTTGCTTATACATATGGTCACGTTGAGTCAGACATATGGGATCAAATGGTTGGTCACGACCTCAAGACGAACCCCGTTAAGTGTAGAAGAGCGCTTGGCTACAATGTCTCGTTCGGATGTGATCGAAGAGTTGGTACTTTACAATAGGGAGCCCAAAAAGGTCTTGAAGCCTTTTTTATATGCAGCAGAGCATATATTCGTAACGCAAGATAGTTTGACGATGGCAAGCGAAGCCTATAATAGTCAAAAGCCTGTAATACTTTTGACCCCAATGTCACTGAAGATCAAAAAAGGATCGGACTTTGAAAAAGTGGTAGATACTTTTAGTAGCCTACCCGGAGTAAATAAAGTGCCTATGGTCAAGTTGAACACCTGTCTTCCACGGCATGCTCAAAAGAGCGACCGTCCGGAGCGGGAGTGGGGGAGAAGATTGAAAGAGATACTTCTTACCTCCAATGCTCTTTGATCCAAGGTGCAGGCATAAAGAAACGCTTGATAAAGCGGTATCGGCTTTTATGCTTTTGCGTAAATGCCAGCTTAAGGTGTTCGAGTCGTGAATGTACTTCACTCTCTCCGGACCATTTTCCAAGCATCGCATCCGCAGGATCGGGTTTACCCGGAAATATGACGATCTTTGTTCCTTTTGGAAGTTTTGGTGGATGGAGATATCGTAGAGGCCAGGGACCTAAACAATCCATACGAAAGTGTCTGACCCACTTATGTGGCCAGAATTTGACACCACTCTTGATACAGTTTGTCACATAACGTTGCTCAAACTGATATTTTCCTGCGATCCCTTCAGGATCTTTTTGAAAGTTTTCCAGCATATAGCTGTGCCTTCCTATCTCAAAACGGAATACGGAAGTCTGTCCCAGCCGTTCAAGGGGTTTGACCCAGTTTCTTGCAAGTATGACATCTTCAGGATCACCGTAAGTGAAGAAGTCATCCAGATTACCGGTAATAATAACATCCAAGTCGATAAAAAGGACAACACCGGTAATATCAAAAAGAGTTTTCCCCCATAGGGCTGTTTTGGGCCATTTCCCGGGAGCGTTGGTCGGTCTTGGGCAGCCTAGTTCGGGTAGATCGCGGCAGACAACCTCTTCTCTAATACCCGTAGCATCATCGGTAAGACAGATCACTCTGAAAGGGGGAGTGATATTTCTTTCGACCATGGAGTAGATACGGTTTACATATTCCGCTCCATATCGGGTACCCCACTTGATACATAGAATTTGTTTGACATCAGTTTGCATATGGATCCCATTTATTAAAGTATTTATTGGATTATACCAAGAGATCGGTATTAGTTTGACTGAAATACAAGAAATAGTAAGAGATTCACTTATATGGTGCTAAAAGTTATCTAGGTATAATAGACTGTGTATTTATTAGAGTAAAGGTTTTAAAAAGATGAAAATAGCAATTGCGGGTACAGGATATGTTGGATTGAGTAATGGTCTTCTTCTTGCGCAAAATAATGATGTAGTAGCATTAGATATCCTAGCTGAAAAAGTAGAGATGATCAATCAAGGGATATCCCCCATTGAGGATAAGGAAATAGAAATGTTCTTAAAAAGGGATGATATTTCATTTGGAGCTACTTTATCAAAAAGTGATGCTTACAAAGATGCTGATTATGTTGTGATAGCAACGCCTACGGATTATGATCCTGTAATAAATTATTTTAATACAAAAAGTATAGAGTCTGTTATATCAGATGTAATAAGTATAAATAAAAATGCGATTATGATCATAAAGTCCACAGTACCTGTAGGTTATACAGAAATGGTCAAAGAAAAATTCAAGCATGATAATATTATATTTTCTCCGGAATTTTTAAGAGAGGGGAAAGCGTTGTATGATAATTTATACCCTAGTAGGATCATCATCGGTAAAAAAAGTACTCGTGCAAAAGTTTTTGCTGAATTACTAAGAGAAGGTGCAAGAAAAGATAATATACCTGTGCTATATACAGGTTCAACAGAAGCAGAAGCGATTAAACTATTTGCAAATACATATTTGGCAATGAGGGTTTCATTTTTTAATGAGCTTGATAGTTATGCAATGATCCATGGTTTGAATACAGAACAAATTATAGAAGGTATAGGGTTGGATCCAAGAATTGGGCTAGGTTATAATAATCCAAGTTTTGGGTATGGAGGCTATTGTCTTCCAAAAGATACAAAGCAGCTCTTAGCGAACTATCAGGATATACCACAAAATCTAATTAGTGCTATTGTTAACGCTAATGAAACAAGAAAATCATTCATTGTTTCTAAAATAATGGAAAAATTACCAGATAAAGATGCTGTAGTAGGTATTTATAGACTCATTATGAAAAGTGGAAGTGATAACTTTAGAAGTTCTGCGATCCAAGATATAATGGAAATGTTACGAGCAAAAGGCATAGAAGTGATTATTTATGAGCCTGTCTTAAAAGAAAGGGAATATGAAAAGTTTAAAGTAGTGAATGACCTTGATCTGTTTAAGGTTAAGAGTGATGTTATCGTTGCAAATAGAATGTCTGATGAGATAGAAGACTGTCATGCTAAAGTATTTAGTCGAGATATTTTTGGTAAAGAATAAAAAGGGGTATCATTGAAACAACTATTCATCTACTTTCTCCCCTATATGAAGGCGTATAAAAAAGAGTTCGTCTTCGCTATTCTCGGAATGATCGCCGTGGCTGCCGGTACTACAGCATCCGCGCACCTGCTTAAACCGGTACTTGATGAGGTGTTCATCAATAAAGACAGAGAGATGCTTGTACTGATCCCGTTTGCGATCGTAGCGGTCTTTTTTGTGAAGTCGCTTGGAAAGTATGTGCAGACCTACTATACCATCTACATCGGCAATGATATTGTCAGAAAGATACGCAACAGACTCTCCGAGCACCTGATGTATCAGGATATGGCGTACCTTAACAGTATGCGTAATGGTGAACTGCTGAGCCGTACGACCAATGATATTGCCCGTATTCAGAATGTGGTCTCCCGTCTTATCCCCAATGTGCTGATCAATGCCATGCTGATCGTCTCGTTGACAGGGTATGTGATCTACCAGAACCCCAAACTGGCGTTCTATTTTCTTGTGGTGATGCCGCTGGCGCTTTTTCCGCTTCAGATGCTTGCCAAACGAATGAAGAAATACTCCACCCGTTCACAGGAGAGCGCGGCTGACCTGACCGCACGGCTGACGGAGATATTCAACAATATTGAGATCATCAAATCCAACTCCTCCCAGCAGTTTGAACAGCAAAAGTTCAGTGATGAGAATATGAACTTCTTCAAACTCTCCATGAAACAGAGCAAGACCAATGCGCTTGTCTCTCCTGTACTGGAGTTCTTTGGCTCCATTGCCATTGCTGTTGCCATCTACATTGGTGCGAACGAAGTGATCGATGGCGATATGACAGTGGGAAGCTTTTTTGCTTTTGTGACGGCACTGTTTATGCTGTATGACCCCATTAAAAAGTTCTCCAACATCCATAACCAGATGCAGGATGCCATTGCAGCAACAGAGCGGATAGATGAGCTTTTTCAAAGAGAACCTGCCATCGTCTCTGGCACGAAAGTGCTTGAACAAATTGAGCGTATTCGTTTTGAAGATGTTTCCTTGCAGTATGAGGATAAAGTGGCACTCTCACATATTAACATTGATGCGCAGAAAGGCAAGGTTTATGCGCTTGTCGGAGACAGTGGTGCAGGGAAGAGTTCTCTGGTCAATCTGCTGGTACGCTTCTATGATGCCACATCGGGAACCCTCTATGTCAATGAGAGTGATATCCGTGACTATACGCTTGATTCGCTGCATCGAAAGATCGCGTTTGTCACACAGCGCATTTTCATTTTTCAAGATACCATTGCACGGAATGTCGCCTATGGAGAGCCGGTAGATGAAGCGCGGGTCATTGAAGCGCTCAAGCGTGCGTATGCCTGGGATTTTGTCGAAGCACTGAGTGAAGGCATAGAGACAGTGCTTGATGAGTTCGGTACCAACCTCAGCGGTGGACAGCGTCAGCGTATTGCACTGGCGCGTGCGCTCTACAAAGACCCTGATGTGCTTATTCTCGATGAAGCGACCTCCGCACTGGATAACAAAAGCGAAGCGGCCATCCAAAAAGCGCTGGAAGCGTTAAAAGGAGAGATGATCACCTTTATTGTCGCCCACCGGCTGACAACTATTGAGCATGCTGATGAGATACTGGTTTTCAAAGAGGGATCTATAGCGAGCAGGGGAACGTACAGTGAACTCCTTGAGAACTCTAAGGAGTTCAGAAAACTGGCGAAGCAGGCTTAAAATCCCCAGCGGAGACCGCCGTACCAACTGTCGTTCAGGTTGTAGTCGTAGGTTTCATAGTCGGTATCGATATTGCGGTACCCGGCATAGAGATGAATGCTCTGTATCACCTCCATATCGGCTTCGAAGCGATACTCCAGATATTTCTCAGCATCACTGAAAGAGAGTACGGATGGTGCGTAATCGATACGTGTGGTAAAAGAGGTTGCCGGAATATCGTCATCAAAAGGGAGTCTTAAGGATGCTTGACAAAAAAGCGGCATAGCTGCATAGTCATCACCAAAAACACCTTCAAGTCCCAACGTAAGACGTAAACCGTCCGCACCTTTAAGTGTGTTGGTCGCACCAAATCCGACTTTGAAAAGGTTGTCCTCTTCAGTGTGTAAGTAACTTGTTTCAATAAGATAATTGATACCGTTGCCTATGGCGGCACTCATATCAACGGTTGCGCGAACCTCAACATCTTCATCGTTAATATTGAGCCCAAGACTTCCGGCAAAAGAACCGGTCAGTAAACATGAAGCAAAGATCAAATGTTTCATCATATTTTTCCTGTTAAATTAATATTTATTCATATTATAGCAAAAAAATGTGAATGTTTAAATGAATATTATCGTGTCTGTTTTCAATTTTATCTTAGGTAAAATATGCAAAATTCCACTATCCACTATTTAGTCTGCCGGCATATATTTTTTCTTCTCTTCTTCTTTCTTTTTCTTGCGGGCTTTTCTTTTCTCTTCCATCATGACCGCATCACGCAGTTCCTCTTCGTTGTCAAAGCGTGCGGCATCGATGAATTTTGACTGGTCATCGAACTGCCCGGTTTTAACACCCCAGAGCAGGGCGGCAAGCCCTGTTGCACCTAAAAGGGTTGAGATACCGATCATAGTGATGATGACATTTTCAGACATAAAACACTCCTTTGGAGTGAGCAGGTAGCAGATAGCAGGTAGTGGGTAGATATTTTTTTGTTTGCATGATTATATCTTTAAAAAAGGTTGATGTATTTTACCTAAATTTTTTGACAAAGAGTAAACGACACTTTACTGTTTCTACCTTCTAGCTTCTTTGAACTTTATCATTTTAATGCGCATTGAGTTTCCGACAACGACCAGTGAGCTCAGACTCATGGAGAGTGCGGCAATAAGCGGCGTAACGTAGCCTGCCATGGCAAGCGGGACGGCAACGGTGTTGTAAAGCAGGGAGAAACCGAGGTTCTCTTTGACCGCCAGGAACGTACGTCTGGAGATACGGTAGGCATCGTGGATGCTTTGGGGGCTTTCATCCATCAGTACAACATCACTCACAGAGATAGCGACATCAGCACCGTTACCCATGGCAATGGCGATGTTGGACTGGGCAAGGGCGACCGCATCGTTGATACCGTCTCCCGCCATCACTACGATTTCTCCTTTCTCCTGCTGCGCTTTGACATAAGCGGCTTTCTCCTGTGGAAGCAGCTGGGCATGCACCTCTTCAATGCCCACAGCCTTGGCAATGCGGTGTGCACTGGCTTCATGGTCACCGGTGAGCATGACCACTTTGATGCCCATACGTTGTATATTGGCAATGGCCTCTTTCGCCCCTTCGCGTATGGTATCGCTAAGCTCAAAACGGCTTGCCAAAACACCGTCAACGGCAAAGTAGAAGAGGGTATGCTCACTTTTTTCTTCTATGGCTATGCCGTGTTCTTGCATAAAGAGTGCATTTCCTCCGACAAGCTGTTTTCCTTGATACTGTGCTTCAAGCCCTTTGGCTTGAATGGTCTTGATCGCTTCAAGAGGTAGCAAGCCGAAAGTTTCGCCTTCTGTTTCAAGATGCTTTCTGATCCCGTTTGAGATGGGATGGTTAGAAGTGGCAAGAAGGGCATGAAGCAGGGTTCTGTCATAGTCTGCATAGACCTTTTCTGCAACCACTGAAGGTTTTCCCTCGGTAATGGTGCCGGTCTTGTCCAGTGCCAGCAGGTTGCTCTTTGCCATGGTCTCAAGGAAGGTCGCCTCTTTAAAGAGAATGTTGCGTTTGGCAGCGATGGAGATACCCACCAGCGTAGCCATAGGGGTGGCAAGTCCCAATGCACACGGACAGGCAATGACGATGACGGAGATACCGATAATGAGCGCATGCTCAAAGTCTCCGCCAAAGTACCACCATGCCCCGAATGTCAAAAGAGCAATGAGTAGAATGACCGTTGAGAAGTAGCCCGATATCTGATCTGCAAGCTGTTCAATGCGTGGTTTTTTGGTGATGGACTCTTCAAGCAAAGAGACAATGGCATGCAGCAGGGAGCCTGAGACATCTTTGGTCGCTTCATACCGTACCACGGAGTCCAGACAGATCGAACCGCTCAGTATGGTGTCGCCTTTGTGCTTGAATACCGCCTCACTCTCACCGGTAAGAGAGCTCTCGTCAAAACTCCCCTCTCCATGGGTAACAATGCCGTCAATGACCACTTTCTCACCGGGTTTAAGCTCGATGATATCCCCAAGCTGTACATTTTCTACCGCGATCAGGGTTTTTTCATTATTCTGAATGAGAGTGACTTCGGTCGGGGTGCTTCCCATAATGGAGTCGAGAGTATCGACAGCATGTTTTTTGCTCAGTACCTCAAGGTATTTTCCGACCAGTACAAAGGTGATGATCATCGCAACCGAGTCGAAGTAGACCTCTCCGCGCTGGGTGATCATAGCATAGATGGAGTAGATGTAGGCAAGTACGGCACCCGAGGCGACCAGTGTATCCATATTGACAATGCGGTTCTTGTAGCCGTAATAGGCACCCCGAAAAAAGACCCAGCCGCTATAGAAGAGTACCGGAGTGGCAAGAATGAACTCTGCTACGTTCAAAATATCTTTGAAACGCTGCTCCATCCCGCTGAAATAGCCCGCATAGTGTGCAATGGCGATCCACATAATGTTCATAGAGCCGAATACCGCGACCAGAATACGTGAATAGTACTCTTTTTTGGTCTTGTTGGCACGCTCTTCCTGCAACGTAGGATCATAGGGGTAGCCGTTGTATCCGATGCTTCGGATGGTCTCGATAATTTTGGAGAGCTGTATCTCGTCGGGGTCCCAGACTACTTTGGCTTTGTTGTTGGTGTAGTTGATGGTCGCCTCGATCACTCCGGGGGTCTTGTGCAGTACTTTTTCGTTCAGCCAGACACATGCTGAGCAGTGGATACCTTCTATAATGAGATTGATCTCATACAGCCCGTCATCATGCTCTTTGATGTACTTGTTCTTAAAACCTTCCAGATCGAACTTTTCCAGATCGTCACTCTTTTGTACGGCAGGCTGAAGTTTGGTGTCTCCCAATTTGTCATAGAATGTATCAAGCCCTTCACTCTCAAGTAAATGATACACTCCTTGGCACCCTTTACAGCAAAAATGCAGGGTTTTGTCAGGGTACTCTTCCGTGATCATGACGGATTCATCAAAAGTAAGATTACAGTGTGTACAGGGGACTTGTGCCAAATTTTACTTCCTTGGATGGACTAGATAGGGAGCTATTTTATCCAAAAGTGGGTAAAATCCTGCATGGAAAATGCCTTATCGTTAACGTTACTGCTTGTGATACTGGAACTTTTTGAAGCGATGATACAGCGTGCCGATACGCTGTATGGGATCATCGAACGTCTTTACGGATGGTACCAAAAGAGTATTTTTCTTCTATTCCTAGTACATCCGACATTCTATTTTGTACTTTTTGTTGTTGTTGCAACGGATGTACTGAACTTCTATATGATCATAATCATTGCCATGAAGGTATTTGATCTTTTCTATAAAATTGAGTTGATTAGAGCGGTTTTTGTCAAGAAACAAGTCCCCGTTGATCTTGCTGCTATGCTTCAGTGGAGAATCCCCTCATGGTTCTTTCTAGCAGGAGTTCTGCTCTACCCGCCGCTGCTCTATTATGCATTGGTGTGAAAAATATTTCAATTTTAAGGTTAGAGAAAGAGAGGATATTTTACCGTTCCTCACTCCTCACTCCTCACTCCTCACTCCTCACTCCTCACTCCTCACTATACGGATCCCTGATCGATCATCGAGTCGGCTACTTTTCGGAAACCGGCGATGTTCGCACCGCAGATCAGGTCGCCTTCACGTTCAAATTCCACCGATGTTTTATAGGCTGTTTCAAAGATGTTGTGCATGATCTGGCGCAGTTTGATGTCTACTTCCTCAAAACTCCACTTTGCCATAGAGGCATTTTGGCTCATCTCCAGCTGACTTGTGGCGACTCCTCCTGCATTGGCTGCTTTCCCCGGACCAAACCATATTTCTTTTTTTCTTAGATACTCCACCGCATCCGGAGTGGTAGGCATATTGGCACCTTCATTCACAAGGATACATCCGTTTTCAACCAGTTTTTTGGCATCTTCTAGGTTTAGTTCATTTTGTGTTGCGCTTGGGAAAGCGATATCACATGGAACATCCCAGACCATATGTCTGCCGTCAGGATAGTGGGTAACAGAGGTATAAACAGCATCAGGGTGTACCTGTCCGTAGACCTCCAGTGATTGATGATTGATCTCTTTGATCGCTTTGAGCGAGTTTAGATCTATGCCGTTTTCATGATAGATAGTCCCTTTGGAGTCACTGCATGTTATAGGGATCGCACCCATGTCGTAGAGTTTTTCAATAGTATAGATAGCAACATTTCCTGAACCTGAAACACAGCAGCGTTTGCCTTCAAGAGACTCTCCATATTTATTGAGAATATTCTCGGCAAAGTAGACAGAGCCGTATCCGGTTGCCTCTTTACGTGTATTGGAACCTCCCCAGTTGATATTTTTGCCCGTAAGTACCCCTTCAAACTGTCTGGTGATCTTTTTGTACATACCGAAAAGATAGCCGATCTCGCGTGCGCCTACACCGATATCTCCGGCAGGTACATCTCTGGTCTCCCCGATATGCTGGTAGAGTTCGGTCATGAATGCTTGACAGAAACGCATGATCTCATTGTCGCTCTTTCCTTTGGGATCAAAGTTGCTTCCTCCTTTGGCACCGCCGATAGGCAACCCTGTGAGGGCGTTCTTGAATATCTGCTCGAATCCGAGGAACTTGATGATGCCCAGATTGACCGTAGGGTGGAAACGCAGACCGCCTTTATAGGGGCCGATGGCAGAGTTGAACTGCACACGGTAGCCGATATTGGTCTGAATGATCCCGTGGTCATCGACCCAGTTGACACGGAAGATGATGGTACGCTCAGGTACGGTAATACGCTCTAGGATATTGTAGTGATCGTATCGATCATCCTCTTTGAGAAGAGGGGTAAGAGAGTGCAATACTTCCTGTGTTGCTTGGTAGAACTCCGCTTGTCCAGGGCTGTGGCTCTGGACGGTGCGTAAGACTTTTTCAATATGGGTTTCAACGGACATGATGTCTCTCCTTTAAGGGGTACTTATGTTAATTATAGTCTAAAATATCTCACAAATCCCTACAAATTTGACATTTCAGTCAAAAAGGACTATAATTATGCCACTACATAGCAGTGTTTGATACTACTATAACATCTCCATTTATTCATATGCACACAAGAGGAAGTATGAGCGACACTAAAAAATCCAACGGCCATGCCAACAGTAAAAAAAATAGAACCCACGTTCCCGTTCAGGGCTATAAAATCGAAGACCTCCAACAAAAACCACTTGATGAACTTGTAAAGATCGCCAAAGAAGTCGGTGTTGAGAACCCCAATGAGTTCCAGAGAAAAGATTTGATTTTTGAAATTCTCAAGTCTCAAGTCTCTCAAGGCGGGTTTATTCTCTATACCGGTATTTTGGAGATCATGCCTGACGGTTACGGTTTCTTGCGTTCTATAGACGGAAATTTCGCTAACTCAAGCAACGACACCTACGTCAGCGGTACTCAGGTAAAGCGTTTTGCACTGCGTAACGGAGATATCGTTACAGGTCAGGTGCGCCCTCCCAAAGATCAGGAGAAGTACTATGCGCTGCTCAAGATCGAAGCGATCAACTACTTGCCGCCTGAGAAGTCCAAGCAGCGTCCGCTCTTTGACAACCTTACACCGCTTTATGCATCCGAGCAGTTGAAAATGGAATATCACCCGATGAAGATGACAGGTCGTGTGCTTGACCTCTTCGCACCTATCGGTAAAGGGCAGCGTGCACTCATCGTAGCGCCGCCAAGAACAGGTAAGACAGAACTTCTCAAAGAGTTAGCACACGGTGTGACCCACAATAACCCCGATGCATCGCTTATGGTATTGCTTGTGGATGAGCGTCCCGAAGAGGTAACGGATATGCAGCGTTCTGTCAAGGGTGAAGTATATGCTTCAACATTCGATATGCCTGCACAAAACCATGTTAGAACGGCGGAGATGGTTATAGAAAAAGCCAAAAGACGTGTGGAGATGGGAAAAGATGTAGTCATTTTGCTCGATTCCATTACCCGTTTGGCAAGAGCCTACAACACGGTTACGCCTAGTTCGGGAAAAGTCCTCTCTGGTGGGGTTGATGCCAATGCACTTCATAAGCCAAAACGCTTCTTCGGAGCGGCGCGTAACATTGAAGAGGGTGGAAGTTTAACCATCATCGCCACTGCGCTCATCGAGACGGGAAGCCGTATGGATGAGGTGATCTTTGAAGAGTTCAAAGGTACGGGTAACTCCGAAGTGGTGCTTAGCCGTCATGTGGCAGAACGCCGTATCTACCCTGCAATTGATGTAACCAAGTCCGGTACGCGTAAAGAGGAGTTGATGGTCGATCCTCTGACCCTTCAAAAGGTTTGGGCGCTTAGAAACGCGATGCAGAACATGGAAGAGGTTGAAGGGCTGAAGTTTCTCTACTCTAAAATGATGAAGACCAAAAGCAACGAAGAGTTCCTTTCGATGATGAACGAAGGAGCTTGATAAAAGCAGCTGCTTTTATCAAGTGAGGAGTGAGGAGTGAGGAGTGAGGAGTTAAAGGTTGGTGTCTTTGATTCTGGTCTTGGTGGTCTAACAGTTGTTCAGTCACTTTTAAATCATCTTGGAAATGTCGATCTATATTATGTTGCCGATACGCTTCATGCCCCTTATGGTGAAAAAACACCTCAAGAGATTCTTCAATACTCCCTTAATATTACGCAATACCTCATAGATACATATCAGATCAATGCACTGGTTGTTGCATGCAATACAGCTACCTCTGCGGCTATTGCAACGCTGCGTGAATATTACCCTGATCTGATCATTGTCGGTACAGAGCCTGCCATTAAGCCTGCTATTGCTTTAAGCAAAAGTGGAGTGGTTGGAGTGCTTGCAACGCCTGCAACCCTTAAAGGGGATAAATATCAGCAGTTAGCTGACAGACTGAGAAGTGAGAAAGAGGTGACACTGCATGAGCAAGCGTGTGCCGGATTGGTCGAGCATATCGAAAATGGAACACTTGAGAGTGTCGAGTGCAGGCAGAAGCTTGAAAGATGGTTGATCCCTATGAGAGAAGCCAATGTTGATACAATTGTTCTAGGGTGTACCCACTATCCATTAGCCAAAGAAGCCATAGCAAAGGTTATGCAAAAAGAGGTCTGTTTTTTAGATGCGGGGGAAGCGATCGCCAATCGTGTAAAAACACTGCTGAATGCTGAAGGAAACGAAGGAAAGAGCAAATTGCACATTATGGTTACAGGCTCTATAGATAAGGAGGCGATCAAGCGTATTGTAAGCGGGTATAAAAGCTTGACAAAGCTCACTATACCCCGTAAAAGTCCTAATTCCTAATTCCTAATTCTATAGTAGTCCTATCGCCTCACGTACTTTTGCCATTTTCGCATCGGCGATCTCTCCGGCTCTCTTCGCGCCCATTGCCAAAATGTCCTGTACTTCATCCAGATGTTCAAGATAATAGGCACGTTTTTCTCTGGCTTCTGCCAACTCTTCCCAGATGAGTTCTTTGAGGTACTTTTTGAAATGTCCGTACCCCTCTTTACCGCTTTTATAACGTGCTTGAAGCTCTTTTTTACCTTCTTCGTCAAGGAAGAGCGCGGCAAGATTGTAGATGTGACACCCTTCCCATTCCAGCGGTTCACCCAGCGGAGTAGAGGAGGAGATGATCTTGTTACAGCGTTTTTGAAGCGGTTTTTCATCCATAAAGAGGTCAATGGCATTGCCGTAGCTTTTACTCATCTTCTGCCCGTCAATACCCGGAATGGTCGCCACCTCATCATTGACCATCGCTTCAGGGAGTTTGAATAGCTCTCCATATTCGTTATTGAACTTAATGGCAATGTCACGTGTCATCTCAAGATGCTGTACCTGGTCTTTTCCTACAGGCACCTTCTCCACATCAAAGAGCAGAATGTCTGCTGCCATCAGTACAGGGTAGCTAAAGAGTGCGTGGGATGCGGGGATCCCTTTGGCTACTTTGTCCTTATAGCTGTGTGCACGTTCTAGCAGTCCCATTGGGGTGAACTTCGAGAGGATCCAGTAGAGTTCAAGCACCTGCGGTACATGGCTTTGAACCCAGAAAGTCGTTTTGTTTGGATCAATTCCGATGGAAAGATAGTCCACAGCAGCATCAAGTGTATACTGTCTGAGTGTTTGGGCATCTTTTGAGCTTGTGAGTGAATGGTAGTTGGCAATGAAAGTGAAAAGTTCATGGTCTTCCTGCAACTGTACCATCGGTTTCATGGCACCGAAGTAGTTCCCTATGTGAAGTTTTCCTGAAGCTTGGATCCCTGTAAGTACGCGCATAATCATTCCTGCTAAAATTTTTTCAAAATTATAGCAGGAAAG